>JAGBEE010000035.1 GCA_017937135.1 Clostridia bacterium | reverse complement strand
TCAAGAATATCTATCCCTTGTTGAAGATTGGCTGATTTTTTACAATACAACTCGATTAAAAAACAGGAAAAGGTGATTTCCTCTTCCTGTTCTTCATTATGCCGTTTTTTGTTTTTTGTGAACTAAATGGGGTTCACTTCAATCAGCCCGTTTAGTGCTTCTTTTCGTTCTAAAGCAAATAAAGCTTTTGGAAGGATAAAAGATTTTTATTTCTTATTATTGTTTTTTTGTGGGTGACATTTATCTGCCATTATACAATGCGCGCAGTTAGAGCCACACGAGGATTTACCCTTTTTCTTGTCAATTATCATAACAGCCAAAATAGCGCCCACTATTATGGCAAGAATACCTACGCCTATTATTGTTGGTAGCATAAGAATAGCCCCCTTAATTAAATTATTTTTAGTTTATGCTCGCTTCCTTTTCCTCACTCTTTTTAAAAAGCCCCTTGATTTTTGCCCAAAGAGAGAACTTAGCAGGTTTAACAAGCATATAAATTAAGCCGAACAAAGCTATAAATGCTACTATTGAGCCGAATACGCTTGCCTCAAGGCTTGGTGAGAACAGACAGCCAAGCTGATATACGATGAACGAAATTAAGTAAGCGAATCCACATTGATAGCCTATTGCGAACCAAGTCCATTTTGCCGAGTTCATTTCACGCTTTATTGCGCCAATTGCAGCAAAGCACGGAGCGCAAAGAAGGTTAAATATAAGGAATGAGAAGCCTGCGAGCTTGCCCATGCTTGCAAAGTTGAGTACACCAAATACAGCAACAACCTCCTCCTTAGCTACAAGGCCCATAAAGGTTGCAACCGTTGCCTCAATAGAGGAGAAGCCAAGAGGTGCAAAGAGCCAGCCAAGGGCGATACCAAAGCCACCGAGAATAGTGTCGCCAAGGTCGAGAGTTGCAAGCGCCTCGTCTGAAAGGTTGCTAACAAATGTGTAACTGCCCTCGTACATATAGAAGTTAGAGCCGAGCCAGATTATTATAGCGGACAATAGAATAATTGTTCCTGCCTTTTTAATAAACGACCAGCCTCTTTCCCACATAGAGCGCATTACGTTTCCAAGTGTGGGCATATGATATTCGGGAAGCTCCATAATGAAAGGAACAGGGTCCGATGCAAAGAGCTTTGTTTTCTTTAAAATTATACCTGAAATAATTACTGCTCCAATACCGATAAAGTAAGCAGACGGAGCAACCCACCAAGCGCCGCCAAATAGTGTTGATGCTACAAGAGCTATAATTGGGAGCTTAGCGCCACAGGGAATAAAGGTCGTTGTAATAATAGTCATTCGACGGTCCTTTTCGCTCTCTATGGTTCTTGACGCCATAATTCCCGGCACACCACAGCCCGTACCTACAAGCATAGGGATAAAGGACTTACCGCTAAGACCGAAGCGCCTGAAAATTCTGTCAAGCACGAATGCTATTCTTGACATATATCCACAAGCCTCTAAGAAGGCAAGAAGGATAAAGAGAACTAAAATTTGTGGCACAAAGCCAAGCACTGCGCCAACTCCGCCAATGATACCGTCTTGAACAAGACTGTAAAACCACTCGGCAACGATAGGCTCGCCACTCTCGTTAAGGAGCATCATATCAAATAAAACAGGGACACCGTGTAGCCAAAGACCGTAGTCACTTGGAGAGGGAACGCCCTCACTCTCTATAAATTCATCATAAATATGTGAGATACTAAGATTAGCCTCATCAAGGGCAGGGGAGTACGTGCCATACGCCTCGTCAAAGTCGCCGAAGCTACCGTCGTTTAGAGCATCAAGCATATTTTGCGCGCCGATAACCTCTTTTTTAACTGCTTCTTCAAGCGTGGACTTTAATTCCTCATTGTTAAAAAGGTTATCATTTGCGTATTCGTCCATTGCTTCCTCGTATGCGCTACCGCCAATGCCGAAAAGGTGGAAGCCATCACCGAAAAGACCGTCATTTGCCCAGTCGGTTGCCCATGTGCCAACTGTTGTTACTGAAATATAGTAAACTAAGAAAATAATAAGTCCAAATATTGGCAAGGCAAGGAATCTGTTTGTAACAAATTTGTCAATTTTATCGGAAAGCGTGAGCTTTTCAGAGCCGACTTTGATATTTTCCTTCTTAACTAAAACGTCTGTTATGTAATTGTATCGCTCGTTTATGATAATTCCCTCGGCATCATCATCAAGCTTTTCTTCAACTGACTTAATTATTGCCTCTATTTTGGAAATAGTAGCCTCGTTTAATCCAAGAGTCCTTGAAACCTCCATATCGCGCTCAAAGAGCTTTACACTAAACCAGCGTTTTTTGTTTTCGTTAACGCCTTCGAGAGCGATATTTGAAATCTCGCTAAGAGCATTTTCAGTATCCTTATCAAATGGAGTATTTATTACTGTTGTTTTAGTGCCTGCGAGCCTAATTGCCTCATCAATCGCCTCCTTAGTGCCTGTGTTTTTAAGAGCAGAGATTTCAACAACCTTGCATCCAAGCCTTTTACTAAGGTGCTCTATATCAACGTTTTGACCATTTTTGCGAAGAATATCCATCATATTTATCGCAACAACCATAGGAATTCCAAATTCGCAAAGCTGAGAGGTCAGGTATAGATTTCTTTCAAGATTTGTTCCGTCCAAAATGTTGAATATAACATCAGGACTTTCGTTTACGAGATAATTTCTTGCAATTATCTCCTCGGGTGAGTATGGAGAGAGGGAATATATTCCTGGCAAATCAGTAACGGTTACGTCCTTTTGCCACTTTAATTTTCCTTCCTTCTTTTCAACTGTAACGCCTGGCCAGTTGCCAACGTATTGGTTAGCGCCTGTCAAGGCATTAAACAGAGTCGTTTTACCGCAGTTCGGATTTCCGACTAATGCAATTTTCATTATTCTACCTTCCTTTGAGTTAGTTTAAACTAACCTGTGATTAAAAATTATTCAACTATTATCATTTTTGCATCCGATTTTCGTATCGAAAGCTCATAGCCTCTAACAGTAATTTCAATGGGGTCGCCAAGCGGAGCAACCTTTCTTACGTAAAGCTGTGCGCCCTTAGTAATACCCATATCCATTATTCTGCGTCTGAGCGCGCCCTCGCCTTCAACCTTAACAACCTTAGTGGAATTTCCAACCTTAACATCCTTAAGTGTCATAGGAGCCTCCTTTGTAAATAAATCAAGTTAGTCAAGACTAACTTCGCAGTTAGTTTAGCATAACTTCCAATGTTTGTCAAGACATTTTTTGAAAAAATTGAAAATATTTTTGCTTAATTTTTAATAAAAATTGATTTTATAGAATAATAATGAAGGAATTTGAAAAGTCGAGGGAGTTGACAAAAAAGCTCAAAGATTATATAATGTATGTAGTAAAAATCAAGTCAGGAAAGAGAATATATGGAAAAATATACGATAACGGGTATGAGCTGTGCCGCGTGCGTAGGAAGGGTAGAAAAGGCTGTTTTGGGCGTAGAGGGCGTTTCCTTGTGTCAGGTAAATCTGCTCACCAACTCTATGAACGTAGAGGGCACTGCCAGCGAGGGCGACATAGTCGAGGCTGTGAAAAATGCAGGCTATGGCGCAAAAAAGGAAGGCAATAGCCATAATAGCTTACAAAATGGAAGCGACTCCTTAAGGGATATTGAAACGCCAAGGCTTTTGAAAAGGCTGATAGTATCAGGCGTATTTTTACTTGCTCTTATGTATGTGTCAATGGGGCATAATATGCTAAATTTCCCATTACCGAGCTTTTTTGAGGGTAACTATATTGCAATAGCAATTTTGCAAATGACACTTGCCTCTATAATACTTGTAATAAATCAAAAATTCTTTATAAACGGAGTAAAGGGAATAGCTAAGCTTTCTCCCAATATGGATACGCTTGTAGCTCTTGGCTCAGGTGCTTCATTTATATATAGCCTGTGCGTGCTTTTTGCTATGACAAGGGAAAATAGCACTGAGATATTAAAGGAGCTTTTGCACGGCTTGTATTTTGAGTCAAGCGCAATGATTTTAGTCCTTATTACCCTTGGAAAAATGCTTGAGGCTTATTCAAAGGGCAAGACAACAAATGCCTTGAAGGGACTTATGGACTTAACTCCAAAAAGTGCTATTATTCTTGTAAACGGAGAGGAAAAGGTAGTTCCTGCAAGCGAGGTTAAGACAGGGGAGATTTTTGTTGTCAAGGCTGGGGGAAGCATACCAACAGATGGCGAAATAATTGATGGAGAGTGCTCAGTTGACGAGTCCTCGTTGAACGGAGAAAGTATTCCGGTTGACAAAGCAAGGGGAGATAGGGTTTACGCCTCTACAATAAATAAGAGTGGCTATATAGTGGCAAGGGCTACGTGCGAAAGTGGCGAAACGGTGCTTGCGAAAATAATAAAAACAGTAAGCGATTCTGTTTCTACAAAGGCGCCAATTGCACGAATTGCAGACACTGTATCGGGCTTTTTTGTTCCTGTGGTGATGTTGGTTGCACTTTTAACTACTATAATTTGGCTACTTGTCGGACAGGAAATCGGCTACGCGCTTTCAAGGGGAATTTGCGTGCTTGTTATAAGCTGTCCGTGTGCTTTAGGACTTGCTACACCTGTTGCTATTATGGTTGGCAACGGCGTAGGAGCTAAAAAGGGTATTCTATTTAAAAATGCACAGAGCTTAGAGGTGGCAGGCAAGGCTGATATAGTGTTGCTTGATAAGACGGGCACTATCACAAGTGGCAAGCCGGAGGTTGTAGATATTATTCCATTTGGTGATATATCAGAGAATGAGCTACTAAGATACGCATATTCGCTTGAATATAAGAGCGAGCACCCATTGGCGCTTGCAATAGTGGAAAAAGCCAAGGAATTAGGTATAGAGCCACTTAATACTGAGGACTTTAAAATATATCTTGGCAGTGGAGTTGGCGCTAAAATAAATGGCGATAGCTTTCTTGGTGGTAGTTACAAGCATATAAGCGCAAAAACACCTCTTTCGAGCGAGCAAGGGGAAAAATACGACGAGCTTGCAAAGGACGGAAAAACACCTCTGATTTTCGCTAAAAACGACACTGTCCTCGGCATAATAGCAGTGCGTGATAGCATTAAGAGCGACAGCAAGGAGGCAATTAAGGCGCTTAGGGATATGGGCTTATACATAGTAATGCTCACAGGAGATAACGAGCTAAGCGCAAATGCAATAGGCAACGAGGTCGGCGTTGATAAGATAATCGCAGGCGTAATGCCAAACGAAAAGGAAAAGGTTGTCAGCGACTTTAAAAAGCAGGGCAAGGTTATAATGGTTGGTGACGGAATAAACGACGCGCCTGCCTTAGCAAGCGCTGATATAGGCATAGCTATCGGTGGTGGCACAGATATAGCAATAGACACAGCCGAGGTCGTTTTGGTTAAGGGTAGCTTAAGTGGCGTTTCCTCAGCTATAAAGCTAAGTCGCGCATCTATAAGAAATATAAAGCAGAATTTATTTTGGGCATTTATATATAATTTAATAGGAATACCACTTGCAGCAGGCGCATTTGTGTCGCTCTTCGGCTGGGAGCTAAGCCCAATGATAGGCGCGCTTGCAATGAGCTTATCAAGCTTTTGTGTGGTTACAAATGCCCTTAGGCTCAATTTCTTTAATGAAAAGAGAGCATATAAAAGGAAAAGTAAAATAAATATTATAGAAAAAGAGGAGCAAACAAAAATGGAAATTACACTAAAGGTTGAGGGTATGATGTGCCCACATTGCGAGGCGAGAGTTAACAAGGCTCTTTTAGCGCTTGACGGGGTAGAGAGCGCACAGGCAAGTCACGAAAGCTCAAGCGTGAAAATTACCTTGAATAAAGAGGTTGATACACAGGCTTTAATCTCAACCATCGAGGAGCAGGGATATACAGTAAAATAATAGAATATAAAAAGTCCTCTTTATAGAAGCAAACGAGCTATCTTTAAAGAGGGCTTTTGATTTCATATTTTCGATTTGGAGAAAAAGGCTGCTCCTTGCTCGCAAATTGCGAACCAGATTTTTGCTAAAGCAAAAAGGCTGTTCCTCGTACGCAGCATTCCTTGGGCAAAAAAGAGAGTACACAAGGTACTTGATATTCTCCCAATGCTGATAAATTTTTTATATTCATAGCAAGGCTGGATGCTTGCCAAAAGGCAAGATTTGCTCGCAGTATATGCAAGCGAGCTTTCCTCTCCTTGCTCGCAAATTGCGAACCAGATTTTTGCTAAAGCAAAAAGGCTGTTCCTCATGCGCAGCATCCCTGCAACAAAAAAGAGAGTACACAAGGTACTATTTCTCCCAATTAAAAGAGTAAATCATAGCAAGGCTGGATGCTTGCCAAAAGGCAAGATTTGCTCGCAGTATATGCAAGCGAGCTTTCCTCTCCTTGCTCGCAAATTGCGAACCAGATTTTTGCTAAAGCAAAAAGGCTGTTCCTCGTACGCAGCATCCCTTGGGCAAAAAAGAGAGTACACAAGGTACTCTCTTATTTGTTGGTGGGGGAAGCTGGATTCGGACCAGCGAAGTCGTTGACAACAGATTTACAGTCTGCCCCCTTTGGCCGCTCGGGAATTCCCCCAAAAAGTGTTGCAAGATTTGGAGCTGGTGAACGGAGTCGAACCATCAACCTGCTGATTACAAATCAGCTGCTCTGCCATTGAGCCACACCAGCATATTATCTTGCAACGCAACTTATTGTATCATATAAAAAATTGTTTGTCAATAGTAATTTTAAATTTTTTTAATTTTTTTATACAGGTAAAAAAATACACTACTTATGTAGTGTATAGTTTATATTTGTAGGTTGTTTAAACAATTATTTTGTATGTTTTTCCAAAAACTCCTTTATCCTTTCAAAGCTTTTTTCGCTTATAACGTGCTCGATTTTACAGCTGTCATTAAGTGCAGTTTGCTCGTCAACGCCCAGAAGCATAAGTGTTTTTGAAATAATTTCGTGTCTTTCGTAAACTCTTTCAGCTATTTTGAGTCCCTTCTCAGTCAGGTCTATGTGCCCGTTTTCATCAACGGTTATATAGCCCTCCTCGCGAAAGTTTTTCATAGCAACGGAGACGCTTGGCTTTGAAACCTCAAGGTCGTTTGCAATATCTATGCTACGCACAACGCCCCTTTGGCGCTTGATTACTAAAATAGATTCAAGATAATTTTCAGCTGATTCCTTAATAATCATTTTTCCCTCCGTTAAATTGTTCATTTAATATATTATAGCATATCAATTCTAATTTGTCAATTAAAAAGGGGGTCGCTTAATGCGGCAGCCCCCTCTATTGTGTAAAAATTATTTTGCATAGTCAACCACGCGACTTTCGCGAATAAGGTTGACCTTGATTTGACCTGGATATTCAAGCTCGCTTTCGATTTTCTTAACGATGTCGCGTGCAACGAGTGCCATAGTATCATCACCAATTTGCTCTGGCTTAACCATGATACGAATTTCACGACCTGCTTGAATAGCAAAGGTCTTTTCAACACCGTCAAAGCTCTTAGCGATTTCCTCGAGCTTTTCAAGTCTTTTTATGTAGTTTTCAAGGTTTTCACGTCTTGCGCCCGGACGAGCAGCAGAGATAGCATCAGCTGCTTGAACAATAACTGCGATTATTGATTGAGCCTCAACATCACCGTGGTGAGCCTCAATTGCGTGAATAACCTCCTTGGATTCCTTGTACTTCTTAGCAACGTCAACGCCGATTTGAACGTGTGAGCCCTCAATTTCAGCTGTGAGAGCCTTACCAATATCGTGCAAAAGACCTGCGCGCTTAGCAAGTGTTACATCAACTCCAAGCTCGGCAGCCATAACGCCTGCAAGAGCAGAAACCTCAATAGAGTGTGTAAGAACATTTTGACCATAGCTTGTTCTGTATTTAAGACGACCAAGAAGCTTAATTAGCTCAATATTTATACCGTGTACGCCTGTTTCAAAGGTTGCGCGCTCGCCTGCCTGCTTAATAGTAGCCTCAACCTCGCGCTTAGCCTTTTCAACTGTTTCCTCAATACGCGTTGGGTGAATACGACCATCAGAAATAAGCTTTTCAATAGCGATTCTTGCTACCTCACGTCTGACAGGGTCAAAGCCTGAAATCGTAATTGCCTCAGGGGTATCATCAATAATAAGCTCAACGCCTGTAAGATTTTCAATAGCGCGAACATTACGACCCTCACGTCCGATAATTCTACCCTTCATTTCATCGTTTGGCAAAGCGACAACTGAGATAGTAGCCTCAGACACGTGCTCTGCAGCGCATCTTGCAATAGCAAGAGAAATGATGTTCTTTGCTTTTTTGTCAGCCTCTTCCTTGAACTCAGCCTCAAGCTCTATGAGCTTTTGAGCCTGCTCGTGCTTAACGTCGTCCTCAAGGTTTTTGATAAGCAAAGCCCTTGCCTCCTGCATGCTATAGCCTGAGATTTTCTCAAGGAGCTTAAGCTGTGCCTCGTGAACCTGTTGAACCTTTTCCTTTGTTTCGTCGATTTCCTTAGTCTTCTTTTGGAGCGCTTCTTCCTTTTTCTCTAAAGCATCAATCTTCTTGTCAAGATTTTCCTCTTTATTATTAAGTCTTGTTTCCTGTCTTGTAAGCTCACTGCGTCTTTCCTTAACCTCAGCCTCAAGCTCCTTTCTTGAAGCAAGAATTTCTTCCTTAGCCTCAAGCATATATTCCTTGCGCTTGGTTTCGGCAGCCATCATAGCGTTTTCAAGAAGCTTTTTTGCCTGAGCTTCCTTGGAATTCAAGTCCTTTTGCGCCATACGGTTTTTTATTATTATAGTAGCAACTGTACCGACTAAAAGTCCGCCTGCAGCAGCTACAACATAAATCCACCACATTTTTTCATCCTCCTTCTTTTAGATTTTGTCAATTATTAAATTTAAAATTTCAAGGCTCTAAGCCTTGCATATGCAAAAAGCAGCAAAAGCTACTAAATTTCTACACATAATAATTTTATAATATATACGCCATAAAGTCAAGTAAAATTAAAAAATATTTTATTTTTATTATAATACGCGCATAATGCTTGCAATTTTTTTTAGTATATCGTATAATATTTTTAGAGGTCTTTAATATAATAAATTTGAGATATATCCGATTAAAAGAGGTGATTTTTTGAAGCTTAGCTGTCTTGATTTTAATTTCGTTGAAAAAATAGGAAAAGCAGCGCTTTTAACTGCGACAAAGCCAAATGGCGAGTCAAACACGATGACGGTATCGTGGGGTGGAGCAGGCGTTTTATGGGGCAAGGAGGTCGTTTTCGCATTCGTGCGCCCGGAAAGACACACCTTTGAATTTTGCGAAGAGGGAAGCAAAATGTCCCTTTCGTTCTTTGGTGAGGAAAGAAAAAAGACTCTTTCATACTGCGGCACAAATTCGGGCAGGGATGTGGACAAATTCAAGGAATGTAATCTAAGCTATACCCTGAAGGACGGCGCGTGCATTTTTGATGACGCAGAAATTACCCTGCTTTTAAAAAAGACTTATGCTGATGAAATAAAAGAGAGTGGCTTTTTTAGCGATACTCCTAAGGGGTTTTATAAGGATTCGGGGCTTCACAAGATGTACATTTGTGAGGTTGAGGAAATAATCAAGAAATAATTAAAGAAAAGGAAAAACAAATGAAGGATTGCAACTGGATAACGAAAAATGGCGCAGGCGCGCACGATATGCAAATATACTACTTTAAAAAGAGCTTTGATTTAAAGGTAGTTAAGGCTGCGACAATAGAAATCTCTGCACAGGCAAGATACAAGCTTTACATAAACGGTCAAAGAATAGGCGTTGGTCCTTGCAAGGGCTCGCGCGAGAAAACCTTCTTTGATACATATGATATTACAAACGTGTTAACGGTTGGTGAAAATGAAATTTTTGTTGAGGTATTACAGCTTTATTCAACCGACGTTGAGGGCAAGCCAACACCTATTGAGGGCGTTTTGAGAAAGGGCGCTTTAATGCTTGCTTGCGAGCTTAAATGTGGTGATGTCACAATAGTAGCAGATGAGAGCTGGCAATGCGCTAAAAACGAGGGCATTGTACAGGAGCCTAAGTGCTGGAGCTGTTATTCAGCATCAACAAGAGAGGTTGTAGATTCAAAAAAGGCAAAGGCGCTTGAATATGAAAGTGCTGTAAAGCTCTGTGGTGTTTCCAATGGTGAGGCTGACCATTTTTGGTGGGGTGGAACAAATATGGCGTTCCTATACAAAAGACCCATTCCCAACCTTTCCTTAAAGGATAAAACCGAGATAATAAAATTCGACGGCGAGTATTTTGAGGCAGATTATTTAACCTTTGGCTTCCCACGCTTTAAAATTAGTGGAAAGGGCACTGTAAAGCTCTATTATTTTGAGTGCTTTGGCTCTGATGATGGAAAGACAAACAACGACAGATGTGACCGCTCCTATGGTATTTATAAGGAAATGGTTGATACAGTTACAGTCGATAATGATGAATACATATTCGAGCCATTTTGGTTCAGATGCTTCCGATTCATAAAGGTTGAAAAAACGGGGGACGTGTCTGTAATTATGGATAGCTTTACCGAGGTTAACTATCCTATGGACGTAAGAGAGGACTACGACTTTGGCAAGAAGGACGACAACGCCCTTTGGGGAATCAGCGTGCGTACCCTTCAGCGCTGTATGCACGAGAGCTATGAGGACTGCCCATACTATGAGCAGCTTCAATACGCAATGGATACCTCGCTTCAAATGCTCTTTAACTATCAGTTGACAGATGATGACCTTTTGGCAAGAAAGGCAATGGATGATTTTGCACAGGCTCAGCTTGCAAATGGGCTAATGCCCTCACGTACACCAAGCGTTGGTGAACAGCATATTCCTTCCTTCCAATTCTATTTTATATTTATGGTCTATGCACACTATGTAAGATTTGGCGATGTGTCACTTGTAAGAAAGCACCTTCGCGCAATGGACGGTGTTATTGAATGGTTTAGAGAGCACCTAAGCGATGAGGGACTTGTTGGACAGAGCAAATATTGGAACTTTATCGACTGGGCAAAGCCTTGGGTTTACGACCAAAAGCGTGGCTGTGAGGGTGGCGTTCCTCTCGGAGTAAACGAGGGCTATATTGGAATTTATAATCCTATGATGGCATACTTCCTTCAGTGTGCTGCAAAGCTCAATATGATTTGTGGCAGAGGCGACGTTGCAAACGAATACTTAGACGTTGCAAATATGCTTAAAAAGAACACCATAAAGTATTTCTGGGACGAAAAAAGAGGTCTTTTCGCAGACGATGTAAATCACATTTATTATTCACAGCATATGCAAACCTGGTGCGTGCTTAGTGGTGTCGCAAGTGGCAGAAAAGCAAGAAGAATTATGAAAAACTCTCTTGCCTTAGAGGCGAAGAGCACATACGCATTTGCATATTTCTTCTTCCGTGCACTTGAGAGCTGTGGACTCTACGACAAGACAAAGGAAATGATGGATAGCTACAGGGGACTTTTAAAGCTCAATTGCACAACCGTGCCCGAAACACCCGAGTATTCACGTAGTGACTGTCACGCTTGGGGAGCAATTGCTATTTATGAGTTTAGCGCAACCGTGCTCGGAGTCAGAACTGAAAATGTAGGCGAAAAATCAGTTTCTATAAAGCCATACATAAAGGGCAGAAATAGCGCTAAGGGAACAGTTAGCACAATTGGTGGAAATGTGCGTGTAGAGTGGAAAAAGTCAAGGGGAGTGTTTGAAATTAGCGTTGAAAGTGAAAACGAGGGCGTTAAAAAGCACATCTACCTGCCAAATGGAGACATCAAGGTAACTAAAAAGAAGGCTGTTACATATAAATGCAGGATTTAAGTGAAAAAAGAGAAATTAAAATAGGTAAAATTTACCGACATTTTAAGGGCACATTATATCGAGTAATTTCTATATGCACGCACACAGAAAGTGGCGAGGTGCTTGTTGTTTACGAGCAGGTAAACGACGAAGGCAAGGTATGGGCGCGCCCTTATGAGATGTACAATTCGTTAGTAGATAAAGAAAAATATCCCGACAATAAGCAAAAATACAGATTTGAAGAAATAGGAGAATAAAAATGAAAATTGCACTTATAGCGCACGACAAGAAAAAGGACGCAATGATACAGCTTGCAATTAAATACAAGGATACCCTTGCCGAGCACGAGCTTTATGCAACAGGCACAACGGGTACGCTTGTAATGGGTGAAACGGGGCTTAGCATAATAAGAATGAAGAGTGGCCCATTAGGTGGTGACCAGCAAATCGGCTCAATGGTGGCTGAGGGCAAGCTTGATTTGATAGTTTTCCTTCGTGACCCACTAACCTCCCAACCACACGAGCCTGACGTTTCAGCGCTCCTTCGCCTTTGCGACGTGCAGTCAATTCCTCTTGCAACAAACGTAAAGAGCGCAGAAATAATGCTCAAGGCTGTAAAAAACAAAGAAATTTAAAATTTACATAAAAAAAGAGAGCAATCGGCAATGATATGCACCTTCAAAAGTGTCTAAACTTTTGGGTTCACTTCACAAATGCTGATTGCTCTTTTTTTAGTATTTTATCATTATCTAATAAAGCTTTTATTCGGGTATATATTCCATAATATCTTCAATTTTGCAATTTAGTGCTTGACATAGCTTGTTAAGCGTTTTTGTTTCGATATTCTCATTTGCCTTTAAGCGCCTTATTGTCTTGGAATCTATTGAGCATTCCTCACGTAGCTTATAAGTGGAAACACCCTTTTCGTTCATTAACTGCCATAATTTATCAAAAACTATCATTTTTTAACCTCCATATTGACATTTATTGTTGAGGGATATAAACTTCATAACGAAGCATTAAAAGGGGCTGTCGCATTAAGCGACGCCCCTTTTTTGGGGGATAGTGAAATATGTGCCCAAGGCAAGATTCGTACACGTAGGCGTACTTCGTACGGTAGAGTGCGAGGTCGCGCCTAAAAAACAGATGTTAAAATGAAGAGAGCTTGCAACAAAACCGCAAGCTCTCAACCTTAAAATTTTACTAAAATAAATGTTTATACTTAATT
>JAGBEE010000012.1 GCA_017937135.1 Clostridia bacterium | reverse complement strand
GGATAGTGAAATATGTGCCCAAGGCGAGATTCGTACACGTAGGCGTACTTCGTACGGTAGAGTGCGAGGTCGCGCCTAAAAAACAGACATTAAAAGAAGAGAGCTTGCAACAAAACCGCAAGCTCTCAACCTTAAAATTTTACTAAAAAAATGTTTATACTTAATTTCAAGAGGGAATGTGTCCTTATTTGGTCTAAACTTGTTGCAACATCCCCTTATTTTTTGTAAAAAAGTGGCACAGCGTGTCTGTTATTTGCATTACGCCATTGTTTTTAGCTTTTCAAGAGTGATTTCATATTTGGTTGGTTTTCCGTTTAAAAGATTCTCAAATTGCTCGATTATATAATCAGACATTCTTTCAACCTCTTGAGATTGGCTTCCAGCTATGTGTGGGGTTAAAAATACGTTGTCAAGCTTATAAAAATCGCTATCCGACCTTGGTGGCTCCTCAATGGTTACATCGAGCAAGGCTGTAACATCGGCGCGCTCCTTTAATACTCTTAGCATAGCCTCCTCGTCAACTTGCGCGCCTCGCCCTGTGTTTATAAATACGGAATTTTCCTTCATAAGTCTAAAGTGCTTTTCCTTAAACATACCCACAGTAGCAGGCACGTTTGCCATATGATTAGATACAATATCGCAATTTTCAAAAATTTCTTCAAGCGTCGCTTTTTCTGCTCCAAGAGCCTCAATAGCTTCCTTTGTAAGAAATTCATCGTGTACATATATTTTAAGCTTATACTGCTTGAGCATTGAAATAACATTCTTTCCTATCATACCAGCGCCTACAATGCCAATTTTTGCGTTGTAGTTGCCTCTGTGAGCAACGGAATACTCGTGAGCCTTTTCAAATTCACCGCGCCTGAGCATACGAAGAGATTGGAAATATCCCTTATTAGCAAGTATAATTTGCGCAGCTGTAAACTCTGCTACCGGCACAGCATTTGCTGCATATGCGCTAAAAACTTTAATGCCCTTTTCAAGATAATGTCTTGCAAAATACTTTACGCTTCCCGCTGCATAAAAAAGAGCCTTTGCATTGGGAAAAAATCTTGCAAAATCGTCCTTATCCTCTTCTCCACCAGGCATAGACCAGGTTGAGAATATATATTCTACATTCTTAAACTTCTCAGGCTCGCTCTCTAAGTCCTCTTGGCAATATACATTGTCGAGATCAATATCTATTAGGCCTTTAAGCTTTTCTTGAGCTTCCCTTGAATAAACGTAATCAATGTTACCCTTGTTGTTTGCTAAAAATATTGCTTTCATTTTTCTCTCCATATATATAATATAAGATACTACGCTTATTTTCTCACAAAAATGCTTTTTTGTCAAGTCCTTTTAAGCCTTTTTAGATATTTTTATTTTATGCATTTTTGTACGTGTTTTATTTATTTTGCCACCATTTTCCTTGACAAAATAATAATATTATGGTAACATCTTATTAGATATTATATATTATAGAGGTGACAATTATGGCATACAGTGTTTCTCAAAATAAGGACGCTTTTTTAAAAATGTGTGAAGAGAGTGGAACATCCTTTCCATACTCCGAGGACATTTCGTGTCTTGCACAAAAAATGGTTATAGCTAAAAAAACAGTTCCCAACAGAATTGTTTATCAGGCTATGGAGGGCTGTGATGGTACATACGACGGTGCTCCCGATGAATTAACTTATAGAAGGTATATGCGCTTTGCTAAGGGTGGTGCTGGTATAATTTGGTTTGAGGCTACTGCTGTTTTGGGTGAGGGTCGTGCCAATCCAAGACAAATGCACTTAACCGACAAAACCAAGGATTCCTTTGCTAAAATAGTAAACGATATTAAGGAAACAGGAATTAAGGAAAACGGAGTTGAGCCTATTGTAATAGTTCAGCTCACCCATTCGGGAAGATATTCCAAGCCCGAGGGCACTCCTGCTCCACTTATTGCGTACAACAACCCTATTTTTGAAAAGGATAACCCTATTGATAAATCAAGAATAGTTACTGACAGCTATCTTGACACTGTTCAAGAAGCACTTATAAATGGTGCAGTCGAAGCAAAAAGGCTTGGCTTTGATGGTGCTGATATCAAGAGCTGTCATAGATATTTATTAAGTGAGCTTCTTTCTGCTTATAACAGAGATGGAAAATATGGTGGAAGCTTTGAAAATCGTACAAGGCTATTAACCGGTGCTGTTAAGGAAGCTAAAAAGCTTACGGGAAACGACTTTATAATCACATCAAGGCTCAATGTTTACGATGGCTTTGAATATCCTTATGGCTTTGCCGTTAAAGAGGGCTGTGGAATTACTCCTGACTATACAGAATCAAAAATGCTTGTTAAAAGGCTTGTTGAAAATGGTATTGATTTAATAGATATGACAATGGGTAATCCATATTTTAATCCACACGTAAATCGTCCATTTGCTCAAGGCAAATACGACCCACCAGAGCACCCATTGTTTGGTGTTCAAAGAATGCTTGACGGAATTTCTGAAATCGCTAGTGAGATTAAGGGCACACCCGTTATTTCATCGGGCATTTCCTTCCTCGGTGCTGTTAGTGCAAATGTTTGCGCTGGCTATATTAATCAGGGCAAGTTTGATTTTGCAGGATATGGTAGAGAAACTCTTGCTTATCCTTCGTGTGCAAATGATATTGTTTCGGGCAAAAATCTTGACCCCAAAAAGCTTTGCATTTGCTGTGGAAAATGTACTGAAATCATGAGATGCAAGGGTGGCACTCCCGGTTGCGTTATTCGTGATGGTGAGGTTTATATGCCTCTTTATAAAAAATTTGTTCTCGGAAAAGAATAATAAAGGAGTAAGAAATGAAAAAGGTTGCTATTATTACAGGTGCAGTTGGCGGAATCGGCTATGCTACCGTTGAAAAATTTAACAAGGAGGGCTACTCTATTGTAGCTATGGACATTGTTGACAAGGAAAGGGCTGCTGAAAAATTTGCTAATATGGCCGATGTTACATATGTGAGTGGAAACTTGGCAAATGGCGCGGACAGATTAAATCTTGTTAATACTGCAATTAATACATATGGAAGAATTGATGTGCTTGTTAACGTTGCAGGCGTTGCTCCAAGAGTAAGAGCTGATATTCTTGAAATGACAGAGGAAAGCTATGACTTTGTTATGGGAATTAACACAAAGGGAACTCTTTTCCTAACTCAATTAGTTGCTAACGAAATGATTAAGCAAGAAAAGGTAAATGGAATTAAGGGATATATAGTAAATGTATCCTCCTGCTCTGCTTATACATCATCAACAAGCCGTGGCGAATACTGCATTTCCAAGGCAGGGGCTACTATGATTACAAAATTGTTTGCAGACCGTTTATCAAGCGAGGGTATTACTGTAAATGAAATTTGCCCAGGTATTATCGCAACAGGTATGACTGAAAAGGTTAAGGAAAAATACGACAACCTAATTGCAGGTGGTCTTGTTCCTCTTGGACGCTGGGGCCTTCCAGAGGACTGTGCAAATGCAATTTACGTTCTTTCATCTGGCGCACTTGGCTACACTACTGGTCAATCAATTATAGTTGACGGTGGTATGCATATTCAAAGACTTTAATTTGGAGTTATTATGATAGAAACCACTTTAAAAATAAACGATATAAGCGTAAAAAGAATTTCTCTTGATGCCCTTGTTATAGGCACAGGAGCTGCAGGCTATAATGCTGCTCTGCGTCTTGATGACTATGGAGTGAAGGATGTGGCTATTGTTACAGAGGGCGTTAAAATGGGCACCTCACGTAATACAGGCTCTGATAAGCAAACATATTATAAAATGAATTTGTGTGCTGATTATCCGGACTCACCAAAGGCTATGGCACAGGACTTCTTCAACGGAAAATGCGTTGATGGTGATATTGCTTATGCCGAGGCAGCGCTCTCCGTTATGTCATTCTTGCATCTTTGCGAGCTTGGAGTTGAATTCCCTGTTAACCGCTATGGCGAATATGTTGGTTATAAAACAGACCACGACCCAAGAGCAAGAGCTACAAGCGTTGGTCCTTTAACCTCAAAAATGATGACAGAGTGTCTTGAAAAAGAGGTTGAACGAAGAGATATTAAAATTTTCGACAAGCTACAAATCATTGAATTTATCAAAAACGGCGACACCTGTGTAGGAGTTTTGTGTTTAAACAAGGCTGCAAGCGATGAAAACGAGCGTTTTGTTCTATTCAATTCTAAAAACACTATTATAGCAACAGGCGGACCTGCAGGAATATACTCAAATACTGTTTATCCTATAGGTCACCACGGTGCAAGTGGCGTTGCCTTTGAAGCAGGTGTTAAGGGTAAAAACCTTACCGAGTGGCAATATGGTCTTGCCTCTACTGCTCCAAGATGGAATGTTTCTGGCACTTATATGCAGGTGCTTCCGCGCTTTGTTTCGGTTGACAAGGACGGAAATGAATATGAGTTCTTAAATGAATATTTTGATGATATTGGCACATGCCTCTCTAAGATATTTAGAAAGGGCTATGAATGGCCATTTGACTGCAAAAAGGTAATGAATGGCTCATCAATTATCGACCTTCTCGTATTCCGTGAGTGCGTATTAAAGGGCAGGCGTGTTTATCTTGATTTTAGAAAGAATCCTTACAACTTGGACTCTCTTCCCTATGACAAGCTTGATAGCGAGGCGAGAGAGTATCTTGAAAATGCACATGCTTGCTTTGGCACACCATTAGAGAGACTTCAGTTTATGAACATGCCAGCTTATGATTTATATCTTTCCAAGGGCGTTGACCTTGAAAAGGAAATGCTTGAGATTGCTCTTTGCGCACAGCACAATAATGGCGGTCTTGATATTGATATGTGGTGGCAGACAAACGTTAAAAATCTATTTGCTTGTGGTGAGGTTGCAGGTAGCCACGGCGTTTATCGCCCAGGTGGAAGCGCACTCAATGCAGGTCAGGTAGGCTCAACAAGAGCAGCACAATATATCTCTAAGCATATAGAAAATGACTTGGCAGATGAAAAAACATTCGACCAAGTGTCTATAAATGCCGTTTTGAAGCACATAAATATTTCAAAAAGCATTTTAAGCAATACCGACAATGTAAGCGAGATAACTGATAAATTTACAAAGAAAATGGATGAGGTAGCAGGACCTATAAGAAGCTCCTCACAGTTTGCTAACACAATAGAAGAAATCACAAATCTAATAAATAGCTTTGACAAAATTGTCAAGATTGACAAGCCAAACAAGCTGTGGCTTGCTTACCGTTTAAGAGATGCTCTTTTAGCCCAGCAGCTATACATAACAGCTATGGATTACTATGTAAGCGTTGGCGGCAAATCAAGGGGCTCTGCTATTTACACATCACAAAATGGAGATTTGCCCGAAAAAATGGAGGAAATTTTCCGTTTTGAGCTTGATGATGGCTCACTTAACGAGCAGGTTTTTGAAATCACTCTTGAAAATGGCGTTGCCAGTGGCGCATCTCGTCCTGTACGTCCTTTGCCAGAGGGCGGTGGATTTTTCGAAAACGTATGGCGTGATTACAGAGAAAACAAAAACATTTATTAATTTTTTTGCAAGCAAGGTTTTCCCTTGCTTGCTTAGCATTTTACCGATTTAGGTTTTTCGGAGGATTTTATGAAAGGCGGACTTGTATCTATTTCCTTCCGCAAGCTTGATGTTTGCGAAATCATACGCAAGACTAAGGAAAGTGGCCTTGAATATATTGAATGGGGTGGAGATGTACATATTCCTATGGGAAATGTAAAGCTTGCTCGCAAGGTGAGACGTTTAATGCACGGTGCTGGCTTAAAAAGTGCTTCCTACGGCTCTTATTTTGGCTTAATTTACCACTGTGGAGAGCATCCACCGCTACCATTTAAAAAGGTTTTAAAGACAGCTAAGGCATTAGGTGCTAAAACTGTTAGAGTTTGGCTTGGCTGGCCCTGCTGTGGCTGTAAAAAGGGAAAAAAGGACACCTACGTGTGTCAAAACCAATATTGCAAATCAGTTTCCTTAACACGTGACCTTTGCAACCAAGCAAAAAAATACGGCTTAACGCTTTCAATTGAATGTCATTTTGCTACCCTTACAGATGACTATCACGATACTCTTAAATTTATAAAGGCAGTTAATTGCGATAATTTAAGACTTTATTGGCAGCCTAATCACTCGAAATCATTTGAATATAATTTAGAGGCGTTAAAGGCCCTTATTCCCTACGTTTCAAACGTACATGTTTTTAACTGGGAAAAGGACTCCACAAAGCATCCGTTAGCTGATGGTGTCAAAGAGTGGCAAAGCTATTTAGAGGTTCTAAGTGATGGTAATGAAAAGGAGCGCATTTGCTTCCTTGAATTTATGCACGATGGTGAAATTTCCTCACTTTCTAAGGAAGCAGAAACCTTATATTCATTATTGGGAGGTAAAAACAAATGAATCTTTTAGGAAAGGCTGCAAATAAAGAGTTTTGGGCTGGATTAAAAAACAAGGATGAATACAAGCATATAATTGATGCTGTTTTAGTCGATTATAATAAATGCTGTATTGGCGAAATAGAAACAACAAAATTTTCTAAGTTCCGTTTATTTAAGGACAAGGGTGATAGAACTGCGTACCAAGAAACCTTCTTTAAGCGTCAGCACAGAATGTACACTATGGCATTTATGACTCTTCTCTATCCTGAAAACGAAGGTTATTTAGAGCTTTTACAGGATACAATATGGGAAATTTGCGACCAATACGTTTGGGCACTTCCTGCTCACATTGAGAACATTGATGAAAATAACAACTGCGAGCTTGACCTCGATGCTACTACTATGGCAATGGCCCTTGCAATTATTAAGACAGTGCTTGAGGACAGACTCCATCCCTTGATAAAGTCAAGAATTGATTATGAAATTGACAGAAGACTTGTAAAACCATTTTTTGCTAAAAGATGGCATTGGGAATACAGAGCCAACAACTGGACTGCTGTTTGCTCTGGTGCTACTGGCTGTACTATTATGCTTAATCGCCCAGAGCTTTTTGAGCTTGCAAGAGACAGACTCAACGAGAATATGGCTGATTACATCCGTTCATATAAGGAGGATGGTGTTTGCGTAGAGGGCGCAGGCTATTGGAGCTACGGCTTTGGCTACTATATGGAATACGCTAAGATGCAAAAGAAATTTACAAATGGTCAGTACAATTTGGTTGACAATGATAAGATTAGAAACATTTCAACCTTCCTCCAAAAGCTATTTTTGGACAAGGATGTAATTGTAAACTATGGTGACTGTGGAGTTGGAACCGATGTTAGTGTTCCTGCCGGCTTTATGTTTGGCTTGAAAAAATCTTTTGGAAATGATGTTCAGTTGCCACCCAAAAAGGCACTTGCATATGAGCCTCACTATTTCCCGTTTATGCTAAGAGCATTTACTGATTTTGATATAAGCTTTGTTTCTGAGGATATTTCAGAAAATGCAACCTATTATATGGGAGATTGTGGTTGGTTTGTTAAAAGAACCAAGAATTATGGTCTCTCTGCCCGTGGAGGCTGTAATGGTGAAAGTCATAACCATAACGACGTTGGTACATTTATTTTCTCAATAGATAACAAGCAGGTTATAATTGATATGGGGGGACGTCCATATACAAGACAGTATTTTGAAGGTGCAACAAGGTACACCTTCCTTGAAACCTCCTCAAGAGGACACAATGTGCCAATAATCAACGGACAGTATCAAGCAAATGTTCCTGAGGCATATCCAAAAACATATTATGAAAACGGAATATTCAAGGTTGATTTCAAGGCTGCTTATGATATTAATGAGCTTAAAGAGCTTACACGTGAATATGCACCAGATGAAAATGGTGTTACAATAACTGACAAATTTGAAATTGATGGTAATGCTACCTTTACAGAAAGATTAGTTTCTTATATAGAACCAAAAATAGAGGGGGACACTATCAAAATAGGCAAGGCTATTATCAAATTTAATGGTGCTCTTGCTAAGGCAAGCTATTCAAAGGATGTTCACGCAACAGAATTAGACCAAGACGGAAACATGAAAAAGGGTGTTGATATTTACTTAACAGATATTAACGTAAATGAACCTAAAAACGAGTTTTCCTTTAGAGTTGAGGTGGAATAATGTTTGATAAATTTCTTGACCCTGTGTTTTTAAATGAGTATAAAACGTCAAAAAAATACAAGGAAATACGAGATGCGTATCTTGAATTTTACAACAAAAGTAACGTTGAATTAAAGACACTTTTGTTCTCAAAATTCAGAATGTTTGCCGAGATTGGCGAGCGTAATGCTTATGAAAGCTCATACAATGAGCATATTAACAAGCTCCTTAGCACTGCATATATGTCTCTTATTTACGGTGATGAAAAATACATACACGAGCTTGAGGATTGCCTTTATGATATGCTCAGTGTGTACGTTTGGGCGTTACCTGCACACGTGCCTGATATAAACAGTGAAAACTATTATGAGCTTGACCTTACCTCCTGTACTATTGGAAGCACGATTGCTCTAATATATCATTTGCTTGGTAAGAAAATTCATCCTCAGCTAAGAAAAAGAATAAAAACTGAACTAAGGCGCAGAATTTTAAATCCGTTTAAAAAGCAAATTTGGCATTGGGAGGATAGATATAATAACTGGACCTCTGTTTGCGCTGGCTTTACTGGAATTACAATTATGCTCGTCTTTCCTAAGGAATTTGACAAGCTCCTTCCAAGATTTGATGAAAATATGCGTAAATATTATGAGGGCTTCCCTGATGACGGGGTTTGCTTAGAGGGCCCTGGATATTGGGGATATGGCTTTGTTTCCTTCCTTGCTTACGCGATTGCGCTTCGTGAATACACAAATGGTCAGCGCGATTATTTTAAGCTTGAAAAAACAAAAAAGATAGCTATGTTCTATCAAAACACAATGCTTGATACTGACGTATTAACAAGCTATGGTGATTGTCCTATGGATGTAAAAACCGACGCTGCTCTTTTGTACACCTTAAAAAAGATGTATGGGAATGAATACATAATGCCAACTAAAAAAAGGCACGCATTGCCAACAAATCCACTTATTAACACACTTATTTTTATTGATGCCTATGACCCAAGCTATGACGAGGATGCCGTATATCCTTGTGAATGCTACATGCAGAGTGCGGGTTGGTATATAAAGCGTAGTGAAAAATACGCCATTGGCGCTAAGGGCGGTACAAATGGTGAGAGTCATAACCACAACGACGTTGGCTCATTTATTGTGTCTAAGGATAACCGTCAGGTGCTTATAGATATTGGAGTAAGACCTTATACAAAGGACTATTTTACCGATATAAGATACGAAAAATATCTTGAGCCCTCCTCAAAAAGTCATAACGTTCCAATAATAAACGGAAAATATCAAGCTAATATTCGAGGAGCTCGCTCCTATACCAAGCTCGAAAATGGCGTTTTTGAGATTGATTTTAGAGAGCTTTATGACGTAAAGGAATTAAAAAAGCTTGTAAGACAAATTAAGCCCTTGGAAAGCTCTATTATAATTAGAGATTCCTTTGAATTTGAAAACAAGGCTACCTTTACGGAAAGATTAGTTTCTTATGTGGAGCCAAAAATAAGCGATGGTGAAATCATTATTGATAATTTAAGCATCACATTTGATAAAAGCTTGGCTAGTGCACGATATGAAAAGGATTTACACGTTGTCAAGGTCGACGATGATGGTAGTGCTAAGGAGTCTAAGGACGTTTACCTTATTTCCATTGATGTAAACGAGCCCAAGAGCTACTTTGAATTTAAAATTAACTGTTAAAATTAGCTCCTGAGCTTAATTAGGCTCGGGAGCTATTTTATTAAAAAAATGAAAAAACAGCCACAGGGTGAAGTGAATCCCATTTAGTTCACCCCAGAGTGGCTGTTTTTCTATATTACTTTCTAAGCTCTGCAATATCAAGAATAAGTCTTTCAGTCTTTTCCCAGCCAAGGCACGGGTCAGTAATTGACTTACCATAAACGCATCCGTCTGGCTTTTGGTTGCCGTCCTCAATGTAGGACTCTATCATAAGTCCCTTAACAAGCTTGCAAACATCATCGTTGTGACGTGTTGAGTGTAGGATTTCCTTTGCAATTCTTATTTGCTCCTCCCACTTCTTGCCTGAGTTTGCGTGGTTAGTATCAACTATAACGCCAGGATTTACAAGATTCGTCTTTGCGTAGAGTGCGCAAAGATTTACAAGGTCCTCGTAGTGATAATTCGAGAAGGATTGACCTTGGCTATTTACATATCCTCTTAAAATTGCGTGTGTTAGTGGATTACCCTTTGTTTCAACCTCCCATCCACGATAAATGAATGTGTGCTGGTGCTGACCTGCTGTAATTGAATTCATCATTACTGAAAGGTCTCCACTTGTTGGGTTCTTCATTCCTACAGGAATATCAAGTCCACTTGCTGTTAAACGGTGCTCCTGATTCTCTACCGAGCGAGCGCCTATTGCTACGTATGAAAGAAGGTCATTTAAGTATCTATAGTTGTATGGGTAAAGCATTTCGTCAGCACATGTGAAGCCTGTTTCCTCAATAGCCTTCATATGAAGCTTTCGGATAGCTATAAGTCCCTTTAGCATATCTGGGCTCTCATTTGGGTTTGGCTGATGAAGCATTCCCTTGTATCCGTCGCCTGTTGTTCTTGGCTTGTTTGTGTAAATTCTTGGAATAATGATAATTTTATCCTGTACCTTTTCTTGTACCCTTCTAAGTCTTGAAATGTAGTCAAGCACCGCATCCTCTCTGTCTGCAGAGCAAGGACCTATAACAAGGACAAATTTATCAGTTTCGCCTGTAAATGCCTTAGCTATCTCTTTATCATTAGCCTCCTTTAATGCTTGCATTTCAGAGGTCATAGGATACATTTCCTTAATTTCCTGTGGAATGGGTAGTTTTCTTTTGAAGTTCATGTTCATGGTATTTGCCTCTTTTCTTATTTTTTATCAAAGTACTTACGGCGTTTTGTCGAAGTCCTCATTATTTCTTTTATTTTTTCTGTGTCGGAGTCTTGAATTGAATCTCTTAGCTCCTTAAATTTATCTATAAACAAGTCCATTTGGCTAAGAAGCTCTTTTTTATTCATCAAAAATAGCTCGCACCACATATCCTCATTTATTTTTGCAATACGTGTTAGGTCTCTAAACGAGTCACCTGTGTAGTCAACCAGCTTCTCAGACTCCTTACAGGTCATTAGTGAAACTGCAATACAGTGAGTGAGCTGTGACAAAAAGCCTATCATCTCATCGTGCTCCTCGGGGCTTAGTCTTGCTATTGTCTTAAAGCCTAAGATTTTTCCAAGCTGCTCGCACGCTTCAATTGCTTGCTTTGTATTCTTTTCTGTTGGAGTAACGATATAGTTTGCATTTCTAAAAATTGTTTTGTCGGCGTTTTGAACACCATAAACCTCTTTACCTGCCATTGGGTGAGCACCGATAAATTCAAGCTCAGGTCTTAATAGCTCTTGAATTTTATAAACTATTGGACCCTTTACGCCTGTTACGTCGGTTATTAAAGCTCCGTCCTTTATATATGACTGATACTTTTGTAGCCATTCAACAAATACCTTTGGATAAAGAGCAAAAATTATAATATCAAATTGCTCTACGTATTCCTTAGTTACTTCAGTGGTACCGTGGGCAATAAGTCCATTCTCCTTTGCATAATCAATTGAGGATTGTGAGCGTGTTACTGCGCCAACCTCATAGCCAAGGTCTGTAAGCGCCTGTGCATAGCTACCACCGATAAGACCGAGTCCTACTATTAAAAATTTTACATCATTTATTATTTTCACGCCTACACCTCGCTTTTCTTTAAAGCTATGCCAAGCTTTGATATGTCATCAAAGAAATTGGGATAGCTTTTATTTACTGCCTCGCACCCTGCTATTTCAGCGCCACACAGTGTGCTTATTACGCTGAGTGCCATTACTATTCTGTGATCATTATGACCGTCCAATGTTCTATTTGGCTTTTTAAAGGTGCCTCCATATACTATGGCGCTATTTTCCCCTATTTCGACCTTTACTCCAAATTTTTCAAGCTCGGCTTTCATAGCCTCGCATCTGTCGCTCTCCTTGATTTTAAGACGCTTAGTGCCGATAAACTCAGCACCATTCAAGCAAGCTGAAAGTGCGAAGGTAATAGGTCCTAAATCAGGACACGAGCTTAAATCAATTGTTGGCGTTTTGTTTTTAAGCTCCAAAAAGAGCTTTTTATATATTCCGTCGGGTTGAAGGGTATTTTTATTTAGCCCTTTTATCGACACGTCTCCACCTAAAACATTAAACGCCTCCAAAAATGCGCTGTTTGAGGCATCTGCCTCTACTATTACATTTTGTGGCTTGTATTTTTGGTTGCCCGAAACGTATATTTCGTTTTTCCTTTGCTCTATTTCAATGCCGAACTGTTTTAATACATCTATTGTAACGTCAACATACTTACTGCTTTGAAGTGGCGTTGTAAGCTTAATCACGCTGTCTTTTTCAAGCAAGGGTAGGGCAAATAAGAGTCCGGTTATAAACTGACTGCTTATATCTCCTCTTACAAAAAACGTATCAGCCTTGAGTGAGCCTTTTATTTTTAGAGTTGTTTCTGTTTTTTCGTATTCTATATTTTGCTTTTTAAATATTTCCTCATAAATCTCGATACCACGTGACATAAGCCTTGGTGTACCGATAAAGGTTGCTTCCTTGCATATGACTAAGGCTATCGGTATAAAAAATCTGAGTGTGCTTCCACTTTCATGACAATTGAAGATTGCGCTTTCCTTATAAGAAGCACCACCATTTATCGACACTCTGTCAGCTTTTTTTGAATATTCAATGCCGAGTGCGCTAAGACATTCAAGCGTCGCTTGCATATCTACGCTGTCACTAACTCCTAAAACCGTATTCTGTCCTCTTGCAAGAGATGAAGCTATCAAAAGTCTGTGAGCATAGCTCTTTGAGGGTGGGGCGTTTATTTCTCCCCGAGCTATACTTTTTTCAATTTTTATATTCATTTTTCCAAATACTCTTTTAAATAATCTAATGCCTCTATATATCCGTCAAAGCCCTTGCCGCTAATTGTTTTTATTGCAATTTTGCTAATATAGCTTATTTGTCTAAAATCCTCTCTTTTATCAACTGCTGAAATGTGCACCTCAACTGTTGGAATATTTACTGCCTTTACAGCATCTAAAATTGCTACACTTGTGTGCGTGTAAGCAGCAGGATTAAAGATTATTCCATCTATTTTGTCATAATATGCCTTTTGAATTTGGTCAACTAAATCACCCTCGTGATTAGATTGATAAAAGGAAACATCAACGCCTTTATTATGTGCGTGCTCCTTAATAAGCTTTAAAAGGTCATTATATGTGCTCTTGCCATATATATGGGGCTCTCTTATTCCGAGAAAATTGATATTTGGCCCGTTTAAAACTAAAATCTTCATTTACTATAATCCTTATAAATTTCGTTGGCTACCTCATTTGGTGTTGAGTCGCCATTTATTTTTACATCGCAAGCCGAGCAATAAATTGGATATCTTTCCTCGTATCGCTTTTTCATAGCATCTAAATTGCTTGATAGTGGTCTATCGCTCGTTGGCGCAAGAAGCTCTAATGAACGGTCAAGAAAGTAAAGCGTGCCATTTTGCTTTAGGCTATCAACGCTACTGCTATTTAAGATAGCGCCACCACCTGTTGCTATAACATATCCATTAAATTTAGACACTTCTTCAACTATTTCCGCCTCAAGCTTACGAAAATACGCTTCACCATACTGGCTGAAAATGTCAGAAATCTGCATATTTGCTTTTTTAACTATTTCCTCGTCTGTATCAATAAATACCTTGCCTGTTTTTTCGGCTAAAAGCTTGCCAATAGTGCTTTTTCCTGAAGCCGGCATACCGATAAGAACGATATTGTCCTTACCACTTAAAACATTTTTATATATTTTTTCTGGCAGGGTGCTATCTATCTTATTGCCTGTAAAATGCTCGTAGGCATAAACTGCCTGTGCGCCAAGCATAAACAAGCCACCCTCGGATTTTAAACCTAATTTCTTAGCCTTTAATACAAGCCTTGTTCTTATAGGGTTGTATACGACATCAACTACTGCTGTTAAGTTAGGGAACTTTTCCAAATCAATTGGCATACCTTGATTATTTGGATACATTCCACAGGGGGACGTGTTGAAAATAACATCTATATCCGTGTGATTTTGATATATTTCATCGTAAGAATATGCGCCCTGTACCACTGAGTTAGAAACAAATATAATTTCCTTAGCACCCATATCGGTAGCTACTGCACGCGCTGTTTTTGATGTTCCACCTGTGCCAATAATAAGTACCTTTTTATCCTTTATTTCTGCGCCAATTCTACTAACAAGCGCATACATACCAGAATAATCGGTATTATAGCCATATAGCTTGCCATTTCTGTTAACTACTGTGTTGACAGCGCCTATCTTTTTTGCGCTACTGTCAACATAGTCAAGCATAGGTATTACTACCTCCTTATAAGGAATTGTGACATTGATGCCCAAAAATTCTCTTTCCTTTATAAATTTCTCGACATTTTGTGGTTCAATTTCCTTAATTTCGTACACGTAGTCGCCAATTTGCTCGTGAATCACCTTGGAGAAGCTATGCTTTAAATGCTCTCCAATCAGTCCATATTTCATTATTATATACCCTTTTTAAATACGTCAGTACCATATCTTTGTGCAAGCAAATCGCACATACAAATTGCGCTAATTGCATTTACAACGGGGCAAGCGCGTCTTACTATTGCAGGGTCGTGTCTTCCCTCTATTTCTATATTGGTATTTTCGTTTGTTTCAAAATTTATTGTTTGTTGCTTCTGTGCTATTGATGGCGTTGGCTTTATTGCTGTATTAAATACAATTGGCATACCATTTGTAATTCCACCATTTATTCCACCATTGTTATTTGTTTTGGTCAAAATCTTATTTTCGCTGATATACATTTCGTCGTTGGCTTGGCTTCCACGCATTTTAGAGAGCTCAAAGCCCTTTCCAAACTCTATTCCCTTTACTCCTCCAACGGAGAAAAGTGCATGTGCAAGCACGCTCTCTACGCTATCGAACCAAGGCTCACCAACTCCTCTTGGCATACCGTAAATAGCTGTTTGTAATACTCCGCCTACGCTATCCTTATCGTTTTTTGCCAAGAGAATTTTTTCCATCATTTTCTCCTCGCAATCACTAAGCACTGGGAAGGACATTTCATTTAATTTATCTATTTCGTTCTCTATGTCGCTAAATTCCTTATCATAAACGCCACCACAGGATAAGATGTGTGTGCCTATTTTTATATTTAGCTCCTTAAGCGCCATGTTCATAATAGCGCCCACTGCAACAATAGCAGCTGTTACTCTGCCTGAAAAATGTCCTCCACCACGATAGTCCTGATAGCCGTGATATTTGCACTCAGCAGTGTAATCCGCGTGAGCAGGACGTGCTACGCTCTTAATTTTTGAGTAATCCTTGCTCCTTGTATCCTCATTAGGAATTACTATTGCAATTGGAGTACCCGTTGTTTTACCCTCAAAGACTCCACTCAAAATTTGAAAATTGTCCTTTTCTGCCCTTTGAGTGTCTGCCATAGTTGATGGACGTCTTTTGCTAAGGGCGTCCCTTATATATTCGTTATCAATTTCAATGCCCGGACACATTCCGTCAATTACTGCGCCTATTGCCATTCCGTGACTTTCACCAAAAATTGTAACGCTTATGCTTTGTCCGAATGTATTTTTCATTATAAAATACCTCCGTCAATATAGTCCTTTATTTCTGTTATTTTTATATCCTTCATCTCAAACGTGCCAAGCTTTTCAACATAGATTACGGTTATCATTTCTCCCTTAGCCTTCTTATCTCGCATTATGTAACTCATAAGTCTTTTAGAGGAGGTGTCTATTTTTGTTGGCAAATTGTATTTTTCAAGAACCCTTTTCAGTCTTTCTCTTACATCTAAAGAGCTAAGTGGTAGCATACCAAGCGCTACGCATTCACCGTGTAAAAGATTGCCAAGCTGTTCATCGCTTTCTATTGCGTGACCTATTGTGTGTCCAAAATTAAGAACCCTTCTGAGTCCCTTTTCCTTTGGGTCGTTTTCTACTACATATTTTTTAATTCTTAAGGATTTTTCAATTATAATATCAATATCGTCATCAAAGCTTTGGCTGTTTTCTATAAATTCAAAAAGCTCCTTATCAAATGTTGCGCTCATTTTTATGCCCTCGGCAAGTCCTGCGCTAATTTGTCTTTTATCAAGAGTTTTTAATGTATTTGAATCTATTATTACCTTTTTTGGCTGATAAAAGGCGCCTACAATATTCTTTACTCCCAATAAATCAATTGCAACCTTGCCACCTATTGAGGAGTCAAGCTGCGACAAAAGAGTTGTGGGGATGTTATAAAAATCAACGCCCCTCATATAGCTTGAAGCAACAAAGCCACTTAAATCTCCAACAACGCCTCCACCAACTGCTACTACACAGTCAGTCCTTGTAAATGATTTTTCAACCATATATTCAAGTAACATTTTGTATGTATCAAACGACTTGCTTTTTTCGCCCTGTGGAATAGTTACAATATAGCCATCCTTGCAAAGCTCAAGAACCTTTTTTGAATATTCCTCGGGAACTCCTGAGTCTGTTACTATAAGAGCCTTTCTGTTTAAATCAAGATATGAATCAAGATTGTTGAGGGCTCCTCTTTCTATAACGATGTCATAGCCCTGCTCCTGTAAATCAACAAATAGCTTCATTGTAACCTCCTTTTCGATTTATGACTTATATGCTCCTACAAGCTTAAGCTTATCACAAGTAGCGCTAAGCTCTCTTAGCATATCCTGTCCATTTTGCGTGTTTATATTTCCGTCTGCCTCTACAAAGAAATAATAGCTCCATAAAAGCTCCTTCATAGGACGTGAGCAAAGATTTCTCATATTGAAGCTATGCGCACCAATGATATCAATTGTTTTTGCAAGTGCGCCTGCCTCGTTTCTCACTGTGAAAACAAGCATAAAATGCTCATTCATTTTTCTCCTGCTACTGGGCTCAGACAAATTAAGTGAGCGAGAAAATGCAACAAATTTTGTCGTATTTGTACGACTTGAATTTATGTGAGAATCTAATATATTAAGACCAAAAATGCTTGCAGTTTCATCTGAAGCTATTGCTCCAATTGTTTTGTCGCCTGATTCCTTAACCATTTTGGCAGCAAGTGCAGTATTTTTATAGCTAATCTCCTCAAATGAATGATTGCTTATATACTCCTTGCATTGTGCAAGCGCCTGTGGGTGGCTTACAACTCTTTTTATATCAGCAAGCGTTGCCCCCTCATTTGCAAGCAAGCAATGATTCACCTCAAGGTCGAGAACTCTATTCACATAAAGCGTGCCAGAAAAGAGCAAGTCCATTACTGTACCAACATCGCCTGCGTAGCTGTTTTCTATCGGTAAAACGCTAACATCGCACTCACCATTTTCGGTTGCGCGATATGCAGCTTCAAAGTCGGGATATGCAATATAATTGGCATTTGGATAAAGCTTTTTTGAAGCGATATATGCAAACGCACCCTCAACACCACTATACGCAACTCTCATTCCTTCATTTAATCTTGACTGATATGAGCGAGAAATAGACATTGTATCCTTTAAAAACTCTACATAATACTCTTTAAGAGTGTCATCTGATATACATTCGCTATTTTTCTTAATAAGCTCATTTTCACGTTGAATATCAAGTATTGGCAAGCCATACTCTTTTTTATAGTTAGCAATTACCTTGGCTGCATTCATTCTTTTTTCAAAGAGCTTAGCCATTTCGGCATCAACCTCAGTTATTGTTTTTCTTGCTTTTTCAAGCTCGTTCATTTTATCTATTCCTCCTTTGCCAATGATATAAAACATATTTAATATAAAATATGAATAAATCTTATATTTATTTAATATATATTATACATTTATGCATTTAAGTTGTCAAGTAAATTCTATATAAAATTCCTTTGTTTTTGATTTTTCTAATATTTTAAATTACGCCCCTGTGAATATATGATGAATAAAAAAACAGGACTCCAAATAGCGTGATGCTCTTAACGGAGCATTCACGCTAAATGATGCTTGCCCTCACGGGCAAATGATGTTGCCTACGGCAGTGATGTTCACTTTGTGAATGATGTTGTGTCTTCGGCACAGTTGGCAAGCATCACATCATTGTGAGCTTTTGCGAGCAACATCATTATGTGAAGCATAACATCACTTTTGCGTCAGCAAAAACATCACTAACAGAAAAAAGAGAGAACATTTCGGCTTATAAAACCGATTTGTTCTCTCTTTCTCTGCTTGTTATAATATTTTGGGCTTAGCATATATTCGCATTTGACCAATCTAATGCGATGCTGTCACTTTTACTAAAGTGTAAATTCTTCGCTAAGGTATCACCCAATAGAGTCGTGTTTAATTTAATTATGCCTTTTTGTAGTAGAAGGAAACTGTTGCATCTGTTGTAGCAGAAATCTCTACCTTAACAACATCGTCGCACTCGTAGAGGTCAACATAAACTGTTTCGCCCTTAAGCTCTGATGCAAGAGCCTTTAGAGTGGTGCATTCACCATCTGCATTGTAAACCTTTACTGTATAAACAGTATCAGCCGTACCCTTAAGCTCGATAAGTCCGTATGCGAGGTTGTCATTTACTCCATCCTCGTTCTTATCCTCTGCTGAGAAGTTGAATTCCTTAGAGGTTGTACCGATAGCTTGGGGTGCATCAGGATATTTTGTTCCATTTGGAGCAACAGTTACACCGTCAACTCCAGGAAGAGCAGTTTCGCCTTCAACCTTCATTATTGTTGTTGTGTTGATATATTGTGCACCACATGTACATACAAGGATACCATCCTTAGTTACCTCATCAAATGTGTGAGCAGCTCTTACAACATAATCTCTGTGTTCAAACTCTTGACAGCCTGGCTGTTGACACCTGTAAATTGTGTAGCCTTCTTCTGTACATGTAGGATTAACTACTTCGTTACCTTCATATTCAGATGAGTAGCTGTGAATACCTGTAGGCTTACAAGCATTATCATCCTTGTCTGTAAATGTTGTTTTACAGTCTTCACAGTAATATACACCATATTCGTAACAAGTAGGTGCCTTTTCACCCTTTTCTGTGTTGGTGAATTGTCCGGCTGTATATCCCATATGAGGCGCATCCTTTTGTGTTTCGCCTTTTAAGTTAATTTGATAATCTTTATCAAATGCTTCGCAGCGGCTACAATGATATGGGTAATTACCAAGTGTTTTACATGTAGGCTCTCCATCTGTCAACAATGCATCGTAAAGAACCATATCGTGACCGAGGGCATTAACACCTGTATAGAATTTTTCTTTTTCCAATTGACAGCCCTTACCTGTACATTTACGGTATTCAAATGAGCCCTCTGTACAAGTTGCAGCTGTTACATCTGATGCATCGTATGTAATATAGTGCTCAAGAGCAGGTAAATCGATAAAGTGCTCTGTGCTTTGTACTTTACAATCAGAGCAAAGAACTACGTCTTTACCATTATTGTTCCAGCAGGAAGGAGAAATAATAGTTTCGCGATCTTCTGGAGCTACATTGTTAATATCAAAGCCATCTCTTTCAAATGTGTGCTTAAGCGGCTCGTAATCTGCTGTTTTAACAGCTTCTGCTGTACAGCCCTCACGTGAGCAGTTGCACATATCGTAGCCTGGTTCCGTGCATGTTGGAGCAACGCTGAGTGTTTCATTCTTTGCATCCCAAATATGTTCAAGTGGCTCAAGGTCATAGTTTGCAGCTATTGCTTTTACAACCTCTGGAATTTCCAATGACTCATCGTTCAATTTTGAGTAGGTCCATTCGCCCTCTTCAACATTTTCTTCCAAATCACATTCAAGACACTTGATTGTAATAGAGCCATCAGTTAAGCATACTGGAGCTTTATATGTAATTCCAGTTGGGTTTTCTCTTGTATAAGTATGACCGAGTGGATCAATGCTTTGCATATCCTGGTCGTTACCACAAACCTTACAAACCTTCATAGTATAACCCTTGCCCAAGCAGGTAGGCTCTGTTTTCTTCTCTTCAAGATCACAGTAGTCAAGGCTTGCATCTAATGTTGCAATCTTTTCCTCGTAATCACAGCCAGCATTTTGGCACTTAGCGTATGTAGCACCATTTTCCATACAGGTTGGTTCTACGGTTCTTGTAGGGTTATTCTTGTCAAGCTTGTGCTTGAGTGGTGGAATTGTCATAGGCTCTTCCACACCACAAACGGAACATTTTTTAGTTCCTGAGCCCGCTGTTGTACAGGTCGCAGCCTTGATAACTGTTTCTTCAAAGGTGTGTCCTGTTTCCTCACAGGAAGCACCACAAGAAGCAAGTATAGTTACCATCAAAGCAACCATCATTAATACAAAAAATATTTTCTTTTTCATGATTTACTCCTTGAAATCAATTATTTTTACAACCTAATTATATAATATTATGGTTTTTATGTCAAGACTTTTGTTGATATTTTGGACAAATACACAATTTACAAGTAGTTAATTTGTGCATTTTGTCTAACTTTTATTCATCATATATATAAATTCAACTTAAGATTAGTTGTTTAAATAAAAAGAGAGAGCTTGGTAAGCTTTTTAAGCCTTGCTTACCATATACTCTCTCATTTTTATATTTACCCGAAAAAATAAATTTCGCGCTTTAATCACAGGCTTTATTATTCGTTTGGCTTTTCGTCCTTATTAGTGCTTTCATCCTTGTTGTCCTGTGATTCGGCTTTGTCTTTTATAGAGTCATTTGACTCTGTATTCTGGCTATTTGAATTTTCCACATCTTGCTTTGCCTGGGTACCATCTGCTTTCTCTTCTTTTTCTGCACCGAAAACATCCTCAGGGTCAAAGCTCTTTTCATTTGGAGTGCTTGAATTTGCTTGATTTGGCAAGACATCATCCTCGTCATCACTTATGCCAAGCTCCCTTTCAAGACGGCGACGCTCCTCAAGCTCCTGACGCTTCCTCTCCATCATTTGCTCGTTGCGCCTCTTGTTTTCCTCCTCGCTTCTTCTTCTCTTTTCGGTCATAAGATTTTCGAGGTCCTCCATTGTTGTACCATCCTGCATAGCAAGCTCAAATTGCTCGTCATCCATAATCTCGTGACGGAGAAGGAACTCTGTTATAAACTCAATCTTTTCCTTGTTTTCTGTAAGAAGCCTTTTTGCAAGCTCATATGCTTCATCAACAATTTTCTTAATTTCTGCATCAATTTTAGCTGCTGTTGAGTCTGCATAGTTAGGTGTTGATCCAAAATCTCTGCCAAGGAATACTGCCTCGCTACCGTGCTGTGAGCCAAAGTGAATTGTTCCAAGCTCCTCACTCATACCGTAAACAGTAACCATTTTTCTTGCAACCTCTGTTGCACGCATAATATCGTTAGATGCTCCACCTGTGTAGTCGCCAAAGGTGATTTGCTCTGCCACGCGTCCACCGAGCATCATTGCAATTCTTTCCTTCATCTCCTGCTTATACTCGCTGTACTTGTCTTCAACAGGGGGAGTTAAGGTATAGCCAAGTGCTCTTCCGCTTGGAATAATTGAAATTTGTCTTACTGGGTCTTGTGTTGGTAAAACGTGGGCAAGAATTGCGTGACCAGCCTCGTGAACTGCTGTATTGCGCTTTTCCCTCTCACTCATCTTCTTTGCGCGCTTTTGTGTACCAACTGTTATTTTTATCATGGCATCCTCAATTTCAGCCATACCAATTAAGCTCTTTGAGCGTCTTGCTGCCAAAAGTGCAGCCTCGTTAAGAAGATTTGCAAGGTCTGCTCCTGTAAAGCCAACTGTTGTTTGAGCAATTTTATGCAAATTAACGCTTTCCTCAAATGGCTTTTCCTTTGAGTGAACCTTTAATATGTCCTCACGTCCTTGCATATCTGGGTAGCCAATAGTAATTTGTCTATCAAAGCGTCCAGGTCTTAAGAGTGCTGAGTCAAGTATGTCAGGACGGTTTGTCGCTGCCATAACAATAATACCTGAATGTCCGTCAAAGCCGTCCATCTCAACAAGGAGCTGGTTAAGCGTTTGCTCTCTTTCATCGTGTCCTCCACCTAAGCCTGCGCCACGCTGACGTCCTACTGCATCAATTTCGTCAATGAATATAATAGCAGCAGGTGATTTTCTTGCATTATCAAACAAATCTCTTACACGCGATGCGCCTACACCAACGTACATTTCAACAAAGTCAGAGCCTGACATTGAGAAAAATGGCACGCCTGCTTCGCCTGCAACTGCCTTTGCAAGCAAGGTTTTACCTGTACCTGGAGGGCCTACAAGAAGCACACCGTGTGGAATTTTCGCTCCTAAAACGGTAAATTTAGATGGGTTTTTGAGGTATTCAACAACCTCCTTAAGCTCTTCCTTCTCCTCGTCTGCTCCTGCAACATCCTGGAAGGTAACTCTCTTTTCATCATTTCCGACAGCCCTTGCCTTAGATTTGCCAAAGCCACCCATTTTTCCTCCACCTGCTTGACGCATTGAGAAGAACATAAACACTATTATAAGTCCAAACAGGATTATATATGGGAGATATGAAAGAATCCAAGGTGTTTCAGCAACGGGAGTTTCATCAACATTGAGCTCTATTCCAGCGCTTTGATACTTATCGATAATCTCATGAATATCGTTAGTAACAAACATATTATATGTTGCGCTACCAAACTCATAGGTTTTAATTAAATATTTGAAATTGCCCTTATCGTCAACCAATATGTTGCCGTCCTTATCCTTTTGAAGGATTTTAAGGGTTATCGTTCCCTCTCCGTCGTCTATAACGCAATCGGTAACGAGCATACTGTCAAAGTCAGCAATTAAATCGCTATACTTGTATTTTTCCTCTTCCTTAGTGTCTTGGAATATAGATGCTATTGCAAATACGATTACTGCAATAATCAGCACATAGAAAATTATGACACCGAGATTACTTTTCTTCTTCATTTATACCTCTTTATACCTCCGTTTTTCTGTATGCATATAATGTGTAGTCTTTTCCACGCGCACCGTCCCTTATCGCAACTCCGAATACGCCAATTATACCCTTGTTATCACAAATAACAGGTATTTTATCGCGTAGGTGTGATGGAATATGTTTGTCGGTAAATATCTTTTTTAATTTCTTTGTCATTTTTCCACTTTGTATAGTGTCGCCATCCATTTTGCTTCTTATGTAAAGTGGAAAAGCAATTTCGTCCCCTTTAAATGATATTTCTATTTCCTTGTTATAGCCATCAATTTCGGGAGCAGAATTTACACATATATAAGAATCAATTTCTTTAATATAATTTACATCCTTATCAATTATTACATTGTATTCCTTCTTCTCAAGCTTTTTTGAGCTTATGAACATAGCGCTGTCGTGCTCTATTTTGAAGGAAATTCCATTTGGTAGGGTTATATATTTGCCCGAGTGCGCTTCCTTTAATAACCTTTTACAGCTGATAACCGATGTGTATTCAAGCCTTTCTCCAGACATTTTGCGAAGTAGCCTTGACAAAATTGAGTCCTCAAGCGATAAAAGAAGGCTTATTTTTGCGCTCTTTTTTATAGCGTTTTTTTCTATAATTTCGCTTACTATTTTATCAAAGTATTCCTCGTCGCTCTTTAAAATTGAGCCAAGCTTGTGGCACGCTTCCTTAAAGCTTGGATTTATTTTTTCAATTTCAGGAATGATTTTGTGCCTTATATGATTTCTTGTATAATCTGTATCTGAATTGGTTGAATCGTGTACATATTCAATATTATTTGCCAAGCAATAATCAATTATTTCCTTTTTGGTTGCAAAAATCAATGGGCGAACAATATTTCCGTTAGAGGCATCAATTCCAGAGATGCCCTTTGCTCCACTTCCACGCGCTAAATTAAATATTACAGTTTCAGCATTGTCATCAGAATTATGAGCCACGACGATACATTTATATTCAGGATTATCGTTTAAAATGCGATTAAATATATTATATCTTTCTTCTCTTGCTGTTTCCTCTATCCCCTTTTTTCTCGCCTTAGCAAGCGCCGGAACATCTACTCTGTAGGATAGGAATTTTACACCGTATTCCATACAGATTTTTTTGCAAAACAGCTCATCGCGAAGCGCTTCCTCTCCACGAATCATATGATTTATATGAACGCAAATAAGGTTTTTGCACCTTGAGTGAAGATAGTGAACAATAGCACTTGAGTCTGCGCCACCTGAAAAGCCAACGATTGCGCCATCATACATTTTCTCTAAGGAATATTTTTCAACTGCTTTTTCAATCTTGGCCTCCAACACAATTTCTCCTCTATACATTTTTATACTACTATATAATACAATAATTTTTTTTAAATTGCAATAGATAGTATCAAAAATTTGATATTTTCAGCTCTTTTTCGGTTTTTCAACACAAAGCATACACAAGCCATAAAATGCTTTGCAAATTGTAATTTGATTACATTTTTGGTATATATTTTGCATTGAAAGCAGTATTTTTATAATCTATAATTAAATGGGAGATATAGCATATTTAAGTAGCTTGACTTAAATTTTAATCATAGAAAGGAGCTTTTATGTTCAATTTTGGATTTAAAAAAGTTCACGCATACAATCTCTTTAAGCTTATGTACATTCTTATTATTTTTTGCGCGTTTTACGTTTTATCGTTGCTTTTGTGTGAGCAAAGCGCTTATATACAATTTCACGTGATACCAAATATGAGGAATTTGTGCGAGTACATAGTAGCCTCTACGTTTCTTTTAAGCAGTGGCTTTATTATTTTTTTAAAGAGCAGTCAGGATTAAAATTATACATTTTTTTGTGCAATTTGTTGAGAATTACTTTATCTTACTAAAATTATTCATCGTTTTGTGAATATTTTTTTGTCAAGTCAATTTTTGAATTTTTTTATTTTTCTACACTCTTGATTTTCGGCAAATGAGTAAAATTAAGCACTTTTTCCACTTTTCCACGGGTGTCAAGTGTGGAAAAGTGGAAAACTTGGCACGATTTTATTGGAGTTTTTCACTTTTTCAACTGAGTTTTCCACGCCATATAAAAGTTTCAACTATTTTTTTCATTATAGGCAAATACCTAAAATGATTGTGCACTATATATAAAATTGATTAGTTAACTAATAATAAAAGTTGAAAATAAAATTTTTTAAAATTCTACGTTTTTACCAAATCGTGAATAAAGGCAAAAGCCAAAAATGAATATTATTCTCTTTTTGCATATTTTGTCGCGTTTTGGCGATGTTTTTTGCAAAAAATGATTGCTTTCTGTTTTATAAATATAAAAAATCGAGGCAAAACAGCCTCGATTTTCGTTTAATATCCAAGCGCTAAGGTCGCAAGGGTGCGTATTCTTGCATGCGTTATGTTGTTTAATGGATTTAGCATATGCTGAGTATAAATTATACCTATTTGTCTTTCGGGGTCTATTGAAAGGAATGAGCCTGCTGCTCCGTCCCAGCCAAATTCTCCCTTTGAGGATAGGTTTCCACCTCTACCCTCACCTATTTTCGTTCTTACACCATAGCCATAGCCGTATTCTCTATTTGTATCCCAGCTTGAAAAGCTTTCGAGTGATTTACCACTTAATACGTTTGTTCTCATTAAATCTATTGTTGCCCTTGCAAGTATTCTTCTTCCGTTTTCGCCCACACCATAGTTTGTCATTGCGTAAACAAATTTTGCATAGTCATCCATTGTAGATATAATACCTGCTCCACCGCTGTCGTATTCATTTGTGAAAATATAGTTATTTTTCTTACCAAACAGCTCTGCCTCACCCGTTGAATAGTTGTGTCTATACTGCTGAGCCATTTTTTCTATGATTTCATCGTTTATACGATATGTAGAATGTGTCATTCCGAGTGGGTCAAAAATAACCTCTTTTACATAGTCTGAAAAGCGCTTGCCTGTTGCTACCTCAACAACTGCTGCTAAAACGTCGTGGCAAAGGCTGTAATTAAAGTTGTCACCTGGTTGAAATTCAAGTGGAATTTTTGCAATTCCCTTCATTATTTCGCGAGTTGAGGCATTCGGGTCTTTATTTCCTATGCTTCTTATCTCAATATTTTCTGTATCATAATTAAGACCAGCCTGCATTGAGAAAAGGTCGTGAATTAAAATATCTCTTTTTAAAGGTACAAGCTCAGTTTCTCCATTCGGTAATACATTTTTAACCTTGCAATTTCTAAACTCAGGCAAATACCACCAAACGGGGTCACCAATTAGAAATTTCCCCTCCTCGTATGCGTGGAGCGCTGCTGCACAGGTAATCGGCTTCGATGCCGAATACATAAAGTAGTATTCATCGCCCTGTAGCTTTATTCCCTCTTCCCTATCCTTGTAGCCACCTAAGTGTCTATATACCTCTTTTCCCTTATGAAAAACTCGGCAGTTAAAAGAGGGAATCTTTTCTCTTACAAGTATTGAATCAAGATATTTGGTTAGTGATGAAAAAGTGTACATATTTTTACCTCATTTTTATAAAATCGAGCCAAACTGTCTCGGGTCTATCTATTACCTATTTTATACTACCACCTTTTTGTGTCAAAAGCAAGGACTTTTTAGTAAAATATATAATGCGCTAATATAAATTCCGAGGTTATTATGAGGCTGTCACAGTTATTTTATAATGTACTTAATATAAATTACATTCACGTTGAAAATTCAGGCGATTATGCAATACGCACAGTCGGGGATACGCTATATATTTATCTTGAGTGCTCAAATGGCATACAGGACTGGAAAAACAATCTTGATTTTCCATTTAAGCCTTATAAAAGAATGGAAAGGACTGTATGGCTTGCACATAGAGGGCTTTTGCGAGTGTGGAAGAGCATTGAAGCGCATCTTGAAAAATACATACTTGATAAAAGATATAAAAAAATCATCTGTGTTGGCTATTCTCACGGTGCCGGGCTTGCTACGCTATGTCACGAATATATTTGGTATAACCGAGAGGATATTCGGGATAAAATACAGGGGTATGCCTTTGCCCCTCCAAGGGTTATTTGGGGGATAAAAACGAAAATATTAAATAAAAGGTGGGAAAGGTTTTTGGTTATAAGAAATATAAACGATATTGTAACGCATCTACCACCCTTTATTTTCGGTTATTTTCACGTAGGAAAAATGCTTAAAATCGGAAAGCGCGGTAATTATTCTATGATAGATGCGCATAGACCTGAAAATATTATGAGAGAGCTTTTGATTTTAGAGGGTGAGGAAAAATAATATTTTAGGCTTTGATGTAGCGTGTTAAACGTGGGCATTAAAACTAATTTAACAAAAAGGGGATGTTGCAATAAGTGCAGACCAAAAACAGACACATTCCCTCTTGAAATTAAGTATAAACAATTATTTTAGTAAAATTTTAAGGTTGAGAGCTTGCAATTTGTTGCAAGCTCTCTTCATTTTAATATCTGTTTTTTAGACGCGACCTCGCACTCTACCGTACGAAGTACGCCTACGTGTACGAGTTCACGCCTTCTGCGCATATTTCACTATCCCTCAAAAAAGGGGCGTCGCTTAATGCGACAGCCCCTTATCGTTTTATGCTACTTGTGAGTAAGTTTCCTTTGTTGGAACAATAGCTTCTACTGTCTCTACAGCATTGAACTCTGTGCCGTAGTCTGAGTAGGATTTTGTTTGAGCTGTATCACTCAAGGCTCCATTGTCAATATAGGTTATCTCACCGTCTATTATGATATATCCACAGCAGTAAAGCTTTGTTTGTGCTGTTGCTTCTGAAATACCATAAACCGTGATTTTTATTATTTATCTTATCTAACATATGTGCCACAGGTTTTACCCTGTGGCACGTTTCATTCTTGCGAAGCAAGTATTTCATTCGCATATGCGCATTTCGTTTGCCTTGTCAAATTTCATTGCAAATAATCGCTGATTATTTGCAAGCCTCTTCGATAGCAACTGCAACAGCAACAGTCATACCAACCATTGGGTTGTTACCTGCGCCGATAAGACCCATCATTTCTACGTGTGCAGGAACTGATGAGGAACCAGCGAACTGAGCATCACCGTGCATACGTCCCATTGTATCTGTCATACCGTAGGAAGCAGGACCAGCAGCCATGTTATCTGGGTGAAGTGTACGACCTGTACCACCACCTGATGCAACTGAGAAGTAGTTAACTCCGTTTTCATAGCACCATTTTTTGTATGTACCAGCAACTGGGTGTTGGAATCTTGTTGGGTTGGTTGAGTTACCTGTGATAGATACACCAACGTTTTCAAGCTTCATAATTGCAACGCCCTCTGGAACGTTGTCTGAGCCATAGCACTTAACGTCTGCTCTTGGACCATTTGAGTAAGGAACCTCTTTGATTACCTTAACCTCTTCTGCATATGGGTCAAATTCTGTTTCAACATATGTAAAGCCGTTGATTCTTGAAATAATCATAGCAGCGTCCTTGCCAAGACCGTTCAAGATAACGCGAAGTGGCTTAACTCTTACCTTGTTTGCGTTAAGAGCAATTTTGATAGCACCCTCTGCAGCTGCAAAGGACTCGTGTCCTGCCAAGAAGCAGAAGCACTCTGTTTCTTCTGAAAGAAGCATTTTACCGAGGTTACCGTGACCAAGACCAACCTTTCTGTTCTCTGCTACTGAGCCAGGGATACAGAATGCTTGAAGACCGATACCGATAGCAGCTGCTGCGTCAGCAGCCTTTGTGCAGCCCTTCTTAATTGCGATAGCAGCACCAACGGTGTATGCCCAAATTGCGTTTTCAAAGCAGATAGGCTGTGTTTCTCTTACTATCTTATCACAGTCGATACCCTTAGCAAGAGTGATTTCCTTACACTCCTCAATAGAGCCAATGCCATATTCCTTAAGAGCAGCGTTGATTTTATCAACTCTTCTCTCATATCCTTCAAATAATGCCATATTCGTAGTACCTCCTTATTGCTTTCTTGGGTCAATGTAGTGATCTGCATCTGCAAATCTACCATATGTACCCTTGGACTTCTCGTAAGCCTCATTTGGCTCCATGCCCTTCTTAATAAAGTCGGTCATTTTGCCGAGAGATACGAACTCGTATCCAATAACCTGATTGTCCTTGTCAAGAGCCATTCTTGTGCAATAGCCCTCTGTCATTTCGAGATAACGAACACCCTTTGCCTTTGTACCGTACATTGTACCTACCATTGAGCGAGCGCCCTTACCGAGGTCCTCCATACCAGCACCGATAACAAGTCCACCCTCTGAGAATGCAGACTGAGTTCTACCATAAACGATTTGAAGGAAGAGCTCACGCATAGCGGTGTTAATTGCGTCGCAAACAAGGTCTGTGTTAAGTGCTTCCAAAATTGTCTTGCCAGGAAGAATTTCTGCAGCCATAGCAGCTGAGTGAGTCATACCTGAGCAACCGATGGTTTCAACAAGTGCTTCCTCAATAACGCCATTCTTAACGTTGAGTGAGAGCTTACAAGCGCCCTGCTGTGGTGCACACCAGCCAATACCGTGTGTGTAGCCTGAAATGTCTGTGATTTCCTTTGCTTGTACCCATTTGCCCTCTTCTGGAATGGGAGCTGGACCGTGCTTTGGTCCCTTAGCAACGGAGCACATCTGTTCTACTTCGTGTGAATAAATCATATGTATTTCTCCTTGAAATAAAATTTTTCGTATATATTATATCTTATTTCAATTGTAAAATCAACAATTTTATTAAATTTTTTATTTTTTCCGACATAGGCAATTTTTTTCCTTTTATTTTATATTTATTTATTTACAATTTATTCTAAATATGCTATACTATAATTTGAATCAATAACGGAGGTATTTTTATGCGTCTTGACAAGTTTTTGGCTTCTATGGGCAAGGGCTCTCGCAGTGAAATTTCAAAGCTCATTCGCTCTAGCAAGGCGTTAGTAAATGGCGTCTTGGTAAAAGCGCCCGACACTAAAATAAATCCCGATACTGACGTTATAACCTTAAATTCACAAATTGTAAAATATAAAAAATATGTTTACATTATGTTAAATAAGCCAGATGGTGTAGTTAGCGCAACTAACGACCCAAACGAGAAAACTGTGGTTGACTTAGTTGATACAGAGGATAAGCTAAGAGGGCTTTTCCCTTGCGGTAGGCTTGACAAAAATACTCTTGGTCTTATTATATTAACTAATGATGGAGATACGTCGCACAGGCTTTTAAGTCCTAAGCACCACGTATCAAAGGTTTATAAATTTAAGGTTGAAAAGCCCCTCTCCAAAAGTGACGTTCTTTCACTTGAAGGCGGAGTTGACATTGGCGGTTATTTTACTAAGCCCTGCCAAGTAAAGCTATATGATGATTTAACAAGTGGTGAAATCACTCTTACCGAGGGCAAATATCACCAAATAAAGCTAATGGCAGAGGCTGTTAACAATAAAATTACCTATCTTGAAAGAGTCAGCTTTGGCCCTATTGTGCTTGATACGAGCCTTAAACGTGGCGAGTGGAGATATTTGTCAGATACAGAAGAAAAGCTTTTTCTCGAAGGAGATAAAATATGAGAAAATATCTTTTACCAAACGATGTAAATTGGTACAGGGCAAATATGCACTGTCATACCAATATTTCCGATGGTAATCTTTCACCAGAGGAAGTCAAGGAAGCATATAAGGTGCAGGGCTACTCTATTGTTGCCTACACCGACCACGAAATTCTTCTCGACCACTCTGACCTTGATGACGACGAGTTTTTGACGCTTACAAGCTCGGAATATTCTATTACCGAGGAAACGCCATCTATTCCCCCTCATAAGGACGAGCCAAGTAATTATGATAATTGGCGCAGAAGGAAAACCATTCACCTTTGTGTTTATTCAAAAAATCAGCACGCTGATTTTCAGCCTGCCGCTGATGACTCCTCCTTTGCTTGGATACAGGGGGGTAAGTATGTAGGTAAGCAAAAATGCGACGGATACCACAGAGAATATACAAAAGAAAGCATTAACGAAGCTATTAAGCGTCTTAATGACAACAACTTCTTAGTGCAGTTCAATCACCCGAACTGGTCATTAAATGATAGAAGCGATTATTTGGGCGTTGACGGGCTATGGTCGCTTGAGATACTTAACTATGCAACCGAAAGGTTAACAGGAGCTGAATACTGTCCTCACATTTATGATGAAATGTTCCGTTCGGGAATGTATAATTTATACTGCTCTATGGGTGACGATAACCACAACAGAGGAAAAAGCTTAAATCAATCCTTTGGAGGCTCAACCTTTATAGGTGCTAAGGAATTAAAATACGATCAAGTAATAAAGGCTATGGAAAAGGGTCATATTTACTGTGCAAGTGGTAAAAATCCACCAAGAATAAAGGCTCTTTACGTAGAAGACAACATAATCAAAATTGACTGCACAGAGGCAACAGACGTAATTCTTACCGGCTATTCAAGAGCATGGAGAAATATTTCAGATGATAGTGGCATTACGCACGCTGAGTTTCCTCTTGATAAAAACGACATTTATTTCCGTATTACTGTAAGAGATAAATATGGAAATAATGCAAATACACATTACTATAAGGTTAGCGATTATTGGGAGGATTTACAATGAAAAAATACCTTTTGCCAAACGACGTAAATTGGTATAGAGCCAATTTCCATTGTCACACCATTCATTCAGATGGTGCTTACACACCCGAAAGGGTTAAGGAGGTTTACAAGAACCACGGTTATTCTATCGTAGCCTACACAGACCACGACGTTCTTCTCGACCACTCTGATTTAAACGATGACGAGTTTTTAGCGCTTACCAGTAGTGAGTATGCTGTCAACGCAAGCGACGAAAGCTTTCCCCAAATATTTGACACAGAAACAAACGAGTGGGTTAGAAAGAAATGCGTTCACATAAACATTTTTTCAAAGGACCCACATAATACCTTTCAGCCAGCAACCTGTGTAGATCAAATTTGGTTATTAAAGAACCGTTATCCCGACACTAAGTGCGATGGATTTGTTCGTGAATATTCCAAGGCTGGCATTAACGAAATGATTAAGCGCTGTAACGACGCAGGCTTTTTAGTTCAGCTCAATCACCCATATTGGTCACTCAACGAAAGAGACGACTATATAAATATGAAGGGGCTTTGGGGACTTGAGATTCTTAACTATGCAACCGAGCTTGAAACAGGTAGTGAGTACTGCCCTTACATTTATGACGATATGGTAAGAAATGGTATGTATAACCTCGTTTGCACGATGGGTGATGACAACCATAACCACGGTGACAGTGTAAGAGAGTCCTTTGGTGGCTCAACCTTTATCGGTGCTAAGGAGCTAAAATACGACCAGATAATTGAAGCTATGGAAAAGGGTCACATTTACTGTGCAAGTGGTAGAGATAATCCTCCACAGTTTAAGGAGCTTTACGTTGAAAACAACAAAATCATTATCGAATGCTCACCAGTTGAAAGCGTTTTTATAAACGCATATTGTAGAGCCGACAGACACGTAACAAGAGCCGATGGTGCTGAGCCTATAACTCATGCAGAATTCGACCTTAGAGAAAGCGATGTTTATTTCAGAGTTACGATAAGAGATAAATATGGCAATAGCGCACACACTCACACATATTTTGTAAAAGATTATATTGAAAAATAAGCGGAGACCAAACTATGAACATTATTGAAGCATTAGCAAAGGAATTTAACTTAAAAATCAGCCAGGTAGAGGCTACCGTTGGACTTATTGATGACGGAAATACTATCCCATTTATCGCACGTTATAGAAAAGAGGTTACAGGCTCACTTGATGATACTGTTCTTCGTAATCTTGATGACAGACTTAAATACCTCCGTAATTTAGAGGCAAGAAAGGCTGAGGTTTCCTCTCTTATTGAGGCTCAGGGCAAGCTCACTCCCGAAATTGTTGAGGCACTTCAAAAGGCTCAAATTTTGACCGAGGTCGAGGATATTTACCGTCCCTTCAAGCCAAAGAGAGAGACAAGAGCCTCTATTGCAAGAAAGAAAGGGCTTGAGCCACTCGCCCTTCTCATTATGGAGCAAAGAGATTCTTACGAAAATGACCTTATGGAAATCGCTAAGGAATATATAAAGGATAATGAGGACAAGAAGCTCGTTGTTAAAACAGCCGAGGACGCTATAAATGGCGCTAAGGACATTATCGCTGAGGATATTTCCGACAATGCTGATTACAGAAAGGCAATAAGAGCCTTGACCACCGAACACGGTCAAATAGTTTCTAAAAAGGCTAAGGATGAGGATTCCGTTTATAGCTCTTATTATGATTATAATGAAAGCGTTAAGAAGATTCCAGGTCACCGTATTCTTGCTATTAACAGAGGTGAAAAGGAAGAATTTTTAAAGGTTGACGTTGTTGTTGATTCCGAGATTATTCTTAACTATCTATTCTCTTCCATTATCACAAATTCCAAAAGCCCTGCAAAGGTATATATTACAGAAGCAATTACAGATAGCTATGAGCGTCTTATTGCTCCTTCAGTTGAACGAGAAATTAGAACTGCATTATTTGACGATGCAAGCGAGGGCGCAATTAAGCTCTTCTCTGATAACCTAAAGCATCTTCTTATGCAGGCTCCATTAAAGGGAAAGACAGTTCTTGGCTATGACCCCGGCTATCGTACAGGCTGTAAGCTCGCTGTTGTTGACAAGACAGGTAAGGTTATTGACACAGCAGTTATCTATCCTACCAAGCCAAGAGAGGATATTGAGGGCTCAGCTAAGATTGTAACAAGACTTATTACAAAGTATGGTGTTGACGTTGTTGCTATTGGTAACGGTACTGCATCTAAGGAAAGCGAGATATTTATTGCAGGCGTTCTCAAGGAGCTTGCAAGCGATAAAAAATACATTATGGTAAGTGAGGCAGGTGCTTCAGTTTACTCTGCTTCCAAGCTTGGCGCTGAGGAATTCCCTGACTTCGACGTTACACAGCGTTCTGCTGTTTCGATTGCAAGACGCTTACAGGACCCTCTTGCAGAGCTTGTAAAAATCGACCCAAAATCTATCGGCGTTGGTCAATATCAGCACGATATGAAGCAAGCACGTCTTGACGAGGCTCTTGGTGGAGTTGTTGAGGATTGCGTAAACAGCATTGGTGTTGATGTAAACACAGCTTCATATTCCTTGCTTTCATACATTTCAGGTATCAATATGGCTTCTGCTAAGAATATTGTTAAATATCGTGAGGAAAACGGTGAATTCACGAAGAGATCCGAGCTTTTGAAGGTTCCTAAAATCGGAGCAAAGGCTTACGAGCAATGCGCAGGCTTCTTAAGAGTTCCTGACTCAAATGAAATCCTTGATAACACAGGCGTTCACCCAGAATCCTACGAGGCTGCAAAGAAGCTCCTTGCTAAATTTGAATATACACTTGACAGCGTTGGCTCTGGTCTTAGAGATATAAGAAGCAAATGTGCAAAGTATGGCACAAAGAAGCTTGCTGGCGAGCTTGAAATTGGTGAGCCTACGCTCCTTGACATTATCGGCGAGCTTGAAAAGCCAGGTCGTGATGTGCGTGATTCATTGCCATTGCCTATTCTTCGTGATGACGTTCTTGGCATGGAGGACTTAAAGCCAGGCATGACTATGACAGGTACTGTTCGTAACGTTATTGACTTTGGAGCTTTCATTGACATCGGCGTTCACCAGGACGGACTTGTTCACGTTTCACAGCTATCTACAAAATTCGTTAAGCACCCAAGTGAGGTTCTTAGCGTTGGTGACATTGTAACCGTTAAGATTTTGGACGTTGACCTCAATAAAAAGAGAATTAGCCTAACTATGAAATTTTAATAAACGCATATTTTGTTAATTTTTAACAATCGAAAACGCATTTTGTGCACCTTGCACAAAATGCGTTTTCAAATTTTGTATAAAAAAACTATTCCAATTTGTGCAACTTTCTGTTATAATAATAGTATTAAAATAACATTTTTATGGCAATTTTTGAAAAAATCGAGATTTTGCCTATTTTTGTGTGTTCTCGAGCATTATTTTGCCCTCTGAAATGATAAGGAGATTTAAAATGGCAGGTTTATCACTTAAGCACATTTATAAAAAATACCCAGGCGGCGTTACCGCTGTATCAGACTTTTGTCTTGAAATCAAGGACAAGGAATTTGTTATCTTCGTTGGTCCTTCAGGATGTGGTAAGTCCACTACCCTTCGTATGATTGCAGGACTTGAAGAAATTACAGAGGGCGAGCTTTATATAGGCGACAAGCTTATGAACGACATTGCTCCAAAGGACAGAGATATTGCGATGGTTTTCCAGAACTATGCTCTTTATCCTCATATGACTGTTTACGAAAATATGGCATTCGGTCTTAAGCTTCGTAAAACTCCAAAGGAGGAAATTAAGCGTAGAGTTGAAGAGGCTGCTGATATTCTTGGTATCGCTCACCTTCTTGACAGAAAGCCAAAGGCTATGTCAGGTGGTCAGAAGCAGCGTGTTGCTCTTGGTCGTGCTATCGTTAGAAATCCTAAGGTATTCTTGCTTGACGAGCCTCTTTCAAACCTTGATGCTAAGCTCCGTGCAACAATGAGAACCGAGCTCACAAAGATACATAAGCGCGTTGGTACAACATTCGTATACGTAACCCACGACCAGGTTGAGGCTATGACAATGGCTACAAGAATCGTAGTTATGAAGGATGGTCTTATCCAACAGGTTGATACTCCTCAAAATCTTTACGACAAGCCTGTTAATATGTTCGTTGCTGGATTTATTGGTACTCCTCAAATGAACTTCATTAACTCTGTTCTTGAAAAGAAGGACGATGGTCTTTACGTAACCTTCGAGGGAATTTCCTTGAAGCTTCCTGCTGAAAAGGCTGCTGATCCTAAGCTCCAAGATTACATTGGCAAAGAGGTTGTTGCAGGTATTCGTCCAGAATGTATCCACGATGAGCCAATTTATCTCTCAACAATGCCCGAAAACATTGCAACCGTTAACGTTGATGTTACTGAGCTTATGGGTGCTGAAATTTATCTCTACCTCTCTATCGGAGAGCAAAATGCTATCGCAAGAGTTTCTTCTCGCTCACAAGCAAGAGCCGGTGATAATATCACTGTTGCTATTGAGGCTAACAGAATTCACCTCTTCGACAAGGACACTCAGCAATACATTATTCACTAATAAATTCAAAATCCTCGCGAAATCGCGAGGATTTTTTATTTTATCTATTGACTTTTTATAATATTTTGATATACTATTTATAGTATTTTAAACATACTTCAAGAGGTACAAAATGAAGAAAAAAATTGCAATTGTTGGTTATGGCGGAATGGGCTCTTGGCACGTTAATCACGCACTGAAAAGCGATGTGCTTGAGCTTGCCGGCATATATGATATAGATGAGGAAAAGGTAATTAAAGCAAGAAGCAATGGCATTTATGCATACTCCTCCCTTGATGAGCTTATAAACGACAAAAGCGTTGAACTTGTTACTATTGCCATTCCAAACGACGTTCACTTAGATACGGTTGTAAGATGCTTAGAGGGTGGCAAAAACGTAATTTGTGAAAAGCCTGTTGCGCTTAGCTCAGACGACCTTGAAAAAATGATTGAGGCATCAAAGAAATCAAACAAGCTCTTTACTGTTCATCAAAACAGAAGATGGGATGTTGACTATCTCGCTATGCAGCACCTTGCTAACACTAAGGAAATTGGCAAGCCATTACGTATTGAATCAAGAATCCACGGCTCACGTGGTATTCCCTCCGACTGGAGAGGTGAGAAGGAGCACGGTGGTGGAATGATTCTTGACTGGGGTATTCACTTAATTGACCAGCTTTTGCTTATATACAAGGATGAAACAATTGATACAATAAACTGTACAGTTACTAACATTACTAACAAAGAGGTTGATGACGGATTCTATCTTACAATAACCTTTAAAAGTGGTGCTGTTGCCTTTGTTGAGGTTGGCACGTACAACTTTATAGCTATGCCAAGATTTTATATGAAGGCTGAAAACGGCTCTGCTCTTATTAAGGACTGGAGAGAAAAAACACAGGTCGCTAAATGCTTACACTGGCATGAAAGCGAGGTTATTCCTGTTCAGACTGCTGCAGGTCTTACTAAAACTATGGCTCCGAGGGATAGCGTTACCTTAAAGGAATACGAGCTTGAAATTCCAAAATCCGATGTTCACGATTTCTATCGTAATTTTGTAAATGCCATAGATGGCAAGGAAGCGCAAATCGTAACACACGATCAAATGCGCCTTGATATGAAGGTTATGGAATGCGCCTTCAAATCTGCCGAGCTTAATCAAACTATTAAATTTGAATATTAAAACAAGTATGCACCATCAAAACGCTCCTGATGGTGCATATTTTTTACAAAAATCAAAGGGGCGTCGCTTAATGCGACAGCCCCTCTTTTATTTAGATTAAATAAAATCCAATACATTAACGCCGTATTTCATTACTATTTCGAAGTACTCAATAGGAGAAATCATATCGAGATAGAATGAACGTCTTGGCAATGTCTTTTCGCCAAACACCTCTGTAATTGGCTTACCATTCAAGGTTCTTGAACCGTCAAGAGGATATCCTTGATATGCACCATAAACAAAGTCACTTTCATATATTTCCATTTCCTTAAGGTATGGGAATACAAGACCATAGGACTGGAATACTATACGAATTTCACTTGTTTCTACAGGATTTTCAATATTTACTGAAACGATTGCTTGCTTCCTGTCTTTGTCATAAGATGTAGCGCTTGCAATAACCTGATATTCACCATTTACAAGAGCCTCTACGTCAAATGACATAATATGCTCCTCTGGCTTACCCTCTGTAATTGGGTCATTGAAGAAAAGCACAACCTTGGAAACCTTATGAGTCTCCTTGAGCTTAACTCCACACCATGTACCCTTCAAGAAGTCCCTTGCTATCCATGAATGGTCATTAGGGTTAACCTTACCATCATTTATATATGATGGGTCAGAAATACCCGAATAGTCCATATTTGAGGATGCCATAGCCTCACCATAACACGCAAGGTTACCCTGCGCTGTGGAAATTTTTCTGTTTGCGTTTAAATATTGTGAAAGGAATACACATTGCTCACCATTTGTAATAGGTGCGCTAATTTCAGTTAAAATAGGCTTTGCATCAGCTCCACCCTGCTTTGCACTTGTAAACGTTATCTTAATACCAGTAATCTTCTTGTCTCCACCCAAGCCTTGCTTGAAGAGATCATCTGCCTCCCAAAGTGCTTGCGAGGTTTTTACCTTTTTACCGGTTGTTACATTTGTCCACTTTCCATCTACTTTAATTTCGATATCAAATGTAAGGTCTATATTTGCGTGATCCTCTTTAACACCACCGAAGTTAAGATAAATGGTATTTATTGTAAATGGTGTATCAAAATCAACCCAGAAGCTTTCACTCGCGCCTGATGTAACCTTATTCTTAGCCATCCAATAAGAGCCAGAATCACGGTCGTTTCCAAGACCAGGATTTCTTGTCACCTGTGAGCTTGTTGCACTTGCCATTCCGCCAAGAGCTGCGTCGGACACAACCTCTGCTCCCTCTGGAACGTCAAATTTAGGTCTGTAGAACTCGTCTCCTTCATCGTCAGTCTTATAGCCCATAGCCTCAACCTCGTGGATAATCGGAACCTTCCACCAGTCGTGTACATAGAAGTAGTCGGGGTCTGAATTATATGAACCATATTCTGTACATTCGATTTTAATATTCTTTGTTGTAGCATATGTTGTAAGAGCTCTTTCATTACCGTTCATTATAACGTTACCCTTACTATCAAATTGTGGGAATACCTTATTAAATTTGATAGTAACGATACCAACATTGCCTACCACCTTGTCATCCTCAACGTAGTAAACAGCGTCATTATTATAACCAACGCCTGCCTCTATCCATTGGCCCTGCACAAGAACCTTTACGGTATATTTGATATTATTCGTATCATTATAAGTTAGCTTTACACCTGTAGCACAGCCCTCGTTAGGACAAACACCACTCTTAAGTACATCCTCACCCTTATCGTTCTTCTCATAAATTTTATTTATGAGCTGAGCCTCAGTAAACTGTTCCTTACACTTAGCACAAAAGCCACCCTTTACGCTACCATATTTATCAGCGTATATATGTATTTCGTCAGTTGTGTAATAGGCATTAAATGACATACCGCAATATTGAAGCTTATCATTAACACCTTCTCCATCTGGTCTTTGAATAGAGTTGGGGCGCCAAAACTGATAGCTGTGATTACGCAATCCGTTGTTAATGAACTTTGCACTACTGTCATTATTCCATACAGATGAATGATAGGTTCTACCGTTTAAGGCAATATTTGTCTTTTCGGGAGCTGTGTCCGTTGCAAAAACAGCAGTAACCATAGTTGGAACTATCATCAGCAAGCACAAAATAAGAGAGATTATTCTTTTCATTGTGTACTCCTTTGTACTTTATAATTATTCTCTATTGTGTATTTTACCATATTATAAATAGAAAAACAAGTATTTTTTGTAAATTTTTTATCAAATATATATGTTTGTATAATTTTTATAAAATTTGCATATGATATAAGTAAAGGTCTTTTATTAATTTTGCGCTGACCCCGTTGGGGCGCAAATTGTGCATTTGGCACGAAAAGACCTTTTTTGTTTTATTTAAAATATGCTTTTGCCTCTGTTGCATCCTTGGATATTTGTTCTGTTAAAGCATCAATGGAATCGAACTTGATTTCACCTCTTAAATATTTGTAGAAGTTTACCCTTACACAAGAGCCATACAAATTACCGTCGTAACCAATTATATACGTTTCCATATTGAGCTCGCTATAATCACCATCAGTTGTTGGACGCACACCGACATTTGTTATAGACGGATAAACATCCTCGCCAAGCTCGCACTCTGTTATGTAAACGCCTCTTTTAGGTAAAACCTTTCCATCTGGTATTTTTTGATTTATTGTAGGAAAGCCGAGCCTTCTGCCAAGCGCCTTTCCGTATTCAACCCTTGCAAAAATACTATATGGAGCTATATAATTAAGCGTTTTTTCGACCTCGCCATTTTCTATAAGTGAGCGAACAAGTGTCGAGCTTAAAACCTCGTTTTCAAGCATAACCTTGTCGCAAATTTTGACACTCCCCCCAATATTTTCAAAAAAACGAGCCAAGTCATTGGGGTCTGCTAATGCTCCGTTGCCAAAACGATAATTAAAGCCACAAAGCGCCATTTTGGCATTCAAAGTATTTACTAAAATATTGTCGAAAAATTCCTTTGGTGATAAATTACGCACGTTCTCAAATTTATCAATTGCTACGTAATCTATACCGTGCTTTTTTATTATCTTGATTTTTTCATTAAGAGTCGTAAGAGCTCTGACCTCTGAATTTTTATGACTTTTAGGAATCGAGTCAAAGGTATATACTACGCTTTTCATCTTGTTTCTTTTAGCAGAGTAAAATGTCTCGGTAAAAATAGACATATGCCCAATATGACACCCGTCAAACGTACCGAGCGCAACCACACAAGGCTCATCTATTTCACAGCGTTGCATAGTTTTAAGGTCGTATATTTCCATTTTTACCTCCTTTTAGCAATTAAGCATCTTCATTTTCTATAGTATATCACAAAAGTAAAAAAATGCTATACCTTTTTGAATTTTTTTAAATCGTTTTCTATTGAAATTTAGTTTTCTTTGTTATATAATACTTTTATTAGTATAACAAGGAAGGAGTGAAATATTTAATAGATAATGAAGAAAAGTAAGCTTAGTCTTATTAAAAGATTTTTACCATATTACAAAAAATATAAGTGGATATTACTTGCCGACCTTCTTTGCGCCTCGCTAACAACCGTGTGCGAGCTTGTTCTTCCAATGATAGTAAGAGAAATCACCAACGCGGCAACGGGCGATTCTATAAGACCTCTTACCGTAGAGCTGATTTTAACCTGTGGATTTATTTATATTGGTCTTAGAATTATCGACACGTGTGCCAACTTTTATATGGCATCAACGGGTCATATTATGGGAACGCGTATTGAAACAGATATGCGGCACGATTTATTCGCTCATTTGCAAAAATTGTCGTTTTCCTACTATGATAATACGAAAATAGGCACGCTTATGTCGCGTATTACCACAGACCTATTTGACGTTACCGAGTTCGCTCATCACTGCCCTGAGGAATATTTCATTTCAGGTATAAAAATAATTGTATCATTCTCAATTCTATGTACAATGAGTGTCCCCCTCACTCTAATCATATTCGCATCAGTTCCTTTAATCGTTTTATCACTTATGATATTTAGGAAAAGATTAAGAAATGCGTTTAGAGAGTCACGTAAGGAAACTGGTGAAATCAACGCGCAAATTGAGGACTCTCTCTTAGGAGTAAGGGTTGTCAAATCCTTTGCTAAGGAAAACGTTGAGCAAGATAAATTTGACAAGAGGAATGGCAGATTTTTATCAATTAAAAAGAAAATGTATCACGTTATGGGTGCATTCCAATCAACAACAAGACTTTTCGATGGAATAATGTATATAGTTGTAGTTATTGCCGGTGGTATTTTCCTTGTTAATGGTCAAATAAACGCAGCAGATTACATTGCATATCTATTATTTGTAAATACACTTCTTACCTCTATACGCAAAATAGTTGACTTTTCGGAGCAATTTCAAAGAGGCTTAACTGGTATTGACCGTTTTGTTGAAATTATGGACCTTGAGCCTGAAATTAAGGACAAGGAAGATGCCAAGGCACTCCAAAATGTCCAGGGGCGTGTCGTTTTTTCAGATGTTACCTTCAAATATGAGGCATCAAAGGGAAATGTATTAGCGAATTTAGATTTGACAATTGAGCCTGGAGAAAGCATTGCAATTGTAGGCCCATCAGGTGGTGGAAAAACTACTCTATGCTCCCTTATCCCTCGCTTTTACGAAATTGATAGTGGTAAAATAACTATTGATGGAAACGACATAAGAGACGTTACATTAAATTCCTTGAGACAAAATATTGGTGTCGTTCAACAGGACGTTTATCTCTTTTCGGGTAGTGTGCGCGAAAACATTGCTTACGGAAAGGAAAATGCAACTGACGAGGAAATAATCAATGCGGCAAAAATGTCAGGCGCGCACGACTTTATTTCAAAGCTGCCCGATGGATACAATACATATGTTGGCGAGCGTGGGGTTAAGCTCTCGGGTGGACAAAAGCAAAGAATTTCTATAGCAAGACTGTTTTTAAAGAACCCACCTATTTTGATTCTTGATGAAGCAACAAGTGCGCTTGATAACGAGAGCGAACGACTTGTTCAAAAATCGCTTGAAGCCCTAGCTAAGGGAAGGACAACCTTAACTATTGCTCACCGTTTGACAACTATTAAGGGCGCTGACAGAATCTTAGTTCTTACCGAAAACGGTATCGAGGAAAGTGGAACGCACGAGGAGCTTATGAATAAAAACGGTATATATGCCGATTTGTACAAGCTTTATTCTACTATATAAAAAGAGGATGTTGCAATAAGCGCAGATTATAAACAGACACATTCCCTCTTGAAATTAAGTATAAACATTTATTTTAGTAAAATTTTAAGGTTGAGAGCTTGCGGTTTTGTTGCAAGCTCTCTTCATTTTAACATCTGTTTTTTAGGCGCGACCTAGCACTCTACCGTACGAAGTACGCCTACGTGTACGAATCTCGCCTTGGGGCACTCATTTCACTATCCACAAACAAGGGGCTGTCGCTTAATGCGACAGCCCCTATTTGTTTTTAGTGTATTTTTGCGCCATTTAAAATTAGCTTCTCTTGTAGCTTTTTTATATCAATTTTATTTACAGGCACATTATCATCATGTGCAACTACAGCCCCTATCCCAGCGCCCTGTCCTATTGCTGCACAGGTTGGCATAATTCTAAGGGAAGCCTGTGCCTCGTGGTCAGCGCTGATACATCTGCCTGCTACAATTAGATTTTTACTGCCCTTGGGTAATAAGCACCTATATGGTATTTCGTAGTATTCTCCTTCTTTGAAGTAATAGTGACTTGTTCCTTCACCGTCTGGGCTATGAATATCTATATCATAATTACAAAGAGCGATGGAGTCGTCAAATTTTTTACAGGAAATTATATCATTTTTAGAAAGAGTATATTCACCCACTATTTGTCTGCTCTCTCTTACACCTATTTGTATTCCTGTTTTTGATATGTAGCTATTTTTAAAGGCTTCAAAATTGTCCTTTAAAAAATTAAAGATTTCAAATACCTGCTCTCTTGCTATAAGCTCCGCCTCAGTTAAATCCTCTATTTTTGTAGGGTCAAGCCTTGTAACTCTCGTTGCGTTAAAATGCAATTCCGTATCAAAAGCCGTTTTAAAAATCAAAAGGTCCTCACGCTCGTTTTTAATTTTGCCTTCCCTTTTCAATTTCTTGTAGAGTGGATTTATTTCGCTCTTGCATTTTTCGTACTCGTCCTTATTTACATTACCTATTCTAAATGACAGAGTCATTGGCTGACATAGCCCATCTGACTCCCTTCCCTTTCTGTATTCAAAGCCACCCTGTGTCGCTAAATTGCCATCACCCGTTGCATCTATAAAATAATCTGCGCTAATGTCATACGTGCCACTTACATTTGTTACGGTAATGCTTTTCATGTAACCATTTTGCATATTTGCACCAACTAAGGTGGTTTGATAAAGCACGCTTGCTCCACTTGCCCTTAGCATACGATTTAAAACGAGCTTTAATATTTCCTCATCAAAGCAACAGTCCCAATCCTTCCTTGTTCCACCAAGCGCTCTTATATTTGTTAGTATTTCCTCAAAAATTCCTCTTGAAAGAGGTATTTTTTCCTTTGTTTCCTTGTCATAGGTCCAATAAGGCATAAAAGGAATGACTATATTAAATGATGCCTCTCCACCTAAGCAATTATATTTTTCTATAAGCAAAACGTCCTTGCCCTCTCTTGCTGCGGCTATTGCTGAAGATACACCAGCGAACCCACCACCAACGACAATTATATCATAATGTGTTTTTTTCATATAAAGCCTCATCCTTTGATATATTTCCTATTTAAAGTATAGCTTATCCTTAATAATAAGTCAACAAAAAAACAGGCATTTATTGCCTGTTAATTTATTAAAGCTCTTTATTTATAAAATCACATAAATCATCAAAGCTGCCGTGCGGGTAATCATTTATATCTATGTTTTTTGTGTTAATTAGACACGGGGTGAGCAAAAACACCTTCATTCCTATAGTCCTTGCAGGTGTATCGTCGCTTGTGTCGTTACCTACCATTATACATTCCTCTGGCTTTAAATTCATTCGTTCTAATAAATCAAGGAAGTAATGTGTGTTGGGCTTACAGAAGCTTGAGTTTTCATAGGTTGTGATTATCTCAAAATCATCCTTGTTAAGTCCCGCCCAACCGATACGCTTATGCGTTGCTATTCTTGGAAAAACGGGGTTTGTTGCAAGGACAAGCCTTGCTCCCTTTTTCTTAATTAAGTCTATTACTCTTTTTGCTCCATCGTCTCGTGAGGTACATACCCTTAATGCATCGAAGATATTTTCATAAAAGCTCTCAAATATATATTTGTCATCTATGACTTTTTCACCATAATAGCTTTTCATTCTATTCCAAAACACTTCCTCGTTTGTTTTAGTGCCATCATTGGTTATCATATCGGTAATGCTTTGCCACATAGCTCTCGAAAATTCTGTTGGCTCGTATCCGTGCTCGCTAAGCTTTTGGGTAAGCATTTTAAAGTAATTACTTATAAATTCGTCCTGATTCATTGGCAAAAGTGTGCCATCTAAATCAAAAAATATTGCTTTTATCTTCATCCTTCTTTTTCCGCAACTATATAATTTTTCGTTTCAAGCTGTTTTTCAATAATATCCAAAATCTCATTTGATTCTGCTCTTACTGTGTGGTAGTGATAGCCATCTGTTATATTCATAAGCTCGCTTGATTTTCCACTTTTTATTCCGTCAAGGAAGGTTTCTATTCCTCTTCTTGAGAAAATATTAAGCTGTGCCTCTATTTTTCCATAAACCTTGTGCCATACATATACGTCAACCACAGTGCCACCAAGCGCTACTATTGTTTCAAGCTCATCCCGTGTTTGCTCGCTTGTGTGGCGCACCTTAAAAACACGCGTGATTAAAGGATTATCTTTTATGATGTAGCCACTATGTGTTGAAATAATTTCGTATCCCTGAGCGCGTAAAAGTGCTATGTCCTGCACTATAATTTGTCTTGAAGCGCGTAGTCTTTTTGAAAGCTCCGAGCCCTTGACAGCTTCCTTTCCTGATAAGAGAATATTTACTATATCTCTTCTTCTTTCGTCTCTTCTCATCTATTTTCCCTCATTATATCGCGTGTAAATTTTTGAGTGAAAGGTCAAGAATTGGTGCAGAGTGTGTAAGCGCTCCACTTGAAATATAGTCAACACCTATATTTATAAGTCTTTCTATATTTTCCTTTGTTACGTTTCCACTACATTCAGTCTCAGCCTTGCCGTCAACCATCTTAACTGCTTCCTTCATATCCTCAACGCTCATATTGTCAAGCATAATTATATCAGCCCCTGCCTCAAGCGCCTCCTTTAGCATATCAAGGCTTTCTACCTCAATTTCTATTTTTCTTACAAATGGAGCATATTCCTTTGCCATTTTAATAGCCTCCTTTACTCCTCCTGCTGCGCCTATATGATTGTCCTTTAATAGAATACCGTCACTCAAATTGTATCTGTGGTTGTTTCCACCACCAACCTTTACTGCATATTTTTCAAAAATACGCATATTAGGTGTTGTTTTTCTTGTATCAAGAAGCTTTGTTTTTGAGCCCTGTAAAAGCTTTGCTATTGAACGGGTATAGGTTGCAATGCCACACATTCTTTGAAGGTAATTAAGCGCAACCCTCTCACCAGAGAGCAACACTCTTATATCTCCCTTGATAACTCCAACCTTTTCTCCCTTTTTAATCTCATCTCCGTCGTTAAAATATATTTCAAATTCGGTTGTATTGTCAAGAAGCTCAAATACCCTTTTGAATACATCAATTCCGGCAAGAACTCCGTCCTCCTTGCAAATCAGGTCAACTGCTCCTAAGGAGTAGCTTGGCATAACGGAGTTAGTTGTAATATCCTCGCTTGTAATATCCTCCTTGAGCGCGCTTAAAATAAGCTCATCTGCTATCATTTTCATAGTTATGTTATTCATTTTTGCTTTTCTCCCTTTCTATTGCCTCTTTTACTAAAGTGGCGTATTCCTCTTTGTAATTTTTGTATTTTTCCTTGTCGATTGATATTTCCTTTATATCATTTGTTTTCTCATAATTGGCGCTTATGTGCTGGGCGCTACGCTTAGCAAATACAAGACTCTCAAGGAGCGAATTGCTTGCTAAACGGTTTTTACCATGCACACCATTGCACGACGCCTCACCTGCTGAATATAGGCGGTGCATTGATGTTTTGCTGTTTTCATCAACGTCTATTCCACCCATAAAATAGTGCTGTGCAGGGACAACAGGAATTGGCTCCTTTGTTGGATCATAGCCCTCATCAAGGCAGTGCTGACAAATGTGTGGGAAATGCTTTCTTATCTCGTCCTTTGGTATTCTTTCCATTGAAAGCCATACGTGACTTGAGCCTTCCTTTTTCATTTCCTCATAAATTGCATTTGTAACGACATCACGTGGCAAAAGCTCGTTTACAAAACGCTCGCCCTTGGAGTTTAGCAAAATCGCGCCCTCACCTCTTACCGACTCAGAAATTAAAAAGCTCCTGCTCTCAGGCTTTGTTGTGTAGAAGGTTGTTGGGTGAATTTGTATGTAATCTATGTTTTTTAATTTAATATTATGCTTTAGGGCTATTGCCAAGGCATCTCCACGAAGGTGTGAAAAGTTTGTTGAGTGCTTGAAAAGACCTCCAATGCCACCTGTTGCAAGCATTGTATAGTCGGCATAAATTGAAAAATACTCTCCGTCATTATCGTGGCAAATTGCGCCATAGCAGGTGTTATTCTCTTCAATAATATCTACCATTGTTGTATGGTCTAATATTGTTATGTTATCTCTTGCTTGCGCGCAGCTTAAAAGCTTTGAGGTAATTTCCTTACCCGTCTCGTCCTCGTGGAAAAGTATTCTTTCTCTTGAATGAGCACCCTCCTTGGTGTAGAGAAATTCTCCATTTTTCTTTTGGAAATTTACTCCAAAGGATACGAGGTCGTTTATTACCTCGCGTGAGGATGAAATCATTATATCGACTGATTTTTTGTTGTTTTCATAGTGACCAGCCTTCATTGTGTCCTCAAAATATGAGTCATAGTCATTCTCATCTCTCAAAACACAAATTCCACCCTGTGCCAAAAACGAATCACTTTTATCAAGCGACCTTTTTGTTATTATAGTGATTTTTTTATCACTTGGTAAATGAAGCGCACAAAAAAGTCCTGCGACTCCACTACCTACGATTAAAATGTCTGTTTTCATATTAACCTCATTTTGCCATTTCAAGCATTGTGTCAAGTGGCTTTAGTGATTTTTCTCTTGTTTCATCACTAACAAAAACCTCATTTTCCTCTGTCTTTAAAACGTGTAAAATCTTATTAAGAGTGTTTAATTTCATATCCAAGCACCTATATTCCTTTGGCAAGAAATAAAATACTTTTTCGGGATTATTGTTTTTTAGTGGGTATGAAACACCGTCCTCTGTACAAATTATAAATTCCTTCTTATCGCTGTTTTTTGCAAATTTCAAAATGTCGGCTGTGCTTCCTATATAATCAGATAGCTTTATAATCTCGTCGGTGCACTCAGGATGTGTCAAAACAAGTGCATTTGGATGCTCGCTTTTCATATCCTTTAGCCACTTCTCATCAATTTTTACGTGCACAGGACAATATCCGTCATTTAAAATTATATTCTTCTCCGGAGCTTCCTTCTTTACATATCTGCCAAGGTTTTGGTCGGGTATGAAAAAGATATTTTTGTTTGGCAAGGACTTAACTATTTTTACAGCATTTGATGAGGTGACGCACACATCACTGTGACACTTTAATTCTGCTGTGGAATTTATGTAGCATACTACTGCTAAATCCTCGTATCTTTCACGCATTTTGTTTATTGTTTCTACGCTTGCCATATGCGCCATAGCACAGTCCGCATTCATATCGGGCATTAAAACCTTTTTTTCCGGGTTTAATATCTTTACACTTTCTCCCATAAATGCAACTCCACAAAATACAATTATGTCAGCATTTGTGTTCTTTGCGGCTTTTGCAAGATAAAAGGAGTCTCCTACATAATCGGCAACCCTTTGTACCTCATCGGTTGTATAATAGTGCGCCATTATGATGGCGTTTTTTTGCTTTTTTAGTTCGTTTATTTGGTTAACTATACTTTCCATTTTATGTCTTTCCCTAAAAATTTTTTATTATTTTACCATAAATACTTTACATCTGTCAAGTTATCTGTAAAGTTTTTTATATTTCTATATATAATACAAAAACTCCCGGCAAAAATCGGGAGTTTTGTATAACTTTACTATTATGAAATTTGATTATTACTCTAAGCTCAAAACGCCACATCACCGTTTTTATCTGTTGCGTTTTTAATTAGCTCTTCCTTTTGCTTCCTTGTAAGCTGTTTTATCTGATATTCTCTTTTTTGTGCCTCTATATATGACTCAAATTCCTCGTAATAAATTATCTTAACGGGCAAGCGACTTCTTGTATATTTTGCGCCCTTCCCCTCATTGTGTATCCTTATGCGCCTTTGCAGATTATTTGTCCAGCCACAATAAAACGTATCGTCTGCGCATCTTAAAATATATATATAGCATTTTTCCATTTTAATACCTATTTATTTTTGTTCATTTCCTTTTCTATCCAAGCCATTAATAAATTTACTATTTTTTCCTGTTGCAAATGTGTTAGCTCCGTGTTTTTTGGAACGTTATACCATTTATTCAGACAGGAGCGACAGCAACAGGCGCACGCATGCTGTGCCTTGAAGGCTGGATGTCCCTTGGTTGGGGTTTGCGCGCCATCATTGGGAATGAAGGCAGGTGCTAAGCGCTTGCTTATAAAGTCCTTAGTGTGATTTCTTATCACCTCAAGCCCGTGCTTATTTACGTACTCCCTCTCGCCCTTTGTCAATTTGAAGCTCCCTCTAAATTTTGAGCGTGATAGCTTGGCTAATGCCTCTTCTATTGTTTGCATAATATCACCTCATAGTAATTATAGCACGTATTTAAAAAAATGAAAAGAAGATAAACAAAATCCCGACAGAATGGGTGATATTCTTAGCGGAGAATTTGAAAAACACCGCTAAGTGCGAGCATTACATTTGACCGGTCAAATACACTTGGGCTAAGCTCAAAGCCATATATGTGCCCACCGAAAAAGCTCATACTTCGCTTCGAGGAACCCATATACAAATAGAAGGAGAGAACAAATCGGGAAATCCGAAATGTCCTCTCTTTTTTCTGTTAGTTATGTTTTTGCTTCGCATAATGATGTTGCTCACATACGTTTTCAATGATGTGATGCTTGCTCACTGTGCCGAAGGCACAACATCATTCACAAAGTGAACATCATTGCCATAGGCAACATCATTTGCCCGTGAGGGCAAGCATCGTTTAGCGTGATTTGTCCGTTAAGGAATCACGCTAAGGTCGGGATTCTCATTTTATTCCTCTGATTCAATAATTGCAATTCCAAGCTCTTTTAAATCGTCGGGATTTGCAAATGATGGGCACTTAGACATTATTTCAGATGCATTTTGCGCCTTCGGGAATGCGATAACCTCTCTTATGTCCTCAAGACCTAAAAGCAAGGTTACAAGTCTGTCAAGACCGAATGCAAGTCCTCCGTGAGGGGGTACGCCATACTTGAAGGCATCAAGCAGGAAGCCGAACTTTTCGTTTGCATCCTCCTTGCTAATACCTAACACGCTAAACATATGCTCTTGCATTTCTGTTGTGTTAATTCTAATTGAACCACCGCCAAGCTCTGTACCATTGAGAACAATATCATATGCTCTTGCTCTTACTCTGCCTGGGTCGGTGTCAATATATTCGTAATCCTCTGTCATTGGAGCTGTGAATGGATGGTGCATTGCGTAGTATCTGCCATCCTCCTCGCTATACTCAAAGAGTGGGAACTCTGTTACCCAGAGGAACTTAAAGTCCATAGGGTCTAAAAGTCCTAAGCGCCTTGCACATTCACAACGAAGTGCGCCCAAGGTGTCGAAAACTACCTTATTTTTATCAGCAACTACTAAAACAAGGTCGCCATCCTCGACATTAAGTCTTTGATTTATTGCATTGTTTTCATCCTCTGTCAAGAACTTAGCATAGGATGAGGAAATTTCACCATTTGCTTTTTTGAGCCAAGCAAGTCCCTTTGCGTGGTAATGCTTTGCCTTTTCAGTAAGGGAATCGATTTCCTTCCTTGAAAACTTAGCTCCACCCTTTACGTTAATTGCGCGAACTGAGCCATCGTTTTGAACAGCGCCTGCAAATACCTTGAACTCGCTATTCTTTACTATATCGGAAATATTTGTAAGCTCAAAGCCAAAACGAATGTCAGGCTTGTCCGAGCCGTAACGCTCCATAGCCTCGTGCCAGGTCATTCTTTGGAATGGAGTTTTAAGCTCCTTATTCATAAAATTCTTAAAAATGTATGCGAGAAATCCCTCGTTTATAGCGATAATTTCATCCTCTGTTGTAAATGAAATTTCCATATCTATTTGTGTAAACTCAGGCTGTCTGTCTGCTCTTAGGTCCTCGTCTCTGAAGCATCTTGCTATTTGTATGTATCTGTCAAAGCCAGAATACATAAGTAGCTGCTTATAGATTTGTGGGGACTGTGGCAACGCGTAAAAATTACCCTTGTGAACACGGCTTGGTACTAAGTAGTCTCTTGCTCCCTCGGGAGTAGGTCTTATAAGGTTTGGTGTTTCAATGTCAATGAAGCCATTATCGTTAAAGTAGTTTCTTGTAAGATTAACTATTTTTGAACGAGCAATAATGTTTCTTTGCATTTCGGGTCTTCTTAAATCAAGGTATCTGTGCTTCATACGAAGCTCTGCCTTAACATCTCCACCGTCAACAATTTCAAACGGTGGTGTTTGTGCCTTGTTCAAGATTTTAAATTCATCAACTGCGATTTCAATATCACCTGTTGGAATATTTTTATTTACTGTGCTTCTTTCTCTTACAACGCCCTTTGCACAAAGAACAAATTCTGCTCTTACGGTAAATGCTTTGTCAAAGATAGATTTTTCTGTATTTTCATCAAACGCAAGCTGAACAATGCCTGAACGGTCTCTTAGGTCGATAAATATAAGGCTGCCTAAGTCTCTTTGCTTTTGAGTCCAACCAAGCACACATACTCTTTGTCCTACATTTTGCTTTGAGAGTGTGCCACAATAGTGAGTGCGTTTATCATTCTTTTCAAATATGTCCATATCTTCCTCCGTTACTTGCCAAGGATAACCTTGCAAATATTGTCTATTTCAATTTCGCTTTGTGTGCTGTTTTTCATATCCTTGAGCTGTGCCTTGCCACTTTCAAGCTCGCTATCACCTATTATAAGTGTATATTTTGCACCGATTTTATCAGCGTATTTCATTTGTGCCTTTAAGCTTCTTTGGCTTATATCACATTCGGCATATACACCCTCATTTCTTAAATTAGCAACGATGGAAAGCGCCTTGATTTTTGCCTCCTTGCCCATTGGTGCAATATAAAGAAGTGGCTCGGGCAATTTTTCGTCAAGCACTCCACTTGCCTGCATAGCCAAAATAAGTCTTGTAATACCCATACCGAAGCCGATGCCAGGTAATGATGGTCCACCAAGCTGCTCCATAAGTCCGTCGTATCTACCACCACCACAAATTGTGCTTTGCGCACCAATTGAGTCACAGATAAATTCAAATACAGTCTTTGTGTAGTAGTCAAGTCCTCTTACTATTCTTGGGTTTACTGTGTAATCAATATTTTGCGCCTTGAGATATTCCTTTAAATCCTCAAAGTGCTCGTGACATTCATCACATAAATAATCAATCGTTTTTGGCGCATCCTTTGCTATCTCGGAGCAAATCGGGCTTTTGCAGTCAAGAACGCGCAAGGGGTTTGTTTTAAGTCTTTCCTTGCATGTGTCGCAAAGCTCGCCTTCGTGGCTCTTAAAATATTCAACAAGCGCCTCTCTGTACTTGGGGCGACACTCAGGACAGCCTATTGAGTTGATATTCAGCTTAACGTCTTTAATGCCAAGCTCCTTGATAAGAGTGTCGGCAAGTGAAATTACTGTTGCATCACTTGATGGGTCCTTAGTGCCGAACATCTCAGTGCCGAATTGGAAAAACTCACGACTTCTACCAGCCTGTGGCTTTTCGTATCTAAAGCAATTGATTAAATAAAAATAACGAAGTGGCATAACATCAGAGGTTTTGCCATTTTCTATAATTGCGCGTACAACCGATGCTGTTCCCTCGGGACGAAGCGCAAAAACACGATTTTCTCTGTCCTGAAAGGTGTACATTTCCTTTTGTACAACGTCAGTTACCTCGCCAACTCCTCTTTTGAAAAGCGAAAGCTCCTCAAAGGTAGGGGTGCGAATTTCACCAAAGCCAAATCTTTTTGCAACGTCCGTTGCCTTTTCTTCTATCTTCTGCCAAATAAGCGCCTCGCTTGGAAAAATGTCCATTGTGCCTCTTGGCTTTTGTATCTTTACTGCCATATAAATTCCTCACAATTAGTATGTTTTTGCATAATATATTAACGTATTATATTACATTATAACAATTTATATCGCGCGTGTCAATATTTTTCCAGCAAGGAAATAAAAAGAAATTAAAAAATGTCGGCAAGCGCCGACATTTAGTTTATACGTTTTCGCTAACAGTAGCATCCTCAAACTCTGCAGTTGCGAGGCCATCAAAGTATGCCTTGATTACAGCACCCTCAAGCTCTGCTCTAAATTCAGAGTTAATTGGGTGCACAATATCTCTGTATGTGCCATCTGGATTCTTACGGCTTGGCATTACGATAAAATACTTATCCTTTGCGTTAATAACCTTAATGTCGTGAACTGCAAGTGCTCCGTCGAATGTAACAGATACGACTGCCTTCATTGGTCCCTCATTAAAGTATTTTCTGATTTTGATGTCTGTTGCTATCATTTTTTTGTTTCCTCCGATTTAAGACGTTTAATTTTTGACAAATACATTATATCAATTTAATGTGAATAAATTGAGTACAAGTTGGAATCTTTTGGTGAAATCACATAGATTTTTATGTGAAATATTGACGATTTTGACAGATTTTTGGGAGTTTTTGCTTTATGGCTATTGAAAATACAAATTTTAAGCTTGATGAAATTCATAATTTTTTCACAAATGCAAAAAGAATTTTCTTTATAGGAATTGGTGGCATTAGTATGTCCTCTCTTGCCACATATTGCGTCTATCTTGGCAAGGAGGTTTTTGGGTATGATAGGACAAGGAGCCGTGTTACAAAAAAGCTTGAGAAAATTTGTAATATAAAATATTACTCAACTCCCGATAATGTTTCCTGTATGGATATGGTAATATTTACGGGCGCAATTGATGAGAGCAATTTTGAATATAAAAGAGCCAATGAGTTAAAAATACCAACTATTTCAAGAGCTAATTTTCTTGGCTATATAATTTCACGATACAAAACAAAAATAGGTGTATCGGGTATGCACGGTAAAAGCACAACCTGCGCGCTAATTACACATATATTTGACTACGCTTCAAGAAATCCCACCTCGTTTTGTGGCGCAGAAATGAAGCTGTATGATAGTGCTTGCTTAATAAAAAAGGGACAGTGCTGTATATTTGAAGCGTGCGAATATATGAACTCCTTTCTATCCTTGCCCTGTGATGATGCAGTGATTTTAAACATTGATTTTGACCACCCAGATTTTTTCAAATCTCTCGATGATATAAAATGCTCCTTTAATAAATTTGCAAATAAGGCTAAGCGCGTATTTATAAATGCAGATGATGAAGCATCGACTTCTATTGTAGCCAAGGAAAAAATAACCTTTGGAATAAAAAGCGAAGCTATGTATAAAGCAAAAATCATACACTCTCCCGATTTTTATGGCTTTGAGGTCTATAAAAACGGGGCGCTTCTTGGCAAGTGCAAGTCAACGTTTTTTGGTGAGCACTTTATATACGATGCCCTATGTGCATTTTCGGTTGCCAGCGAAAACAATATCGCTCCAAGCGTAATTTGTGGTGCTATTTCATCATTTATGGGTAGTGAAAGACGAATGGAGCTAATAAAGAAAACAGACACAGGTGCGCCTGTTTTTATGGATTATGCTCACCATCCAACAGAAATAAAAGCTTCTCTTTGCGCCCTTTTGGAAATGGGCTACAAAAAAATACTTTGTGTTTTTCAGTCTCATACCTATTCGCGCACTTTTTTCCTTTATGATGAATTTACAAAGGCGTTTGAGGATGCAAGTAAGCTTGTTATTTTGCCAATATACTCGGCAAGAGAGGAAAACATTTATGAAATAACTGATGAGGGCTTTGCGCGTGATTGTGGTGGAATTTTCTTACAGGATTTGTGCGCCACCTCAAGCTATATTAAAAATTGCGAATGTGACTGTGTCGTTATAATGGGTGCTGGCGACATTTACAAGCTTGTTAAATTTTTATAAATTTGTTTTAGCTATTTACTTTATTATTAAAATGTGTTAGAATTGTTTAATAAGATAAATGGAGGTAGCTATGCAAAACAAACAATATACCGAGCTTTCAAGGGTTTACGACGCGCTTAATTACGGCTGTGATTACGAAAAGCTCGCCGACCTTTGTGCCTCTTTGATTAAGGAATACGAAAGAGTGCCTACCTCGTTGGTTTTGGACCTTGCGTGTGGCACTGGCAAGCTAACCTTTGCTTTAAGGGACCGTGGCTACGATATGACAGGCTTGGATTTAAGCGAGGATATGCTATCTGTGGCAAAGGAATACTGCTATGATAACAAAATCAATGACGTTTTATTCTTATGTCAGGATATGAGAGATTTTGAGCTTTACGGCACGGTTGATGCCTGCGTATGCTCACTTGATAGCATCAATTATCTTACTAAAATTAGTGATGTGAAAAAGTGCTTTTCCTTAGTTCATAACTATCTTATCCCCGATGGAGTGTTTATTTTTGATATAAATACACCATATAGATTTGAAAATGTATATGGCAAAAATGATTTCGTTATAGAAAACGATGGCGTTCTTTGCGCTTGGCAAAACTACTATAATGAGAAAACCAAAATATGCGATTTTTATCTTTCCATCTTCACCGAAAACAAGGACGGAGCCTACAACAGACAAGATGAGCGTCAAAGAGAAAAATGCTATTCTAAAAAGCAGATTGAAAGGGCGCTTTTGGAATGTGGCTTTGAGATTCTTAATGTTTACGGTGACTTAGATAAAAAGGCTGCAAGCGACAATGATGAAAAATGGTACTTTGTTGCAAGGAATATTAAATAAGGAGAATTTTTATGTCTAAAATCTTACGCGCTATGACAAGAGACGGAAGCGCACGAGCTTATGTTATTAACTCTACTGATATTGTCAATTCCGCTATTGAATATCACAAAACTGCCCCTACTGCTACTGCTCTTCTTGGCAGACTTCTAACTGCTTCCTCTGTTATGGGAACGATGCTTCCCGAAAAGGACTGCACTATGACTGTGGCTATACGTGGCAACGGCCTTGCCGGCACTACGCTTGTTGTAGCTGATTACTATGGTAACGTTAAGGGCTATATACAAAACCCTTTAGCTGACGCGCCACTAAAGCCAAACGGCAAGCTTGATGTTTCTGGCATTGTCGGCGGTGGAATTTTATGTGTATCTAAGGACGTTGGCGACGAGGTGCCATACAATGGCAATATCGAGCTTGTTAGCGGCGAGGTTGCCGAGGATATTGCACAATATTATGCAGTTAGCGAGCAGGTGCCTACGCTATGCGCTCTTGGCGTTTTAGTTGATACTGATTATACGTGCAAGGCGGCAGGTGGAGTGTTTATTCAGCTACTTCCCTTTGCTGACGAGGAGGTTATTTCTCGCCTTGAGGAAAATGCTAAAATGTTAAATAATATCTCAACCAAATTTGACCAGGGTCTTTCAAACGAGGAGATTTTAAAAATCGCATTAAATGGTATAGAGTATGACCTATTTGATGAAATTGAGGTTGAATATAGCTGTAACTGCTCAAGAGAGCGCACCGAAAAGGCGCTTTTCAGTCTTGGCAGGAGCGAGGTTTTAGGTATTTTAAATGAGCAGAAGGAAAAGGGAGAAGAGGAAAAAATCACCCTTGACTGCCATTTTTGTAACAAAAAATATGATTTTACAAGAAGCGATATTGAAAAGCTTTTTAATCAATAAAATTTAAAATGGTCGGTTTTTCCGACCTTTTAATTTTGGCTAATATTATCTATTTACATTTAAAATTTATTATGATAAAATAGGATAAGAATAAATTCAAGGAGGGCTATATGGATACATTTGTTCTAAAAAGCGCATACAAGCCAACGGGTGACCAGCCACAGGCTATAAGGAAGCTTACCGATGGTGTTTTGCGTGGCGAAAAAATGCAAACTCTTTTAGGCGTTACAGGCTCGGGTAAAACTTTTACTATGGCAAATGTAATTGCCAATACCAATCGCCCGACTATTATTTTAGAGCCAAACAAAACCTTGGCTGCCCAGGTATGCTCCGAGATGAGAGAGCTTTTCCCTGATTCTGCAGTTGAATATTTTGTTTCGTACTATGACTACTATCAGCCCGAGGCATATATTCCAGGTAAGGATATGTATATAGAAAAGGACGCAATGGTAAATGATGAAATTGATAAATTGCGCCACAGCGCGACAAGCGCGCTTTTTGAAAGGCGTGATGTTATAATTGTTGCGAGTGTTTCGTGTATATATTCCCTTGGTGACCCATTAGAATACAAGAATATGCTTATAGATTTAAGGCAAGGAGCTGAAATGTCGCGTGATGAGCTCGTTAGACGTCTTGTAAGTCTTAACTATGAAAGAAATGACGTTAACTTTGTACGTAATAAGTTTAGAATACGCGGGGACGTGGTTGAAATCTTCCCTGCCTCATCCTCTGATAAGGCGATAAGGGTTGAGTTTTTTGGTGAGGAAATTGACCGTCTTTGTGAAATAAACACATTAACAGGTGAGATTTTAAGACACCTTTCATATACGGCTATATTCCCTGCTAATCACTACGTAGTTTCTGATGAAAAGAGAGAAAAGGCTCTTAACCAAATTCATGAGGAAATGCTTGAAAGAGTTGAGTTTTTTAAGTCTCAAAACAAGCTATTAGAGGCACAAAGGATTGAGGAACGTACAAAGTACGATATTGAAATGCTAAGAGAAATCGGATTTTGCTCGGGTGTTGAAAACTACTCGCGCATTTTATCAGGACGCGAGCCAGGCTCAACTCCATATACGCTTCTTGACTACTTCCCCGATGATTTTCTTTTGTTTATTGATGAGAGCCACGTGGCTGTGCCTCAAATAAGAGGTATGAGTGGTGGTGATTTGGCAAGAAAGAAAAATCTTGTAGAATTTGGCTTCCGTTTGCCATCTGCCTATGATAATAGACCTCTTTATTTTGAGGAGTTTTTATCAAAGCTAAACCAAACAATTTTCGTTTCGGCAACTCCTGGTCCATTTGAAAAGGAGCATTCAACTAATTTTGCCGAGCAGCTCATCCGTCCAACAGGGCTTGTTGACCCTTTGGTTGAAATACGTCCTATTTCAACACAGGTTGATGATGTTATGGGTGAAATCAAGCTTCGCTGCGAGGCTGGCGAGCGTGTTTTAGTTACTACCTTAACAACCAAAATGGCTGAGGACTTAACTGAATATCTAAGCGCTAATAATATAAAAGCAAAATATATTCACCATAACGTTGATACGATTGAAAGAATGGAGATAATAAGGAGCCTACGTCTTGGTGAGTTCGACGTGCTTGTGGGAATTAACCTTCTTCGCGAGGGACTTGATATTCCCGAGGTATCGCTCGTTGCTATACTCGATGCCGACAAGGAAGGACTATTCCGTTCAGAAACGTCACTTATACAAACAATTGGTCGTGCTGCACGTAATGCAAACGGCCGAGTTATTATGTATGCTGACACAATAACAAAATCAATGAAAAACGCTATTGGCGAAACTAATCGACGTCGCGAAATTCAAACAAAATATAACGAGGAAAATGGTATTATTCCAAAAACTATTATCAAGGGAGTTTACGATGTTATTGACCTCGGTAAGAAATCCGAGCGTGCTAAGGTTGGCAGAATGAGCAAGGATGATAAGGAAAAGCTCATATTGGAATACACCAAACAAATGCGCGAGGCTGCATCCAAGCTCGACTTTGAAAAGGCGGCATATTTACGCGATAGAATTAAAGAATTAAGAATTACTAAAAGCAAGGATACAAAATAAAGGAAACAAAATGAAGGATAAAATAGAAATAAAGGGCGCAAGGGTAAATAATCTCAAAAATATTGATTTGACTATTCCACGCGATAAGCTTGTTATATTAACAGGACTTTCAGGCTCGGGAAAATCTTCTCTTGCCTTTGATACAATATATGCAGAGGGTCACAGGCGCTTTGTTGAGTCGCTTTCATCCTATGCAAGACAGTTTTTAGGACAAATGGATAAGCCAGATGTTGATTCCATCGAGGGACTTTCTCCTGCTATTTCAATAGACCAAAAAACTACCTCAAAAAACCCACGCTCAACCGTTGGTACGGTTACGGAAATTTATGACTATTTAAGACTTTTGTACGCAAGACTTGGCACTGTCCACTGCCCCGTTTGTGGCAAGGAAATTAAGCAACAAAGCGTTGACCAGATTATTGACAAGATTTTAGAGCTTGACCAGGGCGAGAGATTTATGGTGCTCTCTCCTTGTGTGCGTGGTAAAAAGGGTAGGCACGAAAAGGTGATTACTGACGCGCGCAAAAATGGCTATGCAAGATTAAGAATTGACGGGACAGTGTACGATTTAAGCGAGGATATTGAGCTTGAACTGACTAAAAAGCACAATATAGACATAGTTGTTGACCGTCTTGTGATGAAGGAAGGAATTCGTGCAAGACTTTCCGACTCTGTTGAAAATGCGTTACGTGCTAGCGATGGTAAGGTTACTATTCTTACAATGCCAAGAGATGGTATGGGTAAGGAATACGAGTTTTCAACAAACTACGCCTGCGAGGAGCACAATATCAGCTTTAGCGAGCTTGAACCACGAGCGTTTTCATTTAACAATCCATTTGGTGCTTGTGAGCATTGTCTTGGAATTGGTGAAATGAGAAACATCTCTCCAGATAAAATTATTCCTGATAAGAACCTTACATTACGTCAAGGCGCTATACAGGTAAATGGCTTTAAAACTGTTGATAAGGAAAGCTGGACAGGTCCTCTTTTAATTGCTGTTGGAGAGCGTTTAGGCTTTAATATCGACACTCCCCTAAGGGATTTTACGAAAGAGCAAATGAATGCGCTTTTATATGGCACAGGCGATGAATACTATACGGTTGACAGATATTTTGCAAAGCAACACAAAAGGCAGACTGTAAAATTCGAGGGTATTATTAAGACTATGGAATCCCGTATGTCTGTTTTTGATACTGAGTATTATGAGCAGTTTATTGAGGAGGTCCCCTGCCCTGTTTGCCACGGACAAAGGCTAAAAAAAGAAGCTCTTTCAGTTACAGTTAATGGCAAGAATATTGACGAGTTTTGTAGAATGAGCGTTTTGGATGCGCTTGATTTTGTAAATAATCTTAAATTCGAGGGTGGACAGCTTCAAATTGCCAAGGAGATTTTAAAGGAAATCAAAGCGCGCTTGGGCTTTATGAAAAGCGTTGGTCTTGAATACCTAACGCTTGCGAGGAAAAGCGCTACTCTCTCTGGTGGTGAGGCACAAAGAATAAGACTTGCAACTCAAATTGGCTCCTCCCTTGTTGGAGTTTTATATATTCTTGACGAGCCAAGCATTGGCTTACACCAAAGAGACAACTCCAAGCTCATAAATACCTTAAAAAGCTTACGCGATGTTGGTAATAGTGTTATTGTAGTTGAGCACGATGAGGAAACAATGCTCGAATCAGACTATATTATTGATGTGGGTCCCGGTGCAGGCGTACACGGCGGAGAAATAGTTGCTTGTGGTACTCCAAAGGAGGTTATGGAGAATAAAGACTCCATAACAGGAGCTTACCTCTCGGGCAGAGAAAAAATTGAAATTCCAACTACAAGACGCAAAGGTAATGGTAGCTTTTTGAAAATAATTGGCGCTAAGGAAAACAATTTGAAAAATATAAACGTTGAAATTCCTCTTGGCTGCTTCGTTGCAGTTACAGGTGTTTCTGGCTCTGGAAAATCCTCGCTTGTTAATAGAATTTTGCTTCAAACGCTTGCAAGTAAATTAAATCGCGCTATAACCTTCCCTGGCAAGTGCGACAGGGTTGAGGGCTACGAAAATCTTGACAAGGTAATTGCAATTGACCAATCTCCAATTGGACGCACTCCACGCTCAAATCCAGCCACGTATACGGGTCTTTTTGCTGAAATACGTGATTTATTCGCTAAAACACCAGATGCTAAAATGCGTTCATACGGTCCAGGTCGCTTCTCCTTTAACGTAAAGGGTGGACGATGCGAAAGCTGTGAGGGCGATGGTGTAAAAAAGATAGAAATGCACTTTTTGCCTGACGTTTACGTTAAATGCGACGTATGTAAGGGCAAGCGCTATAACACTGACACCTTGGAGGTGAAATTCAAGGGCAAAAATATTTCTGATGTTCTTGAAATGACCGCTGAGGAGGGCGCTATATTCTTTAGTGAAATTCCATCTATCTCTAAAAAGCTTCAAACAATTTGCGATGTCGGTCTTGGCTATGTAAAGATTGGTCAATCCTCTACTACTCTCTCGGGTGGTGAGGCGCAAAGGGTTAAGCTCGCAACTGAGCTATCTAAGCGTTCAACCGGAAAAACAATTTATATTCTTGACGAGCCAACTACTGGCTTGCATACTGACGATGTTAAAAAGCTTATTGGCGTACTACAGCGTCTTGTAGATGCAGGAAATAGCGTTATTGTTATTGAGCACAATCTTGATATAATTAAAACTGCAGATTATATAATCGACCTTGGCCCCGAGGGCGGCGATGGTGGTGGAGAAATTGTTGCAACGGGAACTCCCGAACAGGTTGCAAAAAACCCCAAATCATACACAGGCATTTATGTCAAAAAGGCTCTTAACGACTATAAGGACTAATTATATGAACAGAAAAGAATTTGAAGAGCTTGTGCCATTTCTTTACGATGAGGCTATAGAGCACCCATTTAAAAGTGATGAAACAACAGCCGTGTTTCGCCATAAAGCAAATCGCAAGTGGTTTGCAGTAGTAATGACTATTTCAAAAAACAAGCTCGGTATACCTTCAGATGGCACAATAGACATTGTAAATTTAAAATGCGCACAGGAAATATTGGATTCTCTTTGGCAAGAAAAAGGGATATTCCCAGCTTACCACATGAGCAAGGGACACTGGCTAAGTGTTGCGCTTGACGGTAGCGTTGATAGTGACACCATTAAATGGTTGCTCGAAATCAGCTACGATTTAACGCGCACAAAAATCCCTCGCAAAAAGACAAAATAAAACCATAATCACCACAAATTTAGCTTGTAGTACAACATTATACAATGTTTCAATTACTTTTTGGGGTCCTTTCGACTATCTTTAAATATTTTTTCAAACTAAAAAATCGGAGACTTTTTTGAGTCTCCGATTTTCCTTTACACATCGATTATTTTGGCACTTTTGCAATTCTAAAATTGATAGTATCAAATGATCAAGTTTTCCCTTGACCACATGCAAGCATACTTACATCCAAGGTGCAAATTTCGCCTTATTCAACCTTTAAAATATTGATTTTTTCTTTTTTGAGTAAGAACGCATATGCTACAAGAGATACGACACTATCAAATGCGTTTCCAATACCAAATAGCAACGCTATGCCTATAAGTGACGGGGTCCACACGCCTGTGATATAAAGAATAAATGCAATGCCATAATAAATTGTATTCGTTACTACCGATTCAAAAAGCATATAGTTTGTTTTTCCAAGTCCATAAAAGGTTGAGTCAAACACATTTTGAATTGCGTATAGGACATAGAAGCCCACAAGAACCATTACAAGCTCAAATAGCTTGTCAACATCGGTAAAGCAAAGAATATGCGTCATAAATGGCTTCCATAAAGGAATACTTACAAGCCACAAAGCCGATATAATCGCTGTTATCCCAAAATAGCCAAGTGAGTTACGACGGATATTTTCCTTGTTTGTTGCAACCTCTTGCTTGATTAGCTCACCAAGCTGAAGCACGGGAAGAAGCAACCAACCCCAAATGAAGTTGTTGGCAACCCAATATGTTCCCTGCTCTCCTACCACATTTACCATTCGTGCAATCATAACCATATAGGCAACATTACGAACAAGTGATTCTACTCCCGAAATTCCACCTATTTTAGCAAATTCCTTAGCCCACGAAAAGTCTAATTTTGCCTTTGCAAAAACCTTGATTCCCTCTCTTGCAAGAAGCAAAATAGATACAGCAAGTAAGAGTGCGTTAACAATAATATTTGAATATCCTATTCCGTTTACTCCAAGATTCGCCGACACAGGCAAGGTTGAAACCAAGAATGTATCTAAAACAAGGCACAAAACGAGCCTTGCTCCTGTAAGTGCGTAAAGGTATTTGCTCTTATTGACCGTAACAAGCGCAACAAGCGCGAACTGCGTGAGAATTGAGAAAATGTTTGCGATGCTTTCGATGCGTATGTATGATGCTGAAGCTTCAATAATGCTTGGATCGGTAGCCATAAGCGTAAGCAATGGCTTTGCGAATATAAGCACAATTGCAGAAAGAACCATATACACGCCAAGTGAGATTAGCATACCTGTTCTTACTCGGTTAGAAAACTCATTTTTATCATCCTTTACCTTACCAACAAAAAAGAATAACGGCAGAATGATTGCTTCATTTAATATTTCGTAAAGCAGGTTAACCCACGATAACTGACCCGCTATTGAAAATGAATACTCTCCTGGCAACTGCCCAAGAAAAAACACGCGAACAGTTGTGTAAATGGTCGGTGCTAATGCAAGAACTATTAGTGCAAGAAAAAGCTTATAGTTTATATGTTTAAACGACTTTGATATCTTTTGTATCATCATGTATGTATCCTTTCTTCTAAAATCAAGTATAAGCCTTTTTGATTTTCTCTACGCAATTTTGACACAGAGGAAAATCGCGATCGCATTCCACAAATATCCCACAACACTTACACACGGCTTTTTCCGGACGTATCACGACTGAATTGTTCTCAAGTGTAACGACAACCGGCGATTCATTTTCAAGATTCAATTCTTTACGGAATGGTTTTGGAATAACTATTCTACCAAGATCGTCAACTTTTAGTTTTTTCATTTTTCACATCTCCTTCTTGCGAGTTAACCATATTATACCATATCATGATGTTTTTTACATGAACCGTTGGTTCAAAAATGTTTTCTATATTGATTTTTTAACGATTTTATGGTATATTATCTGTGTAATTCTTCACATCCCAAAATGAAGATCTTCGTTTATGGGAGGTTAAAGATGAATTACAAACAAAAATTGGACAAACAAAAAGTCGGGCTTAATATTTACAAGTTTTTAGACGAGTCTCCTTACACATATGAATATGTGGCAGAATTTTTGATGCTTAATTCCCCTCGTGTTATTTACGAGTGGACCAAAGGAACGAAATTGCCGACAGTCGAAAATCTTATGAATTTGGCCACTCTTTTTGAAGTTCGCATTGAGGACATCCTTTTATAGGGTGTCCTTTTTGTACTGTTGGTACATCGCGCACAGCCTTTTTTCGTGTTATTATATTGACGAAGACAAGTTTATGTGCTATAATAACGGCACATAAGAAAATTGTTCGTCTATTATGTTGTTGGGACGAATTGTGCCTAAAATGAGGATGCAAATTTTGTTGCATAGGATTAAAGTGGTACGTAAGTGTCTTATGTAAAAGCTTAATAATCAATTAAGCGAGGGGCACTTTCTGCAGGAAGTGCCCCTTTTCACACAAGGAGATCATATGAAAAGAAAAAGAAACAGTAGGTATTCCAATTTAAGCGACAAATATAAAAGAGAGTTTTCCGAAACCGATAGAAGACATTACGGAGTATTTCGCCATAAGCATGGACGAATAAAAATAGAACCTAAAACTATGCTGTGCTATGCGCGTGATGAATTAACTGAAGAAAAGCTCAAGATTATAAATAATCGAAAAACTCACTTTTTTCACCCTGCAAAAGCTCACAGAAATGACTACAACTACAATTTGTTCATGGATGTGGTTGAATCTATAATTAACGAATGGGAAAAAACTTTTAAAATTTCTATTGAAGAACAACTTGCGAAAATTGAAAAACCAAAAGAGCTTTTCCCTGGCGATTACGGTAATTTTCAAAATGGAATTTCCGGATATGGAGCTGCTTGTGCATTTGCGACAATTAAAAATGATCATAATCAGCGCGAATATGAAAACAAAGTCTATCAAGTTTGGGCAAGCTTGTATTCTCAATTTTTACTTCAAACTACATCAAAAATCGAAGCAATTACAGTTAAAGTTCTAGATAGAAGCAATACGCTTGGTAAAAAAGGTGAATTTAACAGAACCGTTCTCTATGCAGCAGCTAAAGGAAAAGACAAAAAGGTTGAGGATTTGCCATCGTTTGAGCATTACGATAAATTATATCTTATTTGGCATTTTTTAAAGCATAATAATCTATCTACATACAAAAACCTTAAAGACTCATATCCAACGGTTTTAAGAACGGATGTTGAATATAATCCAGGCGATTTAGCTATTTACTACATTTGTTTCTCAGAAGACTTGATTTCGAAACTCTTGAATGGATGTAAAAGCTTCTTCAAGGAATACTGCGAACTTGCTTTTGATGAAAACTGCGAACAGGCGCACTGGAATTTTGATGACTATTTTATAGATATTGCAGATAATTTGATAGACGAATGGCGAAATCCTCTGGGATTGCAGTGGTATGATGATATAGATTGAACTCGATTATTTTTAAACTACAAACCACGAATTGTCAAACGATATCTATTGGTCAAAGTTAAATACTAAAATCAAAAAATAGAGACGGCTCCTCTTTTATAGAGCCGTCTTTCTTTGTTTACTGCATATCAAAATTAAACCTTATTACTCCGCATAATCCTTATGAAAAGGGCACTTTTCCTGTCTGCACTGATTGTTCAAGTGTGAGCGAGTGCAGATTACGGGGGTTTGCTTCATATCTATATGTAGCTTTTCGCTTGTGAATTTGACAGCCTCGATAATGGCAAGGTAGGAATCTCTTTTACAACAGCGAGGACCGCCGTTTTTGCCTATTGCATCCAGTGCTCTTGCTGTCATTTGGTTTGAAAGTCCCCAGGCCTCACCTGACAAGGGTGTTGATTTCAAGGCGATAGATATAAACATTCCTGTGCTAATGCCTGCACCACAAGCGCCCCAAAATCCACAAGCACCACCTGGCACTTGCTTTCCTCTTTTCTGCATTTCTGCAAGCGCAGAGACAAGGTCAATTTCTCCACCTGCGTTTTTATATGCAGTTAGAAGTGCCGAGCCGACCATTATATGATGCTCTGGACCGTGCATATGGCAAGTGGGCATACTCATCATTTCTTCCAAAATTTCAATTGGATTAGCTGATTTACTATTAAGACAAATTGCAATTAGGCTATCCATTCCACTTGTATGACATTCATCACAAACGAAATGACCCTTTACGCATCTTGTTTTACTATATTGCTTTTTGTGGCAAAGCACACATTCCATTTTCTCATCAGCACTAAGGTATTCAAACGGAGATGTGCAAATTAAGCATTCTTCGTTCATTTTTGTTACCTCGTTAATTCTTATTTATCTGTTTTTTCCATACCGCAGGAATAGCAGCTGCTAGACAGCAACTCCTCGTTTTTAATACTGCTATACAGTCTAAAGCCACCTGCGAAATTGTAGGCATCAAAGCCGTTTTGCATTAAGATTCGTGTTGCCAAATAGCTACGGAGTCCACTTTGGCACATAACATAGATTTTTTTGGATTTATCAAGCTCGCCTATGCGCTCCCTTAAATCGTCAAGTGGAATATTGATAAAGCCGTCTGCACGACCTCGCATATATTCAAACGGAGTGCGAGTGTCAAGCAAAATTACATCCTCTTTTTCACGCAAGGCGGAAATATCTTCATAATAAAACTGCTTTACCACACCGTTTTTGATATTTTCAGCGACAAAGCCTGCCATATTAACAGGATCCTTTGCCGAGGAATATGGTGGCGCGTATGCCAAATCTAAATCCTTTAGCCAATCAGCCCTCAAGCCTGCGCGAATTGCTGTTGCAATTACATCTATACGCTTATCAACGCCATCGTAGCCGACAATTTGTGCACCTAAAAGCTTAAGGCTCTTCCTTTCAAAAATCAGCTTTAGAGTCATTGCCTTGGCGCCCGGATAATATCCTGCGTGGGAATTTTGGGTTAAAATAATCTTTTCGTATTCGTAGCCGTTTGATTTTGCTTGCTGTTCGTTAATTCCCGTCGTTGCCACTGTCATATCAAATAGCTTTATGACAGATGAGCCCTGTGAGCCCTTATATTCGCTTTCAAGTCCACAAATATTGTCAGCAACGACACGTCCCTGCTTATTTGCAGGTCCTGCCAAGGAAATTACTGCATCCTGCTCTGTTACAAAATGCTTCACCTGCACGGCATCGCCCACTGCGTAGATGTCAGGGACAGAGGTTTCCATTTTGCTATTTACCTTGATTGTGCCCTTTAAGCCAAGCTCCAAGCCTGCCTTTTTAGCAAGTGTATTTTCAGGAGTAACACCAACCGCAAGCACGACCATATCGGCGCTGACCTTCTCTCCACCAACAAGCTCAAGCAAGACCTTGTTATCTGTAATGCTCATTTTACTTGCGCTACTGTTAAGTAACAGCTCTACTCCGTGGTAACGGAAGCTTGCGTGAATAAAGGATGCCATATCGCAGTCAACGGGTGGCAAAAGATGGTTGCCACGCTGAACTATTGTTGTTTTTATTCCAAGCTCAGCAAGATTTTCCGCCATTTCAAGGCCGATAAAGCCACCGCCGATAATAACTGCCGTCTTAGGCTGATTTTGCTCGACAAATGCACGGATTTTCAGCGTATCCTCTACTGTTCGAAGCGTGAAGGTTCTTTCATTTTCAGTATAGAAATCGGGCAAAATAGGCTTTGCACCGGGGGATAAAATAAGCTTGTCATAGCTTTCCATGAAGCTCGCTCCTGTTTTTAGGTCGGTCACGGAAACGGTTTTGCTTTTTGCGTCAATATCGGTTACCTCGTGGTTTACCTTGGCTTTAATTCTAAATCGCCTATAAAAGCCCTCGGGCGTTTGCAGTGTCAAATCCTCTTTGTCCTCAATAACGCCACCGATATAATATGGCAAGCCACAGTTTGCATATGAAATATAACCCGAGCGCTCAAAAATGATAATCTCCGCATTCTCGTCTAATCTTCTTATTCTTGCCGCAGCAGTCGCTCCACCCGCAACTCCACCAATAATTACAACCTTCATAGGCTCTCCTTTTTAAATAGTTTTCAATAAAAATACCACTTGGCATAGATAACTCTCGCCAGCATATTACTTTAATTCTATTGTATCATAATATCTACACTCTTTCAACATAATAAGCAAAAACGCCGACAGAATATCCTTATCGGCGTTTTCTTTGTTTACTGCATATCAATTTTTGAGTCTTGGCAAGCTTGTTTATGCTCCTGAAAGTAAAATGCGACCATATCCATCATGCGTGTACCAATGCTTAGCGCTTTGATGATGGAAATGATCGCGACAAGTTTTTTCTTTGCTTACTGCGTATCAAATTTTGAGTGCTGATTTTATTGAAAATAGGACTTGCATACCGCTATCACGGATGCGGTATATTGCGTTAAGCTCGTCGCGTGCGACCGACGAGTAGCAAACAAATTGCGAAAAAGGCTTGACAAAGCCCTTCACAAGAGTTACAATACAGCACCGGCAGAAGAAGGATAAAGGTGTTCTCTGCTCTTTGCTACCTGATTGCCTGACCACATAGTTATCATCTCTTTTCATATGGTTGACCACATGTGGTGGTTGGAATGTTTACTCTCTGTCCTCGGCAAATTTCGCTTCTCCTGGCGGAGCAGATTTTCGAGCGCTTCTGCCACCAAAAATCATGACCACATGACTATCATTCGGTACTCGGATTTGACCACATCTTTGACCATAAACAGATCCGGAGTACACGGAGACAAGATGTCACGAGAGTATGAAAAAGCCGTTTTTGCGTAGCAGAAAGGGCTAGAAAAAGCAAAAACGGCTAAAAAAAGATATATCAATCAGTTGGGGTGGTAGAGGCCGCAAGTTCAAGTCTTGTCACTCAGACCAAAATCGGAGGTTCAATCGAACCTCCGATTTTCTTTTATTTTCTCGCTAAATCTCTTGAAATCTCGCTTTTTAACGATATAACAAATGGGCTTGTTCTTCCCTGCTTCGAGGGTTGAACAAGCCCGTTTTTCGCCTTTGACCACATGTTTGACCACTTGCGGAGAAAAGAATTGAAATCCATTCGTTTTTGTGGTATATTTATTATATACACTATTATTATTTTCTGCGAACAAGAGGAAGGACAAATTATGGATAAGCTTACATATTTTAAAAACTTTAATATGGGCCGCGAATTAGAAATATGCGGAGACTTTCTTTATGAATCGATGCGAGCTATGTATTCATTTCGCTCATTTCACGAGCAATTTACAATTAATAAGATCTTATACTTTGGTTCTGTCGGAATTGAAAGATTGCAAAAAATTATTCTCTGTCTATACAATTTCAATACAGAAGAAAGCTTTGATTCAGCACCAAAATATATGCACGAGCATAATCATTCCACTTTACACGACCAAATTAAAAAATCGGTTTCCGATTTAATCATTAAAAAGGAACTACTCTGTACATTTCAATTATTTCAAGAATACTACAACAATCATAGATATGGTGAATTCGAATTAGACTATTCAAGCGATCAATTGGTATCCCTTTTTGCTAATTATCTCTCCAACATAACCGGCAAAAAATTTGATGCTAAGGAGCCTATTAATCCTTGTGATTTTGAACTCATGAAAAAATTATATATTAACCATTTAGGTAAAATTGCGACGGAATACTTCAAGATCATACAGAACAAATCTAATGAACTAAACATCTACACTACCGAACTGTATAGCGATTCTAATGCATATAAGGTGTTTTACTGTTTGGAAGAAAAGATGTATGAGAACATTAGATTCGAAAGCATTGCATTCAAAGAACTCATTGTATACCTATCCAAAATTGGCTCAAAGGCTAATATTAAGAAAATTTCTAGAAGCTTAAAGAAAATCCATTTTGATCCAGCTATGATTAATGATTATTTAACAGAGCTATCTGTGTTCAAGTCCTCATCTATGCTCACCGATGAAGTTTACGAATTTTACAATCAACTTGAAACAGAAAAGAAGAGAAAAGGTCGAAAAGAGCTTGTCGATTTAATTGGGAATCCTTTTGTAGTATTGGATTAAGGAACAACAAAAACTGCACCTTCGTTTTCACGCGAAGGTGCAGTTTTTGTTTAATTTAAGCTGAGTTCTTCAACAACAAAAGTCTTAATATCACTTATTTGGGATAGCAGTACTTCCGTCGTTTCCTTGCGCTCAAAAGTTTTTCTGTTAGTCAAATCCAAACCGGATTTTTCAACTATATATTTAACAATCGCTGAATAATAAGCTTTACATTTTTCACTATCGTTCAAAATACCTAATATTTTTTGACAATACTGCTCCATTTTTTTAGCGTTAAAATTCGGCATTTGCTCTTCTGAGACGATTATTCTTAACAACATCATTGCATGGTAACGAGTTTTCCAATACTTTTTATCTATAACGCCAGCTTTAAGCAAAGATTCTATTCTATATAAAGCCATCGAGCTTACGTAATAAATAATACCCTTATCCGTACTTTTAAATATTTTGTTTCCAACATTTTTTGCAATCGTACCATATTGACCCGAAACACCGTGTGGGTTATTTAAAAACATTGCTGTTACGGTTTTTATTTGCATTGGAATCGTAACTATGCGACTCTTGACTATGCCAGAATCTCGATATTGTCCACTTCTTCGTTCGTAATACAACAGCTGCTCGGGTTCAGTATAAGTCTTATAGTACTCCTCCAACTTCTTTTGAAATGTTGAAAGAGCTTCAAGTTGTTCTTTCTTTATGCTTGTTTGATTGTTCGTAGCCTTAGTTATACTATTCTTCAAGTTCTCGTCTTGAGTAATTATGATTCTTATAGGGATCATAAGATCACTCACATGCGACATTTTAGACATGTTTTCATATAATACATGGCTGGTTTGGCAACCATTAACGATTTGATAATCAATCAAAGTTAAAATGTCGCCAGAAAGTTTAGACGCATTTGCGACAATCATAATACCATTATTCAACATGCTAAATGAATTTACATTTTCACTTTTCAACGTTTCTTCGATGGCCTTATTAACTTCGGTATTCATACCAAGGAAGTCTCGAATATTATCTTCAAAAACAGCCTTAAGTGAACCAGTTTCATCCAAAATTATTTTTGAAAATTCAGAGAAAGGAATAACTCCACAATAACCTATTTCATTCTCGTTAACAGAGTACATAGTAACTCTTTTTTCAAATTTGAAGGTAGTAGTTAATTCTGTGTATGTTTTTCTGTATAACTGTTGTATATCATCTGCTCCGCACATTTTTACATCAATTTTCGAAAACAGATTTAAAGATGCAAGAGCTTTTCTCGTTGCATCGATAGTAGTATTCGCATCATCATTTTCTTGCCATACACCAGTAGTGAAATAATACATTACCAAAGTTGGATTGTTTTCCAGCCCAGGCGCATGATCGAAAATGAAGTTTTTAAGCTCAATAAAATTAGCCATTTCTTCCGTAGTAAAAACGGAAGTGTCTTCGCTGAAGAATACGTTTACAAAATGGAAGAAATTCAGCATCTCTGTGTTCGAGAATGATTCCGAGGTCTTTGCCTGAGATAAAACGAATTTCACTCTTAAAGTCTTGTTTAATCTTAATAACTCTTTAATATCTTCAACATTATAAACAAACCTTCCATTGACAACGACGGCAATACCATCTATTCCCTGCGAGCTATTGCCTGTAGTTAATTCTTCTATTCGCAAATTATCTGTTCCATTTTCATTCGACGCAGCACAAAAATTTGTGAAATATTCGAATAATGTTTCAGTCTTTTTTATATGCAATTCAAAGTCTTTTGAAAATCTATCCATCAAACTATTCGTAATTCTGTCCATTTTTTTACCTCCTATGGTTTTTATACTCATAGGAATATTATAACATATTTCGCCTTTTTTTGCAATATCCATTTCCAACATCTCCATATATAATACCTTTATCTTATGCCAAATAATTGGTATACATTCTTGATGAAATATTATTAATGCGTTGTGCACCTTTTTTCTTTGCTTACTGCGTATCAATTTTTGATCTCATATTGGAAAATCCATATCTTTTCAAAATGCTCTCGAACACCTGATAAAAAGTTATCTCACCGTTCTTCCACTTTTTAAGTTGCTGTTCTAATTCGGTGCTTATCGTAAGTCCTTCAATCGCATTTATCGCTTCGGCAAACGATAAGCACCTTTCTTTTTCTTCGAGAGTCAAGACATCCATGCCTTCACACAATTTACGCATTGACTCTCTTGCTTTATCCAATTCCATACTCTTCTTTCATCTCTGCTATCATCTGTGCAAGCTTTTCCTCGCATTCTTCGATGCTGCCTGCGTAGATGTTTCGTGTGATGCGTTTGCCGTTTACGATCGGCGAGTACCGTCCTTCCCACACGTTCTTGCTGACCTGATGGATCGAGCCTGTTCCCTGCCGTCTGTACTTGCCTTTATAAGCCTCAAATTTCGTCCTTGGCGTGGGTTTTGGGGCTTCGGTCGGTACTTGCTCGTCCTCGCTCTCACCGCTCTCAAACTCGGCGTACGTGCCTGCAAGGCTTCCTATCGTTTTGTCTATGGTCTTGGCTGCGGTTCGCATTCCTTCGTCGGTGGCGTGGGAGTACACATTCAACGTGGTTTCTACGCTTTCGTGTCCTATTGTGCAGGCGAGTGTTTTGACATCCATTCCGTATCGCAGAGCCTGCGTTGCGAAGGTATGACGGAGTGCGTGGAACGGCACTTGCTTACAGCCTGCGTGTTCGAGTATTTGCGAGAGCTTCTTTCTGCATGCACATGGATCGCGAGGAAGATCTTGTTCTCTTTTATACGGCGACGGGAACAGCCACTTTGAACGCACCTTTTTGCGGTACTCCTTCAGCACCTCGATCAGCGGTAACGGCAGTATGATTGTGCGATAAGCTGCTTTTGTTTTCGGAGGCATGATGTGCAGTTCCTTATTGAAGTACCGCACCTGCTTCGAGACCTTCAGCTCGCCCGTTTCGAGGTTGATATCATCCCACATGAGTGCCAGCAGTTCCCCTCGGCGCAAGCCTGTGGACAGGTCGAGAAGGAACATTTCGTAGAAGTCTTCCTCTTTCGCTTGTATGAGCAGGCGTTGCATTTCTTCGACCGTCAGCACCTCGACCTCTGCACTTTTCTTGGGCGGAAGCTTACAATGCGCAGCAGGATTCTGACGGATCAGTCCTTCGACTTTTGCCTTTTCAAGCGAGGCTCGGCAATGGGCGTGTATGCTCCGTATCACCGAGTTGGCGAGTCCTTCTCCGTATATTTCTCGGCGGACGAGTCTGCCGTCGCTTTTGAGGTGCGCATAGAACTTTTCGAGTGTTCCTGCCGTAATCTGACCCAGCGGAATATTGCCGATCTTCGGCACGATTTGATTGTAGATTCTTTGCTCGTAGGTGGTCTGTGTGTACGGTCGTAGCGCAGGCTTGCAGTAGTTCTGATACCAAAAGTCTATCCACTCGCCGAAGGGCATGTCCGGCGTGCATCGCGTGATCTCGGTTGCTCCGATTGATTCTTTGAGTGCTTCGAGCTTTTCGAGGCACTCTGTTTTTGTTTTTGCAAGCACATTCTTGGTTTTGGGCAGACCGCGCTCATCGTAGCCGATGACGACTCGCCCTTCCCATCTGCCGTCCTTGCGTTCTCTTACTGTTCCTGATCCTGATTTTCGTCGTTTTGCCATGGTTTTAACTCCTTTCCAAAGATATCTGTGATATAGTTGCTGACGATGCCTGAGGCATTCCTCTGCATGTCGGTTGTCACGTGCGTGTAGGTGTCGAGTGTGAAGCTCGCCTTGGTGTGGCCGAGCAGGCTCGCCAAGGTCTTGGGATCGACTCCGCTTGAAGCTGCGTGCGTTGCGAAGGTGTGGCGCAGATCATGGAAGCGGATATCGGGAAGCCCCGCTTCCTTCAGCAGACGTTTGAGCTGTGCGTATGCTGTACCGGGATCAAGCGGAAGTTCGGGATAGGTTGGCTTCGGGAAGATCCACTCGGTGAGTGCCTTTTTCTGCCGTTCGCACAGAAGGTGGCACACGCTTCTCGGCAACAATATCACTCGGTTTCCTTCGCTCGTTTTTGTTTCGCCGATGATGGGCACTCCGTGCTGATAGCGTATGGTTCTCTGCACGTGGAGCTTGCCATGCTCGGCATCGAAGTCCGTCCATTTCAGACCGCAGATCTCACCTCGGCGCATACCTGTCATAAGGTCGGTGTAGAAGAAATCATACCATATTTCATCTCCTTCAAGATGCTTTAGGAAGGTTTCGATCTGCGACTGGAGCAGTACTGTTTTCTCTTGTCTGCCGAGCTTCGGTATCGTTGTTCCTTCTGTCGGATTCACGGGAATCAATCCCTCTCGCACCGCACCATCCAAGGCTTCGTGCAGCATCATGTGAATCGCACGCACCATCGAGTTTGACAGCTCGTGTCCGTGCACCTTGTGCTTCTCCATTCTGCCTGACCGCTTGAGCTTGTTGTACATCTTTTGGATATCCTGAGTTGCCACCTGCGTGATGATCTTACCGCCAAGGTTCGGTATGATGTGGTTGTTGATCATGTGCCGATATCTTGCGGCAGTGCTTTCGCGTATCATCGGAGCTTTGTATTCGTCAAGCCATTTTGTGAGCCACTCGCCGAGAGTCATTCGGCTTTCCTCGGTCATGTCCATGCCTGCGTAGTATTCTTTGAGTTTTGTGAGGCGAGGCATCAGCTCTTTTTGTGTTTTGCCGAACACCGATTTATACATCGGAGTTCCGTCATTTTTGTGACCGACGACGATACGGCCTTCCCATCGTCCGTCACTTCTTTTTCTTATTAGTCCGTCGCCCGACGGTCTGCGTTTTCCGCTCATAGAGTTCTCCTTTCTACTCTTTTCTTTGGTTAGCACATACAATACCACAAATACTTTGACATATCCAGATGTTGTGGCATTTGTTATCAATTAGTTATCATTTGCCGTTTACCACCCCGACAAGAAGCCTTGTAACACCTGGCATTATTGCTCTTACCACCTTGTTTTTTACTTTCAAAGCCATTTTACAGACTCGTCAAAATTGGAAGGTGGGATATCCCAAAATCCCTTATGCCGCCTGCGTCGCAGGGGGCTGGCGTCCGAGGCGAAAGGTGGTTTCCCACCTCGCCTCTTTCCCCTGCTTTAAAATAAATGGCGCCTTCTAAGGTTGTTGGACGCTGCATGTGCACATGGCAAAGCCCTTGTGACATCTGGCTTTTTCGGTATTTTTGCGCATCCAAGTCGACCAATGCCATCTTTTTGCGCAACAAAGTCGACTCACGACGTCGTAGAGGAAACGGCCAAAGACCATAGGAAAGTGCCAGAAATGCCAAATTGCTCGGCATTGCCGTGCAATGTGTTCGCGCGTGTCGCCGCGCTTATTCCTGCAATAAAATCGGGCGAGGCTAAACTGCCCGATTTCGGTGTTTCTCGTCGTATTTTGCCAATGCTGCTTCTGTCCTTCTTCTTTCTTTTTCTGCCAGTAATCTTCGCATTTGCACCTCGTCGTAATAATCAATCGCTTCCTGAATCGGACGGATCGTGTATTTCATATTTCCGTTGTGCGCACGACCGTCACGCGTGTTTACCATCGTCCACTCACTTGTGATGAGCCGCTTCTTTTCAAGCGAGGCAATATATTTCCGCACGGTGTTCACGCTCATATTCACCGCTGAACCTATCGTGCGGTAACTCGGATAGCATTGAAAGGTTTTACGATCCTCGCAGTACATCAGGTACGCATACACAACGATCTCTCCACTTGAAAGTCCGAGATGAAAGATTGCATTCGGCACGGGAAAGAACTTGTCGGCTACCGTAGGTTTCTTTCCATAGAACATTCAGCACGCTCCTTTCAAGTAGGTTTGCCTGAACTGAATATCCACGATCTTGTCACCGAGTAGAACAGAAACAAATATCAGCTCAACGAAATCGTCGAACGAAATTTGCCACCTCTTTCGCTCAGCTTCTGCAATCGCGCGGTCGAGATCTTCGGGCATCATTTTGTTAATGATGAGATCACGAATGAACTCACGCTCGAACGTGATTGACCAAACAGTTATTCTCTTTCGCCGCCAAAGAGAAATCATCGCTCGCATAGCAAGCTCTTTCGCTTGCTCGCTTGAATACTTTCGCTCTGGGTGGAAGTAGCACGCGGATAGCAGAAAGAAAAAATCTTTACACTCTTTTCTCATCGGCTACCTCTCTTTGCTACCTGCTCGTCCATCCATCTTTTCAGATCGTCACGAGGAACGATGAAGCGCTTTCCGATTCGCACGGAAGGAAATCCTTTCTCGTGCATCAACTCGTAAGCACTTGATACTCCAACACCAAGAACCTTGGCGAGCAACTCCGCGTTTAAGAACAACGGGAGATCTTCATAATTTTGATAGTTTGAAAATTTCATATTGTGTTTTCCTCTACTTTCTTAATTATCTTTTTTATTTTTCGTGGTTGTTTTTTGAATTGCAATTTTGATTTCATTTGTTTTTCTCCTTTCTTTTTCATCTGGCTTGTAAGCTTCGTAATCATAATTGATCACCTCCTTATTGACATGTAAGACACACTTTTAGCGGTCAATCAAAATATCCCCTCAAGTGATAGATAACGAGAACGCCATTTTTATACGGGTATCGACAAAAATTCACAAATTATTTTCATATTCCCTCAATAGAAAGATAACGAAAACCGCGCTTTTATGCAGTTGAGAAAAAATAAAAAGCCGTTACATTTGAGCTGACAAAATAGAGATATCCCGATTGATACCTTCGTCTGCTCGCTATGTAACGGCTTTCGCCAAAGTGCGTGCACTTATTTAATTTTTATTTTGCTGAATGAATAATATGTTTTCGGCAAATACTATCATGGGATAGTTTTGCCATTTATGTTTGGAGCATGATTATAACATAGGTTTTTCCCGAAGTCAAGACCCAGCAGAAAAAATTTCTAACTGTGCATTCCATAAGCCTTTTTATTCGAACCCACCGCAACCTCCAACGAAGGCACTCTTGAAAACTTCCTTCGTCTGTTTATGTAATTTCTTGAAAACCCTTGATTTTATTGGGTTTTTCGCATCATCGGATGCACTTTGCGAGAAGCGTTTCTCGCAGTTTTCTCGCAATTTTCCTTGACTTGGATTGCGATTTT
>JAGBEE010000034.1 GCA_017937135.1 Clostridia bacterium | reverse complement strand
GTTTTTCTTGCCTTGTCCTGTAAGACCATATGCTATTATTGCCGAGGTCGGCTCGTTGATTATCTTTAATACATTAAGTCCTGCTCTTTTTCCTGCGTTTAAGGTTGCATTTCTCTGAGCCTCGTTAAAATATGCCGGAACCGTTATTACTGCCCCACCTATTTCAACTCCGTTTTCCTTTTCAGTTATTCTTTTTAGCTCTCTTAAATACTCGCTTGACAAATCCTCCGGGGTATAGTCCTTACCATCTATGTATATGGTATAGTCCTTTTCTCCCATCATGCTCTTGTAGAAGGCTGCTGTGTTTAGGTTTCCTGCAGCCTGCATATCCTTGGCCTCGTCTCCTATTGTTACCTTGCCATTCTCTATGCATATTACTGAGGGTGTGCATTTCTTTTCCAAGTCGTTCTTTAGTATCTCTACCTCGCCCTTGGTCTTGTTAAAGGTTGCTACTGCTGAATATGTTGTTCCTAAGTCTATTCCTACGTTTATTTTCATATGCAAACACTCCCCCTGTATAAATATTATATAATATTATTTTACATCAATAAATAATTTATGTCAAGTAATATTATAAATATATGCGCAAAGATTTATAATTTTGTATATTAAAATAGTTGTTTGAGTTCATTCATATATCATTAGTTTTCTGCAAAACACAAAAAAGCGACACAGGGTCGCTCTTTTTTAAAAAAACAAGGTCGATTAAAACCGACCTTGTTTAATAAATTATCTTAAAAGTGTTCCTTGGATTGCATCCATACCAACGTTGTTGATGTCTCCACCAATACGAACAGGTTGAACAACCTTTGAAATATTATTTGTAACATCAAGCGCTGTAATTACCAAAATACCACTTGCATCAAGGTTAAAGGTAATGTCAATAGGAGCACCTGCTGGCAAGCCAGGAGTAAGCTCTACTATGCAATTTTCATAAAGCTCTGTGCTCTCTTCAACTGTTGCATCAGCTGTTACACTGTCATTTTCATATACTCTTAAGTTAAGGTTGATTTGGTTTTCTGCTGATGTGCCAAATCTTCTTGTTTCAACAGCTGGCTTTTCAGAGTCCTTCATAATAATATTTGCAATTATGTCTTGACCATTAGCAAGCGCAAGCAAGCCATAGCTCTTTGTACATTTTACAATGATTTCTGTTTGTTCACCAGTTTCTCCACCAATTACAATAGATCCACCACTAACAGGTTGAACAGGATCCTCACCTGGAGCTGCAGTTGTGCTTGAAGCTTGTAAGCCTGCAGCAACAAGCGCTGCACCTGTAGCAACTGCCTTGTCTGGGTCGTATGACACGATTGGCTTATGATACTCGTCCTCAAGACGCTTTTTAACCTGTGGCATTCTTGTTGATCCACCTACGAGAATGATTTCATCAATGCAATCCATTGTAAGCTGCTTCTTAGCCATCATATCCTCAATAAGAATGATTGTTTGGTTCAAAAGTGACTCTGTTTCTTGATCAAAAATTTCTCTTGTAATTTCTATCTTTTCTCTTGCTCCGTTGAAGTTAGGGGTTAAAGAAACTGTTTCCTTGTTTGTAAGTGTACGCTTTGCTTTTTCTATGTTTTCGCTGTACCATTGGATTTGCTCAGGATCGTTCATTACCTCTTCAGGATCAGCTCCTGTTGCTGAGCAGAATTGATTTACAACGTATGTTGCAAGTGCTGTATCCCAGTCCTTACCACCGAGCTGATGGTTACCATTTGTTGTGATAACCTCCATACTTCTGTTATCGCCTACAAAGTTAAGGTCCATTACAGTTACGTCGAATGTACCACCACCAAGGTCATATACCAATACTCTCTTTTGCATATCCTCTCTCTTGGAGTTACCATATGCAAGAGCCGCAGCTACTGGCTCATCAAGTATTTGAAGAACCTTTAATTTTTCACCGTTAGAAAGTGTTACATTTTCGCCAGCTACTCTTGTAGCCTCACGAGCAGCATCTCCAAAGTATGCAGGACATGTAATAATAGCGCCCTCAATTTCTTCGCCGCCTAACCAGTTCTCTGTGTCAGTAATGAGCTTTTTCAAAATAAGTGAAGAAATTGCTGCTGGTGAATATTCATTTCCGTTGATATTCATTGTGTAGTAAGGGTCACCCATGTAGTTCTTTACACGCTCAACCATTGATTCTGGATGAAGTGCACCCTCTTGTCTTGCTGTTGAACCTACTACTGCTTCGTTTGTGTCTGGATCAAAATATACAACTGATGGAGTTGTATTTCCTCCCTCAGCAGCTTCTACGATAGCTATATTGCCTGTATCATCAATGTAGCTTACGCAGGAATAGGTCGTACCTAAGTCGATTCCGATTTTCTTTCCCATTTTTGTTTTCTCCTTAAATATATAAATTAATTTTGTTCTTGGTACTTGTACACATCTACCTTAGCAGGATAAATAACCGCATCATTCATTATGTAGCACTCTGTGTACTGCTTTGCAATCATTCTGTCTAAGCTCTTATCTGTAGTTACTATTGCCTTTACAAGACGATTCTTTCTTGTATCAAAGGTCTCATCCACTGTTGTATATATGCTAACACCACCAATAAGGAGCACGTCCTCTAAGGAATCAATGAGATAATTTAGGCATAATGCGTATTTATCATTCTTGTTTTCCTCGGTAACGCTCTTTGCCGATGCTTCAACAAGCTCAGCTATTTTATCAGCAACGCTAATCATTTTTTTCAAGGCAGGATAAAATCCTGTTAAAATTACGTCATTTTCAATCGCTAAAGAAAGCTTAAGGTATTCGTTTAGGCTTTTATCAAGCATTTCATTGTTTGCAAGAAGTGCTTTAACATTTTGCTCAAAGGATTTTAAATACTCCTTGAGCCCTTCTCCATCAAGCTCAACCTCATTTTCAACAAGCTCCGGTGCATCTTGAAATGCCGGTGGGAATTTTACATATTTTCTACCGTTAAAGGAAAGCGCCTTTCCGTTAAAGCGCCACATTTCTCCGTCATTTTCTATTCCTGCATTGGAAAGTAGCTCATTATAATCATCTACCAAGAAATATATGTACTTTTGAACCTTTTGAACATCATTGTCATATTTTTCAAGATCCTCAAGCGCCTTTCGGCAATCCTCTCTATATGAGATGACAAGGGTTGCTATTGATTTAAATGCCTTAGTACAATAGCCTTCTCTGTATTTTTGAAGCTCACCATTCATCTTAAAAATGGTCTCATCCTTTGTTTTTGTGTACTTGATTAGGCTTCTTAGGTTTTGAAAATGCGCATTTGTTAATTCCTTGTATTCATCAAAGGAAACAATTGGCTTTTCTTCTTGTACAGGTACAGCTTCTTCATTTGAAGCTTCTGCAGCTTCGCACTGACACATCTCTACATTCTGTTCGGGTGCCGCTGCTTGAGCTGGAGCTTGATTTTCGTTCATAACTTCGTTTTGACAATTTGTACCTTGCGAATTTTCCTCACACTGCGCGTTAGCAGGGGTTTCGTGAACTACTTCTTCTGATTTTGCTTCACTTACGCAGCCAACATTTTGCGCCTCTTTGCGCGCGTCATTCTCGCATATGTTGTTTTGCTCAACTGATTCTTCCGTTACTGACCAAGGATTGAAGTTTTCTTCATATTCCATAAATAATCCTCCTATAATTTAGGTGCTTACGCTTTCGTATTACACTTGATTTAATTTTACAACAAATTATTTATTATGTCAAGTATAATTTATAGATATAACAATTAGTATCTTAATTAATAATTATTTTTGTAGCCTTTTAATATTTCACTTGCGACCCAATCGTTTGTTTCTCCTAAATAATGAATCAAATCCCAACGAAAAATATTGCGATTCCATATCTTTTCGTCATAAAACGGTGCGTTTCTTACATCAAATATTGATGTTGAAGGTAGCTCTTTTGCAAGCTCTTCAAAAAGCGCATTTATATAGTTCATACTAACTAAATTGCCCCCACTGGGGTCGTTTTTCATCATTACATCTTCAAATGGCATCCTATGTAGTATAATAGGTGCTTCATATTCGAGCGCTTCTCTCATTCCACCAAAAATAGATAAATATGTTTCCTTTAGTTTTCCTTCTAAATTAGACACTGGTTCACATGTTTCTTGCTCTCCACCTCTCCAATGTATACCAATATAATCAGGGGAAAGGCTATTTTGTTTAACAAATTTATTAAACAATTCCAAAACATGAATCGCCAATGGATACATAGAAATATCGCATTCACCAAGCTTGCCAGGAATCAGCTTTCTTTCTCTTTTTGGGTTCCACATTCCATATACGCCCTGTGAGCCTATGGCAATGTGTATTATGTACAAATTAGGCAAATCCTCACCACTATCTATGGCATTCTGCCATCTTCTTGCCAAGCAGTTTGCAACTGAATATGTATTATCCTGTGTCTCTGCTAAATTCATGCTGTGAGTTGTATATCCTGTAAATATTAATTCTTTTGTATCAAAGGACTGATTTAACTCTCTATTAAGCCCGTAAACATTTTTTAGAGGTGTGTTTATTATATCCTCATCCTTCATTGGCATAGCATGCCCTACTGCGTTTGACTGTCCAAAAAGCATAAATACTGCTATTTTCTTCATAATATACTCCTAAAATCTCTCCATTTTTTACACGCTTATAACAAGGGATATTTCTGTCTTATGTCCGCTACCACTCATTGCATAAGCTCTATTTATTGCCTCTGATGCAGAAACATAATCCTTCAAATCGCAGTATGCAGAGGCTAACCATGTATATAATAGTGCTGATGCATATTTTGCGTTTTGCTATTATTTTCCCAAAATCAACCACTCTGTCGGGCATTTTTAATTCTCGCAGGCAGTTTGAGTAAATTTGCAAGACCTTTTTTTACAAATATAACATTTTGATTTTCAAGTCCATATTCTATAGCTTCAATGCAAATGTTATAAATATCTGATTCCTTTGTTGCTTTTTATTTTTTCAAAATCATCCACTCTATCGACTTTTTTAAAAGAATATTGTCTAAATTGTCGATAATGAATTGTTGAGCTGTATTTGTCAAAACAATATTTTTCTTTATTTCTCCCGTTTTTGCATCGGCCTTTTCTTCAATGATGATTCCTATTTGCGCTGATGCGTCGGTCGTCGCAAATTGCGTCCTATTTCTTATATTGGCCACCTTCTCAGAAATCAAATAACCTTTTTCAATCAACCAACTAGTAATTGGTGACGTTTAAAGCTTTTCAACTCTGCTCAACTTATACCCTATAAAGAATTTATACAATTAAATCATAGCATAAATGTAATTTTAAGTCAAGCAATTTACTTATTGTCCTGCAGCTTTTACAAGCAAATTACTTATATACAAAAATGCGACTCGGTTGAGTCGCATTTTTTATTGCTTTTATTAGAAGCCCAATAGGCTTTCGATATTAACAACGCCTGTGCCCTTGTTTACTACGCCAATTTGACTTCCACCATCATCAAAAACGGGTTCCTTTGTATGCACTATTGACGCTACGGATTCCTCCATAATGTCGTTTGTTTCGATAATCTCTTTTGTGTACTTAGGTTCGGTATATCTCATTATGCTAATACCTCCTCTTTTGTTGGTACAACTGCTTCAAGGCTTGCTGTCTGTGCAAATGTTCCACCAAGTCCAGCATATGATACTGTCGTAGGAAGCTCAGCACCATCTGCCATTTTTTCGTCCATATAGATTATGTCACCATCAACAATTACATAGCCACAGCAGTAAAGCGCTGTATCCTGTGTTGCTGATGTGATACCATATATCTTCATTTCCATTATGTCATAGCTTCTATTTGTGAAATCTACACTTATTACACCATTTACAAATGATGTGCCTATATTAAGTGTGCCAAGTGCGCCATTTGCTGCTAAAATACCGTATTTAACATCCTTATTTGTAAGAGCTACGTACTCATCAAATGCTTCCTTATTTATTGCGAAGCCTTGCATAATTGCGCCTGTTGCGTGTGAATAGCCAAGGCAGGTAAAGAGGGCCTCATGTTCTTTTTCCGTATCAAGTGCTGTACAGCCCTCGTTTATGCAATCACAAGTATATAAACCAACCTTATCGAACCCGTTTTTATAGATTATATTTTCGATAAATATGTGACTCTTTATATTTGTTTCAGCTTTACATACTGTACAAATGTCTCCTGTTTCACAGTTAAAGTCATCTTGTGCATATTCATGCGCAACTGCAAAATAGTATCCATTTGCAGGAGAGCTGTCCAAAGCAATTGCAATTCCGCAATTATTTTCCTCAGTTGACCAAAGCTCACTTGTTGCAGGTACACCATAATCACTGCCTGTTAACGAGTAAGTTTTGTTTGTGCCTTGATTGTTATTCCATGCATCCTTTAGGTTGACGCCTTGAATATAACCCTCGATTGCCTTGTATCTAGATAGACTTACGTCACCAATCACCAAAGAGTCGCTTACAAAGAAAGCAATAACGCTGTCCGAGCTACCCTTGTGTCCCTTCCAGTTAAATGAAGGATCTGTTAACTGTTCTTCTGTTATAGTTGCATCACTTACAACCCATTTTCCATCAACAAGAGAAACGAAGCCTCCACTGTATTTAAGAGTTTTTCCAAATTCTTGATTTTTGAAGTAGCAGTATGTTACATCCTCGTTTGCAACACCGAAAATAGCAGAAATGTTACCACTTGTACTAGCATAGTTTTCACCGATATAGCCACCGAAGAAGGCTACTGTGTTGCCTGGGGTTACGTCAATAAAGCCGTAAAAATTCTTATTCATATTAACATTTATTACGTTTTCATAGATTTTTCCACCATACATATTTACGTTACCATTTACGTAAATAAATCCACAGTCTGAGCTCCAATTTCGGTTACCCTGACTGTAATTATGACAAATTTCGCCACCATAAATATTCAAGGCAGTAGAGTTAATAAGAGCAGCCGAACTGGCAGGAATACTGTTTCCACAGATTTTTGAGCCCTCGTACATATTAAATTCAGTAGCGTGAATAATTCTCGCCTTAACATCAGAATTTGATGTGGTTAAATTAAAGCCACTTATTCTTGCGCCATTTAGCAAATTCCATGTTAAATCCAGCTTGCCACCTACGTACATAAGTCGTGGATTTGTTACATTTGTGCCATCATAGGTAAGTGTGCCACCGTTGATACCACCAAGATTCAAAACGTACTTGCCCTCCATATTGGAATATTGGGTAAGCATACCATTTGAGCCATAGTTAGTTGGTTGAAGCTTATAATTACCACCATCTGCAATAATACTAATCTCAGTATTACCACCTGAAAATTCGCCCCAGCTTGATGGTTGCCAATTAGCCCTTAACACATAAGTAATGCTTTTCCCAAATTTTAAGCCTGCCGTAACGTCGCCAGATATAACGATTGTGTCGCCGTCCTGCGCTTGACTGTAGGCATCATCGAACTCGTCGGCGGTTGTAACGGTAAATTCCGTTGCAAAAACTGAAATAGCAAACGCGCAAATGAGCGCTACTATCATCAAGCTCATCAAAACAATTTTCTTTTTCATCTTGTTTTCTCCTTTTATTTTAATATTAATTTATGTTTTAACATATTCCATTTTATTGCTTGGCAATGTGCTTCATTTTCGAACTGATACGCTATTTTGAATAGCTTTCATCTTTCAATCCTTCAAATACAACTGTGGAAATCGTATCAGGTAAAACCTCTATATAATACCATTCTCCGCTTTCAAAAATTTGTATTTGCTGTTTTTCCTCATTTGAGTTAATTATAAAATAACAAATAGTACCATCAGGATTTTTGATACAGCTTACCTCAAGCGGAATAGGATTATTATTGGGGAAGCTGTTCATCCCAATTGCCGTAAGCTCTTTCTCTACTTCATATACTTCGGCACCCTTTTGCATGAATTTCGAAGTATGCTTAAAGGCTTTGTATTGACCGCTGTATGAAAGCTCACCGCTTACGCTGTTTCGAGTAGCTAAGCCGCCGCAAAAGAAAGGTCCAACGTTTGGTCCGCCATATTCGTCCAGAACTAAATTCCAACCTGTAAAGGAGCTGTAACCTGAGTTGAGCACCTTGGATATCATAATTCCCCATTTACACCAATCTGTTGCGTAGTTATCATACAAGCGAGGACCGCCCTCCGTAAAATGCAGCGATAAATTTGGATACGCCCTTTTCAAAGCAAGAGTTTCTTCTATTGTACCCTCATAATAATGGAAAGCAATTCCGTCGCAAGCCCTCGGCAGCTCCTTATGTACATTCAACGCCCATTTTACTCGTTTCCAACCACTAAAATTATGATCAAATAACCAAATCTTTACATCTAAATTGTTTTCCTGTAATTTTTTGCGTAACGCAATAACAAATTCTGCTTCAATATCAGGATGCCATATACATGCGGGCATAAGTCCACCTTGACTTGTTTCCGGTTCGTTTTGCGGTGTAAGTGCGGAAATTTTAATCCCGTGCTTTGCGTATTCTTTGATAAAACGGACGATGTACTCCGCATAACAATCAATGAACTCTCTGCGCATAAATCCACCGCCCAAGCTTCCGCCCGTTTTCATCCATGCCGGAGGACTCCATGGCGAAGCGTATAGATAAAGATCGGGGTTAATTTTTAAAATCTCCTTTATCATGGGAATTATATATGCTTCATCTTTTTCAATGGAAAAATGCTTCAACTCAGTATCACCTTCCACATCATCATAAGAATATATCTGTGGTGAATAGTCACTTGACGCAATGGATAATCTTCCAATACTAAGTCTTAATCCCTCTTTTCCGTACACGCTTTGCAAAAATGATTCTCTTTGCTCCTTGGGCATTTGGGCCAAGTTATAGCAAGAGCTTCCGGTTATGGCAATACCAACGCCCAAAAAATCGTTAGAGAGCACCTTGGAGGTGCGTCTTAGTGCTTTTACACCCATCAAGCGTCGTGAAGTGTACACAGGTCTTTCTAAAAATTCATCTTGCGGTAAAAAGTCTGTTCCCTTTGTTGTAAAATATTGTGTAACCCTCATTTTTTTCTCCTTCAATCGTTTTGATAAATTTGTTTAAGAATCAACTATCTAAGTATATTCTATATGGGTACTCCTAAAATGTAAATGACTTTTTAATTAAAAAGATGGACAATTCTCTACAAATTTGCTATAATGAGTATGACAAAAATAAAGGAGTATTAATATGAAATTAGATGCATTGAAAAAAACAAATTTCCATTGCAGCTTTTCGGAATGTCATAAGCAGGCTTGGCTACACAATAGCGAATGGACGGGATATAAACATAATGCTCGTCCAAGCTACGCTTTCATTTTGATATGCTCAGATATGAAAATGAAGTTTTATCTTCAAAACGGAAAGAGTTTTGTTGCGCAAAAAGGCGACATAGTATTTGTTCCAAAGGGGCTCTGTTATACGGTCGCTTTTTTTGATACAAGCAATCAATTTGACTCCTACACCGTCAATTTTCTGCTTAACGATGAACTTTTTCATGAGATTGTCTTAACTGATGAATTTCAAGTTTTTAAAAACGCTTTTGATAGCACTCTGCTTTTTACTGTGGAAGAGCTTTTTAAGAATTATCTTTGCCGAGAGAATAATCAAATAAAGCTCATGACGCAATTTTACTCTTTTTTGGATATGGTATTATCTTTGATTAGCTATGACTCCCGATACTATTACCCCATCAAAAAGGGCGTAGAGCTTTTGTCTGATGAATGGAACAAAAATACAAAAATCGAATATTACGCCGAGCAATGCGGTATAGATAATAGTTATTTCTATAAGCTTTTTAAAATTTGGTCCGGTGTTTCGCCAAACCAGTATCGCAATCAATTGCGTGTTACAGTTGCAAAGGATTTATTAGTACACACTAATTTATCTATTTGTGAAATCGCCCAAAAAATCGGCTTTGATGACCCGTATTATTTTAGCCGTCTTTTCAAAAAAGAAATGGGGCTTTCCCCTGCACATTATAGAAAGGCCCACATTTTATAAGAACACCGCTGCCTTGCTATTTGATATAAAAAGCACAAAATTTTTGATATTGAGCTTTTACTGTTTTGAATAATATGTATTTGTAAGTCGGTAAATTATCAACATCTACTGACGGATTTATCTTATCTTGCCATATTTCTCGAATAATGCTTTTCATATTTTACTCCTTTCAATACACATAACTCTCATAAGACACGCCAAACACCTTGATATATTTCTTTCTTACCTGTTTTACACGACTCCCCTGCTGGGAAACTAGGATGAAAACTATTGAGTATAGTTTTCACCGAAGTTTTCTCTACAAAGCAAGGAGGGTGACGAGGCAATTTGTAATTGGTGAAGTTAACCGACTATGCGACTAGAGCGGACGCAAAGCGTGAACCATATCTTTCAAAGAAAGATTGGTGCGACCTACGCAGGAGGTCGC
>JAGBEE010000011.1 GCA_017937135.1 Clostridia bacterium | reverse complement strand
ATGATAATCATTTTTTCTTCAAATGTATACTTTTTAAATTTTTGTCCCTTTTTAGCCATAATTAAAAACCTCCTATGGTTTCATTATACCATAAGAGGTTTTCGTTTTTTGTTTTTTGTGAACTAAATGGGGTTCACTTCACAGTGGCTGTTTTTCGTTTTTATTGGCAAATTGTTTATTTTTGAATTTTATTTTCAAGGTATTTGCAGACGTCGCCAACGGTTTCAAATTTTACAAATTCGGTAAATCTGAAGCCAAAGGCATCCTCAATTTCCATTGACATCATCATTATTGCAAGTGAGTCAAAGCCGAGGTCTTCAAAGAGCCTTGTATCCTCTGTTACCTCGTCCATATTTGTATCAGGCAATACCTTTGATAATATTTCCTTAAGCTTAGTTAGCATTTTCGTTCTCCGTTTCGATATTCTTTATATATGCGCGTCTGCGCTTGTGCTGTCTTGCGCTAACGTATTTCCATTGCGCCATAACCTGTGTATTAGTTTCAAGGTTCAGATTTGTTTCGCATTTTTCAACGTCGTTTATCAGCATATCAACAAGACCGTTTACAATTACTGCGTTAACGCCTGCGTTTTGATATTCTGGCCTTACCGCTACAAGTCCTAAATCTATTGCTTTTGGCTTTTTTATGGCTCTTAGTAGCCTTATAAGCGTTGGAATAGTTAGCCTTCCACCACTTTTCTTTATCGCGTTGCCAAAGCTCGGGAAGCATATGCCAAAGGCAACCACCCTTTCGCTTTCGTCGCAGATAAATACTAAATATTTTATGTTAATAACTATCATAAATTGGTCTAATATCTCTTGTCTTTGCTGAGGAGTAATGGGCATCGTTGCGTAAAGCCTGCTGTATGCCTCATCAAGACAGTCAAAGAAGCTATCTGCGTATTTTTTTATAAACCTCTTTTTTGACATATTGGTGCTCGCGATGTGTAGCTTGTTAAGCTCCAAAACGCGCTTTGCCACTCTTTCGAGCATTTCGTTCTTCTTCTTTGGTGCCTTTAATTCAAATTCGAGCCAGTCAACCTCCTTTGAGTAGCCGGAGTCCTCAACAAGCCTTGCATAATACTCATAGTTATACTGCTCCTCGTAGGTGTTGTCCTCGTTAAAGCCCTCTATCAAAAGCCCCTCTCTGTCAAGGTCGCTATAGCCGAGAGGTCCGCAAATTTGTGTCATTCCCCTCTCCTTAGCCCACTCTTCAACTGCTGAAAACAGTGCGCGAGAAACCTCGGTGTCATCTATTGAATCAAATCTTGTAAAGCGCACGCGCTTTTCATTCTTCAATTCGTTGTATTGCTTATGTAAAATGCCCTGAATACGTCCAACTACCCTTCCCTCACGCTTAGCGAGGAAGAAAACGGAGTCGGCAACGTCAGCCTTGCCACCCGATTTAAGCAGCTTTTTTTCATCACCATAGAGCATTGGAACGAAGTATGGACAGTCCTTGTACATTTTCAAGGGAAGCTCGATAAAGTCCTTAATGTCCTTTTTCGTTTTTACCTCTATAATTTCAACCATTATAGCATCTCGTCCTCTCTGCGTATTCTGTAAAGCCCATAGCCTGCAAGCCAGGGTCCGTTGTGACAGCCACTTACAGGCGTCATAATTACGTCCTCGTGATTTGTTTTTATTCCGTATTTTTCCTCTATCTTAACAAGCTCGTTAAGGAGTGATGGACCTGTATATATATGATAAAGTAAATAGTCCTTGGGGTCCCTGTCGCCTATAAGCTCCTTCATTATCTCGCACGCGCGTGCAAGCGCCTTTTTAGGAGTTCTTACGCTTTCAAGCGGGACAACCTCTCCCTCATTATTAAAAGTCAGAACAGGGCAAATATTAAGGAGTCGTCCCATAAATGCCTTAGCGCCCTTCAATCTACCATTGTAAATAAGGTAGTCAAGCCTTCCGTCAACGCCGACAAACTCTTGATTTTTAATTGCCCACTCGGTTTCCTTTAAAATTTCCTCAGCACTCATTCCCCTATTAACCATTTCCTGCGCGCGAATTGCGTGATAGCCCTCTGAAAAGGCGCAGATTTTCGTGTCAACAACGTGAATTTTGATTTTGTCCACATAATCCTTGCTAAGAGTAGAAATGGCATTGTATGTACCACCAAGTCCCGTGGAAATTGAAAAAATTATCATTTCATCATAGCCCTCGCTAATCGCCTTGTCAAAGCAAGCATAAATCTCGGCAGGTGAGGGAAGCGAGGTTTTTGGAAGATTGTTTTTGGGGTCATCAAGCGTTTCAAGCTCACTATAAAACTTAACAGGGTCAAAATCAGGTCCCTCAAGATATTCCACTCCCTTGAAAATCATATGTATTCTTAAAATATCTATCCCAAGCTCACGATAGCGCTCTGGACCATACTCAATTGCGCCTGTTGATGTACAAACAATTTTAATCTTAGACATAATTTTCTCCTTTTATCTTAGCCAATTATATTTTGTTATTCCTTTTATCATAAACAGCTATATTTTTCGCCATATTAAGAAGCATTTTTGTAGTGTTAACAATAGCCTTTTCATCGCAGCAGCCGTGCGCCTTTATTACAGGCTTTTCAATTCCGAGCACAATACCACCGCCAAGAGAGGAAATGTCGTAAACGGACATAAGATGCCCTACAAGCTCCATAATTTCCTTACTGCCCGTGCGCTTTGCGTACCTTACTATATCCTTAATTATTCTTGTTGCTGTGCCCTCAGTTACCTTTAATACCTGATTTCCTGCAAAGCCGTCGCAAACAAGCACATCGCATATTCCGCTTAGCGCATTACTACCCTCTACGTTGCCTATAAAGTTTAGCTCCTTCTCTGCCTCTAAAAGCTCGTGTGCTTCCTTAACAATCTTGTTGCCCTTAGTTCTTTCAGCTCCGTTTGACAATAGTCCAACGCGAGGGCTTTCAATGCCATACATTCTTTTCATAAAGGCTGTTCCTATTTTTGCAAAGTGCAAAAGAGTGCTTGCACCACAGTCTATTGTTGCACCTGTGTCTAAAAGACAGGTAAGCTCTCCGTTCTCACTTGGCAATACTGCTGCAAGCGATGGGCGCACTCTGTTCTTGCCTGATAGATAGCGCATTGAGCCAGCCATTAAAGCTCCGGTGCTTCCTGCGCACAAAAGACCCTTTATGTCATCTCTTACAGAGGTAGCCTCAAGCGCCTTGACAAGCGAGGAGTCCTGCTTTTCAAATATTGCAAAAGAGGGGCTATCGTAATTTGTTATAACGTCCTTGGCATCAAGAATCTCTAAACGGTCAAGTGGCATATTTAATTCCCTTGCCTCGTTTTCTATCTCGTCCTTATCGCCAACGAGCAAAAGCTCCAAGTCCTCATTTTGGCTGAGCGCTATTGATGCGCCCTTTATTATAGTCCTCGCGCCCTTGTCAGAGCCCTTTGTATCAATTGCTATTTTATATCTTTGCATATCACACATCCTATTCTATCGCTATGTAATAATCGTAAACGTCCTGCCCACCCTCGTAAGCAATTATCTCGCATTCGGGGTAAAGCTCCTCTAATTCCTCTGTTAGCAGACAGCGACTATTTTCGGAAACGCCCTTGCCAACAAAGAGAGTTATTATTTCGTGCTCGTCCATATCAACGCCACTTAGCATTTGCTTTATCGCCTCGTCTGCGCTTTTTTCGTTTGAAACGATTTCGGAGTCCTTAATAGCTATGTACTCGCCCTGTTTAATTCTCTTACCATTTATAGTAACGTCTCTTACAGCCCTTGTTATTTCAGCGCCGATTACCTCCTCGGCTGCTCTTTTCGCGCTTGCGACAAGCATATCAATATCAGTAATGCCGGGGTCGATAACTGATAGTGCGCCATAGCCCTGCATAATATTGCACGTTGGCACAATATGCACCTTAGCGCCCTCATACATCCTTGCTGCCTGCTTTGATGCCATAAATACGTTTTTGTTGTTTGGCAAAACTATTATGTTTTCACTATCGCATTTTTCAAAGGCCTTAATGAACTCCTCGGTTGAGGGGTTAGCGCATTGTCCACCTGCGACAATTCCGTCAGCACCCATATCCTTAAATAGCGCGCAAAGTCCCTCTCCCGTTGCCACAGTCAAAACGGAAAATAGCTTGCTTTTCTTTTTTGGCGGCTTTATCTCTTCATTGTGAGTCAGAGACATATTTTCAATTTTTACAGTTAAAAACTCACCGAATTTTTGCGCCTCGGTAAGAATTATTCCGGGAGTGAAGGTATGCACGTGCACCTTTACTATATCATCCGTTTGATATGCAACTATGCTCTCTCCCCCAAGATTATTCAAAATTGATAAAATATCATTTATATCAAAGGACTCAAGGCTCGTCTTGTCCTCGGTCAGCCTTAATAAAAACTCTGTACAATAGCCAAATTCAAGCTTGGAGCCTCTTGTAAATTTGCCAATGTCAACCGTTTTAGTGCTTGTAATATTTTTAAACTCACCCTCAAGCTTGCCCGTTAGCGCCTGATACATTCCAAGGGCTATATAAAGATAGCCGGCAGCGCCTGAGTCAACAACGTCAGCCTCGGCAAGTGCCGGTAAAAGCTCCTTCGTTTTTAGAAGCGATTCCTGAGCCTTTTCTATATGGAGCTTGAAAAAGTCCTCAATGCTTGAGCTCTCATCTATTTTTTTCGAGGCATACTCCGTTGCCTCTCTGAATACTGTCAATATAGTTCCCTCTGTGGGGTTTTGTACTGCCGAGTACGATTTTTCAATACCCTTGTTATATGCCATAGCAAGAGTGCTGGCGTTAACCTCGTCGTGCTTTGCAAGCTCAGCGCCTATTCCTGCAAAAATTTGCGAAAGAATTACACCCGAATTTCCTCTTGCGCCAAGTAGCACACCGTGTGCAAAGCTTTTTGCCAGGTGTCCTATGCTATTTGTTTCTTCGTTTGCAATTTCGGAAATACCACCCTCAAGGGTCTTTGCCATATTGGTACCCGTATCACCGTCGGGCACGGGAAATACGTTCAAATCATTGATTTGCTCAATATGCTCCGAAAGCAAGGTCGCTCCACCAAGTAGCATTTTTGCATACTGCTTTCCGTCAATTTTTCCTGTATTCATGTCTTAAATTGGTCCTTTAATCTAATTTAATAATGCACAAGCTCAAGGCATAATTTGCTATGAGCCATATCCATTATAGCATATTTCGACATAATATTACATATATTTTAATAAAATAATTATAAAAGGGTATTAAAATTTTTTCCAAAGCACTTTTAAAACAAAAATTCTTACTAAAACAGCTTTTTTATGGATAGTGAAATATGTGCCCAAGGCAAGATTCGTACACGTAGGCGTACTTCGTACGGTAGAGTGCGAGGTCGCGTCTAAAAAACAGACATTAAAAGAAGAGAGCTTGCAACAAAAACGCAAGCTCTCAACCTTAAAATTTTACTAAAATAATTGTTTATACTTAATTTCAAGAGGGAATGTGTCCTTATTTGGGTCTGAGCTTATTGCAGCACCCCCCCTTTGTTTTATTTGTGATTCTTCTTTTTGTCGCAGGTGATAACGATTTTACGGTTGTCGTCGTAGCCTACGGAGTGGGTCGAAACGCCCTCGATTGCTTGAACCTCGGAGTGAATTATCATTCTTTCGTATGGGTTCATTGGCTCAAGGAGCACGTTTCTTTGATACTTGAGCGCCTTGTCAGCCATTCTTCTTGCAAGGGCACGAAGCGTTTGCTCACGCTTTTCTCTGTAATTTTCGATGTCGATAATTACTCTTACGTATTCCTTGTGGTCACCCTCGCTCTTTCTTGCTAAGCAAAGGTTGGAAAGATACTGAATTGCATCAAGCATATCTCCTCTGTGACCTATAAGTGATGGCGCATCCTCGCCCTGTATTGTGATAAGTCTTGACACATATCCGTTTTCGTTAACGGTCATATCGCCCTTAACCTCACAGTTAAAGCCGATGTCGCTAATAAAGCTCTTTAAGAAGTTCATAGCGAGTGTCTTTTCCTCGGGAGTGATATTGATGTTCTCCTCCTTAGCCTCGGTATCAGCCTTTTCGCTTTCCTTGACCTCGTCCGACTTAATCTCCTTTGGTTTAATCTCAGTCGTCTTAGGCTCGTTAGTCTTGCCCTCGTTAGCCTTATTTTTTGGAGCCTGCTCCTTTTTAGGAGCGCTTTTTTGCTCGTTAGCTTCCTTTTTGGGTTGATTGCTGTTTTTATGCTTATCTTGGTTTTTCGCCTTACCCTGTGGTTGATTTTTGGGTTGCTCGGAGCGTTTTTCCTCCTTGCCGTCATCAACTATAACCTTGATTTCAGCATCTACTCTGCCGAAGCCCAAAAAGCCTTTTTTACCTTGAGTAATTATCTCAATTTTAAGGTCACCTAAGGAAGAATATATATCGTGTGCCTTAGCGTAAGCCTCCTCAAGCGTTTTTGCCTTTACAGTAAATTCGGTTTTCATTATATAATATTCCTTTGTAATGTCTTTTTAAAATTACTATCAATTTAAACTACTCTTGCTGAGTGGTTTTGCTTTTTTTGCTTGTTTTTGTCATTTCCTTCAGCTGCTCCTCAGTATATCTTGGGTATGGCATTGACTTTGCCAAAATAAACTGCTGAAGCATTGCCAAAACTGTTCTGAATATCCAGTAAATACCGATAGCTGAAGCAAATCCAAATGTAAAGAACATTGTCATAAGTGGCATTGTCCACATCATTATCTTCATAGACCCACCCATTTGCGCCTGCGCCTCTTGGTTAGGCTGGTAAGTGAGCTTTCTTGATAAGTATTGTGACAAATACATAAATGCAAGGTTCAAAATCGGTATAAATATGAGCCACCAATAGCTCTGTCCAAATGCAGAAAATGGTGTATAGCTAAGGTCAGTTCCGAAAAGAGTTGCGTCAGGAATAACCTTTGCCTCCTGTACCTTTGCTAAGAGGTTAACTGTTTCCTCTCCAATTTTCACAGTTGCCTTTGGGTCAATTATTGCGCTTAAATTGCCCCAGTTATCGCGAAGCTGACTTGCAATTTCAATCTGTGGCGCGCTACCGTTTACGGTAAGAAGCTCGCCAAGCTTAGCGCAAACCTCGCTTGAAAGACCAGCTATAAATTCAAGAGGTCTTATTACAACCTGATAAATCGGGAAGATAAGTATGATTTGAATAATCATAGGAAGGCATCCAGCAAGTGGACTATAGCCCTCTCTTGTGTACATCTCTTGAAGCTCCTGCTGATACTTACGCATAGTAACCTGGTCGTTTCTGCCTGCGTACTTTTGGCGCAGAGCGTACTCCTTCGGGCGCATTTTTGCTTGCTTAATCATATTTCTGTGTTGCCATATTCCCAAGGGGAGCATGATAACAATTTGCATAAGAAGGGCAAACAAAAGCAAGGATACTACGTAGTTGTCAGCTATTTTATAGCAGAACTCCAACACAAATCCAAAAATATCGTTCATTTGTTTCTCCTATTTTTTAATCCTATTTAAATAGAATCATTTTCGCTCTCTATTCGAGGGCTTTCTTGCCTTTTAAACGTAAATTTATCGGGCACAGGGTCGTATCCACCACGGCAAAAGGGGTTGCACCTCAAAATTCTGTAAATTGCTAAAATCGAGCCCTTAATTACTCCGAATTTTGAAATTGCCTCCATTGCATACTCCGAGCACGTCGGAAAAAATCGACAGCACGGTGGAAATAGTGGTGAAATAAATTTTTTATAGACCTTTATAAAAAAGATTAGAATTTTTTTCATAGGTTAATCATATCAAGAGCCTTAAATGCTCTTTGAATGTCAGTCGCAATATGAGTGCTCTTGGCGCTAATCGCCATTGGCCTTGCGACAAGGACTATTAAATATCCCTTTTTAATATCATTGGCCTTTTCAGCCTGTCTTAATCCCTCACGCAAAATTCTTTTTACCCTGTTTCTTACCGTTGCCTTGCCAACTTTCTTAGACACAGTAAGTCCAATTCTGTTAATATAGATTTTGTCAGGGTGGCTATTCATTAGCGCCTTTGCCTTCAAGTCACGCAAAACGTAAACTATGACATTTCTGCCAACGAATTTTTTGCCCCTTTGGTAGGTCTTCGAGTATAAATGATTTTCTTTAATTGCTATATGCTTCATAACCGCTTCCTTCCTTACAGTCCCTTTACTGTACTTTTTTCCATCACGATTACTGTGGGCATTACCCCTGCCCATAGGGGGTTAAACGAAAAATCGGGACGCACCGTAAGATGCAGTCCCGAATTAAGCATGCGCAAATTAGTAAGTAAGTCTTGCTCTGCCCTTAGCGCGTCTTCTTTTCAAAACTTTTCTACCGTCAGCGGTTCTCATTCTCTTTCTGAAGCCGTGCTCTTTTTTTCTCTGACGTTTCTTAGGTTGGTAAGTTCTTAACATATTAGCACCTCCTTATTTCAAATTGGAAGCCGTATTTACATACGCAACTTGAAAATTTATCTCGATAGATTTTAAGACAAATAATATTATACACACGAGTTATGGTTTTGTCAAGTATTTTTTTCTACAAATGTCGTATTTTACCCGTTTTTAGCTATTTATCCTTTTCGCTTTTTTGAATTTTTCTTGGGGGAGTGGCTGTTTTTGGCACCCTTTGTGCTCTTTTTATCATTCACTCTTTTATCTATTTTTTTATTAGGTTGGAAAGATTTTTTAGCTTTTTTCCTATCATTTGAAGTATTTTTTGTACCTTTTTGTTTTAAATTCTTCTCATAATATTCGCTTCCAACACGCATATCCGGCTTAACTAAGCAACCGTTATCAAAGCCAATCAGGTCCTCTCTGCCTGCCTTAATCAGCGCCTCTCTTACAAGGTTTCTATTCTCTGGGCGCTTGTATTGCAAAAGCGCTCTTTGCATTAGCTTTTCCCTGTAATCATCGGGTGCATATACGCTTTTTTCATCAAGTGGATTTATACCTGTATAGTACATTACAGTTGATGCTGTGCCCGGTGTTGGATAGAAGTCCTGCACCTGCTCGGGATTCAAGCCGAGCTCCTTTAAATAAAGAGATAGCTCTATTGCGTCCTGTATTGTGCTACCCGGGTGTGAGGACATAAGATATGGCACTAAATATTGCTCCAAGCCACACTCGTTTGTGAGCTTAAAGTACTTTTCTCTGAACTTATCGTAAACAGATATATCGGGCTTGCCCATATATTTAAGCACGCTTGACGAGCAATGCTCCGGCGCAACCTTTAGCTGTCCACTTACGTGCTCCTTAACTAATTTTCTAAAGAACGCATCATTCTTGTCGTAAATCATATAGTCAAAGCGAATGCCTGAGCGTATAAATACCTTTTTCACCTTGGGGAGTGACTGTATTTTATTAAGAAGCTCTATGTATTCTGTATGGTCAACCTCTAAATTAGGACAGGGCTTAGGCACTAAGCATTTTCTTGTTGAGCAAACTCCGTCCTTTAATTGCTTTTTGCACGCCGGGTATCTAAAATTGGCTGTTGGGCCTCCAACGTCGTGAATATAGCCCTTAAAATCCGGCATTTCAGTAATGAGCTTAGCCTCCTCAACTACGCTCTCTATACTGCGCGAGCGCACAGCTCTGCCCTGATGAAAGGCAAGGGCGCAGAAGTTACAGCCACCAAAGCAGCCACGATTATGTGTGAGTGAGAATTTTACCTCAGCAATTGCAGGCACTCCACCCTCTTTTTCATACACAGGGTGGTACATTCTCATATATGGAAGGCTATAAACCTTGTCAAGCTCCTCCCTCTCAAGTGGGAAGGCAGGTGGGTTTTGAACAAGCTTTTTGTTGTCGTAATATTCAACTATCGCCTTGCCATTTATCGCATCTTGATTTTTGTATTGTATTCCAAAGGCGCGTGCGTATTCCACCTTGTCCTCCTTGATTTTATTAAAATCAAATTCAGCACCAATTGGAAACGACACCTCGTCCTCTCGTTTACAAAGATAAACGCAACCGCGCTCACCTCTTATTTTCTTTATCGGCACGCCCTTGTCGAGTAGCTTAGCGAGCCTTAAAATAATGCTCTCACCCATACCATAGGTTAGTATGTCAGCGCGCGAGTCAACAAGAATACTTCTTCTTATTTTATTGTCCCAATAGTCATAGTGAGAAAAGCGACGCAGTGATGCCTCAAGTCCACCGATAATTATCGGCACATCTCCATATGCCTCTCTTATTCTGTTTGAATAAACTATTACGGCTCTGTCCGGGCGCTTTCCTATTTTTCCACCCGGTGAATAGTAATCATAGGAGCGCTTTTTCTTTGATGCAGTATAGTGCGCTACCATAGAGTCTATGTTGCCTGCGCTGACTAGAAAGCCAAGGCGTGGCTTGCCAAAGCGCTTAAAATCATCGCACGATTTATAATCAGGCTGAGCCAAAACCGCAACTCTAAAGCCTGCATTTTCAAGCACTCTTGTAATTATAGCTGTGCCAAAGGACGGATGGTCTATATACGCATCTCCACTTACATAGACAAAGTCCGGCGCACCCCAGCCCAAGCTATCGCACTCCTGTCTTGTTATCGGCAAAAAAGCCTTTCCCTTCATTTTACTATCCTTTCGTTTACTTATAATATAAGAATCGCCTATATTTGTTTAAAGCGCCTGAAAAATCAAGCGCTTTTTTTATTTATTCCTCAAAAAGCTTGTCGTACTCGGCAAAAACCTCGTTTACAATGTCCTCATCGTCAACGTATTCAAGCTCGTCGTCGTCCTCGTTGATGTAGAAAACGAACGCCTCGTCGTCCTCTACTCCCTCCATAGGAGTTACGTTTTTCAAAATTGCATAGCATCCGTCAGCCAATGGAATAAGCGCAACCTGCTCAAATTCATACTCCACGCCCTGCTCGTCTGCTATTTTGATATTTTCTGTATTGCTTTCGTCAAAAAGCTTATCTACCATTTTATCGTATTTCATATCTATTTTCCTTTTGCCTATTATTCACTCATTTGTGTATCAAGCGTTGAGAACTTGGTGTATTGACCAAGCCAGCTCATTTGAATATTTCCAAGACCACCGTGACGGTTCTTGGCAACGATAACCTCAACTAAGTTTGACTTTTCAGGGTCCTCGCCATAATAGTCACGTGATAAGAACATAACCATATCAGCGTCCTGCTCAATAGAGCCAGAGTCACGAAGGTCGGAAAGAACAGGCTTTTTCTTTTCCTTTTCCGTTCCACGTGATAGCTGTGAACAGGTAATAACGGGAACGTTAAGCTCCTTAGCCAAGATTTTAAGTCCTCTTGAAATATCACCAATTTCGTTTACACGGCTTGCATCCTTACGTCCCTTATCTGACTCCATAAGCTGAAGGTAGTCAACCAAAACAAGACCGAGATTTTTAATTCTACGGAGCTTTGCCTTCATAGCAGTTAGGGAAACGTCAGTTGTATCGTCTATGTAAATATTCGTTTCGGAAAGAATAGAGGCTGCGTTGGCAATTTTCTCCCAGTCGTTTTGGTCAAGCTGACCTGTACGGAGCTTTTGAGAGTCAACCATTGCCTCAGATGAAATAATTCTTGAAACAAGCTGCTCGCTTGACATCTCAAGTGAGAAGATACAAACAGCCTTTTTAGACCTCTTTGCAATATTTGTTGCAAGGTTAAGACAAAACGAGGTTTTACCAACACCAGGACGTGCGCCGACAATTATAAGGTCGCCCTTGCCGAAGCCAACAACGCACTTGTCAAGGTCGGAAAAGCCTGTCTTTATACCTGTTGCCTCCTCGCCCTGATTCTTTTGAAGCTCGCTTAGTCTATTATATGTTTGAACTATTACGTCCTTAATATGAACAAAATCACGCTTTTCATTCTTTGATGCTATCTCGAAAATTCTCTGCTCAGCCACGTCAACGATGTTTTCAACAGTGTCAGCTTGTGAAAACGCATCTCTTTGTATTTGCTCAGATGCCTCGATTAAGCGTCTTAAAACGCTTTTGTCATATACTATTTTTGCGTAGTCCTTAGCGTTTGCGCTTGTAGGAATTACGTCAACCAAAAGCTTAATATAGGAGCGCGCTGCTGCCTCGTCCTCATAAATGCCCCCGCTTACAAGCGCATTTACAAGCGTAACTAAGTCTATTGGCCTGTTATGATATTTAAAGTCCTGCATAACGCCATAGATTTCTCTGTGAACCTCAAGATAAAAGTCGTCGCCCTTAACTATCTGTCCAACCTCATCAAAGCACTCGGGGTCAATAATTATTGAGCCAAGCACGCTTTGCTCTGCATCTATGGAGTATGGCAATTGCTTTTGTAGTGAGTCCATATTATTTCTCCGTCACCATTACTGTTAGCTTTGCGCTTATTTCTGTGTAAACCTTTACGTCTAATTTGTATGTGCCAAATGCCTTAATCGGAGCATCAAGCACTATTTTTCTCTTATCAACGTCAATGCCGAATTGGCTTTTAAGCGCCTCGCTAATATCCTTTGCTGTTACTGCGCCATAAAATCTACCGTCATTTCCGGCATCAGCTGTAATTTTTACGTTGCAGGCAGAGATTTTCTCGCTAAGCGCCTTAGCATCTGCCCTTTCAAGCGCTAATTTGTGATTTTTTGAATCCTCTTTATTTTTTACGTCATTTATAGCCTTAGCGTCGGCAATTACTGCGAGCTTCTTTGGGAAAAGGAAATTCCTTGCATAGCCCTCGGAAACCTCAACTATCTGATTTTTCTTGCCCTGCGCCTTAACGTCCTGTAATAATACTACCTTCATTTATACCTCCGGATTAATGTAGCCGTCTATTGCCTGTTTTAGCTTCATAAGTGTTTCTGCAACCGTTGCGTCCTTAACCTGCGCGCCAGCTGCATCGTATCTACCGCCGCCGTTTAGCTCCTCAAGAATAAGCTGTACGTTTATTGTACCGTTGGAGCGCGCCGAGATATGTACGGTGTTGCCTATCTTTACAAGCGCAAACGATGCCGAAACGTCCTCCAAGGTAAGAAGGTTATCAGCAACCTTCGCCGCTAAAATTCTGTCCGAGGAATCTGTACCGTGTAAATTAAGCGCAATTGCCATACAGTTACGGTAAATTTCTATCTTTTCACCAAATGACGATTCCTTTCGGTAATCGTTAATATTGGTCTTGAATAGGTCTTGAATATTTTCATAGGTTGCGCCATTGTCCTTTAAGTACATGGCAGCTGAGTGAGTCTTTGTACCTGTGCCCTTTGTAAACTGTCTTGTATCAAGCACGATACCTGCATAAAGCATATCTGCCTCGTTTTGATTTAAGTACTTGGGTGGGAGCGCCTGCTCAAGTATGTCAGCCACTATCTCACTCGCGCTTGATGCCGAGGTTTCAATATATGAAACGATTGGCTCTCTTTCAAATTCAGCAGTCTTTCTGTGGTGGTCGATAATGATAACGTCATTTACCATTCTTGCCACGTCCTTAGACTCGAACATATTTATATTGTTTACGTCAACTATAACAAGGAGCGTATCGGGGCGAACAAGGTCAAGTCCCTTTGACTTGTCAACAAACACGTTTTTGTAATCGTCGTCGCCCTCAAAGTGCTTCAAGCACTTCTTTACGTTGATTTCCTTGAAGTTTGTTATAATATTAACCTTAACTCCACAGAACATAGCAAGCCTTGCTATACCTACCCCTGCGCCTATTGCATCATAGTCCGGAAATGCGTGTCCCATAACTAAAACGTTGCTTGCCCTTGCCATTCGGCTTGCTAACTGATTTGCAACAACACGCGCTCTTACCTTAGTTCTTTTTTGAACTGCGTTTGTTCTTCCTCCATAGAAGAATATCTCGTCATCAAGCTTAACAACAGCCTGGTCACCACCACGCTGAAGCGCCATATCAAGCGCAACGTGCGCCATAGTTTCCTTTTCAGCAAGCGTTCCGTTTTTAAGCTTAGCAACGCCTATTGAGAGAGTAACGGGCAAGCTGCTGCTGCCAACACGTATATCCCTTACCTTGTCAAGAATATCAAAGGAGTCAGAAATAAATTTATCAAGGTCCTGCATATTGAAAATAAAGATATACTTATCCTTTTCATACTCCTTGATAATACCGTTTACAGAGTCGCACCATTCACGAATAAGGCTCTCAACCCTTGCTGCAACCTCACGGTATTTTTCCTGCTCAAATTGCAAAAGCTCCTCTAAGTTATCAACTATAACGTAAGCAACGATTTTCTCGTTATCTCTTACAAATTGCTCTAAATCAGAAAGCGCTGTTATATTTCTCAATATCAAAAGATAATAGGTTTCACTTGGAGTGTCTATTCTCGTTTCGTCAACGACATAGGTCTGCCCTGCAATAGTAACTCTTATTTCCTGTGGCTTTTTGGAAAGCTTTTCATCACTTAGCTGATATGGGAAAAATGAATTAAGATTTGAGGCAAGCACCCTTTTGTTGCCAAAAACCTCACTCGTAAAGCGATTGCACCACAAAATCTTATATGAAGCATCGCAAATAAGCGCAGGCTCATTTAAGGTATTTATCCTGTCGTACATAATATTTCCAAGCACAGGTCCTTTTTTTGTGCCCTTGCTCTTTTTGCCCTGTGACACTGATGCTATAATTGCAAGTATTATAGTTACAGATACAAAAAGCGCGCCTCCAGAGATGCCAAGCAAAATTGCATCACTTGGATTTTTGTAGATTAGATACGTAATAAGCGCTATTATTCCAACTGCAAATACAGGACAAATAACAGTAAATACCAATTCCTTAAAGGTGAATTTCTTATTATTGTTCATAAGGATACCTCCTTAATTAAAATTATAATTATTTCTCATTATAACATTATTTTTTTATTTTGTAAAGTAGTTTTATTTATTTGGCTTGCAAGCACGCATTTTTTGTGATATACTGTATAATACGAAAATATGTTCTAAATTCAAAACCCAAGGAAGGTATTTATGAGAAAGCTATTTATTACTATCTGCTCACTTGAGCCAATACCCTATTTACCAGACGGTGTTGACACGCTTCTCTATGGCTCGCCAATATATGAGCATACATTCAGAAAAATAAAGGACGCATCTAACAAGCTTGGCTTGGAGGTTGAGTTTTTACGCGCATCAAACTGTGATTTGCCGGGGACTAAGGATAAAATCAACGCCTCGTTTGAGGACTTAGTTATTTTTGCCTCTCCACTTGCTTTTTTAGCAAGAAGCAAGGATATTGAGGGCGCAATTGACTATGTTGTAAAAAGCGACGTCGGATATGCAACCGTTGGAAATTTAAGAAGCCTTTATATGGCTGTGGGTATGGGCAAGATGCTCGTTGGCTGTGATATAGCCTCCCCTGCACACTTCGTTTCAACTATGGGTACAAATGGTACAAACTGCTCCCCTGCTCACTTTGCAGATGGCGAAAAGAGCGTGCCGCTTACTAAGCTCGCATTTTTGCAAAGGGCTGAGGAATACAGGAACGAAATGCTTGACTATCTCATTATGAGTGGCGTTGAAATAGAATTAAGAGACGGAATAATTATTTCTCCTACCTGTGAAATAAGACGTGGAGCAAAAATACTCCAAAATACTACTATTAGTGGTTATTCCTTAATAAGAGAAAACGCAATTATAGGTCCGTGTAGCACTGTTGATCGCTGTGAAATTGGCGAGGGGAGTGTCGTTAATTACAGCAATATTTCAAATTCAACCATAGAGTCCGATGTCGAGATAGGTCCTTATACAAGCATTTATGACAGCACAAGGGTTTTATCGGATACAAAAATCGGCTCGCACTGTGATATAAGCGGCTCCGTTATTGGAAACAACGTAATAATTTCCTCTCACGCACGCCTTAACGAATGTGATATTGGCACAAAGGCGCTTATTGGCAGTGGCGTAATTACAGTTAACTTTGAGGACAAGAAAAGAAATAACCGTTGCTCTATTGGCGATGGCGCAATAATAGGAAATAACACAAGTCTTATTTCTCCTATAAAAATTGGCAGAGGCGCATTTACAGCAGCAGGCTCGGTTATAACCGACGACGTGCCAGCCGGCGCTCTTGCAATTGCTCGTGAATATCAATCTAACCACACAGGGTGGGCAAAAAGAAGGAAAATGTAATGTCAAATATATTTGATTTATTCAAAAAAATTGAAAAAAAGGAGGACCCTACTCCAATTACGCACTTAATTGTTGGCTTGGGTAATCCCGGGGATAAATATGTTAATACCCGTCATAATGCAGGCTTTATGGCAATAGACTATATTTGTCTGAAAAACAACATTAAATGTAACAAGCTAAAATTCAAGGCGCTCTGCACAGAAATTAAAATTGAGGGGGTGCGCGCGCTTTTAATGAAGCCACAGACGTTTATGAACTTATCGGGCGAAGCAATTTACGAGGCGTGTAGCTTTTATAAAATTCCACCCGAAAACGTAATCGTAATTTCTGATGATACGTCGTTTGATGTTGGTAAATTAAGAATAAGAAAGGGTGGAAGCGCAGGCGGACACAATGGCTTGAAGAATATAATTCTTAACCTAAATACAGACACCTTCCCCCGTATTCGCTTAGGTGTTGGGCAAAAGCCACATCCCGATTATGATATTGCAGACTGGGTGCTTAGTGACATTCCAAAGGACAAGGAAAAAAATCTACTTGGCGCAATTGAATGTGTGCCAGATATATTAAAGCTTATTCTTAGTGGCAATATTGAAAAGGCAATGTGCGATTTTAACGGTATTTCAAAATAATTTATAAAAGGAAAATATGAACGAGAGCATTTTAACCGATATTATAAGGCACACAAGGTGCTACGAGGCGCTTTATTCTCGCTTAACAGAGCTGAAGAAAAGAAAAAACCCCCTGCCTCTGTTAATTGACGGTGTGTCCGATGGCGCACTTTACTCCCTTACCTATTCTCTTATTAAGGATATTAAAAGAGATTTCGGCAAGACGGTATTAGTTATTGTCGGTGAGGAAAGGCGCGCAAATAAGCTAAATGAGTTTTTTAAGCGATGCAATTTAAAAAGCGAGCATTACGGGCTTAGAGATTTTAATTTTTATGATATGACAGCCTCCCATGACCAAGAGCATGAGAGGCTAAGGGTGCTTCTTGGAGTTGCTCTTTCATCACTTGACGTGGTTATCTCGACTCCTGATGCGCTCCTTCAATACACAATGCCGAAAAAGCTCGCTACCGAGCGCACATTGGCTATAAATTCAGACACGTCCCTTGATATTTCCGACCTTTGCGCTCGGCTAATAGCTATGGGCTACACTAACTCTGACACTACTGAAAGCGCAGGACAATTTTCTTCCCGTGGTGGAATTATAGACATTTTCCCAACAAGGTGCGAATACACCAAGGGTGGCAAGGTGTTCAAGGAGCAGGTGCCAATTAGAATTGAGCTTTTTGGCGACGAGATAGAGCGTATTGCAATTTTTGACCCACTGACTCAGCGAATGAGCGAGAAAATCGATTCCTTTATTATTACTCCTTCAAAGGAAATTATCGCAAGCGAGGAAGCAATTGAAAAAATCAAGGTGGAAATTGAGGGCTTAATCGAATTAACAAGGGATGAAGGCTCACTTATGGAATTAAAAAGAGAGCTTGCCTCTATCGCCTCCGGCTCTAACTCCCTTCCCTTCTTTGATAAATTTGTTTCGCTTATTTATCCCGAGAAGGAATGTCTTTTAGACTACTTTGAAAACGAATGTATTCCTATTGTTTGTGATACCAACTCTGTTAAAAACAAAGCAAGTGAGGCGCAGGAGGCACAAAATTTAGTTGTCACCTCACTAATTGAAAAGGGACTTGTTCCCTCAAGATATGCAGAGTTTAGCGCACCGATAAAAAGAATTGACAAATTCCTAAAGGAAAGAGTATGTGTAAATATTGACACCTATATTATGTCACGCTTTGACAGACAGGGCGGTATTTATCATTTCAGCACAAAGGGCGTTTCCTTTGCTAACCACTCAATTAGCGCAGTTACCGAGGAGATAACCTACTTTTCCGAGAATAAATACAAAACAGTTCTCGTTTGTCAAAACGACACAGAGCTAAAATCAAGCCTAAAGACGCTAAACGAGCTGAAAATCCCCGCATTTAAAATAAAAAATGGCTCATTTGACGAGCTTTTAGAGGGCGCTGTTGGCTTAATAACAGACACGTTCCCCGATGGATTTGAAATTCCCGAGGCAAAATTAGCCGTTGTGGTGCTCTCCTCTAAAAAACGCAAGGAAATAAAAAGAGGCTTCAAAAATAAGAAATTTGAAAAGGAAGCGGGCGAAAAAATTCGCTCCTATAATGACCTTAATATCGGCGACTATGTCGTGCACGTAAATTATGGCATAGGCAGATATTTGGGAATACAAAATCTATGTATAATGGGCGCGTATCGTGATTATATCGCAATTCAGTACGCAGGCACAGATAAGCTGTTTTTGCCTGTTGACCAGCTAGATATGGTGGCAAAATATATTGGCGCAGGCTCACTTGACGGTGAGGTAAGGCTATCTAAGATGGGTGGCGCTGAGTGGAAAAAATCTACTCAAAGAGCAAAAAAGGCTGCTAAGGATATGGCAAAGGAGCTTATTGATTTGTACGCAAGGCGTACACGCATTGACGGCTTTGCCTTTATGCCTGACGGAATTATGGAAAACGAGTTTGACTCCTCGTTTGAATATGAGGAAACAGAGGGACAAATCACAGCCATAAGTGAGATAAAGGCTGATATGGAAAAGCCCTACCCTATGGATAGAGTCCTTTGCGGTGACGTTGGCTATGGTAAAACCGAGGTTGCCTTCCGTGCCGCTATGAAGGCAGTTGCCAACAACAAGCAGGTTGCAATTTTAGTTCCAACGACTATTTTGGCAATGCAGCACTATCAAACAGCTCTTTCGCGCTTTGCAGGAACGGGCGTAAATATTGATATGATTTCTCGCTTTAAAACCGTCAAGGAGCAAAATGCAACTCTAAGACAGCTGAGGCGTGGTGACCTTGATATAATAATAGGCACGCACAAGCTACTAAACAAAAATATCGAATTTAAGGACCTGGGTCTTTTAATAGTTGACGAGGAACAGCGCTTTGGTGTTTCTCAAAAGGAAAAAATCAAGCAGGCTGTGCCAGGCGTTGACGTTTTGACTCTTTCGGCTACCCCTATTCCAAGAACGCTAAGCATGGCTATGGGTGGAATACGCGACCTCTCTATTTTGGAGGAAGCGCCCGAGGGTCGTGTAGGAGTTCAGTCCTATGTGCTTGAATACGACGATAATATAATAAATGATGCAATTTCAAGAGAGCTACACCGTGGCGGACAGGTATTTTATCTTATAAATAATGTGGATAGAATTTACCACGTGGCAGATAAGCTCCAAAAATCATTCCCCGATAGCGTTGTGGCAGTTGGGCACGGACAAATGGACAAGGACAGCTTAGAGTCCATATGGCAGAGCCTTGTAAGGGGCGAGGTCGATATTTTAGTCAGCACCACTATTATTGAAACAGGCATAGATATACCAAATGCTAACACCTTAATTATAGAAAATGCTGACAAAATGGGACTTTCTCAGCTACACCAAATAAGAGGTCGTGTAGGCAGAAGCCACAGGCGCGCTTACGCCTTCTTTACCTATCGTAAGGGCAAGGAAATTTCCGAAATAGCTGCAAAGCGCTTAAATGCAATACGTGACTTTGCAGAGTTTGGCGCAGGCTTTAAAATAGCAATGCGCGACCTTGAAATAAGAGGCGCTGGCAACCTTTTAGGAGCTGAGCAGCACGGGCACCTTGACGCAGTCGGCTACGATTTATATATAAGACTTTTAAACGAGGCTGTTTTAGAGGAAAAGGGACAAAGCGTGAGGGAGCATTATGAAACAAAAATCATCGTTTCATCTGATGCGTTTATTCCCGAGAGCTATATAAGGTCATCGGCGCAAAGAATGGAAATGTACAAAAAAATCGCCCACATTGAAAACGAGGACGATTTAAAGGACATATGCGAGGAATTGAGCGACCGCTTTGGCGCTATTCCCGAGCCTGTAAAAATGCTTGTAAGCGTTGCAATAGTAAAGGCGTATGCCTCATTGGCGCGCTTTAAAAGGGTTGAACAGCTAAAAAATGAAATTAGGCTTTTTCCAGAGGAGGTAAATTTACCTGTTTTGGTTGAAATATCAAGGCTTGACAGGAAAAATGTCACCGTTTCGGGCGTTGGAAAAATTCCGTATATTTCCATAAAAACAGACACAGGGTCGAGCTTTTACAAAAAAACCGTTGAGGTTATTAAATTTTATATACAAAAAAGTAACGAATTAGTATAGATTTATAAATAAATATATGCTAAACTATTTAAGAATAAAATTAAGGGCAAAAATAAGGAGCTTCAAATTGAAAAATGTTATTTTAAGAGCGCTATGTGTGCTCATTGTCGCAATAATGCTTGTATCTATGCTTGCTTCGTGTGGGACGAGTGACGATGTGTACGTTTTAGGTGAGCATTCAATAAAAGCTGATGAATACCAATACCTGCTTGGTATGTATAAGAAAAAAATAATGGCATCAATGGGCACAACCGAGGCACAAATCGGTCTGGAGATAGATAATGGCATCACTCTTGGCGAGTATCTTGAAATGATGCACCGAGAAAGCTTTGATGCAAGCGTCGTTTCCTTGCTCTACTCTCTTGCTTTATTTGACGAATACGGTCTTACTCTTACCGAGGACGAAAAAAGTGATGCGCGCACAACTGCCGCCGCTGTAATTGCATCCTATGGTAACTTCTCAGAAATGAAGTTTAACGAGCTTGCCGAGGACTTTGGCTTTAGCGCTGACACTCTGTATTCAGTATATGAAAAGCAGGCCAAGGAGCGCAAGCTGGCAAAGCATCTATACGGTGAAAATTGGGAAAAGCTAACCGAAAAGCAAAAGGACAGATATTTTGAAAACAGCTATATGCATTTTCAAGTAATTATAGTTAACACTCTTTATAAGGAGCTTGACGGAGAATACGTAAATCTTACCAAGAATGAAAGAGAAAACCAATTAAGAATAGCAACGGAGCTTGAGGAGCTTTTGGTTAAGAAAAATATGGACTTTAACTATATTTTCATTGACAAAAACGCAAGCTATGAGGAGCTTTTTGAAAAGTATTCCGACGACACCCTCTACCCAGGCGGCTACTATATGCAGCATCCAACCCTTGCGCAGATGGAAGCATCAAATACGCTTGCCGCCGCTACTGTTTTAAAGGACGGAGAATGTCAAGTAGTTACAGCGAAAAGATATTTCGACGGTGATGGCGAAATTACAACATCAGACGGAAAAACCGAGGTTAAAAAGGGTGACTACATTGAATATGGCTCTGCCATTGTAAAAAGACTTCCCTTAGAGGACGACGCATATAAGATGGAGGAAAATAAGGACTTTTTCCCCGAGTCAACCTTCAATTCAGGCGCTGCCTCCTTCGACTTTTCAACGCTTCTTTCCGAATATCAAGAAAACGCAATGTTCGAGATATTAGTGTCCGATAAATCAAAGGAATACACCTTTACAAACGTCTTGGCAAACGAATTTGACTACTATTACTTCTACGGAACAAGCGAAGAATAAAAAGCGGGATTTTAATCAAAATTCACCATAAAAACCAAAAAACACCGAAACGACAAAGGGCGTGTCGGTGTTTTTTACTGCTCTTTTGCAAGCACAAACAGCACCCAAGCAAGCACAAAAAGCCTGACACGGATTTTACTCCATGTCAGGCTTTTTTCGTTAGTTTAGAAATCAAGCTATCCTAATTACTCAGCGCGATACCATTCGCCTGTGTAAATATTTAGGAGCTTTGCATTCTCAGAAATGTCTGTTCCAGCTACTATCATCTCGTATGAAGCATATTCAATGCTTACCATCACCGTCCACTTCATATCACTTGTAAATACCACTTTTTCAAGTTTTTTACAATATACAAATGCACGTTCTCCTATGCTAGTGCACAAGCTTCCTTCCTCAAACTCAACAATGGTGATTTCACACCATTCGTAGCCTCCTTGTCCATCATAGCTATATGAGTCAAATAAATTTGCTGGTATTCTTGTTACATTTTTGCCAACAATTAGCTTTGTTTCCTCCGCCTTTGCTCCTATTAAGAATGCATTGTTTCCTGCTCTTAAATCGTCCATGTTAACTGCATTGTATCTTATTTCAGCAAGTGCGTCGCATTTATAAAACGCCATACCCTCAATTGTTTTTACTCCTGCGCCTATTGTAATGCTTGTAAGCCCACTACAGGTAGCAAACGCATTTTCTTTAATTACTTTTACGCTGTCAGGAATTACAAAGCCATTTAACATATCGCACGAATAGAATGCATATGCACCTATCGTCTCGCAAGCAGAGCCTTCCTCAAATTCAACACTTACTATATACGGGTCAACAGATCGTATCGGAGAGCCGTAGTAATCGTATTCGCCACTATATATATAGTTAAAGAATAAGCGTTCTGGTATAATTTTTACATTCTTTCCTATTATTACTCTTATTCCCTCTTTATCCATTCCACAGTATGCGAATAATCCGCTATACTCATCAAATCCTTTCATAGATATTGCATTGTATCTTATTTCAACCAATGAGGTACACTTAGAAAATGCATTAGAGCCTATTGAAACAACGCCCTCTCCTATTGTTAAGCTTTGGAGAGAAGTACATCCGCTAAATGAATTTCCTACGGTTGTCACACTGTTCGGTATTACCACACTCTTTAGAGCTGTGCAATTAGAAAACGCCCCTTCTCCTATTGATGTTATGCCATTATGTATAGTTACGCTTTCAAGTGCGGAGCAACCATAAAATGCATAATCATTTATTTCGGTCAATTTACTTGGAAGAGTTAGCTCTTTAAGTGTAGAACAGCCATAAAACGCATATTCACCTATATGTGTAATGCTATTTGGAAGATTAATACTTTCAAATCCTACACATCCATGGAATGCATGAGCTCCGATGCTTTCACAAACGCTTCCTTCTTCGAATATTACAGATACTACACAACATCGTGATACAAAGTCTTGCAAACTATCATATAATAAATTCTCAGGTATATGCTTTACATTCTTACCTATATAAAGCGAAATCTCGTTTGTATCTTCATAATTATAGTGAGAAAAAATACCGCCATCATTATCGCTACTTATCAGCTCTGTGGCATTATAATAAATCTCCTTTAACGATACGCATTCAGAGAATGCAAAAATTTCTATTATCTTTACACTACTAGGTATAGTTATACTTGTTAGAGAGCTACATCTATCGAATGCGCTTTGTCCTATTTGCACTAATCCCTCTGGCATTGTCACGCTTGAAAGCGACGTGCACCATTCAAATGCATATCTAGCTATAAATTTAGTATCCTTGTGAATTGCGCAAGAGGTTATATTTTCATTTTTTGCCTTAACCAATACCATATATGGGTTTGATTCACTTCCAACATAATATGCATTGTCGTATTGATTATATCTTAACGAGGTAGCATTGTAGAACGAGCTATTAAACACCTTTAGTCCATTTGGCAAGACAACGCTTGTCAAATTAGCTTTGCTATGGAATGCCAAGTCGTTTATAATTACTGTATCGGGGTGAACCTTACAGGTGGTCGCTGTGTAATCAACGCTTACCAATATCATATATGGATTGCTTTCTGTTCCGTAATAGTTGCCAGAATCATATTTATTATATGTTGTGCCTAATTTGTCTGTATAATATAGGAAATTTTCTCCAACTGGTATTGTTTTAATAGGGCAATTATAAAAAGCTTCATAACCGATTGAGACAACACTATCTAAATTACCAGTTATACTCTCGAGATATTGGCAATCGCTAAATGCATTTCTTCCTATGCTTTCGCATATGTTTCCTTCTTCAAACACTACGCTTGTTATATTAGGTGAATACGAAGAACCGGTATAAGGGTCGAATAAGTAAGCAGGTATTTTTGTTACATTCTTTCCAATTGTTACCTTTATTCCGTTTCCTGCATTATAGAATACATAGTTACCTGAGCTTAAGTCATCCATTGCTATTGCATTGAAATTGATTTCAACAAGCGAGTTGCAGCCATAGAATGCATATATTCCTATTGAGGTTACGCTATCAGGTATTGTTATACTTGTTAGCGATTTGCAACTATAGAACGCATATTTTCCTATACTTTCTAATACGCTTCCATCTTCAACTTCTACGCTTGTTATATAGTCTACTTCTTCAAATAAATAAGTAGGAATCTTGGTTACATTCTTGCCAATAGTTACCTTTGTTCCACCTGCGCTTTGTCCTGCAATAAAAAATACATTGTTATCTCGGCTCAAATCACCCATTGCTGTTGCATTGAAGTTGATTTCAGCAAGCGAGGTGCAACCTGAAAATGCATAGTCTCCTATTGATGTTACACTATCAGGTATTGTTATACTTGTTAGCGATAAGCACCTATAGAATGCATATTCTCCTATTGATGCTACACTATTAGGCATTGTTATGCTTGCAAGTGTTTGGCAATTATAGAATGCATATTCTCCTATACTTTTACATACGCTTCCATCCTCAAATTCTACGCTTGTTATTTTAAGTGCATGTGAAGAAGCATGAGGATCACTATAGAATAAATTCTTAGGTATTTTTGTTACATTCTTTCCAATTATTACCTTTATTCCGTTTCCATTTTGTCCCGCGCCAGAAAATACACAACTACTAAAATCACTCATAGCCTTAGCATTGAAGTTTATCTCAGTAAGTGAGGCGCAACCACAGAAGGCGTCATCTCCTATTGATGCTACACTATCGGATATTGTTATGCTTGCAAGTGATTGGCAATTATAGAAGGCATAAGCTTTTATCTTTGTTACTGTGTTTGGTATTACAAGATTAGTAACAAGCTCATTATTTATGTATAGATTCTTTGCATAATATAATGGATTTGAATAATAGTTACCAAATGATATATTACACCAGCTTGCTATATCGCTTATATGTACCTCTTTTAGTGATTCGCAATTATAGAAGGCACTTATTCCTATGCTTTTGCACATGCTTCCATCTTCAAATTCTACGCTTATTATATTTGATCTATAGAAGAAGTTGTTAGGTACTCTGGTAACATTTTTACCTATCGTAACCTTTATACCATTTGCTCCTGCATTATAAAATACATTGTATTCGCTGGGTAAATCCACAATGGCAGCTGCATTGACTTTCAGCTCGGCAAGAGCAGTGCAATTATTAAACGCCACTGAATCTACAATCTTCGTTGTTTCGTGTATTGTACAGGTAGTAATGTCAGTATTAATTGCCTTAATAAATACCAAATATGATTTTGCTTCGTTTCCTAAATAATATCCGTTTTCATATTCATTGTATTTCAAAGAAGGACAATTAACAAATGCATATTTACCAAGTATTAATAAATCATCAGATATAGTTACATCCTCAAGCGCTGTACAGCTACTAAACGCACCTTCCCCTATTTGTCTTACACCGCTTGATATCACTACCTTTTTAACTGAGGTGCAGCCTGAAAATGCGTTATCTGGTATTTTTTCAACCCCTGCTGGTATTACAATTTCAGTTACAAGCTCGCCCTTAAAATAAAGGTCTGCGCCTTGATTTAGTGGGTTTGATTCAAATGTTATCTTACACCAATCAGCTGCGCTTCCACTAAAATCAACCTTTTCTATAGAATTACAGTTATAAAAGGCATAGCTTTCTATCTTTTTTAGGCTATTAGGAATTTGTACGTTCAAAAGGCTATAACAATCCTGGAATGCATCTCTTGCTATAACCTCACAAGCGCTTCCCTCCTCAAAGATTACATTTATAATATTTGGAGTGTCTCCAGTGGAAGGATAAGAAGCAGATGATGGACGGAACAAATACGCAGGAACTCTTGTTACATCCTTTCCAAACGTAACCGTTATTCCCTCACTTCCTCGTCCAGCCTTATAAAATACATAGTTTCCGCTACTTAAATCATTCATTGCTACTGCATTGAATTCGATTTCTCTTAAATTAGCAAGGCCTGCAAATGCATAATTTCCTACAGACTTCACTCCTGCTGGTATAACTATCTTAGAAACATTTCCATTATTGTAAAATGCATATTGATAAATCTTGTATTCTAAGCCCTTATATGACTCAGGCAATGATAAGACCTTGTCTATCAAGGTAGTTCCAAACAAATAAGCCTCTTGATCAAGTGTTATAAATACATAACCATCAACAAAATCTAATATGCTCGCTTCGTCAAGTGAGGTATGCTTTACCTTAGCATAGTATCCTACATATCCATTTGACGTTGAGCCAAGCTGTATGTCAAGATTTGATAGGTTATATACCTCTATAAGCTTGTAGCAGTTATAAAACGCCTCGCTTTCAATTGTTGTAATGCTCTTGGGTATTACTATACTTGTAATAGAAGGGCAATTTGAGAAGGCTCCTGAATTTATCTTTGTTACTCCATCAGAAATAGTTACCCTTGAAAGCAGCGAACAACCAGAGAACGCATATGAACCAATTGCTGTTACACCATTGGGTATTGTTATCTCTTGAAGAGAAGAACAATTAGAGAATGCGTTTGATTCAATTGCTGTTACACCATCTGGTAATGTTATGCCTTGGAGTGACTTACAGTCACTAAATGCATATTCTCCAATTGTTGTTACGCTCTTTGGAATCGTAAAGGTCCTTAGCAAATGACAATTAGAAAATGCGTAATTACTTATTTTAGTCAAATTATCAAGTCCTATAACTGTATTAAGTGATTCACAATTATAAAACACCTTATCTTCCAATACAGTTAAATCATTAGGCACGGTAATTTTCTCAAGTGTTTTACAGCCACTAAAGGCTCCTTTAAGAATGCTTCCACCTGTTACCACAACATTCTTAAGTGTTTTTGGAATATGGTAATATGAATATGGATATCCGTTATTTTCTTGATATATACCTACAGAGCCTTCATAGCTTGATGTTCCAAATATATATCCCAAAAAAGTGCTATTTGAAGCATTTGTTGCGCTCGCGCTACCACCCACAAATGGAATAGTTAAGCTCTCAAGGCTTGAACAGCCTTTTAAAATTGCGCCTGGTATTGTTTTTACTCCGTTGCCTATTACAAGTGTTTTTAATGAAGAACAATTATTAAATGCGCTTTGCCCTATCATTGTTACACTATTAGGTATTGTCATGCTTGCCAGCTGTGTACATCCATAAAAAGCATTATATCCTATTTCTGTTACGCCCTCAGGCATCGTTATGCTTGTTAGCTTTGCACAGTTAAAAAAGGCTGCATTTCCTATCTTCGTCACACTGCTCGATATAGCTACGCTTTCAAGTAATGTACAGCCATTAAAGGCAGAGTCACATACAAATTTTGCAGTATCACTAACAGTACATGAGGTTATTGTAGCATCCTTAGCTTTAACCAATACCATATAAGGATTTGTTTCGCTACCCAAATAGCATCCATTGTCCAATTCATTATATATCAACGAGGTGCATCCTTCAAACACGCAATCGCCCAATGAGGTTATACTGTCTGGAATAATTATGCTAGTAATCTCCGTGGCATTCCAAAAGGCTGAATTGCCTATTGATGTTACAGGTAAATTTTCATACTTTGATGGAACTACAATTTCTGTATCCTTGCATGTACCCAAGCCAAGTAATTCGTAAGTGTTTGTTTCATATACTAATCCAAATTCAAGGCCCTCGCTTGGCTTCTTTTTGCCACACTCTGTACACACTCTATCCACATAGTTATGAATATCTGTTGCGTTTACAGTTTCTACCTTAACATCTCCACATGGGCAGCTCTTCTTCCTCTCGCCAGATTCGTTGCAGGTTGCATCCTTTATGCTTTCCCACGCTCCGTAGCTATGTCCCTTTGCAGCAATAGTCTCGGTTTTTATATCTCCACAAGAGCAGGTCTGCTTTTTCTCGCCTGCCTCGGTACAGGTAGCTTCCTTAGTGGTTACCCATTCACCATATGAGTGAGTGTGACCTCCGTCGTCGGGAGTGCCACCGCTTCCACCGCTTCCGTCGTCTGTTCCCTTATCGCCATCAGGGCTTGGCGTTGTGCCCTGTGAGCCTGTATCGGTGCTTGTGTCGCTTGGATTTTCGCTTCCACCACATGACGCAAATGCAAATACAAGCATTATTGACAACATAAGTACGAATAATAATGTTAATAATTTTTTTGTCATTTTATTCTCTCCTTCAAATAATACAATAATGCAAAATAAAAACTTAGCTAAGCTGTACTAAGCTTTAAAGGGGCGCTTTTAATGCGCCCTCTTTCAGTTTTCTCTTTGTGTAATACCCTTAATATCGTAGGGTGTCATTTGGTATACGTAATAGTTGAGCCAGTTAGAATAGATAAGGTTAGCAACGCTATACCAATTAGGTACAATTTTAGTTTTTTCCTTGTCGCGAAAATAATTTTTCGGCTCCTCTATGTCGAGCCCCTTTTCTATATCTCTTAGGTACTCTCTTTTTAAAGTATCTCTGTCGTATTCCATATGCCCCATCAAAAATATACGTCTTCCGTCTCTTGAGCGAGCAATTGACGCTCCAACCTCGTCCGAGCCGGCTAAAAGAAGTAAGTCCTCCACTCCTCTTATGTCATCAGCGTGCACCGTTGTATGACGAGAGTGTGGCATATAAAATTCCTCATCCGTGCCCTTTAAAAGTGGGTCAAATTGAACGTACTTTTGATGCTTGAATATACCAAACAGCTTTTTGTCAAGCACGTGCTTATTAAGCCCATAATAATAATGAAGCGCAGCCTGTGCTCCCCAGCAGATAAATATAGTGCTTTGAACATTCTTTGACGCATAGTCAAGAATTTCAGTTAGCTCCTTCCAATATTTAACCTCAGAAAAGTCCATCATTTCAACAGGCGCGCCTGTAATAATCATACCGTCAAAATGAGTGTCCTTAATTTCGGAAAAGGTTTTATAAAAGCGCTGTAGGTGTCCGAGCGAGGTATTCTTTCCTACATATGTTTCCGTGCCGATTAAGGTCACCTTAATCTGCAAGGGAGAGTTAGAAAGAAGCCTTATAAGCTGAGTTTCCGTTTCAATTTTTGTCGGCATAAGGTTAAGAATAGCTATCTCAATTGGACGAATATCCTGTGTCATAGCTCTTTCGTGATTCATAACGAATATATTTTCTGAAAGAAGCGTTGAATAGGCAGGAATGTCCTTTGGAATTATAATTGGCATTTTCTCTCCTTTCTGGTGAATGTGTCAAATTATCGACACTCCCCACGCAAAAATCGTATTTTTATATGTTATCAAGCGCTTGACTTATATCGTCTATTATGTCCTGTGCATTTTCAATTCCGACAGACAAGCGAACTAAGTTATCACTAATTCCAATAGCGATAAGGTCAGCGCTTGAGAGCTGACGGTGAGTTGTCGATGCAGGGTGCAATACACAGCTACGGCTGTCAGCTACGTGTGTAACGATAGCAATCATATTAAGCTTTTCCATAAATTCAGCAGCCTTTTCCGAGCCACCCTTAACGCCAAAGCTCATCATTCCGCCCTGTCCGTTTGGCAAATATTTATTTGCGAGCGCATTATATTTATTGTCCTTAAGTGATGGGTGCTTTACCCACTCTACCTTTGGATGATTATTCAAAAATTCGGCAACCTTTTTCGCATTTTCACAGTGGCGCTCCATACGAAGAGCCAAGGTTTCCATTCCTAAGTTGGTGAGGAAAGCATTTTCGGGGCTCATTATTGCGCCGAGGTCTCTCATCATTTGAACTCTGCACTTAACTCCAAATGCAGTTTTGCCAAGTGATGCATACACCAAGCCGTGATAGCTTTCATCAGGCTTCAAAAACTCCTCATAGCGATTTGTTGCGCTAAAATCAAAGTTACCACCGTCAACAATAACGCCACCAAGCGCTACTGCGTGACCATCAAGATATTTTGATGATGAATAAATTACGATGTTAGCTCCAAAATCAAGAGGACGGCACAAAACAGGAGTAACAAGTGTGTTATCAACCATAAAAAGCACCTTGTGCTTCTTTGCTATGTTAGCAAGCTTTTCAAAGTCCAAAACAACTATTGTTGGGTTTGCAATTGTTTCTGCAAAAATAGCCCTCGTTTTATCATCAACCAATTTTTCTATGTTCTCTTCTGTGTCATCAGGGTCAAAAAAGCGACACTCTATGCCGTATTTTGGCAATGTAACGGAAAACAGGTTGTAGCTGCCACCATAAATTGCCTTTGATGCAACTATATTATCACCTGCGCCTGCAATATTTAAAATAGCAAGCAAGGTAGCGCTCATTCCCGATGCTGTCGCTATTGCCATAACACCACCGTCAAGCTCTGTTAGCTTTCTTTCAAACGCATCAACCGTTGGATTTGCCAAGCGTGTATAGAAATAACCATCTGCCTTTAAATCAAAGAGGTCTGCAAGCTCACTTGCCTTCTCATAATAATAGGTTGTGCTTTGCACTATTGGCACAACTCTTGGCTCGCCACTTTTCGGCTTGTAGCCACCCTGTACGCAAATTGTATCTAATTTTTTCATATAATTTCTCCTTTAGTTAACACTAAATTAGTTTCTTAAGCTATGGATAGGTGCAGGTATTCTGCCGCCTCTTTTAATAAATTCCTCAGAGGAATAGTCGCTTAGCTTCATAATAGGTGCGTGTCCTAAAAGTCCACCGAACTCAACGCTTTCTCCCACGCCCTTACCATAAACAGGAATCAAGCGCACAGCTGTTGTCTTGTTGTTTATTACGCCAATTGCTATCTCGTCAGCTATAATTCCACTAAGTGTAGCTGCGCTTGTGTCCCCGGGAACAGCTATCATATCAAGACCAACTGAGCAAACAGCTGTCATAGCCTCAAGCTTTTCAATTGAAAGCGCGCCACATTCTGCTGCCTCTATCATACCTGCATCCTCAGAAACAGGAATAAATGCGCCGCTAAGTCCACCAACGTGGGAGGATGCCATAACGCCACCCTTCTTAACTGCGTCATTAAGCATAGCAAGTGCCGCGGTTGTGCCGTGTGTTCCACATCTTTCAAGTCCCATATTCTCAAGAATATGAGCAACGGAGTCACCAACTGCTGGTGTAGGTGCTAATGAAAGGTCAATTATACCGTAAGGTGTATTAAGTCTTTTTGAAGCCTCATACGCGATAAGCTGACCTACTCTTGTTATCTTAAATGCTGTTTTCTTAATTACATCAGCGAGGTGTGAAAAATCACAAAAGCCCTCGCGCTTAATTGCAGATGCTACAACTCCAGGGCCCGAAACGCCAACATTTATAACAGTATCGCTCTCACCCATTCCGTGCACAGCTCCTGCCATAAAGGGATTATCCTCCGGCATATTTGCAAATACAACGAGCTTAGCGCATCCGATAGAATCATTATCCTTAGTTAAAAACGCAGCTTCCTTCATTATTTGACCCATACGCGCAACTGCATCCATATTGATGCCCGCCTTTGTTGAGGCAACGTTAACGCTGGAGCAAACCTTTGTAGTTGTGCTAAGCGCCTCGGGAATTGCATCTATTAGATTTTTAGCGCCCTTAGTCATTCCCTTTTGTACAAGCGCTCCAAAGCCACCGATAAAGTTTATACCAACCTCATTTGCTGCTCTTTCAAGCACCTGTGCCAAGCGCACGTAGCCATCTCTGTCAGCGCATGCGCCAACTAATGAAATGGGGGTTACAGATACTCTTTTATTTATAATCGGAATGCCATAGGTTGCTTCAAGGTCGTTTGCAGTAGAAACGAGCTTTTCTGCACTTTTGGTTATTTTATCGTAAATCTTGTTCTCAAGTCTTTTTTGGTCGTCACTTATACAGTCGAATAAGGAAATGCCCATAGTAATGGTACGAATATCCAAATTCTCCTGCTTAATCATATTAACCGTTTCAAGTATGTCGTTTATATTTAGCATAATTTACCTCTTATTAAATGCGATGCATTGAATTAAAGATATCCTCGTGCATTACGCGAATATCAAGTCCCTTTTCCTCTCCAAGTCTGCTAAGAGCGCCCTGGAAGCTTGAGAAGTCAGTTTGAATTTTTTCTATTTCAACAAGCATAATCATTGCAAAATATTCCTTAAGCACGCTTTGAGTGATATCAACAATATTTGCATTGTGCTTAGCGCACTCATTGCTTACGTCTGCAATAATTCCTACAGAGTCTTTTCCAATAACAGTAACAACAGCCTTCATTTTTTTGTTCTCCTTATGTGTATAATAAAATATATAATAAAGTATAGCATTTATATTAAAATATGTCAAGGCAAAATTACCCCGATTTAAAAATTTGTAAATTCTATTAATCTTTACCGTCCAGTACCGGTTTTTTTGTGCAAAAATATACTTGCAAGGGGAAAACCCAAATTTAAGAAAGGAGGAAAACAAAGTCGCGAAAATGAAGACTTTAAAGTGCTCTGTAAAAGCAAGGGATGCAAATATTTCAATTAGCGATTTAATAAGAAAGCGAAGGGAGCTATGGCAAAAAAGTCACGATTTAGAGCTTGATGCCCAAATCACATCAGCAATAGCCGACAAAATTCTCGATACCGATAATTTAAGGAACGAAATTATTCAAAGGCCATATCTTTTAATTGAATGCTGCTTTTCAATTGTAGATAAGGAAAAGAAGAATATTCCCTTCTTTTTCAACACTGTTCAGCGTGACTTTATTGCTAAAATCGAGACACTGGGTCGGCAAAAACCGTTTTTTGTGCTCAAGGGAAGACAGCAGGGCTTTACCACCCTTATCACAGCCATTCAGCTCAGCTTTGCAATAGTAAGGAAAAACTTTTCAGGCTTTACCTTAGCTGACAGAGATGATAACACAAAGGCAATTTTTATTGACAAGGCAAAGGTAATGTATAATGCCTTGCCAGAGAGATTAAAGCCAACGGAGAAATTTAACTCTGTAAACGAGTTGTTTTTTGATAAGCTCAACTCCTCTTGGCGTATAGCCTCGGCAAGCGGAAATATAGGAAGAAGCCGAACTCTTTCCTTTATCCATTACTCCGAGGTTGCATTTTTTAAATGCTCACTTGCTGATTTGCAAAAGTCTATACAGGAGGCGGCAACAAAGGATGCTCTTTGCATTTATGAAACAACAGCCAATGGCTTTAACGAAGCAAAAACACTTTGGGACAGTGGTGCTTGTCACAATCTTTTTTATGAATGGTATAGAAGCGACGAATATCGCTCAAACGAGCTCGAATACTTAAAAAACGCTGACACGTGGTTAAAAAACAGGCTTTGCGCCCTTAAAAAGCGTGGTCTTGACAAGGAGCAGCTTGCTTGGTATGCAAAGAAGTACCTCTCGTATATAGACAAGACGTCTATAAGACAGGAATACCCCTGTTCACCCGAGGAGGCATTTGTAACAAGTGGCGATTGCGTTTTTGATAAGGATGCAATTTCTAACTATTTAAGCACATTTGATATCAAAAGCGAGCTTGGATATTTCAAATATAATGAGAAATTAGTACCACAATATGCTGAAAACGGTAGCATTATTGCCTTTAAAAAGGAAATCTGCGATATTGAGCTTGTAAAGGATGAATGTGGCTATATATCAATAGTCGAAAAGCCTTATTTAATAGCTGAAGGCTCCCTGACAAAAGCAAAGCCCTACGTAATTGGCGCAGATACTGCAGGACTTGGCGATGACTACTTTTGCGCTAAGGTTATTGATAACACAAACGGACGCTGTGTAGCTACACTACATAAGCAAAAAATTGACGAGGACCTATTTGCAAAGCAGCTGTATTGTCTTGGAAGGTACTATAATAACGCCTTAATCGGCGTTGAAACCAACTATTCGCGACATCCTGTGCGCGTTTTAAGGGAGCTTGGATATGAAAATCTGTACGTTTCCAAAAATCTCTCCTCATTCAAGGAAAAAACCGAGGGCTTCTATGGCTTTGTTACCTCGTCTATCACAAGGCCCATTATTATTTCAAACCTAATTTCGACAATGAGAGAATGCATAGAGCTTGAAACCGACAGGCAAACGCTTTTAGAAATGAGCACCTTTATTCGCCATCCCGATGGCAAAATTGCCGCAGCAAATGGCTCGCATGACGACTTAGTTATGGCGAGTGCAATTGCGCGCTTTATCGGTATTGATTATTCTCATAAAATTGAAATTATCGACACAGGATGCTCCTTTTTAGATAAAAACTTTACAAATTTTCCCTTGCAGGAAGAAATATTTATGGAGTGGTAAAAATGTTTATTACTAAAAAAAGACTCCTCGAAATAGAGGCAAGAATCAGCGTCTTAGAGGACAAAATTAAGGAAAAGAGCGTGTCGAATGACACGGGTAACGAAAACGAGGCTTCATATAAGGAGGTGATTGACGAGTGGTTCAATGGCAAAGCCAAAGCATAGAAAATACCCACCTGTACAATATGTATCAAGAGGGGGTTGAATATCAGGTAAATTGTGGCTTAAGAGAAAAAATACCTACATTTATTGATTTTTATGAGGGCAGACAGTGGCCAAGCCCGACACCAAACACTAAAAATCTACCAAGACCCGTTGTAAACATAGTAAAAATGATTTGTCGAAACAAAAAATCTACTATTTTATCAACACCCGTTAAGATTTTATATAAAAGCTACTCTCCTTTGACAAATATAGAGAGGTTTAATGCCTTTTCTGAGTGTGTATTAAAGGAGCTTGGTCAAAATGAAATCGACAGACGCGCTGTTGACGACGGAATTAAAAAGGGCTCGTACTTCTATCACTATTACTGGGATAGCGAGGCATGTGGAATTGATGGCAGGGTAGATGGTGGAGTCAGGTGCGAGCTTATTGACCCACTTAATATTTTCTTTGAAAACCCCGCCGAGCTTGACGAGCAAAAGCAAAAGTGGATAATTATTTCAGCGCGCAAATCATTAACCGACGTTATCGCTATTGCCGATAGCGATATTAACCTTAGCGAGTTAAAATCAGACGAGGGCGAGAGTGAATACAGCTCGCAAAACGAGCAAAACAAGCAAAAGGTAACTCTTTTAACAAGATACTTTAAGGAAAATGGTGAGATTTATTGCGAGAGAGCTACCAAAAATTGCATAATAAATAAGCCCTTCAAAATCGTCCCGAGCTTCTCTTCAATTGATACCCTTTCAGAAGGGGATGGTGAGAGTGAATTTGCGAATTATCGACACTCCCCCCGACAAAATCAAAAAAGAACTCTACTTTATCCTATCGTGGCAGGGTATTATGAAAAGCGCGAGGGCTCAATTTACGGTCTTTCAGAAATTGAGGGAATTATACCAAATCAAAAGGCAATAAACTTCAATATTGCAATGAGCCTGTTAAATGCTCAAGAATGTGCTTGGGGGAAATACTTAGCGCTTCCAAATGCGTTAAAGGGACAAAAAATATCAAATACACCGGGACAAATACTTATTGACTACTCCGGAACGGGTGAAGGAATCAAAAAATTAAGCGAAAGCGCTCTTTCGGAGGTTCCAATGAGCCTCACTAACACAATAACCGAGCTTACTCGAAGTGTTACCGGTGCATCAGAGGTAATGAGTGGCGAGGCTTACTCAAATAATCTTTCAGGCGCTGCAATTGCTTACCTTCAAGCACAGGCACAAATGCCAATTGAGGATTTAAGAAACGCATTTATAAGCGCAAAGCGCAAGCAGGGGCTTGTTATTGCACAGTTTTTAAAATATTACTTTTACAAAAAAGACTTTATAATAAGTAATAAGGATATTGATGGCAACGAAAAAAGCACTATGGACACCTTTTCATCATATGATTATGAAAATTCACTCTTTGAGGTAGTAGTCGAGGCTGTTGGTGGAAGCAAGGCAACGCTTGCGTCTGATATAAATCTTCTTGACACGTGCTTAAAGAACGGAAATATATCTCTTGAAACATACATTAAGGCTTATCCAGAGAGTGCGCTAACAAATAAAAGTGAAATTTTAAAGCAAATCCAAGCCGAGAAAAATAGTGAAATTCAAAAGCTGAAAAAGGAGCTTGAATTTTACAAAAACAGTCAAAATAGCCGACCCTGTGTCGATAATCAATGATTTTTGAAAGGAATTTTATGATAAATAATCAAGAAAATTTACAAAATCTCAGCTTTTCAGAGTCTAATGGCACGGTTTTAAGTCAAAATCAGCCAAATAGCTCACCAAACGGCGATATTTCACCTATGAATCAAGGTGCTTCAACAGAAATCGCCACTTTTGCAGCTGAAAATAGCGCTAATTTTGTGCAGGACTCAGTTGAAAATCTATCAAATAATATCACTGAAAATTTAAAAACAGGCGACCCTGTGTCTGTAATTCAACAAAACAGGGAGAATTTTGTTGATAATTCCACGCAAAATACTGCCGTTTTATCAAAAAGTGATGATGATGCACTCTTTTCTTCTCTTTTTCCCGGAATGACAAGGGAAAAGGCTGAAAATGACAGAAATTTCAAGCTATTTATGAATTCAAGACGCAACGGAGTCCCTCTTGCGCTTCTTTATAGCGAATATGTGGCTTTAAAGTCAAAAATCGAGGAGGATGCAATAAAAAAAGAGACTGCGCGCTTAGCGAGCAAGCAAGCCTCCGTTGGCTCACTTAGCTCCAGCGAGCCGTTATCAAGCGACTTTTTTACGAAGGAGCAGGTTTTAAGGATGTCAAGGGAGCAAATCAGCAAAAATTACGATAAAATCAGACAAAGTCAAGCAAAATGGTGATTGCAAGCCTTCCAAACGCCTTGAGCAAGTAAAAAAGATTGACAAATCAACAAAAACAGCTATTCATAAGTCTATTTATCATCACCTTGACAAATAGACGTGAATATATTGCTTTATTAGCTAAGTATTTCCGCAAGCCTTAACTAATACAGCGTGTGCACACTCATTTGACAAGCGCGAAAGCAAGCGCACAGCTTATTTTGCGCTTCCATTTGCCATTGAGTGGCACATTTACAAGAGCAAGTAGTATTATTTTCCATATATTCCCATAATTTTGCTCCAAGTATTTCCGCAAATTTACTTTAAGGAGAATTTATTATGGCATATTCAAATTTTATCCCCTCTGTTTGGGCAGAAACCATTGAAAGAGAGCTTGAAAGAGCGTGCGTCTTTGTTGAGGACTGCAACAGACAATATGAGGGACTTGTAGCGAGCAAGGGCGACAGCGTACATATTCTTGGCGTTGGAAAGCCCTCAATTAAAACAATTGAGCGTGAAAACGCTAACGGAGAAATTGACGAGGCAGAGGAAATTGAGGACACCTCGGTAATTTTGAACATCAATCAAATTAGATACTTTAACTACAAGGTTGGCGATATTGACAAGGCTCAAGCTGTTGGTGGCCTTATGGACGCGCTTTCGCTTGAAACCTCAGAGGGCTTGGCCAACGAAATGGACAAGTACATTGCAAATATGGCGACGGATGCACAGGTTCCGACACTAAGCGCTAACGCGACCGTTGTAACGAAGGATAACGTGCTTGACGTGCTTGATGATGCAATTCAAGCCCTTCAGGAAAACGATGTAAACATGGCATCAGGCATTACAGTTACTGTGTCCCCACGCTTTTATAAGCTCTTTAAGCAGGCTTATGTTGGCAAGGATACAAACAACTCCGAGATGCTCAAAAACGGCAAGGTGGCTATGTACGGCAACGTTACCGTTAAGCTCTCAAACAACGTTTTAAAGAGCGAGGACGGCGCAATTGATAACATTATGATTAGAACAAAGCGCGCTATCGCCTTTGTAAATCCTCTCACTCACACAGAGGCATATCGTCCCGAGAAGTCATTTGCCGATGCAGTGAAGGGATATATCCTTTTCGACGGCAAGGTAGTACGTCCTAAGGAAATTATCAACATTAACGTTAAGTACGCTTAATCAACTCTATAAGAGTCCATACAGGCGTAATCAAACTCGCGCCCTTTCAAATATCACAAGGGCTAAGGCTATTTGACTAAGCTTGCACCTATTCAAGTGGTTAGTAAGCTAAAACGATTTAAACACGCTTTCATCCATTCAAGCAGCCAGCAGCCAAAACGTTTTAACAGGCTTTAACGCCCCATTTTAATGTCAAAGGCGTTTTTATGGGAACTTCTAAGCAAAAGCTCCAAACGCGCCTAAAACAGCCTTAAATCGTCTCTTACGCACACGCGAGCGCGCAATCTAATTAGATATATCAGCTTACTCGCTGCAAAATGATGCAAGCCCAAGATAGCTGCGACATAAAAAACAAAATAGCACCGCAAATGTAGCTGTGGTGCTATTTTTTCAAGAATCAAAACGGTAATACATCGCCACAAAATGCAATTTAAGTCATTGTAAGCAATAGATAAATTGTAAGAGCAACAAACATATTTATTCATAATTTTTGATTTTATGCACTACCCTGTATTTATACGTTACACTTTGTTAACAATTATTCAATTCCAATTTTAAGTCAAATATGCTCAAATTTAAGTCAGCAGCAATTATTTTAATAGTTCCCCACACTCTTTGCTTAATAAGCGTTATTTCCGTTAAAAAATACTTTTAAAATGTACATTTGAGAGAAATTTTAATTGTTTTTCAACGTTTTTGCTTTTACAAGGCATTTTTACAATAAAACCGGCTCAGCCCAAGCGGCATAGGGTATTTTGTGGCATTTTTTATCATTATAAGTCAAAGCTCACTCATTGGTTGAAAAATCACGTTTTAGCGCCCAAAATCAGGCAACCGGGGCTTATTTCACTTATTTTAGCTGAGCTTTAGTTATTTTTACAAATGTTTTTCTCTACGAGCACCTTTATGTGCTTTAGAGTCCTTTAAGCCGTTTCAAAGGGCGTTTTCGTGTTTTGATTATATTTTTACTTATATTACTTTTCATCGCGCATTTTCGCCCTATTTTGCCCTCTTACAAGGCACTGCTCTCTCTTTTGAGCGCATTTTACCTTATATATTATTTTTCGAGCGCGAAATATGATAAATTACGCAGTCGGGAAATGTTATTATATTTACAGCAATACAATAAAATAATGAAGCAAGGAGAAAAAAGGAATGCAAAAGCAAGAGAACCAAAAAACAAATGATGCAGAGCAAATTTACTCGCTACCAATAAGCAAAATTTGCCCAAACCCAAACCAGCCAAGAAAAATTTTTTCAGAGGAAGCAATAATTAAGCTCGCTGACAGTATAAGACAGTTCGGAATCATTCAGCCACTCTCTGTGCGAGCGCTTGGCGAGGAGTATGAGCTCGTTGCAGGAGAAAGGCGCTTAAGAGCCGCCAAGGAGCTCGGAATGGAGTTCGTGCCTTGCGTTATTTGCGACATCAGCGAGGAAAAAAGCGCCGAGATTTCCATTATTGAAAACTTAATAAGAGAGGATTTAAATATCTTTGAGCAAGCAAGCGCAATTCAGACCCTAATTGATACATACGGCTTAACACAAGAGCAAATCGCCACCAAGCTTTCAAATAGTCAGTCATTTGTTGCAAATAAGCTAAGGCTTTTAAGGCTAAGTCAGGGCGAACGAGACAAAATTCTCGAAAACAAGCTAAGCGAGCGCCACGCAAGAGCGCTTTTAAGAATTTACGACCCGGATATAAGAGAAAAAGTATTAAATAAGATAATAAACGAGGGCATGAACGTATCAAAAAGCGAGGAGGAAATTGACAGAATAGTCTCCAAGCTAAACCCTCAAAAGGTAAAAAAGGCTGCCACTTATAAGGATATTGGCTCGTTCTACACAGCAATAAACAGAGCCATTGATGCAATTAGCAACAGCGGAATAAAAGTAAAAAGCAGAAAAATAGAAAACGAAAACTACACTGAATTTACAATACTGATTCCAAAGGGTGCAGCCAATGACATCATTTGCTCGCAAGAGGACGAAAGCATAAGCCGAGAAAGCGAATTTGTACTAAGTTAAACTATAAAAAGCCACTATGTAGCCAAAAGCTAAATAGTGGCTTTTTTAATGCAAAAGACAGGTGCACAACGTATATATACAGGCAGTTTTGGTTGTACGTACGCATTTACATATTTTTCCATTTCCATATTTTGCCATATTTTCGACATAAGCAGATGAAAATTACCATTTTTCAATGAATTTTACACGCTTTTCAACGTATTTGTCAACATATCGTTGAAAAAACCACAAAATTGATATATTTTACAAATAAAATGTAATATATGGTTAATGCAGAGCTTTATAGTGCAGAGCATATCATAATTCGCCATAATACGACAATTGTTTCACGTGAAACACGAATACTCGTTATTTAATATACCCCTTTGCTTTTCTTTTTTTATCTTGTTTTGCGTTTTAAAATCGCACTCAAGCCCCTTGCACTATTCCAAAAATAAAAAAGTGGATTGTCGGGTTTTGTGTGAGGAAACGGTTTGAAATTTTGTTTCACGTGAAACAACAAATTTTGTTAGTTAATAGCAAGAGAGTCAATGCCTCTCAGAAAAAGTAGAGCAATTAGTTAGATATAAAATACATCTATGGCTGCACTAAACGCACAGTTCTAAGTCAAAGGTAGGCAAGGTTGTGCTTCACTTAAAATAGTATAGGTAGTGTTTCACGTGAAACGCAGATATATATGTTCTATCAGATCAGTAACTAAGCAAAAATCGCATAGGTTAAAACGGTAAAGCATATTGATATATTTGCAGGGCGTGTATATATAGACCATCGATTATTCATAACGAGAAATTGCATTTATGCTCATCTTACTATAATTTGCTTTATAAAACAGTATTTTAATTTACATTTCCCTATCTCTGTTTCACGTGAAACATTGTATAGTTTTTTACAAAATTAGTCGTTTTAGTATTGATTTTCTCAGTTTTGCGTGTTATACTTTTAATAGAAATCACGAAGGGAGTATTTCACGGTGCACATTATTTCATTCGCCAATCAAAAGGGTGGTGTGGGAAAAACAACGTCAGCTGTTAACATTGCATCCATTCTTGGCACACTTGGCAAAAGCGTTTTGCTTATTGACTTAGACCCACAGGGTAGTGCAACAAGTGGTGTAGGCATACAAAAAAAGGCAATCAAATACTCCTCATACGATGTTATTGTGGGAAAATGTAACATTAAGGAAGCAATTATTCAAACAACCTTTAAAAATTTATCGGTTTTACCTGCCACAATGTCTCTTGCAGGCGCAGAGCTTGAAATTGCATTTCAGGATAAAAGGGAAAGCTACTTAAGGGATATATTAAATGAATTAAGATATGAATTTATTTATGATTACGTTATTATTGACTGCCCTCCATCACTCGGAATGATAACTATAAACGCATTAGTAGCAAGTAGTGGTTTGGTTATCCCCATACAATGTGAATACTTTGCGCTTGAGGGCTTAACACAGTTAATGATGACAATCAAGGCAATAAAGGCTCGTTATAACCCCAATCTTATCATTACAGGGATACTTGTTACGATGTTTAATGCAAGACAAAGGCTATCGTCACAGGTATTAAGCGAGCTTGAAAAATACTACAGCACATTAGTATTTGACCAAAAAATATCGCGTGCAGTCGCACTTGGCGAAGCACCAAGCTTTGGAGAGCCGATATTTTACTATTCAAAATACTCAAAGGGTAGCCTTGAATACCAAAGCGTAGCCAAGGAAATCATTTTAAGAACAGAAGGAATTTTATAAAATAGAAAAGGAAAAGGAGAAAAGTAATGAAAAAAGGACTTGGAAAGGGACTTGATTCCATATTTGCAGACAACTACATAGAGGCTACTGCTTCATCACAAGAGGGCGCTCAAACACTCAGAGTATCAGAAATTGAGCCAAAAGCAGACCAGCCAAGAAAATATTTTGACCAAGAAGCGCTCGAGCAGCTCGCCGAATCAATAAAGCAGCACGGTTTGTTACAGCCAATTATTGTTCGCGAGAGCGCAGGTGGGTTCTATCAAATAATCGCAGGTGAGCGTAGATGGAGAGCATCAAAGCTCGCAGGACTCACAGAGGTTCCTGTAATTATAATGCAAGCCGATGCTTTAAAGGCAGCAGAAATAGCAATTATTGAAAATATTCAACGTGAGGACTTGAACCCATACGAGGAAGCAACAGCATATCGTTCACTTATGGAGCAATATGAGCTAACTCAAGAGGAGGTTGCCGAAAAGGTTGGCAAATCAAGGAGCGCTGTCGCAAATACTATGCGTTTGCTTGAGCTTCCAGAGGAAGTAATTGACATGCTCAAAACGGGCGACATCTCCGCAGGCCACGCACGTGCACTTCTGGGTCTTAAAAACAAGGACGAGGAAGCAGTTGTAGAGGTAGCAAAGGATATCCTTGTTCGTTCTCTCTCTGTACGTGATACAGAAATGTTAGTAAAAAAGCTTAATAAGCTTTTTGAAAAAGCAACAACCGAGCCAAATCAACCCAAGAATGACGACAAGCTTGAGGTAGATTACGTCAAGGAGCTTGAAAGAAAGGCTATGACCTTGACAGGTAAGCGTGTAAAAATCAGTGCAAATAGCAAGGTTAAGACTCTACAAATTGAATACTTTGACAACGAGGACCTTGAAGAAATCCTTATCAAGCTATGCGGAAAAAAGATTATTGATTAAGGAGAAGATAAATGTTCCTTATTCAGTCAAATATTGAGCTTGTTTCGCCAAGCGTTATAGTGTGGTCTATATGTATCGGCGCAAACATTGCTTTTATAGCAAGCTTCTTTTCAAGAAACGTAACAGGAAAGCTTGTTCGCAGTATGATATCTAACGCAGTAGGCATCTCAAATGCAAAAGCCCTGTCCGAGCTTGGCTCAAAAGCCAACTGGTTTACAAGGTCGATTTTGAAAGACGGCTCTACCTTAAGAAATATCGTTTCAGTTGTCGGTGACACCATTCCAACCAGGGTTGATGGCGAAAAGCTCGTTTTAGACTTTGAAAACGCGCGCTTTTATATAAAGGAAGCTAACCTCTTAAAAGCTAAGAACGCTTATGGAGCAGAAACAAAGTGGTATTTATTACCAATTTTTATAGTTATTTCCATTGTTGCTGCATATTTAATGTCGCTCATAATGCCTTGGTTCTTAGATGTTACACACTTAAATGTTTAATGTAAAAAGCCTCGCTGTTTGGCGAGGCTTTTGCTTTGGAATTTTTTAAAAAAAATTTTAAAAAAGATATTGACAAGTTTGGGACTTATGTGTATAATAATAATAGGAACTATTACTGATAAGGAGAGCACCATGAGAGAAACAAAGCAAAGAACTGCTATTTTGGAGTTTTTGCGTTCTAAGCGTCAGCATTGTAGCGCTTCCGAGGTCTATGATGCTGTCCGAGTAAAAATTCCAAACATAAGCTTGGGCACAGTTTACAGAAACCTTGGCAATCTTTTAGAAAAAGGGGAAATAATTTCAGTCGAAACAAGCGACAAATGCGTATATTACGATGGCTTTACCTCATCGCACGCACACTTTGTTTGTAGCGAATGTAAGAATATCTTTGATTTTCCTCTTACGCTCGATGCGCACAAGGAAATTGACGATATGGGCTTCTTGGTAGAGAACGAAAGAGTCGTTTATTACGGTAAATGTGCTAATTGTAACAAAAAATAATTTATTTAAGGAGAATAAGAAAATGAAAAAATTTGTATGTCCAGTTTGCGGTTATGTTCACGAGGGAGACAGCGCACCAGAAAAGTGCCCACAATGTGGCGTTCCAGGCGCAAAATTCAATGAGGTAACAGAAAACAATTACACTTGGGCTGCTGAGCACGTAATCGGCGTTGCTAAGGGTGTTGACCCAGAAATCATTGAGGGACTTCGCGCTAACTTTATGGGCGAGTGCACAGAGGTTGGTATGTATCTTGCTATGGCAAGAGTAGCTCACAGAGAAGGCTATCCCGAGGTTGGTATGTACTACGAAAAGGCAGCTTGGGAGGAAGCAGAGCACGCAGCAAAGTTTGCAGAGCTTCTTGGCGAGGTTGTAACTGATTCTACAAAGAAAAACCTTGAGCTAAGAGTTGAGGCAGAAAACGGCGCAACAGCAGGCAAGGTTGCACTTGCTACAATGGCAAAGAAGCAAAACCTCGACGCAATCCACGACACCGTTCACGAAATGGCACGCGACGAGGCAAGACACGGCAAGGCTTTCGAGGGACTTCTTAAGAGATACTTCAAATAATCTTGTAAAGCCTTGTAATATAAGGACTTTGAATACATAGGGGGTAGATTTTCTCTACTCCCTTTTTTCATTTGTTTTTCCATAAAAATATGGAATTTTGATGGAATTTTTGCATTTTGGTTTTTTTAAAATGGTCAAAATATGGAAATTGTGATTATGGAAAAATTATAACATGAAAACAAAAACTTTTGAGCTGACATAACTGACAGAATTTTTGTGTGTTTATTGTGGCTTTCCTGTGTGGTACTAATAGATTAATAATTTTTTAAAACAACGACGTCTCGTACCGGTTTTTTATGCAAAAATTAGATTAAACAAGATATTTATTGTGGTGAAAAATAAATATTGTAATTGCAATCACATATAATAAAACAAGAAATTTATAAAAATTTTAATAAACTATTGAAATGCCGGCAAAAATAATGTATACTAAGTGTATAAAAAATACAGTTGGCTTTTATGGAGGGTTAAGTATGATTACTAGAATTCAAATTAAAAACATAAATGCTATTGACAGTTGTGACATTGATTTTCAAAAAAACAAATACAAATATCTAGAAGAAATGATTTACAACGATAAGTTGGTAAACCCCGTTGCCTTTTATGGTACAAATGGTAGTGGTAAATCTTCCTTCTTGGAAGCTGTTTCAAGTCTTGTGATATTATTAACTGAAGATTCAAAATCTTTTTCGTGCTTTATTCCAAATCATTTAAACGCAGAAGATTATATCGATAGAAAAAACAGAGAAAGTAAAAAGAATAAAGAAAAAGCGAAGAAAACACCACAAGACAATTTTGCCGAATTAGTTTCTTCGATAAAAATATTTTTTGAAATTAATCAAAAACAATATGAATATTTTATAGAAACATGTGTTTCTGGTTGGATTAACAATGAGACTTTGTCGGTGGATGGCAATGTGATTTTTGAAAGATCAGTCGAATATTACAATTATAAAAACAATGCAGTGAAAATTAACAAAACACTCTTCCCAACAATCAGAAAATTAGCTACAGAAAATCAAGACGATGCAAATATTATAAAAAGTTTTGACTTTTTAAGCAACATGTCGTTTATTGATGCTTCTAAAAAGAATTTTCTTTTTAAAGATATTATTGAAAAAGACTCTCTTGATATAATTGTAGAAAAATCGAAAGAAGTTAATGAAATACTTAAAGAATATAAAGAATTTCCTCTATACAATGTTTATTCAGAAATTACAAAAGATGGCACTAAAAGTTATCATGCAGTTATAGAAGCAGGGGAAAGAGAATTACAACTACCATTTAGTTTTATTTCTAGTGGTATGATGAATCAAAGTTTGTTGCTTTCTGTTTTGGTTTCTTTGCCAGAAAATGGTGTGCTATTTATTGATGAAATCGAAGATGCTCTTCATCCGTTAACAGTATTAGACTTTATAAAAGCTGCACGGAAAAAGAATATTCAACTTATTTTTTCATCTCATAACACTTTCATTCTTCAGCATTTAAGACCTGATCAAATTTTCTTTGCAAACTGGAATAATGGTTATTCCACGTACAAAAAATTATCTGATATTTATCCAAACATTAGAGAAATCAATAACATAGAAAAAATGTATTTGGCAAATCTCTTTGATGAGGATATAAAAAATGGCTAAAAACTTTTTGATAATTACAGAAGGTACTAAAACAGAACCGACTATTTTGAAGGCTATTTTCGAAAAATATAAATTTAATGTTATAGATCACGAACCAATCAAAATAAGTGATGAAAAGGATTCTTTTGAACTGGATGTATCAGAGCTTTCCAAACAAAGCGACAATATAATTATTGCTCAAGGACCAAAAAACAGAATTCGCGATTTTCTTCTGTTGGTGAACAAACAAGAAGAGGATATTGACCGATATTTTGTAAAACTTAAAAAGAATTTTGCTGGTATATTTCTTGTTTATGATGTAGACCATACGCTAAAAGAAGACTTGGAAGAAATGTACAACAAATATAACGATGAAACATCGGGACTATTATTGTTAAGTTCTCCGTGCATCGAAATTTTATCAGAGCCTGAGAGGGTTGAGAAAATAGAAACTCCGCACTTGTCTTCATACAAAAAAGAAAGGCGCGAATGGGCGAGTTTTAATTATAGTAAATCTATTGAAAACTACATTATAGAAAATTTTGAGGATTTGGTTTTGAAATTCATCAAAAAGAATTGTGAAGAATCTAAGAGTAATAACATTATGGATCATCCAGATTTTATTTTGAAACAAATAAACAAATTTAATGATCGCACATTTGTTAGCAACGATGAATTGCCTGTGGTGTATAGGTATTTTACAACCACATTATATGTTTGTATTGCGTACATAATGGGACTCACAAAACAAATTAATAATAGCGATGAAGTGATTAAATTTTTTGAAAGTAAAAAGCACTAAACTTAAGAGAGCGTCGATTTTCCGATGCTCTTTTTTCTTGCAACTCAATTTTCTGTTTAACTTGTGACGTGTGAGAAGTTATACTCCTTCGCACAGTGAAATTTAAATCAAACACTATGGTTTGCGTTTTTGTTTTTAATAAAATTTATCTATTCAACCTGTGGTTGAGAAAAATCAACCCTCGATATGTTGTATGCCAAACCAATCTATGTTATAATGTTGATAGAAAGGTGGGCGAAAATTATGAGTACAATAAATTCTGTTTTAGCAAAAAATATATCTATATTTAGAAAGCAAAAATCACTTACACAGGAAATGCTTGCTGAGTTAATAGGCGTTTCATATCAAGCTGTTTCAAAATGGGAAACCGAAAAATGTTTGCCCGATATTACGGTACTGCCTAAACTATCAGATGTTTTTGAATGTAGTATAGACGATTTATTTTCAAAAACAACAAATTGTAAAAATATAATCGATTGGGAAGATGATGACACCATTAGGTGCGTTGTGTTTGAAGGAAAAAGAATTCTAAAAGCATCAGTTCCAACAGATTATCAGGAGCTAAAAAAGATTACTTTTGAAATCGAAGGCGACGTAAAAAGCATAGAATGTCAATGTAATTTATCGGTTAGTGGTTCGGTGTCAGGAGGAGCAACTTCCAATGGGGAGATTACCGTCTGTGGAAACTTAAGCGGTGGCGTAAATTGTTGTGGTGATGTAACGGCAGGTTTCCATATTTCAGGAGGAGTAAATGCTAATGGTGAAGTAATCGTTGGAGGAAACTTAACAGGCGAAATTCACACTAACAAGGATGTTGTGGTAAAAGGAAATGTATCCGCCGGCACTATTGAGAGTGATGGAAAAATCAAAATAGAGGGTAAGGCGGAAGTGGATAGAATAACAGGCGATGTTATATGCACAGAATTAGAATGTGAAAGAATAGAAGGAAATGTAACGGTTAACAAAAACGAGTGCTGAAAAAAATCAGCACTCGTTTGAGTGGTTTATATTTAAAATCAACTATTGCGTTATTGAATTGCTTTATATGGTGTAGTATAATAATTATAACTATAACAATTTGAGGTTGAAATGAGAAAAGGAAAAATTAGCATTAAAGCGATAGTTATTCTCTGTGCTATCCAATTTATAATTATAGCTTTACTTTTATTAACCTGCTATCAAAGGCAAAGTGTTGATAAGCACAACACAAACACAGAAACGATATTGGTTGAAAATACAGATTACATTGGTCAAGCAGGAAGATATAGTAAGTTTTATGTTTATTCTAATAGTAATCGTTATGAGTGGGAAATTAAAATTTCTCAATTAAAAGGTTATAATTCAAGAAATTTGGCAGACTCGCTATTAAACAAAGAGATAACTATTGCATATCGTGAAATGTATTCAATATACGGGGAAAATCTTAGGATAGTAGAAGTTTACGATTCTTCACAAGTTTATTACACAATGGCTGATTATAACGAAGAACAATCTAAACAGTTGGTTACAGGAATTGTTTTTTTATCAATTGCTGAATTTTTGCTCATTAGTGGTATAGTATTATTTGCAGTAATAAGAAAGAAAATTTCTTAAAATAGCACTATGGCGTATGCCTGTTTATGATAAATAATAATAGAAAGACCGGCTCTTTAAATAGAGTCGGCTCTTTTTATTTCTGCTTTGTATTTATAACAGCTCCGTCTTGAGCAGACACAAAGTTTAATTACATCAAGGTCGGTTAGTGTTCCAACAAAGTCTTTTGAGTGTTTTGAAATGATTTTCTTACACTCAATGCTTTTCTTAGTTGTATGTGTTGTTCCTTTTGGTTCTGATTTTGTCATTTTGTCCTCCTAAAATGGAATAATTAATGGAAAAATTAATGGAATTTCTTATTTTCTGCAAGTGCAAAGCTATTAAAAAATCTCATTAAAAAAGTTCAACAAAGCCAAGCAGTGCAATACACGGGGCTAACCCAGGGCTTTCCACGACATACTAAGATTGATAGCGACGAGGCAAGACACGGCAAGGCTTTCGAAGGACTTTTGAATAGATATTTCAAGAAGTAAGAACCTGACACTCTATTCTTACGAATAGCCGCTATGCGAAATGCAGAAATCATATAGCATTTCTGCGTGTCAGAACCTTGTTACTCGCAGGCTCGTAATAATATAAAGCCTTGTAATATAAGGACTTTGAATACATAGGGAACGAAAAAACTCGTTCCTTTTTTGTTTGCTCAAATTGTTCATTTTTCCATAAAAACATGGAATTTTTATGGAATTTTGGGGGTTGATTTTTTGGAAAAGGGTAAAATTATGGAATTTGTGATTATGGAAAATTTTAATTGAAATATATTTTGCTAAGTGATATAATAAACTTACCGATAAATAAGAATTTATTTAATCGGATAAATCACATAAACTTTGATCGGTAATATTAAGAAAAGAATAACCAATCAATATAAGGAGGAGCACAATATGTCATATTGTGATATTTGCGGTGCCGAAATTGGTATTAACCGCTATTCAATAGGAAAAGGAAGATGGATATGTCCGAAATGTAGCCATTTGCTTGATAGCAAAAAAGTAGGTTTCTTTGAGCGTCGCCGTCTTTCGACGGATGATTTAAAAGCAAAAATAATGCCACAAATCAATAGTGAAAGGATAGCGATAGATTTAGCACAGAATAGAATTCAGCAATTCCTCCGAAAAAATCCAACAAAAATAGATGATTTCTTTTGGTTTTCAGAAAAAGATGATTTGTTTGCAATTCCAGAGCAACAGTTTGTTGGTGGTCTGTTTAATGGCAAAAAAGAAGTTGTCGATGTAAGAGTATATAAGATAAGCAATGTTATAGGTTATAAAGTTATTGAAGACGGTATAACCATTTCAAAAGGTGGCTTGGGAAGAGCTTTTGTTGGAGGAATTTTGTTCGGTGAGGTTGGTGCTGTTGTTGGTGCAATAACAGGTGAGAAAAAAGAGAACAAGAAAGTTACCGAATTGAGAATCGACATCGAAATGAACGACACAGCGACTCCGTTGGTTACCCTTAGTATGTTTACAAAAGGGTTGGTAATGTCAACAGATAATATGACGTACACATATTACTTGGAAAACTTGAGAAAAATCGCATCAACGATAAATGTATTTCTTAAGCGTAATGAAAGCAAGGACTGTGGTGTAGTTCTTGACAAGTTTGAACAAGTAAAAAAGTATAAGGACTTATTGGATAGTGGAATTATAACCCAAGAGGAATATGATAAAAAAAGGAAAGAGTTACTTGAGTTATAATACATAAAGAAAATATCGTCATAAGACCATTCATCAATATTGGTGATTGCTCAATTCCAATTTATATGGCAAATCAATTTTAATTTTCCACACAAAACATGGAAAAATTAATGGAATTGCTTATTTTATGCAAGTGCAAAGCTATTAAAAAATCTCATTAAAAAAGTTCAACAAAGCTAAGTAATACAAGACTTAGGGCTACCACGAGACTTTCCACGACACACTAAGATTGTACGCGACGAGGCAAGACACGGCAAGGCATTTGAGGGTTTATTAAACAGATATTTCAAGAAGTAAGAACCTGACACTCTATTCTTACGAATAGCCGCTATGCGAAATGCAGAAATCATATAGCATTTCTGCGTGTCAGAACCTTGTTACTCGCAAGGCTCGTAATAAAGGGAATTCGGGAAACCGATTCCCTTTTTTTGTTGCACTTTTTCCATAAAAACATGGAATTTGTGATTATGTAAAATTACTAATATCTTGAAAAACATCCTATTGTGTGGTAAAATTCAATTGATAAATATGAATTTGCAAAGGAGAGGTATCATGCAAAAGGATAGAAAAATTATAGACAGCCACTTACACATATCAAAATGGGGGGAGGAGGACTTCGTTTCCTGCTTTGACAGCTATGTAAAGGAGTATGGCATTCACGCCCTTAATATTTGTTCAATTCCACTTTGTCAGTCTAACGTGTGCAACAATATTATGCTGGGCTTTTTCAAAATAGCAAACCCCAACACTTATTTGCACGGCGGCATTGAGTATATAAAGGTTCCTGTGGATAATATGCCCAAGGATATGGATGCCATTACACAATACCGAGAGCTTATGGAAATAGGCTTTGACGGAATTAAAATGCTGGAGGGAAAGCCCACAGAGCATAAAAGAGTAGGCAAAAGCCTTAATCACCCTGCCTTTAACAAGCTATATGAGCAGATGGAAAAGGATGGCACACACCTTCTGATGCATGTCAACGATCCCGACGAGTTTTGGGACCTGAAAAGAGCACCTGACTGGGCGGTGGAAAACGGCTGGACATATACAGACGGATCCTATGCTTCTTATGAAGAAATACAGGCACAAACTATAAAAATTCTTGAAAGCTATCCAAATCTTAGCCTGACCCTTGCTCACTTTTTCTTTTGTAGTAAGGAGCCGGAGATTTTAGAAAAGCTTTTCGCCCTTTACCCCAATCTGTGTGTGGATTTAACCCCCGGTGGAGAGATGTATGTTGAGTTTGAAAAGAATTATGATTACTACAAGGAATTCTTTAATAAATACTCCGACAGGCTTATTTTTGGCACAGACCGTGCTTATATGTGTGACGAAAAATACGCAAATTGGCTATTCAATGTTGTAACAACCTACATAGGCACAAGCAAAGAGGTTAAAAGCTTCGATGATAAAATCCTTAAGGGACTTGGCTTGCCAAGGGAGAGGATTGACAACATTTTCTTTGCCAACTTTGAACGTCGTGTCGGCACATCTCCAAAGGTGATAAATAAGGAAAAATTCAAGGCTTATATAGAAAAGTACTCCTTTGCGTTGACGGATACTGACAAGCAAAGAATAGAGCTTCTTTCACAAAAGTATTTGAAACAATAAAAAATGCGCGCTATTATAGAAAATGGCTCGCGACAAGGCAAGGCACGGAAAGGCATTTGAGGGACTTTTGAATAGATACTTCAAATAAGAACCTGCTACGCAGAACCTTGTTACTCGCAAGGCTCGTAATAATGCCATGAAGCCTTATAACACAAGGACTTTGAATACATAAAGGGGCAGAGAAATCTGCCCTTTTTGTTATACCTTATTAAGAGTGAAGCTCTCTGAAATGTGTAAGTAGTTTGCAAGGACGCAAACGCCGTTTTCGTTTAGCTCCTCTGTGCTTACACTCCTGTCCTCGCAGCCAGCCTTAACAAGAGTATAACAGCCATTTCCCTCTATAAAAGGATAAATTATCGCATATTCCTGTATAGGGTGCTCGGTGTATGAATAAATCTTAATTTCGTTATAGTCCTTATCATTAAATTGTAGGACTGTTAGGGTAGGCGTGTTACAAAGGATATGGCACTCACTATTTGCCCAAAACTCTCTTTCGCCCTTATACGTGTCGATAAATTTTGCTAAATCCCCAATTGTCGCATCTGAAACCTGCGTCAAGTCACAGCTAATTCCAATAGGTCCACCCACAAGTGCATTTTTAATAAAATCAAGACTTGCTTCCTCGGCTCTTTGCCAGTTGGCAGTGGAGCTTAGAAGTATCTTTTCCTGAACGTCTCCCACAGGGTAGGTAGGCGTAAAGCCCTCAACTGAGCGAATGGTAGCCCATCTTTCAAGCATTGATGAGGGCATGCGCACAAGGGCATTTTTAAAAATCTCAAGCTGAGTATAAATGCCGTGGCTATCACTCATCCAAAACGAATCAAAATATGGGGCGTTAGAAAGAGACATTCTGCCACCACCGCTTGCACAGCATTCAAGATGCAAATTAGGGTAGTCCTTTTTTATTCTTGAAAGGAAATAGTTATAGCCCTCATAGTATTTAATAAAGCTACACCTTGCTTTGTCGTAATATAAGGGTCCGTTTAAGTCAAACTTAATAAACTCAACGCCATACTTGTCAATATTCGATTTTAAAATATCATAAATAAAATCGCAAGCGTCCTTATTTGCAAAATCCACAAAGCAATGCTCACCCTCGGTCAAATAATATTCTGGGTGACTTTTTACATTTTCGCATTTTGGATTTGCCCTTTCAATCTCAAACCAAAGTCCAAATTTTAGACCCTTTTCGCGTACTCGGTCGGCAAATTCAGAAAGCCTTCCCTTCATGGCGCTTTCCTTTGATTCCTTCCAATCTCCGACAACATCCCACCAAAGCTGAGTCTTGCCAAACCAGCCAGCATCAACTGTAAAGTATTCACAGCCAAGCATCTTTGCCCTCTCAAGCTGACTTACAAGGTTATCAAAATCAATATAATCAAAATGGCTCATCCAGGTATTGTAAACAATAGGCAGGGAGTGGGGCTTTTTTTCATTCCAGTATCTATGTAGCTTGTAAGCGTCCATATCTATCTTGGATTTGAAGGTGTAAAAGAGAATAGTAGGTAGCTTTAATTCCTCGCCAGGGGAGAGCATATACCTAAAATCTTGACTCTTTATGCCTAATTCAACAGTCACAACCTTATGGTCCAAAAACTCACCGTGACGGCTAACTCTATATTCAAAGCCAGAATTAGACATTATATGAAAGGCAATTCCTCTGCTGTTTTGCTCATTGAAAATTGCCACAAAGGGGTTTACATCTTGATTTGTACGAATCTCATCACTCATTCCAAAAACGCCACTTACAAGAGCCTGCCAGCCACCAATACCCTCTCTTATGTGCTTGCTTGTCTGCGTGTAAACCTGATATTCACCACCATTTAGGGTAAACTTGGAAAGCAGGGTACTTATCTCAATTTCTCTGCTTGATACGTTTTTAATAGTATCGCACCTTTCAAAAACTCCTGATGAGTGCTTGTTAATTACGCTTTTTAGCTCAATTTCATTGTTTTTGTAGCTTATTGTGTCGCCGTTTTTTGTAGCAAATCCGATGGCTCTTTCAAAATCGCCATTGACGGTAAATAAATCTGTAATTTTTTCGTTGTACATAAAATTCATTTTGGGATATCTCCTTTTGGTACTATCTCAATTTTAATACATTGCTAAAGTAATGTCAATAAATAGAAAAAATAAACAGGTCTTTTTTGGCGTTTTTTAAAGCTCTTTATAAATATAACGAGTATGATAACGCATATTATCTTGGAAACGATAAAAACCCTTGTGTAGTGCTAATTAAGGCAAAGGACACCTTCACCACCTCTCGCACCATTAATGAAAAAACCAAGGTTATATATCAAGACGCGTTCTCTAGTTGCGACTCGCTTACAAGCATAGAAATTCCAAATAGCGTAACCGAGATAGGAGCCGCTGCGTTCTCTAGTTGCGACTCGCTTACAAGTGTAATAATTCCAAATAGCGTAACATCAATAGGAGAGAGGGCATTCTCTAATTGCACCTTGCTTACAGGCATTATAATTCCTAGTGGCGTAACTTCAATAGGAGACTCTGCGTTCAATGGTTGCACCTCGCTTACAATTTATTGCGAGGCTCAAAGCGAACCAAGCGGTTGGGATTCAAGTTGGAACTATTCAAACCGTCCTGTATATTGGTACAGCGAAGCTGAGCCAAGCACAAGTGGCAACTATTGGCATTATGGCACAAATGGTGAAATCTTAATTTGGTAATAATCTAAAACAAAAAGGGCAGAGAAATCTGCCCTTTTATATTGGAGTTGACAAATTAAAAATCATAGTATATAATACATACGACGGGTATTTCCGCCACCGGATGTGAAAACGTCCGAAGCAGGGGCTGTGATGGTTGACTGCCTGCACCTTTTATAAACACAGGGAATGAGTTTAACTTGTTCCCTTTTTTGTTGCTCTTTTTCCATAAAAACATGGAATTTTGGGTGTGCTGATTTTGGAAAAAGGTCAAATTTTGGAAATTGTGATTATGGAAAATGTTTATAATGTCAAAACGAAAATCCAAATAAATATTCCTACCCTGACTTTTCTACAAAATGTGATATAATTAGTTTATAACAAATAAAAAGAGGAATGGCTTTGGACAATTTAACAAAAGTTGGAACGTACAACGATAAGTTTAACAAAATTTTAAATATAAATATAAGTCAAAAAGATATTTTTGTTTCAGATGGACTAAAAACTCATTTGATTAAAAGAAATCATTTAGATTGTTTGAAATATATAAACAAACTCCAAGAAATCATAAAAAATCCCGATTATATTGGGGTGAATCCAAATGAATCGGGAGATTCAGTTGAACTTGTGAAAAAATATTCTGACAATGTTTTAATCGGAATCAAGGTAGATTTATCGTCAAATATTCTATATGTTTCCACAATGTATAATCTGCAAGAGCAAAAATTACAAAGAAGAATTCATAGTAGAAGACTTGTTAAATTTTAACCATTTTCCCAAAGGTACACAAATATAGTTGACAAATGTTTAAATATGTGGTATACTATATATGCAGTAAGAGTATACTGAATAGTGAGTTTGAATGAGGTCGGAAATGGTTCCCGACACACTTCGAAAGAAGTACCTGAGATGATGGATACACCGCCCATCCGTTTGAACTTAATAAAAAGCCCTCGTTCGGGCTTTTTATTTTTTATGAATTTTATGGAGAAAATTTAGTGGGAATGAGCTTTGCTCGTTCCCTTTTTTGTCGCACTTTTCCACAAAAGCATGGAAAATTTATGGAATTTTCGCATTTGAATTTTTGAAAAAGCTCCAAATATGGAATTTGTGGTTATGAGAAATGATTGTTAATATTGAAAAGAATTTTGTTATGTGATATAATAGTTGACAAATAAAAATTTATTAAGGTGAATATATTATGTTTAGTTTATTTTCTAAAAAAGTCATGAATGAAGCGGCGGCAAAAGCATTTTGGAAATGGTTTGAGGAACAAGAGGATTGGATAATTGATTGCATTTCTAAGAATGATTCTACTTTTGTTTGGGCAATTGACGAAAGATTAAAACCGATTTTCCCTTATTTTGATGGAGAACTTGAATTTCAGCTTGGATACGATGATGGTTCAGGAGAATTCTTTTTCTTCCATTTTGGAAAAAAAGAGCTTATTCGCGATGGTGAAACACTTGGCAGTATGATGTCACCCAAAATAGCAAGCAGATGGAAGCTTATTCTTGAAGAATAAGCACTCATACACAATTGTAAATAAAGCAAATTAAGTTTAATTTTTAATAAAAGCATGGAAAAATTAATGGAATTTTTGAGGGTTGAATTTTGTAAAAAGCTCCAATTATGGAAATTGTGATTATGGAAAATTTTTATTTAATTATATCGTGTATCGAATTGTTTTTACACCGACGTTTCTAACATGGATTTGTGTTGTGCTTGCGACTTTTTGTGTGATATTGGGTCCCGTATGACTCCACATCGAGTTGGTTTGTTAAAATAAACTTTTTTATAAATTCTGTTGTTTTTTCTATATTTTGTGATATAATAAAGGTGCTACGTTTCAACTTCATACATTTTTAATCACACAGAGGGGATACTTTTGGTAAAAGGTATCGTCTCTCATTTCTTGATACTCTGTGTGGTTGAAGGAGAAGCGTAGCAACTTCGAGGGGCCGTACTTTTTCGGTGCGTTCTTTCGGGGGCGCACTTTTTTATTTTGAGAGGTTTTATTATGGAAAATGAAAAGATTATTGATGTTACTGCTGTGGAATTAACGCCTGGCAATCTGTCAGCTTGCTTGGGAAATGGTGAGCACTTAGACGAAGAAGAAAACCTTATTGAGTGTTGCTGTGACGAGTGCGATTACTTAATTTTATGTTTAGGAAATAACAAAAAAACAAAGTTAATCTAAATAAATAGAAGGTCCTGTTTTTATTGCAGGGCTTTTCTGTTAAAGCATGATGACAACTTTTTTCACACTTTTTCCATAAAAACATGGAATTATTATGGAATTTTGCGTGTGTTGATTTTGGAAAAAGCTCCAAATATGGAATTTGTGGTTATGGGAAATGTTTGTTCATATTGAAAAGGGCTTTGTTATGTGATACAATATAACAAAAGGTGGTGTTGAATATGAAATACAAAAATCCGATTATTCCGGGGTTTAATCCCGACCCAAGCATATGTCGTGTAGGGGAGGACTTTTATCTTGTCACCTCTACGTTTGAATTTTTCCCAGGAGTTCCTATTTATCATAGTAAGAATCTTGTAAACTGGGAGCTAATTAACTATTGTCTGACTACGGATTCTCAGCTTCCCTTGGAGGATGCAGCCGCATCGGGTGGCATTTATGCACCTACCATTAGATACCATGATGGTGTCTTTTTTATGACTACCACTAATGTTTCAACTGGTGGAAATTTCATTGTACATACTAAGGATATTTACGGAAAATGGAGCGAGCCTGCCTATGTTGACCAAGGTGGAATTGACCCCTCGCTATTTTGGGATGACGACGGAGAGTGCTACTTTGTATCAAACGGCTTAGATGAAAACGAAAGAGTAGCTATCTTTCTTTGTCAGCTCGACCCGTTTACAGGTAAAAAGCACACACCAACAAAGCTTATTTCATACGGTTGTGGTGGTAGATATCCGGAAGCTCCTCATATATACAAGCAAAACGGCTACTATTATTTGATGCTTGCAGAGGGTGGCACTGAATACGGTCATATGGAAACCATGCAACGCTCAAAAAACATTTACGGACCTTACGAAAAATGTCCTCATAATCCAATACTTTCTCACCGTGACACGCCCGGACCTATTCAAGCGACGGGACACGCAGATATAGTAGAAGACCAAAACGGAAATTGGTGGCTTGTATGCCTTGCGATTAGACCTATTAAAAATATGCAGCTTCATCATATAGGCAGAGAAAGCTTTTTAGCTCCTGTTATTTGGAACGAGGACGGTTGGCCTATTGTAGGAAACAATGGCACCATTGATTTCTATATGGAAGGACCTCTTCCCGGACCTGTTCCACAGCCTCTTAGCCACGATTTTAGCGATAGCTTTGATAAGGATACGCTAAATCTAAAGTGGAGCTTTGTTCGTAATCCAAGAAGAGAAAATTATCTTTTGGAAAAAGGACGCATCATTTTAAAGGGTGGCAAAGACGACCTTTCCACACCTCTTGGACATCCTACAATGATAGCACTGCGCCAAGAGGAATTTGATATTGAGGCTACCATACAGTTAGAGGGCGAGATACAGTGTAGCCAACGCTCAGGTCTTAGCGCCTTTTATAATAACGAATATCACTACGATATCTTTATAACCAAGGAGCAAGACGGCTACGCAGTATGTCTACTTAAGCAGGTAGCAGACATTAATGTTATTGTTGCAGCCCATAAGGTTGACTATAATGGCTCTATACGATTCAAGGTCGTAGCTAACGACGAATGGTACACCTTCTTCTACGAGAAAGACAAGGAATTTGTCGAGTTAGGACGAGGCGCAACCTCACTGCTTGCCACAGAGGTAAACGGTAGGTCCTTTACAGGAACATTCTTAGGCGTATTTTCGGAGCAGGGCAACATCGCTGTAAAAAGCGTTACGGTGAAGGAGCTTTAATACAAGCGGAAATATAAAACATTTAAAGAGAGGGCACTGTTTGTGGATATCTTTTTAACAATAATTCAATATGTTGGTGCAGTTTCCTTTACTATATCGGCAACTATTTATGCAATTCACAAGCGCGCAGATATAATAGGCGCACTTGTTTTCTCCCTTCTTACCTGCTTCGGTGGAGGAGCAATAAGAGACATAGTGTTAGGGCAGCTTCCACCACAGATTTTGGTTAGTCGCGATGCACATTATCTTGCGCTTGTATCAATAGGTGTTTGTCTTGTTTGCTATCACTTTGGCTTTTTTAAGAAAATTGCTCGCTTTGCCGACAGACATCAGCATAGCTTTTTAATTGAATTTACCGACTCGTTAGGTCTTGCTTCCTTTACGGTAAGTGGTCTTGAGATTGCAATTGAATATGGAAAAACAGGCTTCGTAATTCTTGTTTTTGCAGGCTGTATAACAGGCGTTGGTGGTGGAATTTTGCGTGATATTTGCTCGGCAGAAATTCCGTCGGTATTCAAAAAGCACATTTATCTAATTCCTGTAATTATCGCATCAGCCTTCTTTGCGTTAACCTACGATAAAATTCCTGAGATTTTGTCTGTAATTATAGCTTGCGTAATCATAATTTCAATAAGAATGCTCGCATTCAAGTTCAAGTGGAATTTACCAATTCCAAGGGCAGAGAACAAGGAGCAAGGGGAAAACGAGACTCAAAATAACTAATACATATAGGGATGGTTAACTATGGAACTAAAGATTATTAGCTTTAACATAAGATGCTGTGACGACAAGGATGGCAACTCAATTAAAGAGCGTGCGCCTCGTTTATTAGAGGTAACACGCAAATATGATGCTGATATAATCGGCTTTCAGGAATTTACTGTGCCTTGGGAGAACGAAATTGCAAAATTTTACCCCGAGTACGAAATGTATAATAAATATCGCTCCACAAGCGAGCTTGAAGGCGCTCCTATTCTTTGGAAAAAGGATAAATTTGAGTGTCTTGACAAGGGATATTTTTGGCTTTCGGACACACCGGAGGTGGAGTCACGTGGTTGGGATACACTATATAATTGCTATCGTATGTGCCAGTATGTCACATTAAGACACATTGAGAGTGGCAAGGTATTTACCCATATGAACACGCACTATGGCTTTGGTGACAAGGGGCAGATAGATAGCTCAAGGCTCATTTATGAGTACAGTAAAAAAATCTCCAAATACCCAATATTTATAACAGGCGATTTTAATATGCGCCCAACAAGCCTTGGCTATAATGAGATGGTAAAGCACTTTGCCGATGTCAATGAGGCTACAGCAAGGGACAGAAGAACAACCTATCACGGCTATGGAACGGTTGATAATGAGCATATTGATTATTGCTTTATAAACGAGGAAATAAAGCCAATAAGCCTAAGGCTAATTGACGAAACCATAGATGGCAAATACCCCTCCGACCACTACGGACTTTTTATAAGGCTTGATATATAAAGCAAAATTGTGCTATTCTTTAAAGGCTTGCAAGGCAACAAGCGTTGTTGAAAAATAATTTTAATCATGGAGAATGTCTATTTTAAATTATGAAATACACCATAAGAGAAATCGAGCCAAGAGATGACAAGGCAGTGGAGAGCCTAATACGCACCACGTTAATTGAGTTCGGCGCAAATCACGAGGGCACTGCCTGGGCAGACCCCGACCTTTGCAGGTTTTCCAAGATATATAATAGCGAGGGGAACAGGTATTGGGTAATCGAAGGCGAGGACAAAAGAATACTTGGGGGAGTTGGTATTGGCGCCCTTTCGGGAACTGATACGGTTTGCGAGCTTCAAAAAATGTACTGCTTGCCAGAGATAAGAGGCACAGGGCTTGCAAATAGACTGCTTGAAATAGCGCTCGACTATGCAAGGAAGTATTACAAAAGGTGCTATCTTGAAACCCTTGAAAATATGACACGCGCCCAAAAATTCTATGAAAAGCACGGTTTTGTCCGTACATACGATCAAATAACCATAACGGAGCATTTTGCGTGCGATGTAAGATACATAATCGACCTATAAAGCTTGTAATTCCAATAAAGAGCAGGGAATTTCCCTGCTCCTTTTTTGGTTGCCCTCAAGCTTGACTTAAATATTCAAAGGCTATTGCTTTTAATGCTTTTATGATGTAAAATTAAGATAGATAATAATTTATAGAGAGGGCAAGGAATGAAAGCTTTTTGTCACGGAGAAATAAATGAATTTATTGAGTGGCACGACACCGACGGAAATATTATAAACGCAAGTGACGGTGGCATAATATATGTGGAGGGGACGTATCATTGGTATGGTATGGCACTTCGCCCACTACCTGTAAATTGTGGCCCTTATGGTGGACAAATGACAACTGTGGGCGTTGTTATGTATAAGTCTAAGGACTTACTTAACTGGAAATACGAGGGTGTTATTTTAGAGGTTACAAACGACCCAGAAAGTGAGCTTTTTGCTCCACTTCGCTTTGAAAGACCTAAAATAATATATAACGACAAAACAAAAAAATTTGTTTTGTGGTGTCACTATGTAAAATATCCCGCTAATCACGGAAATGGTGTAGGTGAGGCCGATTTGGGTGTAGCAGTATGCGATACCATCAACGGGAAATACAAGTGGCTCGGTTTTTCGCGCCCCATTGATAATTATGGCTGGGTTCGTGATATGACGGTTTATAAGGACATTAATAATGACGCATATGTAATATACGACAGACACACCCCCGACCCCAAGCTTGGTGACAAGACTGGTGGCTTGCAGGGGGACAGATGCTTATATGTAGTAAAGCTAAGCGATGACTATTTATCATTTACAAATACATACAAAAGAATAGACACAGCCCCTTGGCGAGAAGCGCCTGCGATAGCCTACAAAAACGGATATTATTACATAATAACCTCAGGCCTTACAGGCTGGGAAACAAATCAGGCCAAGGCGTTTAGAACCAAGTCCTTGCTTGAAGACTGGGAGGACATAGGCGACCCCTGTGTCGATGATTATACCAACACAACGTTCAATACGCAAGGCACCAACGTATTTTGTGTCGAAGAAACAGAGCTTCAAATAATGATGCTTGAGCGACACAACACCGCTTGCTTTGAAAAAAGCTCTTACGTTTGGTTGCCCATAAGGTTTAATGACGACAACACTATTTCCTTGCACTACACAAAAAATTGGCGCTTGTCAGATTTTCTTTGATTTTTTACTATCGCACAAATGAAGGCATTTTTTATTTGATTTGCTCCTCGCCTGCCCAAATTATTCAATTTTTAAGTAATTTACCTCATCATTGTTTGCATAGTTAACCCAATCATATTTAAAAAAGATAAGTTAACTGAGGTAGACAAGGAAGAAAATAAATAATTTCCAATACATAAAAACAGAATTTCGGTAAAACGAAATTCTGTTTTTTTATTATTCAACCGTTACGCTTTTGTCAAGGTTGCATAGCTTGGCAATTTATAGCAACATAAATTATTTAATTATTATGCGTTTTTGAAATCGTTTAATTTTTCACATTGTTATTTAAGTCTAAAGTAACGGATATTTTTTCCATTTCCTTCGCGCTTTATCTCACCTTCGGCAACCAACCTTCGAAGTGCACCTTCAATAGAACTTATGCTCAGCGAAGGACACAGCTCTCTGATATCCTGTTTTGAAAATCTGCCGATTTTATTCATCGTTGCACGGCTAACAGTTTCAAGTGCCGGCAGCTTTATCTCTACAAGTGCAAATCTATCTTCAAAATCCTTGTAGGCTGCAAGTATCGTGCCAAGTAGATATTTGATAAACGGAACCGCATCCGCATTTCCTTCGTGCCATCCGTTTTGTGCATCGCCAAGTGCATCGTAGTACAAATCCTTGTTCTTAGCAATCTTCGCTTCGAGCGATATATATTTTCCAACGTAGAAGCCACTTCTGTAAAGGAGCAGAGTTGTGAGCAATCGGCTCATTCTACCATTTCCATCATTGAACGGGTGAATGCATAGAAAATCGTGAATGAATATCGAAATCGCTATAAGCGGCTCTAATTCATTGTTACCGATTACTCGATTAAACTCGTTACATATGCTTTCGAGTGCGTTCGGCGTTTCAAACGGATCAAGCGGAGTGAACAGCGTTCTCGTACTGCCGTCAGGATAGGTTGCGCTGATATAATTCTGCACCGTCTTTATTCTGCCTGCGTGCGGGTTGTTCATATGGCTATACAATATTTTATGGAGCTGCAGAATATAGTTGGGCGTAATTGGAATAGCATCAAAGCTCTCGTGTATAATATTTAACACATCACGGTAGCCTGCAATTTCTTGCTCATCTCTATTCTTAGGTGTAGTCTTATCCTCTACGATCTGCCTAATTCTCGTGTTCGTGGTAACGATACCTTCGATGGCATTGGAGCTCTCCGTACTTTGCACCTTTGCAATTTCTACGAGCTTTTCAAGCTCTTCGGGACGCCTTTTGAGATACATCTCTTGCTTTCCGGCTTCTTTATATATAGCCGCTATCAAGCCAAGCAACTCGGAATCCCATTTTTGTTCATTAATTTTGGAGTAGTTAAATGTTCTCATAGCCTTAACCTCGCTTTCTTTCCCTTAAATAATATCACATTATGATGGAATTGTCAATGTTTCAAGGGAATATTTCCTTAATATTATTACAAAAATAAGGGAATCTTAATCGTTTTGGTGTAATTTATGTTTTATTCGCTTAAGGTTTCAATTGTTTATTCCGCGCAAATTTTGGGGAGCGGGGTCATTAAGAAAAATCCAACACAGACCTTGTGTCCATTTTTGATTTTTCACGCACATTTTTAAAAAAATCAAAAATTATAACAAATTTTATTTAATATGTGTTAAATAAGGTTGCTACATTTCAAATCACGAATATTTTAAACCTCTAAATGGATAATATCGGTAAAAGGTATTATCTCTCTTTTCCAATGCCTTTAGGTGTCGTGAAGAAGTGTAGCAGCTTTGAGGGATGTACTTTTTCGGTGCGTTCCTTCTGGGGCGCACTTTTTATTTGAGAATATGAGGTGTTTAGATGAAGAAAATTTCCTTGCTGTTAGCCTTGGTCATCTTAATGTCATTTGTATCCTGCAATGCAAAAAGTTCGAGCGAAAGCAAAAATGAAGAATCCTCACAAATACAGACACAAACACAGATACAGACAGACGATTTTTTATTTGATATCCCCTCATATATTTTGAATAAAAACACAAAAAAATTCCATCACCCAGAATGCTATACAGTTAATTTAATGAACGAAGAAAACAAAATTCGCTTTATAGGCGATAGAGAAGATATTATAAATCAAGGCTACAAGCCTTAATTAAATTGCAATCCTTAAAAAAGAAGCTCTAAATAGAGCTTCTTTTTTCTTATTCAACCGTTACGCTTTTGGCAAGGTTGCGTGGACGGTCTATTTCGCACCCACGAAGCCTTGCTGTCTCGTATGCAATAATTTGGCAGGTGAGAACGCCATTTAATAGCCTTGATATTTTGCTCCTTCCGTTGAGCACAAAAACGTGCTCGGCAGATTTTTGGGGCTCCCTCGCGCCCGAAAAGCACAAAATAAATGTGTTAGCGCCTCGTGCCTTAACCTCCTTAATATTACTCTTGGTTTTATCGTACAGCCTTTCGTCAGTGCAAATAGCAAAAACCGGAGTATTATTTTCAATAAGCGAGATAGTTCCGTGCTTCAATTCGCCGGCAGGGTAAGCCTCACTATGAATATAGCTTATCTCCTTTAGCTTTAGTGATGCCTCCATACACAAGGAATAGTCTATTCCTCTGCCAATATAGTATAAATGCTCACTATCCTTTATTTTTTCAGCAAAAGCTCTTAGCTCGCTGGTGCGCTCAAGAGCTTTTTTCATATCGTTGCTTGCATCAAGAATATCCTTTATATATTCCTGACATTGGATACTATTAACTCTCCCTCTTATAAGCCCAAGATAGCAGGCAATAAGGTAGAGAATAGCAAGCTGTGAAATATATCCCTTTGTTGTAGCAACTGCGATTTCAGGTCCTGCCTCGGTGTATATAGCTTTGTCAGCCTCTCTTGCAATAGATGACGAATGTGTATTTACAATAGCAAGTATTTTACACCCCGAGCCCTTTGCGTACCTAAGAGCAGATAGAGTATCCATAGTTTCCCCTGACTGGGAAATAGCAATAACAAGCGTCGGAGAGTGAAAAAGTGGGGGAGAGTATCTATATTCCGATGCTATAAAGGCGCTTGCAGACACGCCCGATAGCTCCTCAATAAGCCTTGCGCCAAGCATTCCTGCGTGCATTGCCGAGCCACAGGCAACTATGTGTATATTCTTTATACCCTCAAATATCTCGCTATCTATCTTATCATAAGAAAAATCGGGCAAAAAGTCCTTGACTCTTTTTAAAACGCACTCGTTTACTACATCTGGCTGTTCATATATTTCCTTCAGCATAAAATGCTCATAGCCACCCTTTTTGGCAGAGGCGTAGTCAAGATTTGTTGTTTGCCACTGTGGCTCGAAGGTTCCGTCGTGAGAATAAATTTTGATTTCGTCCTTGGTTAAATGAGCAATTTCGCCCTCGTGTATAGTTGCATATTCCTTAGTAAATGGCAAAAATGCAGTTATGTCCGAGGCAAGATATGAGCCATTTTTATCCTTAGCCACAAGCAGTGGGCTTGAATATCTAAGGGCAAAGATTTCTCCCTCATACCCCTCAAACATAATAGCAAATGCATATGAGCCTCTTATTTCGCGTAGCGCCTTTAAAATTGCGACACAGGGGTGCGTGCTTTCATTATAATATTTATTGATAAGCGCACAGGCGACCTCACTATCAGTATCGGAAAAGAAGGTTATTCCCTCCTTTATAAGTCCTGCCTTTATTGATTCATAATTTTCGATAATACCATTATGCACAAGCGTAACTCTGCCAACCTTATGTGGATGGGCATTTTCATCGCTCGGGCTGCCGTGTGTTGCCCACCTTGTATGCCCAATTCCTGTAAAGGCCTGCTCGTTTTCACCAAGGCTCAGCCTTGCCTTCAAATCGTTTATTCTGCCCTTGACTTTAGTTATCTCATGCTTGCCATTTTTCAAAAGACACGCGCCAACTGAATCGTACCCTCTGTACTCCAAAATCTCAAGACCTGTGGTTATCTTTTTCTCAGCCTGCTCATATCCTGTATAGCCTATAATTCCACACATATATAAAAGGGCACTGCGCCCACACCTTTCTTAGTATTTTTCCACTATTGTATTTTTGTCCTTGTAAATTAGCCCCTTACCAATAGCTCCACGAAGGGACACAAGGGGATAGACATTTGAGTGGGCGCAAATAACGCTACCCGGATTTAAAACGCTCCCTGCGCCAATTTCCACCTCGTCGGACAAAATCGCACCCATTTTGTCAAGCCCTGTGTCTATTTTTGACGAGGAGAGAGAAATAAATACACGTGATTTGTCACTCTTTTGATTTGAAATAATTGCCCCTGCGCCCATATGCGCCTTATATCCAAGCACGGAGTCACCAACATAATTGTAATGCGGGCACTTTGCTCCGTCAAATAAAATGGCATTTTTTATTTCAGTTGAATTTCCGACAACGCATCCTCTTCCTACAATAACGCGCCCACGCAGATACGCACCCGTTCTTATTTGCGATTTACAAATTATACAGGGGGCAATTATCTCCGCGCTTTTTGCTATTTCAGCTCCGCTTTCCACCCAAACGCCCTCCTTTATCTCATTAAAGCTATTTGGCAGAGTAGGGATGAGCGAAAAAATTATTTCCTTAATCTTAGGTATGATTTGCCAAGGGTATTCTGTTTTTATTATTTCGTTTTTAGCTATGGTTGACAGCTCTTTAAAAAAGACCTCTGTTTTTAAATCGCTTAGCGCTATATCATTCACCCTTCAAGTCCTCGTTTCTTACAATTTCAGCCACCTCGTCGGCAATTTTTTCACAAAGACCCTCATTTTCGGCTTCTATCATTATGCGAATAAGCTCCTCTGTGCCACTCGCTCTTACAAGCACACGCCCGTTTTTTCCAAGCTCATTTTCAATTGCTGATATTTTTTCATTCAGCGCGCGCGAATTTATGATTTGCCACTTGCTTTTCACGGGTATGCTTTTTAATACCTGTGGCATCATATTAACAGCCTTAGATAGCTCATAGAGCGTTGACTTTGACTCAATTACTGCCTCGGTTATTTTAATAGAGGTTAAAATTCCGTCGCCTGTGGTTGCATATTTTGATAAAATGATATGTCCCGACTGCTCACCACCCAAGGAAAATCCATTTTTTTGCATACTTTCATACACGTATCTGTCGCCAACCTTGGTTTTTTCATAGCCCACGCCTATTTCATCAAGCGCCTTGTATAAGCCAAGATTTGACATAACGGTTGTAACAACCGTATCCTTTAAAAGCTCACCCTGTGTCTTTAATTCGTTTGCAAGAATGTAAATTAAATAATCTCCGTTTACTATTTTTCCCGTGTGGTCAACTGCTATACACCTATCGGCATCTCCGTCATAGGCAAAGCCCATATCGCATTCGTTTTCCAAAACGCACTTAATAAGTGATTGGGGGCAGGTTGAGCCACATTCCTTGTTTATGTTCGTTCCGTCAGGACAGGAGTTTATTGAGATAACCTTAGCGCCAAGGCTTGAAAAAACGCTTCTGGCTATCATCCAACCCCCTCCATTTGAGGTATCAAGCGCAATTTTTAAGCCCTTAAACGAGCGACGCGAGGTAGAAATTAGATAGCCTATATACCTGTTTCTGCCCTCGGTGTAGTCGATAATTTCACCTATTTCATTATTGGTAGCCATTGGAATTTCGCCACGTGTCCCAGCTTTTTCGTAGTCCTTGTCAAGATACGCCTCTATTTTTTCAATTATCTCGTCATCTATCTTTTCACCCCTTGAATTTAATATCTTTATTCCGTTGTCATAATATGGATTATGGCTTGCCGATATCATTATTCCCATATCAAAGGGGTCGGTGCTTGTAACGTATGAAACGCAAGGAGTCGTTGTTACGTGGAGCATATATGCGCTCGCTCCCGAGGTTGCAATTCCTGCGCTGATAGCATATTCGAGCATATATGACGAGCGCCTTGTATCCTTGCCAATTACAATGCGCGCCTTATTTCCATTTTTGCTTAAATACCAGCCGAGAAATCGACCTATTTTAAATGCGTGCACCGAGGTTAGCCCCTTGCCGGCATGCGCTCGAAATCCGTCTGTACCGAAATATTTTGACATAAGCCCTCCAAATTTTATATGTATTTATTTTTCCTGCTATATAGTATATACAAAATTAAAAATTCAGATACAGACTATTTAAAACAAAAAAAAGAGTGTGCTGGCACACTCTAATTTTAATTATTTTTCTTCCATTTCGCCGAACCTTAATACGTCAACGCTTGGTCTATCCTTCCATTTACCTCTTGTGAAGTCAGGAATTTTAACAGCGCTTCCGCCATTCTTAATTGACTCCTCGGAAAGACAGGATATACTCATCCAGGCAGCAGCGTCGTATATGTCAATCAGCATATCCTCGCCACTCTTAAGTCTGTCAATAAACTCTCTTAATTCAACATAGTCCATTCCACCGTGACCAGCCTCAAGCTGCTCCTTGGTGATTACCTTCCACTCATTTGGGAGAAGGTCCTTGAATTTTTCTGCCGAATTTTTGTAGTTTTCTATGTATTCAACGCTGTTCCAGTATTCCGGCTCACCGTCAAAATATACGCTATTTGAAATTTGCTCATACATACCCTTTGTTCCACGAACGGTAAATTCTCTGTTATATGAGCGAGGAAGAGAGGTATCAAGCTTCAAAGCCATAGTTTCGCCATTTGCACATTTAATAATAGTATTTACAACGTCGCCCTGCTTAAAGTCCACGCCAATAAGCTCTGGGTTTATTGTATCACGTCTGTCCTCTACATATTGCTCCATACCAAACGAGCCACTTGCAACGGAAACAAGCGATACCATAAGGTTACCTCTGTTTATGTCGAGCACCTTCGCCATAGGACCAAGCTCGTGTGTTGGGTAGTTTTCGCAGTTTCTGTTAAGATAGTTTCTTAGACGGTAGTGTCTATTTTCCTTGCCCCCTGTAACCTCTTGTCTTAAATCATGAGAATACGAGCCACTCAAATGAACAATTCTTCCGAAAAGTCCCTTTCTTGCTATTGCGGTAGCCAAAAGCTCGTCCCTGTTATAGCAGCAGTTCTCAAGGAACATAAAGGGAACCTTGGTTTTCTCCCATGTGTCAACAAGTCCCCAGCACTCCTCAAGGCTATATGCGCCACCAACCTCAAGCGCAACTGCCTTGCCAGCATTCATAGCATCAATAGCTATGGGCACGTGCATTTCCCAATCGGTTGCGATAAACACAGCATCAACGTCGTCTCTTTTTAAGACCTCCTTGTAGTCAACTGTGCCAAAGGGAATTACACCCTTTTTTTCGTTAACTCTGTTTTTTGCATTCTCAACCCTGTCCTCATACTTGTCGCAAACTGCAACAACCTCAACATCGTCAAAGCCGAGCAATATATCAGTCATACCATAGCTTCTGCAGCCATAGCCTATAATACCCATTCTAACCTTTTCCATAATAATCTCCTTGATGAATTAAATTGTAGTAGCACTACGCCTTAATTTTAGCAAAATCTGCATACAAAGTCAATATAATTTTTCATATTGACAACTTTTTAATATAATGATAAAATACAGGTAGAAGAATATATTATATAAGGAGGCATAATGAAAAGAATTCTTTTCTCAATTATTATAATATGTTGCATGCTTTTTGTTATTTCATGCGATTTGTCCTCTGATATAAATCAGATCTCGCAGGATATATACAACGGCATAAAGGACGTGGCTGACCCGTATTTAAGCGAGGCAGGCAAGAAGCCAGACGCAAGCCCAGGCACAAATCAAGGTGCAAATCCGGACGAATCAACAAATACAGAGTCCGAGATAAATGGCACAAGTGTGCAGCTTGGTACAGAAATTGGTAACAAGCTACCCGCCGCGCTTCTTCAGACCTTCGACGAAAACGGTCTTACAGGAAGCAGCATTGACCCGACCAAAACAGGCAAGGTAACTGTAATAAATTTCTGGGGCACCTGGTGTGGCTTTTGCCTTGATGAGCTCCCCCATTTTAGCCTGCTTGCAACCGAATACAAGGAAAACGTAACCTTTGTTGCAATTCACTCGGTTGATTATTTTGATTCAAGCACAAACGGTGCAGTTGATTATGTAAAGGATAATTACTCCGATTCAGATATTATTTTTGCAAAGGATACTAACTCGTCGGGTGGGCTTGACGACTGCTACACTCTATACGGTGGAGACAGATATTACCCTTACACAATAATCATTGACGAAAACGGTATAATAACCTTTAAAAAATCAGGCGTTGTTAGCGAGTCTGATTTGAGAAACGAGCTTGATAGCGCCCTTGACAAAAAGAATTAAGGTTAACAATTAAAAGGTAACAAAATGACAATAAACGAGATTATATCCGCCCTGAAATCCTTCGGGGCGGATAATTCAAATGAGGAGGCATATTTAATAATTGAATATGCCGAGGGTATTTCCAGAGCTAAAATCTTATCGGATAGAAATAAATCATACACATCCCCGAGGATTTTAGAGATTTTAGAAAAGCGAAAAAAGAGAATACCTTTGCAATACATTCTTGGAAAATGGGAGTTTATGGGCAAGGAGTTTTTTGTTTGTCCCGACTGCTTAATTCCAAGACCGGATACCGAAATTTTAGTCGAAAGAGCGCTTAAGGAGCTAAAATCGGGGCAGAGCGTGGCTGATTTATGCACAGGAAGTGGCTGTATCGGTCTTAGCCTTTTATTATACAAGAGTGACATAAGCCTTACGCTTATGGATATAAGCAGGGGTGCTTTAAATATGGCTATTAAAAATGCCAAGAGCCACGGAATATACGACAGGTGCGAATTTATTCTTGGCGACATATTGAAGGATATGCCGAATAAAAAATTCGATATGATAGTGTCAAACCCACCCTACATTCCAACAAGGGATATTGAGTTTTTGTCCGAGGAGGTTAAAAACGAGCCACGCCTCGCGCTTGATGGGGGAGAAAACGGTCTTGACATTATAGAATTTTTAATAGGCGACGGTCTTTCTTATCTTAACAAGGGTGGAAAAATGCTCATAGAATTTGGCTACGACCAGGGCGAAATTATAGACACTCGGTTAAGCAAAATTCAAAATGACGGAAAAATTAAAAGCTACGAGATACTAAGGGACTACGGTGGAAACACAAGAGCTGTTATAATTTACGCAAATTAAAACGGGCAAAACGCAAAAAGCGCGCAAAAGCTTTAATTTTTGAGCGCGCATATGCGAAAATTATTAAATATATAAATTTTTTGTAAATTTTTACAATATTATTATATATTTTATTTAAAATATATTGCAATTATGATTTTTATATGGTAGAATGTAACAGTAAGAGTCGGTACAGGAATACAAACCACATCGTACTCGATATTTTTGACAGAGGAGGAAATTTCAATGGCAGAGTTTAAATATGATATCGTTAAGACCTTTGGTTCTGTTTCTGACAACGATAATGGCTGGGTTAAAGAAGTTAACCTTATCAGCTGGAACGAGCGTGAGCCTGTTTATGACATTCGCGCATGGCAAGAAAATCACGAAAAACTCGGCAAAGGCATCACTCTTACCGAAACCGAACTCAAAAATCTTAAAGAATTGCTCAACACAATGGAGCTTTAATTAGTACATAAAATGCCTGTCATGGTTTCTTGGCAGGCATTTTTTTATTTCTATTAAAGTAATTTTTGTCGCTCTAAATTGAGCCTTAGTTGTCTTGCTCTTAATTAAAGCTCTATCATTTCCTCGCTTGAATCAAAGGCTGTATCGAAAATATCGCAGTCCTTTGGCAATATATCCATAGGAATACCGAGCTTCCTTTTAATCCATCCTAAAATGAGCGCAAAAAGTCCATATAAGGTCAGAAATACTGTAATTAGCGTAAATATCGCTTTAAATAGGTTGATTATTATACATTTTGTTCCTTCCATTTTATCCCCCCAAAAGTAACTTGTTTCACTTTTTTGGTAGTTTTAGCAAGTAAATGGCTTTTTATGCAAAATTTATAAGTTTTTATATCGTTAAATAAAAATTTACAATAATTCATTGATTTAAAAAATATAATGTGATAGAATAAATAGAAGAGCTAATGTAAATTTGGAGGAAGCATTTTGAAGGGTAGAATCTTAGGCGTTGACTTCGGTGACGCAAGAACGGGGCTTGCACTATCGGACATAAGTGGCTTTTTGGCAAGTGGTGCCGGTACTATAAAAAGCACGAGCTTTTTAAAAACAGCCGAGGGCGTGTGCGAAATTGCAAGAAAAAACGGCGTGATAAAAATAGTTCTTGGTCATCCCATAAATATGAACGGAACTCTTGGTCCAAGAGCCGAGAAGGCTGAGGCGTTTAAGGAGCATCTTGAAAAAATGCTCGATGTTCCAATAGAGCTTTTTGATGAAAGACTCTCAACCTCCAATGCTCACACAATGCTAAATATAACTAATACAAGAGGGCAGAAAAGAAAGGAAATCATCGACGAGATGTCGGCGTGCCTCATCTTGCAAAGCTATCTTGATAGAGAAAGAAACAGAGGAAATAATGGATAAGGATAAATGTAATTTAGACCTGTCTTGTCGCAAGAACAAGGTTGGTGGTCAGGCGGTAATTGAGGGCGTTATGATGAAAAACGGTCAAGAGGTTGCTCTTGCCGTGCGTAAGGGTGACGGCACAATCGAAATTAAAAAGAGCACCTTTACACCCCTTAAAGCAAAGCACAAATGGCTTAATATTCCTATTATTCGAGGAATTTTCGGCTTTTTTGAATCCCTTGTGCTTTCATTTAAGACGCTTGGCAGTGCAACCGATATGCTCGACCTTGATGACGACGGCAAGAAAAAGGACGACAAGGATAAGGAAAAGAAAAAGGATGGCTCAAGCACATCAACCATTTTAATGATGGGCGTATCGCTTGTTTTGGGTCTTTGCCTTGCGCTATTTTTGTTCTCAGCGCTTCCAACAATTGTTGCAGAGCTTTTAGTAGATGTCTTTGATATTGAGCAGGACAGCTCGCTTTACTTCCCAATAATGGCGGTTACCGAGGGCGTTATGAAGGTGGCAATATTTATTGGCTACCTGCTCCTTGTTTCACTTATGAAGGATATAAGGCGTACCTTCGAATATCACGGCGCAGAGCACAAATCAATTGCTTGCTTTGAAAAGGGGCTTGAATTGACTCCCGAAAATGCAAAAAAATGTACTCGCTATCACCCAAGATGTGGAACGAGCTTTATGTTTGTAATGATTCTTTTGAGCATCATTATAGGGCTTTTCATTCAAATAGACGGTCCCTTAAGAATAATTGTAAAAATCGCGATTTTGCCACTTATAATGGGCATAGGCTATGAGTTTATTATGCTTGCGGGCAAGCACGATAACAAGCTCACAAGAGCCCTTTCTGCCCCTGGCCTTTGGATGCAGAGAATTACAACCAAGGAGCCAAACGAGTATCAATTAGCCGTTGCAATTTGCGCAATAAAGGCATCAATGCCCGAGCTTTTCCCCGACTTTTCTCCCGAGGAATACTTTATGAACCCCGAGGATGACAAAAAGCATCTGCTTTACGAGGATAAAAAGAGCGAAAAGAAGGGCACCGACAAGGGCGCAGCCACAGACGAGGCTAACAAAAATAGCGACACTCCCAAGGATGAAAAGCAAAGAAAGGCTATTTGCTTTGGCAAGGATGCGTTTAAATCCACAAGCGCAAAAATCAGCGCAGGCAAGCGTGGAAAAGAATCTAAAAATATTAGCGTAACTATAAAAAGCTACAAATAAATAATAGCAGGAATCAAGAAAAGACTTGTTCCTGCTATTTTATTTTTGTAAAAATGCTCCTCAAGATGTATTTAAAGAGCGCATTTGAAAGCGTACATAGTATCTTTTTCCTACTCACTAACCCAAAAGGGTGAAGCTAACCTCGTTTGTTACATCTATTTTTACAAATCCGTTTTCGTTTGTTGAGATTTTTTCTCCATTATTCAAAAGAATATCGCTATCCGTCTTTACCAAAACAGTAAGGGGCGTGTCGTAAAAGCCACCCTTTAGCTCCGATATTATTTTTAGGGTATATATATCGTTTTCACAGCTGATTTCCACGCTTGCACTCTTGGCTCTTTTTATGTAGCTAACTGCATCGTTAAAGGACATAACTAAAAGCCCTTTATTCTTTACACACTCGGCTAAATATTCACATTCCTCCTTGAAGGTGTGCGCCCTTTGGGAGTGGAAAATATCCTTGTCCTTGCTTGTTATCCAGTGGTTAATTTGCACACTCCACCCACCGTTTTCTATAGTTTTGTCTATTATTTGCTTGTAGTCATCTGTCGTTTTGTCAATAGTTGCTGTAAAGGTGCTTATATTGTGCCAGTCTATATTTTCTGTGTCGTTTATTTTGTCATTTCCGTTTCTTGTAGCCTCGTAGTATTTGGACAAAATTTCTCTACCCTCGGCATCACTGCCACCACCGGGAGTAACAAAGGTATATATTTTTTGAGAATATATTTTCTCAAGTCCGTCCTTTGAATTTTTAGCATCGCGCTCTCTGATTTCAAGAGGTGTTTTTGAATTATAGCAAACATCGTGTGAAACAGAGTGTGATGCTAAGTCGAAGTATCCGTTTTTTATTTGCTCCCTCCAAAAGGAAACGAGCTCGTCGTTTAAAAAATTAAGCGTTTGCGCGCTTGTTGCCTTAATTTTTACACCCGTGTCCTTGTAAATTTTTTCAAATATTTTTACAACCTCTATGCTCGATTCAAGATAGCATCCATCATCAAAGGTTAGTGTATAAAGGGCGCTTGCATTACCGTAATATTTACAAATTTTAGCTTCCATTTTAAACCTCCGTTTTTTAAATTTTACCATTTTTGAATAGTCGTGTCAACTTTTAAAATGCGACTTTTTTCGCCACTGCGTAAAATTTTTTGAAAAAGGTCTTTTATTTTTATAAATAATGTGATATAATATGCACGCTAAATTTATTTTATATAAGGATTTAAAGGAAAATGGTAAGAGAAGATTTAAGAAATGTAGCAATAATTGCCCACGTTGACCACGGTAAAACAACACTTGTTGACGGACTTTTACAGCAGGGTGGTGCATATCACGAAAACCAAGCAACAACAGAAAGAGTTATGGACTCAAACGCTCTTGAAAAGGAGCGTGGAATTACTATTCTTGCAAAGAATACTGCCATTAGATATGGTGACAAGAAGATAAATGTAATCGACACCCCTGGCCACGCAGACTTTGGCGGAGAGGTTGAGCGTATTCTTAAAATGGTTAATGGTGTTATCCTTCTTGTTGACGCAGCAGAGGGTCCTATGCCACAGACAAGATTCGTTCTTCGTAAGGCAATGGAATTAAATCACAGAATCATAGTTGTCGTTAACAAAATCGACCGTCCTGATGCGCGTGTGCACGAGGTTATCGACGAGGTTTTGGAGCTTCTTATAGACTTAAACGCAACAGATGAGCAGCTTGACTCACCTATGCTTTTCTGCTCAGGCAGAGCAGGCACAGCCTCCTTCTCACCTGACGTAGAGGGCACAGACCTAAAGCCACTTCTTGGTACTATTATAGATTATATACCCTGTCCCGAGGGAGAGGAGGACGAGCCACTTCAGCTACTCGTTTCATCTATTGACTACAACGACTACGTTGGTAAGATAGGAGTTGGTAGAATTGAGCGTGGTACACTTAGCGTTAACCAAGAGGTTATGGTAGCAAACTACCACTCCGAGGATGCGCCAAGACGCGCAAAGATTATTTCAATTTATCAGTTCGAGGGTCTTTCAAGAACGCAGGTTCAAAGCGCTACTGTTGGTGATATTGTTTGCTTCTCAGGCGTTGAGGAGCTATCAATCGGTGATACTCTTTGCGTAAACGGGGCAATTGAGCCACTTGAATTTGTAAAGGTTTCGGAGCCCACGATGGAAATGACCTTCTCTGTAAACGACAGCCCCTTTGCAGGCAAGGAGGGCAAATTTGTAACCTCCCGTCAAATCAGAGACCGTCTTTACAAGGAAACGCTTAAGGACGTTTCACTAAGAGTTACCGACGGTGACACAACCGACTCCTTTAAGGTTGCGGGCAGAGGCGAAATGCACCTTTCAATACTTATCGAAACTATGCGTCGCGAGGGCTACGAGCTTTGCTGCTCAACCCCAAGAGTTCTATATAAGACCATCGACGGCACATTACACGAGCCAATGGAGAGAGTGTCAATTGACGTTCCGGACGAGAGCGTTGGAGCAGTTGTTCAAAAGCTCGGCGCGCGTAAGGGCGAGCTTCTTGAAATGGGTAAGGCCGGCTCGCGCACAAGACTTGAATATTTAATTCCTTCAAGATGTCTTTTCGGCTACAGAAGCGAATTTATGACAGATACAAAGGGCGAGGGTATTCTCAACACTCTCTTTGATGGCTATCAGCCATTTAAGGGCGAGGTTGTTACAAGATTTACAGGCTCGCTTATCGCATCAGAGGATGGAGAGGCTACCTCTTACGGTCTTTTCAATACCCAAGACAGAGGCGCAATGTTTATTGGAGTTCAAACTCCTGTTTATGAGGGAATGATAGTTGGTGAATGTCCTAAGATGGAGGATATTGTTGTTAACGTGTGCAAGAAAAAGCACCTGACAGCTATTCGCTCAAAGGGCGCTGACGAGGCTCTTATTTTAACACCGCCAAGAATTATGTCGCTTGAGCAGGCAATTGAGTATATCGGCGAGGATGAGCTTATCGAGGTTACTCCAAAATCACTTCGCTTACGCAAGAAAATACTTAACACTCAATTAAGACTTAAGGCCCAGGCAAAGCTTAGTAAATAAGCATAAAATTTAAACTTTAGAGGGAGGAGAGTATGGAGAACACCTTTTTAAAATATCAGGCGCTTGCTAATAGTGGCAATAAGGATGCCATTTGCGAGCTTGGCTTTTGCTATTATTATGGTATTTTTGTCGAAAGGGATTATAAAAAAGCATACGAGCTTTTTAAAAAAGCCGACTCTATGTCCTCTCCTCTCGGAAAATGCGCCCTTGGTCTTTGCTATCTAAACGGGTGCTATGTTGAAAAAAACGAGGAGTATGGCTTTTCACTTATAAAGGAGGCATACAACTCTAACTGTGCTCGCGCCCATAATTATCTTGGAATTGCATACATACAGGGCAAGGGTACGCCAAAGGACACAGAGAAGGGCTTTGAGCTTTTGTCGCTCGGCAGCGATATTGGCTGTGCCTACTGTATGAACAGTCTTGGCATCTGCTACGAATACGGCATCGGCACAAAGGCGGATTACAAGGAGGCCTTTAAGCTTTACAAGCGTGCCTTCGCAAAGGAAAATCCTTTGTCAATAGAATCCCTTGGCAGAGCGTACCTTTTGGCAGTTGGAACAAAAAAGGACCCCGAGGAAGCATTTAGGCTTTTTAAAATGGGGGCAGATGCGCTCTATGCGCCCTGCGAATGTAATCTTGGCTACTGCTATGAAAAGGGAGCTGGCACTCAAAAAAGCCTTGGAGATGCGCTAAAATATTATCGCCTTAGCGCAGGCAAAAATAACACCTTCGCCTTTTACAATTTAGGTGTGGCTTATGAAAATGGCACAGGCGTTGATAAGGATTACTACGAGGCTTCAAAGTGGTATGAAAAGGGCAAGGATTTACATTGTCCGCTTTGCCTAAACGCGCTTGCTATTCTTTATGAAAATGGCAGAGGGGTCCCACTTGATATATACAAGGCGCAATCTCTTTATGAAAGAGCGTCGCTTTACGGAAGCGCCGAGGCACCATATAATTTAGCCAGAATGTATCACTATGAAACAATTCCGTCCCCCCTTGGCTTGAATATACCGGAAATATCTAAGCTATATCGCTTGGCTTTATCTCGTGGCTACACGCTTGCTCGCAAGGAGCTTTTTAAGCTAAACGAGAGGGAGGAGGCAATAACTCTTGAAAACGGAGTTATTAAGGGATGCGCTAAGGCTGTTACTGAAATTTCTATTCCCTACGGAGTAGAGATAATAGGCAAGGAGGCGTTTAAAAATTGCGCTCAGCTAAAAAAAATAGAGCTTCCAACCACGCTTTACACTATTGAGGAGCGCGCCTTTGAGGGCTGTGTTTCCTTAAAGGAAATTACTATACCCTACAACGTAAGAAAAATATGCAAGGAAGCATTTTTTAATTGTAGTCCTAAGTTAAAAATCTATTATCAAAGCTCATATAGGACAGAGCTTTGGGAAAAGGGCTGGGACTACTACAAAAGGGGTCTTTTCGGCAGAATGAAAAGACTCAAAAGCATTCCCAAGGACTAATAAAAGGTTAAAACGAGGTTAAAATGTTTTCTGAAAAAATTTTAAATATTGCAAACGAGGCAGAAATAGCTCTTGCCGATATATATAAGGAAATTGATAGAATTTCCTTTGAAAATACAAAAAGAGTCCTTGACACCTTCAAAAAGCACCGTGTTTCCGACTCTATGTTTTCGGGCACAACGGGTTATGGCTACGACGATATAGGCAGAGATACGCTTGATAAAATTTATGCTGACGTTTTCGGTGCTGAAAGCGCTTTTGTGCGCCACACCATTCCAAACGGAACCACTGCCTTGACAATAGGTCTTTTTGGACTTTTGCGCCCGGGTGACGTTATGCTCTCCGTTACAAATCAGCCATACGACACGCTTTGCGAGGTTATCGGCTTAAATGGTGCAAACGGAGATGGCTCACTTGCCGACTTCGGTGTAAAATACGACCAGGTTGACTTCAAGGACCAAAAAATAGATTTTGAAAAGATAGAAAAAAAGCTAAGCGAGTATGGCGACAGGGTAAAGGTTGTATTCATACAGCGCTCAAAGGGCTATCTTAACCGTCCCACGCTCACAATTGACCAAATTGGTGAAATTGCGTCCTTCACCCACGCAAGGAGCAAGGCTTATGTCGTTGTTGACAACTGCTACGGTGAGTTTTGCGAAACAAGAGAGCCAACGCACGTTGGCGCTGATATGATTATCGGCTCTTTAATTAAGAACCCGGGCGGAGCAATTGCCGAAAGCGGTGGCTATATAGCAGGCACTAAGCGTGCAGTTGAGCTTGCCTCATATCGCTTAACCTCTGTTGGCACAGGCTGTGAGGTTGGCGCATCTCTTGGACAAAACAGAAATCTATTCAAGGGCTTTTTCTTAGCTCCTCACGTCGTTTCGCAGGCTATGAAAACAGCGCATTTTGCAGCTTATATGTTTGAGGCTCTTGGCTTTGATGTTTCTCCTAAGTATAACGAGCTTCGTTCAGATATAATTCAAACAGTAAAATTTGGCTACCCCGAGGGACTTATTAAGTTCTGTCAGGGAATACAGTCTGCAAGCGCAGTTGACTCCTTCGTTACTCCTATGCCTTGGGCTATGCCTGGCTATAGTGACGAGGTTATTATGGCAGCGGGCACATTTACTCAGGGCTCTTCAATTGAGCTTTCCTGCGACGGACCCGTGCGCCCACCATATACTGCGTTTTTCCAAGGCTCTATTACCTATGAGAGTGGCAAGCTTGCAATAATGTCGTCAGCTCAGAAAATACTTGACGAAAAAACAAACTAAGGAGCACCCCATGCTCACTATTAAAATAATTTCAATAGGGGACTTGAAGGAAAAATACCTTCGTGATGCCCTTGACGAATATAAAAAGCGCCTTGGCGCTTGGTGTAAGGTTGAACAGGTTTCTTTAAAAGAGGAAAGGCTGCCCGACAACCCCACAGAAAATCAAATAAAGCAAGGTCTTTTTCAAGAAGAAAGGAAAATTCTTGAAAGGCTTTCTCCAAAATCCTATGTTATCGCTATGTGCGTTGAGGGCAAGGAGCTAAGCTCCGAGGAGCTTGCAGGTAAAATTTCACAAATTACTTTAGAGGGGCATAGCGAAATTGCCTTTATTATAGGCTCTTCCTTTGGACTTAGCGACACGGTTAAGAAAAGAGCAGATTTTAAGCTCTCTGTGTCAAAAATGACCTTCCCCCACCAGCTCCTTAGAGTAATCTTGTATGAGGCAATTTACCGTAGCCTCTCTATTATAAACGGTACTAAATATCATAAATAAATCACGCATTTAATCAATGCAACGCATTGTATAATATCGCCTCAAGCCTCCATCTGACGAGGGAGGCTAACATAATCACGCGATAGCGTGTATGGAATCGCACGCAGTGTGTATGGAATCAATGCAGAGCATTGTATAATATCATCTCAAGCCTCCATCTGACGAGGGAGGTGGATTTTGCGAAGCAAAAGACGGAGGGAGAGAAAATGAAAGAATATGACAAGAGTAATATAATCTTGGCAAAAGCCCTTCGTAAAAATATGACGCCTGAAGAAAAGCACTTATGGTATGATTTTTTAAGAGATTATCCTGTGCGATTTCAAAGGCAAAAGGCGATAGGACACTATATAGCAGATTTTTATTGTGCCAAGGCGCACTTGGTCGTAGAAATAGACGGCAACGGACACGCAACGCAAGAACAAAAGGAATATGACGAAATAAGAACTGCTTATTTTGAAAGCATTGGTATAAAAGTAATAAGATTTACCAACTATGAAATAAAAAACAAATTCAGGGGAGTGTGTATTTATATAGATACATTTGTCTGTAGCTCTCTCCCTCCGTCAACCTCTCGGTTGACACCTCCCTCGTCAGATGGAGGCTAACATAATCACGCGATAGCGTGTATGGAATCACACGTAGTGTGTATGGAATCAATGCAACGCATTGAATGTAGAAAGGAGTGGTATTATGTCAAATATAGTTGATGTCTGTGTTGTTGGCGCAGGGCATGCAGGAATAGAGGCGGCGCTTGCCTCTGCAAGAATGGGAATGAATACCATTCTTTTTACAATGTCGCTTGATGCGCTTGCAAATCTACCCTGTAATCCATCAATTGGTGGAACTGCAAAGGGACACTTGGTTTACGAAATAGATGCTCTTGGTGGCGAAATGGGACGCTGTGCCGATATGGTAACGCTCCAAACAAGAACCTTAAATCTTGGTAAGGGGGCTGCTGTTTATTCAAAGAGAATACAGGCAGACAGAATGAAGTATCGCTCCATTATGAAGGCTACTCTTGAAAACACCAAAAACCTAAGAATAGTACAGGCAGAAATTGCCGACATAATAACAAAAGAGGAAAATGGCGCAAGGTGTGTCGATAAAATAGTAACTCGTCTTGGTGAGGAATATAAAACAAGGGCTGTAATTTTAGCAACAGGAACATATCTTAACGCAGTTGTTCACACAGGTAATATTTGCTATTCAAGCGGACCCGACTCACTTATGCACGCATCGTTTTTAACAGATGCATTAAAAAGAGAAGGAATTTCTATGATGCGCTTTAAAACGGGAACTCCTGCAAGAGTGCATATGGACTCAATAGATTATTCTCAGCTCGAAATTCAAGAGGGAGAAAACGATTCACTTCCATTTTCGTGGTCAACACCCGAGAATGAATATCCATTAAGGGAGCAATTACCCTGTTATATTGCTTACACCAACGAAAATACACATCAAATCATAAGAGATAACCTAAAAAAGAGTGCTATGTATTCGGGAAATATTCACGGAACAGGCCCTCGCTACTGTCCTTCAATAGAGGACAAGATAGTTCGCTTTGCCGATAAGGAAAGACATCAGCTATTTGTTGAGCCTATGGGTAGCGACACAAAGGAAATGTATATACAGGGCTTTTCAACCTCTATGCCTATTGAGGTGCAAATGAAAATGCTCCACTCCTTAAAGGGCTTTGAAAACGCAGTCGTAATGAGATACGCATATGCAATAGAGTATGACTGTACCGACCCACAGGAGCTTTTACCTACTCTTGAATACAAAAAAATAAGTGGTCTTTATGGTGCAGGACAGTTTAATGGCACCTCTGGCTATGAGGAGGCTGCGGCGCAGGGACTTGTGGCAGGAATAAACGCCTCTCTTAAAATTAAGGGCGAGGAGTGTATGATTTTGCCACGTTCATCCTCTTATATTGGAACTCTTATTGACGACCTCGTAACCAAGGGAACAAACGAGCCTTACCGTATGATGACCTCTCGCTCGGAATATCGCTTGCTTTTAAGACAGGACAATGCAGATTTACGCTTAACTCCAATTGGCAGAAGGGTTGGTCTTGTTAATGATGAGCAATGGGCACATTTTGAAAAGAGAAGAAAGCAAATTGAGGACGAAAAAAATCGTCTTAATAAGGTTATTATCCACCCGTCAAATGAAATTAACGAGGTTCTTTTACAAAATGGGACAACTGAGCTTTATACCTCTATGTCACTTGCAGAGCTTATAAAAAGACCACAGCTCGACCTTTACAAGCTCGAAAAATTTGACCCTCAAAGACCAAATCTTAAAAAGTCAGTTCTTTTTACAGCACAGACAGATATAAAATATGACGGATATGTAAAAAAACAGCTAATAGAGGTTTCAAAGCAGGAAAAATTAGAGGGAAAACCTCTTAGTCAGGATATTGATTACTCACAAATTAAGGGGCTAAGAATAGAGGCTGCACAAAAATTAAACAAGGTAAAGCCACTAACCTTAGGTCAAGCCTCTCGTATAAGCGGTGTTAGCCCTGCTGATATTTCAGTTTTACTTATCTATTTGAACACAAAATAAAATTTAGGGAGAATATATTTATGAAAATTGTAAACGTAAAGGATTTTGGCGCTAAGGGTGACGGATGCACTCTTAATACAGTCGCTATTCAAAATGCTATTGATTCGCTTGAAAGCGGAGATACTCTTCTTTTTGAAAATGGAACGTTTTTAACAGGTACTATTTCTCTTAAATCAGATATGGTTTTAAAAATCGATAAGGGAGCTGAAATTTGTGGCTCAAGAAATATTGAGCATTATCGTGCAAACGGCTTCTATCACAACGAAATGATAGACACAGTGTCGCTTATTTACGCTCTTGACTGTAATAATATTGAGATTACAGGTGGTGGCGTAATTCAATTAAGTGGCGATGCCTTCGTTGATTTTGATACATATTTACCCGACTATTTAGACCCTGACACAATGAACAAGGCATTTGTAGAGCAAACGGTTATTGCTATAAAGAAAAGACCTACACAGCCTATCTTTTTTAACAATTGTAAAAACCTTAGAATTCATAATATAAAGGTGTTTAATTCTCCTTGTTGGACAATGGTATTTTCAAACTGTGAAAATATTTTAGTTGACTCGGTTTACGTTGATAACCACGTAAGAATACCAAATAACGATGGCGTTCACTTTACAGCCTCAAAAAATATTGTAGTTAAAAATTCAACCTTCCTTTGTGGCGATGACTGCTTTGCAGCAACCTGTATTACAAATCGCGACGGAGTGTGTGAGAATATGGAAATATCCGACTGTCTTATGTCCTCTCGCTCAGCTGCTATTCGCTTTGGACATCTTTACAGCCACGTAAGAAACGTTGTAGTTAAAAATATAAAGATTTTACCATCTAACCGTGGTATTTCAATTTTCTCGGGCGATGATGGAATTGTTGAAAATGTTCTTATTGAAAATGTAGAAGCTAAAACTCAAATCCACGCAGGCTATTGGTGGGGAAAGGGCGAGGGCTTTGTTGTCTGCGCTAAAAATGCAAAGGGAAAAATCAAAAACGTTAAAATTAAGGACTGCAAATTTATAGAGGAAAATCCTTCTATTATAGTTGGAGATAATAACGTTTGTGATGTAACACTTGAAAATTGCTCATTTACATATGAAAAGGGCTATACTCACCCATACTACTATGGTAAAATGGATATTCAGCCAAATATTCAAGCATTAGAGGCAGCTCCATTTAAAGAGGGAGACACTCTTTATGTTGATGGCTGTGTTAATTTCAAGGCTGAATAATTAAGAAAAAACTAAAATTATAGACACTCCAAGGGCAAAATTCACTTTTTTAAAGTAAAAATATTTTGAGAGGAGCTTTTATGTCAAGGCTTTCAAACGAAATTATTTCTACCTATACGGAAATACTAAGGGAGGAGCTTATTCCCGCAATGGGCTGTACTGAGCCAATTGCCATTTCATACGCATCCTCAATTATTTCTCACGCATTAGGTGTTTACCCAGAAAATATTCGCATTGGTCTTAGTGGAAATATAATTAAAAACGTAAAAAGCGTTATTGTTCCACTAACGGGTGGTATGCACGGTATCAATTCTGCTGTTTGCGCAGGTATTATAGCGTGCGCTCCACAAAAAAGGCTTGAGGTTTTGTGTGCCTTAAATAGCGAGGATATTGAAAAAATTAAGGAATATCAAAAAAGAGTAAATATTGAAATTTACGAGCTTGATACCGAAAATCAATTTGAAATAGCTATTGAGGGTACATACAAAAGAAAGCACGCCAAGGCACATCTTGTAAAAAGACACACAAATGTTGTTAGTGTTATAGTTAACGATATTGATGTTACAGAAAACTATTTTTCTCCCTCTGATATAGTTGAAGGGGAAGGTACAAATCGCTCTCTTTTAAATATTGAGGACATTATTGAATTTGCTAACACAGTAGAGCTTGATAATCTTTACCCGATTATTGAAAGACAAATTTCAATGAATATGGCAATTGCAAATGAGGGCATTAAAAAGGAGTGGGGCGCATCCATTGGTAAAACTCTTTTTGAAGGCTCAAATGATGTAAGAAATAAGGCAAGGGCTCTTTCTGCCGGTGGCAGTGATGCAAGAATGAATGGCTGTGAATTACCTGTATGTATTATTTCAGGAAGTGGAAACCAAGGTATTACTGCATCAGTTCCTGTTATCGTTTACGCCGAGGAAAAGGGTGTTTCAAGGGACAAGCTTATAAGAGCCTTAATTGTATCAGACCTTATAACAATTCATCAAAAAACAGGCATTGGCTGCTTATCTGCCTATTGTGGAGCTATAAGCGCAGGCTGTGGAGCTGCTTGTGGTATTGCTTATCTCGACGGTGGTGGATACTATGAAATAGCCCACACTCTTGTAAATTCTCTTGCTATTTTATCAGGAACTATTTGTGATGGTGCAAAATCATCATGCGCTGCAAAAATAGCAATGGCTGTTGAGGCTGGAATTATGGGCTATGAAATGATGAAAAGTGGTCACCAATTTTATTCAGGTGAGGGAATAGTTACAAAGGGTGTTGAAAAAACTATAAATAATGTTGGAAGGCTTGCAAGCGTCGGAATGAGCTTAACTGACAAGGAAATTATAAAAATAATGCTTGGAAAATAGTTATTTTTTTCACATAAATGTTAATTTTTTGAAAACAAATAAGAGAGAAAAACAGCAAAAAAGCTTAACCAAACTTACTATTAATAATGCACTAACTCCTGCAACACTGGCTATTATTTCAATTTTTTTATTATAAGCAGCTTTTTGAATATCTATTGAATATATATTTGTTAATCCATTTTCTGCTATAACTTTT
>JAGBEE010000010.1 GCA_017937135.1 Clostridia bacterium | reverse complement strand
TAAAATAAAGTTACTATTATAAATTTACATATTTCCAAATACTACACTGTTGTAATTAGAAAAGAATCCTTTGCTTGCGTTATCTCTCCCTCCGTCTTTTGCTTCGCAAAATCCACCTCCCTCATCAGATGGAGGCTAACATCGTAATCACGCGGTAGCGTGTATGGAATCAATTTGGCGCATTGTATGGCATCACCGAAGGTGCATAAGAACGAGCAAACCCCTGTACTACAAGTATAAAAGAAGCGTGGCGCCCAAATGAGCACCACGCCATTTTACTTATTATTTTTCAACTGCGCAGGGAGCAACCTTAGCTGCGATTTGTGCAGGAACCTCCTCGTATCTTACGAAGTGGAATGTAAAGTTACCTCTACCCTGTGACATTGCACGGAGTGAAATTACATAGTCAACCATTTCAGCCTTTGGCACCTCTGCCTCAACTACTGTGTATTTTGGACGGTGTACATCTGGCTCCATACCCATTACTCTACCACGGCGCTTATTCAAATCGCCCATTATGTCACCAACTATACTCTCGGGCACGCTAACCTTTAGTGTGCCAATTGGCTCAAGGAGTGTTGGTGATGCCTTTGTAAGCTCCTTATAAGCAAGCTTTGCAGCGAGCTTAAAGGAGATTTCATTTGAGTCAACATCGTGGTATGAGCCACCTGTCAAATCAGCTGCCAAATTAACCATTGGATAGCCAAGCAATACTCCGGAATTCATAGCCTCTAAAAGACCCTTTTCAACTGCCGGATAATAGCCCTTTGGCACCTCTCCTCCAACAACGCTTTGAGTAAATGTCAAGCCGTCGTTTTCGCTATGTGAGAAGGTAATCTTAACGTGACCGTATTGACCTGCGCCACCAGACTGCTTCTTATGCTTGCCCTCAACGCTTACTGTTTTCTTAATGGTTTCTCTGTATGCTATCTTTGGTGTTTCAAGAGAAATATTTACACCGTATCTGTTTTTGAGCTTACAAACAACTGTATCAAGGTGAACGTCGCCAATACCCTTAAGGAGCAATTCGCCTGTTTCAGCAAAGTTTTCATACTTAACGGTTTTGTCCTCGTCAAGAATCTTAGCTATTGCGTTGGCAACCTTATCCTCGTCCTTACCGTCGGTCTTAATTGCCATTGTCATATTTGCCTCAGGGAATTCGATTTTCTTGTACTCTGTGTCTGATTTTTCGCAAAGAGTATCATTTGTATTTGTATTTTGCAGCTTAGAAATTACACCTATATCGCCACAAGCGAGTGAGTCAACCTCTGTTTGCTTTTTACCACATATTGTATATATCTTTGCAAACTTTTCGCTCGACCCTGTGGTTGTATTTTTAAGAACCATATCCTTTTTAAGCTCGCCATTCATAACCTTGAAGAACGATACTCTACCAACAAATGGGTCGGCTATTGTCTTGAATACGAATAGCTTACATTCGCCCTCGCGCTCAATTGCTAAATCATTACCCTCGTTGTCCATTTCAACCTTTTTAGCAGTATGTCTTGGGAAGGACTCAGCCATTGCTGTAAGAATGGAATAAATACCTCTCATATTTTCAGAGGAGCCACACCATACAGGAACAATTGCGCCTGTAATCATACCCTCGTGAAGGGCAAGAGCACATTCCTCCTTGGAAAATCTTTCGCCACCGAAGAACTTTTCAAGCATTTCCTCGTTTGTTTGAGCAACTGCCTCCATAAAGATTTCCTCATACTTGGTTGCAATTTCCAAGCGAGATGGAGTCATTTCCTCCTCTTGTCTTTCACCATTTGGTAGATAACGGAAGCACTTCATTGTCATTAAGTCAACCATCATTGTTCCGTTTGGCTCTTTAATAGGAATGAAAACAGGACAAAGCGCGTTTCCAAATTCCTCTCTTAATTGATTAAATACTCTATCAAAGTCAGCGTCGGGGTCGTCACATTTATTTATAAAGAAGGCTCTTGGCAAGCCTGCCTCCTTGGAGTTGTACCACGCAATTTCAGCGCCAACCTCCAAGCCTGATTTTGCATCAATATTTATAAGCGCTGCATCTGCTACTCTTAATGCGCTTGCTACCTCACCTGCAAAGCCAAGGAAGCCCGGGCAGTCAAGAAGGTTGATTTTTACGCCGTTCCACTCAAGATTAACAACGGAAAGTCCTATTGAAATTCCTCTCTTTATTTCCTCACTATCGTAGTCGGAAACAGTATTTCCGTCACATATTCTACCAAGACGGTCTGTTGCCTTAGCCTTAAAGAGCATTGACTCGATAGTTGCAGTCTTACCACTTCCACTATGACCGATAATTGCCACGTTTCTGATGTTGTTTGTGATGAATTTTGCCATTGTACTTTTCCTCGTTTCTGTTAATTTTAAATGTGCAACGCTTAAATTATTGCACATATCCGACGGTGTCGGTAATTATTACATTTTTAATTGTAGCACAATTTATTTACAGTTGCAATATTTTTTGTGCAAATTGTTTATTTTTTTATTATTTTTTATTAAAATTTGTGCAAAATGACAATTGGCATACAATAAAAAATAAGTTGCAAGAGCTTAAAATGTATGGTAAAATACATATATATTACAAATGGGAGTAAATTATGATAACCTATAACGATATTAAGCATAATGAAAAAATCAAGGCTTATATAAAGAAGGCTGACGAATCGCTTTTAGCTCTTGGCTTTACCGAGCATAGCCTCGCGCACGTTGGACTTGTTGCCTCACGCGCTGAATATATTTTAAAAACACTTGGCTACTGTGACAAGGATATTGAGCTTGTAAAGATAGCCTCTCACCTACACGACATTGGCAATATTGTAAACAGGCGCGAGCACTCGCAGTCTGGCGCTGTTATGGCTTTTCGTATTCTTGATAACTTAAATATGGAGGCTGAGGATATTGCAACAATAGTTTCAGCTATTGGAAATCACGACGAGGGCGAGGGCGAGGCTGTAAACGTCGTTGCCGCTGCACTTATAATCGCTGACAAAAGCGACGTTAGGCGCACAAGGGTAAGAAATATTGACAGGACTAAATTTGATATTCACGACAGGGTTAACTACTCTGTTTATGAATCGGACATTGAGATAAACGAGGAAAAGACCGAAATTGCGCTAAAGCTAAAAATTGATACTGAAATTAGCGCTGTTATGGACTATTTTGAAATCTTTTTAAACCGTATGCTTATGTGCAAAAAGGCTGCAAAGGCATTGAAGCTTGAATTTAAGCTAATCATTAACGACCAGACAATTATGTAACGCTTCAAGAGGGAAAATGGAAACACTTTTAAAAATAGTATCAACGATAAACGCATGTCTTTCCGACTACATTTTAATTATATTACTTGTAGGAATAGGAATATACTTTACAATTAGAACTCGCTTTGTCCAGATAAGGTGCTTTGGCGAGGGGATGAAGAACGTATTTGGCAAAATGTCACTAAAGGGTGGCAAGCAAAAGGGTGGGCTTTCCTCCTTTCAGGCGCTTGCAACAGCTGTTGCCGCACAGGTCGGCACAGGAAATATAGTAGGTGCTTGTGGCGCAATTTTAATTGGTGGCCCTGGCGCTATATTTTGGATGTGGATAATTGCCTTCTTCGGTATGGCAACAAGCTATGCCGAGGCTGTTACAGCTCAAAAAACAAGACAAACCGACGAGGATGGAACGGTTTCGGGTGGCCCTGTTTACTATATAAAGCACATATTTACAGGAAAGGGTGGAAAATTCTTAGCTGGCTTCTTTGCTGTTGCCGCAACTCTTGCCCTTGGCTTTATGGGTAGCATGGTGCAGTCGAACTCTATCTCCTCAAACTTCAACAGTGCACTCAATATTCCTATGTGGGTTGTCGGAATTATAGTAGCTCTTATCGCAGGAATTATATTTATAGGTGGTATTCAAAGAATTGCATCTGTTACCGAAAAATTAGTGCCAATTATGGCTCTATTCTATTTGCTTGGTGGCATAGTTGTGCTATGTGTAAATATCACAAACGTTCCTGAGGCATTCGGACTTATCTTTAAATATGCCTTTGTGCCAAACGCAATTATCGGCGGTGGAATTGGTACGGCTTTTAAAATGGCAATTGGCCAAGGCGTTAAGCGAGGACTCTTCTCTAACGAGGCGGGAATGGGCTCAGCTCCCCACGCACACGCAATGGCAAATGTAAAAAAGCCGCACGACCAGGGCGTTGTCGCTATGATAGGCGTGTTTATTGACACCTTTGTAGTGCTTACAATGACTGCCCTTATAGTTATTTCAAGCCTTTATGCAGGCGACGGAGTCTTGGCAGGTGGAAGCGCAATAGGCGTTGATAAAACAAATATGGTGCAGTTGGCCTTTAGCGATGCCTTTTCAAAAATCTTTGGCCCTGTTGGCGCTGATATAGGCAATATTTTTGTTGCAATTTGCTTATTCTTCTTTGCGTTTTCAACTATTATCAGCTGGAACTTCTTTGGCAAGGTGAACTTTACCTATCTCTTCGGCAAAAAATCAACAATTATATATTCAATCATCTCAATTGCATTCGTATTTGCAGGCTCACTTTTGTCAAACGACTTAGTTTGGGAGCTTTCAGATATGTTTAATAACCTTATGGTTATACCAAACATAATCGCTCTATTTGCTCTAACGCCACTAATTTTATCGCTCACAAAGGGCACTAAGCATTTCAAAGAGGAAAAAAAGGAATAATAAAAAAGCACTTGACGGTGGTCAAGTGCTTTTGTTTTTAGTATTTGTATTTTCTTTTGTTTGTTATTAGGAAAATTATTGTTATAATTACTGCCATTACCTCTGCTGCGACTATTGAGAGCCATATTCCGTCAAGCCCCCAAAGATATGAGAACAGTAGTACTGCGCCGATTTGGAAAACGAGTGTTCTTAAAAATGAGATTACGGCTGATATAAGTCCATTGTTTAATGCTGTAAAGAATGATGAGCCAAATATTGCTATTCCTGCAAAGATGAATGTAAATGACGATATTCTAAATGCTGTAACCGTCATTTCGTACAGCTCTATATCGTAGCCGACAAAAATCGCAGCCACAGGCACTGCTAAAAGCTCGGCAATTATAAACATAAGCACCGAGGCAGAGCCTATTATAAGAAGGCTCTTTTTAAGAAGACTCTTTAATTCAGCTGAATTATCTGCGCCATAGTGGTAGCCAATAACTGGGGAAGCTCCTACTGAATAACCAATAAATACAGAAATAAACACAAAGTTTACATACATTAAAACGCCATATGCAGAGATTCCGTTTTCGCCTGCATAATTAAGGAGCTGTACATTGTAAACCATACTAACAAGCGACATTGCAATATTGCTCATTAGCTCACTTGAGCCATTTATGCACGCAGCACCTATTGCTCGCCCGTCAAATTTCGTTTTTGTAAGACTTAATACTCCATTCCTTACAAAAATAAAGTAGAATATAGGAATTATTCCACCTACCACCTGACTTAGCGCGGTTGCTACTGCTGCGCCAACAAGTCCCCAGCCGAAGCCTGCCATAAATAGCGCATCAAGCACCATATTAGTAACGCCTGCTATTACTGTAACTATAAGTCCAAGCGTTGGCTTTTCAGCTGTTATAAAGAAGCTCTGAAACAAAAATTGTAGCATATAAAATGGTAAGGCAACTGTAATTATTCTGCCATAAATTACGCAAGCCTCAAGCATATTACCCTCTGCGCCTAAAAGCGAGGCAATCGGTCGCATTAAAATAAAAGCTATTACAGCAATTATTGCGCCACTTATTGCAGTTGTATAAACTATTAAGGAAAATAGCCTTTTCGCCTTTTCGCCCTCACCCTGCCCCATTGTTTTTGCAACTAAGGCGCTTCCACCTGTACCAAACATAAAGCCAACTGCGCCCAAAATCATAAGCACGGGCATTATGAAGTTGACTGCCGCAAAGGAGGTTGAGCCAACTATATTTGAAACAAAAAGTCCGTCAACAACGCCATAAATTGACGTAAAGACCATCATTACAATTGACGGTAGCGTAAAGCGAAGTAGCTTTTTATAATTAAAATAATCGCTAAGCTGTATCTTCATATGGCTCTCCCTTCAAAAATTCTAAATACCACAACTATTTTACACACGCGCGCATAAAATGTCAATAGCAAGTGAGATGAAAATCGAGCTAAAATAAGTGATATTCTATTTGCTCTTGTAACTTTAAACTGTCGAAGACAATATCACTACGAAGTAATATCACTGAGCTTGCTCAATAGAACTTGCGAAGCAAATAGAACTGAAAAACCTCAGTCGAATAGTTCGACTGAGGTTTTTCTTGGCGGAGAAGGAGAGATTTGAACTTATTTGGAAAGCTTATCGTATGCGTTTATTTGCAATTTTTGACTAATTTATGACATCTTTTCATTTAGTAGGTCTGTAGCATGTTTTAAAGATTCTTTACGAAAATCTGTGTAAATGTCCAACGTCGTTGAAATTTGCGTGTGGCCCAAAATTTCTTGTATTGCTTTAATTGGCACGCCACATTCGAAAGCGGTTGTTGCAAACGTGTGACGGAGCTGATGGGCTGTGCAAGAAATATTGGTTTGCTTTTTAAAGTTATTATACAAAGTAATAAAGCGTCTGTTCGTAAGTGGTTTTGTACCGTCATCTGATATAATGTAATCGGTCGATTTTCTGTTTTTAATATTATTAAAAACTTTTTTTAGTGGTGCGAGCAGAGGAATGGAGCGAAAACCTGCAGTTGTTTTCGGTTCTTTTATAAACGGTTTATCCCCTTTGTGAAAAACAGATTTGGTGATATAAATTAAATTTTCGTCAAAATTTATGTCTTGCCATTGTAGTGCCAATATTTCGCCTTTTCTCATACCTGTCATAATAGCTATGAAAGGGAATAGCCAAATGTCATATGATTTTTTAATTATTTCTTCGTCATGAGAGCTTGCTGCAGCTCTTTTTTTAGTGGGTGCAGCTTTGGGAAGCTTAGCATAAGAGCAGGGATTATAATCGATATTGTTTTCGTTAATTGCGAAATCAAAAATCAACTTGCAAATTAATTTTTGGTTTTGTACAGTTCGTTGTGCATACCCTTGCTTTGCAAGGTTGGTTAAAAAAACAGTAATATCTTTAGTTGTAATTTTTTTAATAGGAGTATTTAAAAAATGTTCAATTGCTCTTTTCAAAGCCGGCTTATATGTTTTTGTTGATTGGTATGCTAATTTCTCATTGGCTTCGTCCCACCAATTACAGGCTACTTCAGAGAATGAAGCGCCATTTTCTTGCTTGTCAGAATAAGCAAGTACTTTTTGGTTAATTTCCTTTTCGGTTTTTCCATAAAAATATACTTTTTTGCCGGTGCGCTTGTCAACAATCGTTTTCTGATAACGTCCATCAGCTCGACGTTTCAATTTTCCCATCTTGTAGCCTCCTTTCTTGACAAAATGAATTTTGTGTGATAACCACTCCATAAGGGGTGGTTTTTAGTCTTTAAAGTTGTTTTTTTCTTCTTCGTAGTTTTCAATTTTAAATTTAAGGGATGATTTGAGATTTTTTAAATCTGTTTTTGCATTTATATTTATCAGTGTGACTTTGTTTAGTTCATACAATTCAGTTTTGAATTTTTTTGTTTTTGTGTAGTCACGATTGTTTTCATCATATCCCCAGTATTCTATGTAATAAAGAATTTTTTCTTTGTCATTTTTGTCAAAAACACAGAAATCAGGATGAATTATTATAAATTTACCGTTTTTATCTTTTAATCTCAATTCAGGTTCGTATGCATGACGAAGTTGTTTATCAAATAAATAGTCGTCAATATCTCTTTCTGCCATGCTTTTAACAATGTGTCCATCGTCACATACATAGTTGCCTTCATAAGATTCATCAAGAGGTTCTATTTCGACACAGTTTTTGATTTTAATTAAAATTTCTTTGTCATGGTATTTTTTGTAACATCTTGTACAGAAAAGCTTTCCGTTTGTTTCAAAACCGCAAGTTATGCATTTTATTCCTGAATCAAATTTAATCACCATTGGTGAATCTTCTTGTGTAAATTCAATTTTTGAATTTGTTTTTTGTTTTGGATTAAGTATTTCACCTGTGGCAGTGTCAACGTATTCACCGTTATCGTTGAGCTTAATTTCTTCTTTGTTAGCCATTCTTCCGTGTTTATAGCAAAGTCTGTCTTTTCTTGCATTACCCATATAGACGTTAGTCGGTTCCCCGCAGATAGGACATTTTAATTCTTGTGACATTTTAATTCTCCTTATGTTTCATAAATTATAAAAATAAAAACACAATCTTCCCTAATATATGGGAAGATTATTTTTGTTTTGTAGGGGTAGTTACTTTTTCAATAGTTGATTTCATATCATTAGCTAAAGTATTGTTTTCTGTTAAAAGCAAAGTATCGACCGCAGGTTGCATTCCGGGTTTTGCTCTGTAAGCTTCAATTATTTTTCGTTCTTTTTCTGTGAACTCTTCTTTTTTTCCAAATGGACCGTACATATCATTTAACTCAACATTGAAAATTTTGCAAAGTTTGATTAACGTTTCAATATCAATAGAATTGTCACCGGTTTCCCAATTTGATACAGATGTGTTTCTTACGCCAAGTAGTTTACCTAACTGACTTTGTGTATAGCCGTATTTTTTTCTGTAAAAAAGAATGTTTTTGGCTATTTCTTCCTTAATTGACATACTATCATCCTTTCGTATTTTCTAACATCATTATAGAATGTAATTTTCAGAAAATCAATAGAAAATTACAGAAAAACTGAAATAAAATTATTTTTTCTCTTGACATTACAGAAAAACTGTATTATAATTTAGTCAAGTACAGTATTTCTGTAATTTTGGAGGCACATATGTTAGGAAAACGTATAAAAGATTATATTTTGAATCGCGGGTATAAAATCGGTTCTGTAGCTCATAAGTGTCATATACCATTTAATACTTTTAGTGCTATGTTAAATGGCAATCGAACAATTAAAGCAGAGGAATATTTTTCTATTTGTCGTGCTTTAGATGTCCCGCTCAATTATTTTGTTGTTTAAATCTCTGAGCTAAAGCTCGGAGTGAAATAAATATTGAGAAAGGAGGAAATAGTTATGTTTGGCGGTAAAGAGTTTACTACAAAAAAGGTAGAAAAGGAGTTTATCTAAATCCTTCACAGAAGGGAGCGAAATTTGCTACTGAATTAAAAAACAAGTGCAAGATTACTAATGCCGGTGAAGTTAAGCTTGGTAAGGATAACGATGTTATACTTTTGACAGATACACAGAAAGCTTATCGTTCAGGTTATTTAGATGCTCAAAAAGATTCAGCTTCTCTTTATAACTTTAAAAATGGTTTGAAAAAGCGCAAGTAAAAAGAAAACCCCCGAGCTTTCTCAAGCCCGGGGGAGATAAGCAGCTGAAGTCTACAAATAACTGCTTATAAATTAATTAAAAAATGAAAACACCTTCCAAACTTGAGCTTGGAAGGTGTTCCATGGATGCTGTTATTTGCATAGACTTTTTAATTCGTCTAATTGCGCCTGTTGTTTTTTGGTGAGCTTGACAGTATAAACTTTTGTTTTTCGATTTTTCTTTTGGTCTTCAGGCAGTGCTATTGCTTTAGAACCAATTACATGCAGTACATTTAAAATGTATCTTGATGATTTTGGATAAATTTCATATGTACTGAGCTTATCAGGATCAAGAAACTCCTGAATTCGATATGAAAATTTATACCCATTTTCAAGCATTAAAACTGCTTCTTGAAATTTTTTTGTGACTTTTCCGGAAGCAGTTACAACACCATATAATTTGCATAAATCTAAATTTAGCATGTTCAGCATCCCCCTTTCTTAAAGTATAGCAATAAGTAGGGAAATTACAATTACATTATAAGTTAATCGATAGAAGTTGTCAAGGAGTGATGGTTGATTTCAAAGAAAAAATCAAAAAATGAAACTGTTCAAATTATAACTAAAAGGCATCGTGATATGAATGGTGGACATAATCATGTTATTTTGGAAGAATTTGAAGGTAATTATTTGTCTGTAGGCTTTACTACAAAAGTGAAAAAAGGTAATAATTCGACAAATAAAAAGCTTGATTTTGATCCTTTTGGTAAAGGAGCTGATTCTTATATGAGAAGGCAGGGAACAGTTGACAAAATAAAAAATTATTCGCGTAGAACGCGAAAAGGTCAAATGTCTAAAAGAAATTATTCTACAGCTCTAGAATATGGAAGAAGAGCTAAAAATAAATTTTTACAAAAAAATAAAAAGTAATGACGTGCCAAACGTTTTTTTAGAAAACATTAGCCGGGACTTACGGAAAGTCAGTCATTACTTAGTGATATTATATCACAAAAAAATTAATTGTCAATATATAAAGGTAAAAAATAAAAATGAAAAAACTAACAATAAAACAACGGCTTGATAAAAAAGAGGCTTTACCTTTAGCAACTATTATCTTATACGACTTATATAGTCATAAAGTCATTTATTATGGTAGCTATGCAAAATGTGAATCGAAATATTTGGACATGATACCTGAATGTTTCAGCGAAGTGCACAAAAAGAGTTATTTTGAAATTGGAATAAAGGCGGTGAGTGAAAATGCCTAAAAGAGTAGAAATCTCCCTGTGGGAGCTCACCAAGCAGGAAGCAAGTGCACTTCCTGATGGAACGAGTGTACTTATATATAATCCGTTGACGTCTGACTACTCAATTGACCGTATTGGAAGAAATTGTTTAGCCAGGCATAAGCACACTGTTCCAAATTTGAAATACTTTTCATTTGAAGAGGTTTAGGATATGCCGGGAGAGAAAACACAAGACGGAAGGAAAATTGAGAAGGTAACAATATACATGCGTTATCTTACAAAGGTTGGTTTTTATGACCACTTAAATAAAAAGCTTAGTCTCCTTCAAACGACGGATGCAGAGCTTCTTAAGCGCCAAGAGGTGATTAAGAATCTGCATCCGAATGTACCAATTGATTATTATAAATAAAAAATAAAGGAAAAATAAAAAATGGAAAAAGAATTATATACATGTACAATATGGTACAAAGCAGTTGACCTTGAGGATGATGCAATCTGCTTTTTAAGCTTAGATTGCCCCAAATCAATAAAAAATGATTTAAAAAATGGTTTTGTTCCCGCGCAGATAGATAATATTATTCAAAATATTGTGTTGCTTCAGGGGTTTGCATCTGCAGTAATATTGCGTAGTGACGTAGAAGAGTTACCGTTTGATTATGATTCGATTGGAACTTTAGCTGTGACGGACATTGAATTGAAGGAGGAATAAATATGACGACTATGATTTTGTCAATTGTTTCATTAATACTATTTTCGATTTGCTTGATAGTTAGTGTTATTGATTTTTACTTGAACCGTCGTTCAGGCAAGAATTTGTATTATGCTCGTACATATTTTTTAAAACAAGATTATTCGGACTCTATTTTTGGTGGCGACTTGTTATTAAGTGGAAAATTTGAGAATGGAGAAGTTATTTGGCTTGAGACACCAATGACCAGTGGTTTGTATCGTGTTGTTAATTCATTTTATGACGAGGGTGATGATTATACTCGAGTTCGTTTGGAGGCGCTTATTTGCGATGAGAAGGATTAATGCAGTACAGTTGTGTGCTGATGGGCGTATTCTTAGCGTTTGGCTTGATAGCACGGTAGAGTCTATACGAGATTGTCTTGGTGGGCCCGTTGACACAATTAAATTATTTACCGATTGCTTAACGTTTGTACGTAGAGACACCAGGAATGAGCTTCCTGAAAACAAGCAAATTCCAGGAGTTTATGGTGACGTTCTTGTTACCGGAGGGCACGGTTCATATATTATTGGTTTACCTTATGTAAAAAAAGAAAATATTATAAAGATGTTTAAATCGAAAATAGGAGTGCAGCATGGAAAAACCTGATTATCGTATAAATCTTGAAAGGCTCCTTGAGCTTTTCCCAGGAAAAGCAGCAATTAACGTAAAAGACGTTGCTAATGTTCTTGGTTGCGACGAACGTCGCGTTCGTTCTTCAATATCTCGTAAGAGAAATCCATTGCCTGCAGTTCGTCTTGGTGGTCAATATTCAATATCGATTCCATCGTTTGCACGTTGGTTGTCATCGTCAGAGAGGTAATTATGGAAGATAATATGAAATTACAGGACGAGGATTTAAATGCTCCAAAGGGGGATTTATATCCTCCGGAGCTTAAGTTTATCTGTAGGCTTTGTTATATCGCTTCTAATAAAAGGATGGTTGATAAGGTTGAGTGTGCAAGAGTGGAGCGCACCGGTATGTATTGTCGTGCTATCGAAAAGCTACGAGCTGCATATGCTATCCAGGAAAAAGAAATAAATTTTGCAAAAAGATATGTTTCACTTTTTATGGGCTGCAGGAATGTCTTTTCCAGGCTGGAGCTTAAGGATTTTTATGACAAAACAGCTGATAAGACTGTCCATAATTTTGAAGAGTTTTTAGATTTTTGTAGATTATATGGAATTGATGTGGTGGAGTAGTATTTATGGGAATTATTAAAGAAATGATATTAAACGAAGTGCTTCCTTGCCTGGATGCTCGTCGTAATGTTGTTGTGGATGTTATAAATAGCCCTACTAAGGAATCCCTTTGTTATGAAGGAATTCCGTCAAAAATCGAAAAATGGTTCGCCTGGCCGAGCGTGTGCGAAGCTAAGGTTCGTACTATTTTCATTGATACAAATAACATATTACATTTAAAAGTGCACGTTAGGCACTTTTGAAAGGATAAAATATGCAAATTTTGCAATATAAAATTGTGGACGGCCGTGAGCTTAACATAGGTTGCTCCTTGCAAACGTTTGTTAATGATACGGTCTTAGAGCTTGCAGAGAATCCGTCTAATTCAAATATAAAGCTTGTATGCTGCAAGCCTGATTATTTTGTTTTTCAGTACGTGCACGATACTTCTGAGGAGGACTTGCGTCCGCCTTAGAAAAATGCTATCAAAAGGTTTTTATAAGCCCTGTGGAAAAGAGTTGAAAAGCTAAAAACACAGGGCTTGGGGGGCGAGTTTGTAGTACGCCCCCTACATAAAGCGTTTTAAATTTGGCTTGGAGTCAATTAGTATATGGCTTCAAGGTAAATCAAAAAAAGTAGCCAAAATCAATTTGGCTACAAAATGAAGGGTGTGATATAATACGTTTTTTACATAGTGTAGAGAGAAGCGAAGTGTTTAATGAATTTTCGCCTGAAGAACAGCTTGAATGGTTTGATTTGAATAATAAAAGTGTCGAGCATCATGTTGACTCATTTTATTATTCTGTAAACATTAAGGATGATAAGTGCGATAATGAGGATCCTGGGATTGTTTGTCTTGTTCGGGCTCTTGAGGAACTGAAAAAGCGCAAGAGAGATAATCTCTCAGAGGTAATAGAATTTTGTGGCCTCGAGGTGCATCCGACAGGATTTTCAATTTATCAATATCACCTGCAGTTGAGAGAATGCTTCGATGTATTCATTTGCGATAACATAATGAACGAGGATACTCCGAGAATATGTGTTCAGCTTCGTACAAGAATGTTAATTTATGATGGTGAGTTTAAGGCTATAGAAAAATCGTACGAGTATGTAAAGCTAATAGCTGATACTTTTGGTTTACAAGTATACTCCACCTTGGAGAACAGAATTGACTATGCGTTTCACACGAACTTGATCCAAAGAAGCACGGACTATTTATCAACGGAATATTTAAGGGAGCATTTAACTTCTAAACTTAAGCTGTTTCATATTATTGGAGTAATATCTGATGATGTCGATATAAATACGCTGCAGCTCGGTAACAGAAAATCAAACAGTATATTTTTGCGTATTTATAATAAGTCACGTGAGGTTATCGAGCAAAATTATAAATCGTTCTTTATAGAGCGTTGGTATGAAAAAAAGCTCATTTCGAAATACGACAGGTATGTATACAGGCGCGCTTTTGAATTAAAATCTTACGTGACCGGTGTATTAATCGGCAGGTGCGAATGGTACATTCAGTATGGAAAAAGCGAAGAAACGAAGGACATGCTTAAGGAGCTTATACGTCAATGTTACAAAAATTCGGATAATGCGCCTCAAATAGAAAAAAAGATCAAGGGCCTTTTGCCTCCAGTAACCGTAATAAACAATGTAGAGTTTCAAACGAAGCGCAAATTTTATGCTTCCTGTGAAAAAAGCATTGACGAAAACATATTTAAGTTTCGAGGAGAGCCGGAACTTCGGCGCTTATATAAAATTCTTTATTTGAAAAAAGAGTTTTTAAATTATTTAACTGAAAAAACAGTATGCTTTGTCGATAATAAAGGTACAAGGAAGGAAAGTATGACGGATTGGTGGAAAAGGATTCACTCTTGTAAGATCAAATATACCGACCCGGCAATTCTTAAAATGTATAGAGAATTCGAGCGAAATTCGGATTTAAAAAGATGCAAGAAGCGCATTCTTGCAGGTATCGCGCAATATTGTGCGATAAAAAATGATAATCTGGATGAGCGTAGTTATCAAGAGGATATTTGTGATATGCTCTCTGAGCTTAACGATAACGATGTACACGAGGTTGACGTTGCACTCAAGGAAGGCAAGCTTCCATATATGCATAATTTTCAATACTCCGTTATTCAGAGCCGCGCATCCAGACAGCTTAAAGGAATAATAAATCAAAAAGAAAAAAACGGAAAGGAATAAAAAGATGGTAGTAACAGTAATTCAAGCAAACGTCAGACACGACGTTTCTCCTAAAAATCAACAAGAATATCATTTTACGTCCGTTAAGGTTCAGAACAAAGAAAAATCGCTTTTGGGCTGGATTACGGTCGATAATAAAGTATGTCCCTCAAATAAAATAGTTCCCGGTATAAGAGCTGATGTTTACTTTGATTTAACCAATTCAAAAAAGGTAACTGCTTTTGAAATCCTTGGAGATAAGGTCGATGAAGCTACAACTCATGGAGTTTCCTGCGAGGAGCCGCCGGCGGATGATCCGTTGTTTGACTTGACGTAGAAAAAAATGCCGGTGAGGTTTTTGGAAAAGTCGGGTTCTGATAAAAAATAAATAAAAGGAGTCATTATGGCTTTTAAAGAATCAGTAAAAAAAGGTTATGGTACTGTCAAGGAAAAAGCGAAGCAGGCTTGGGGAAAAACCAAGAGCTTTTATAAAGATACCAAGTCTGATTGGCAAAAAGCATACGAAGTCGGATACAAGCAGGGCTGGAAGGACAGTCAGCTTATACCGAACCGTTTTGGCAGCAGAACCGCAGCTGTGCTTGGGTATGGCAAAGGCATACGTAATGAGAGACGTAGCCGGGAGTATTCGAGCAAGGCAAAAAATTAATTAAAAGGAGTAAAATTATGTCTAAAACAAAGGACAAAATTATAATTATTATTGTTTGCGTGCTATTAACTTTTGCGTTGTGCACGTTATTTGGTTTTTTAACAAACGGTACATGGAACGTAAACGACATGGAGCTTCGCTCCGTGAACGAGGACAACCTTATTAAGGTTGATTCATACGACGTTGAGGACCTTAATACCGGCCTGGGTTATACCATTGATGTAACTGAGAATGGTCAAATTAAGATTTCTGGTGAAAATGAAACAGAGGAATCACAACAAATTAAGGTTCAAGAGCTTACTCTTGCAAAGGGCACTTACACTTTCTCATCAGGTGTGAAAGGTACTTCAAAAAACGGTTACAATATGGCAATTGTAATTGGTGAAAACACTTATTACGCTGACTTCGGCACGGACTCAACTTTTACGGTTGAAGAGGAAGCAACTGCAACTGTGTACATTAACATTGGTGCTAAGACTGAGTGTAATGTAACATTTTCTCCAGTACTTATTGAAGGCGAGGAAGCTGGAGACTTCTTCGTTATCAACAAATAAGAGGTATGGGGGAAGTAATTCCCCCTTATCTTTTGGAAAGGAGAATTATGAAAAAATTATTAAGCAGCATAATAGTAGTGATTATGTTATTTGCAATGACCGTTCCTGTTTTTGCAACTAATATAAAGCTTGATGTTGAAAATTTAAGCGAAACGGATATTGCTTACGATTTCGAGTATGTTTTTCTTAATCATTATAAGCTTGCCGATTACAAGGCAACAACGAAGCTTGAAGCACCAATAATTATTGCGGTAACCGAGCAGGGCTATGAGCAATATTTTGAAAAAGGCGATTTTGACGGTTATGCATTATACATATACGTATATAATCCACGTATGGAAAATATAACCTTTTCTTCTGAAAACAACCTTATTCAGTTTTCAACGAATTTGTATTTATCTGAAGGCATTCAAACTAAAAAGCCACACATATCTTTGGTAGATACATATGGTTCAACGAATGAAACAGGCGAGAGCACTAACGGCTTAATACTTAAATATAGAGTTGAAATTCCAACAAGTGGCATTTCTGTTGGCTCTAAGGTGGAAGAGCGTTATTATTACTTTAGTGGAATAGAGTTAGTAATTGATGGTGCGTCAGAAGCTACGGATTTCGCAGTGGACCAAAAGCACTTTTTTTATGAAGAAAATGGGTATCTTGCTTCAAGAGTTGAGTACCCGAATACAGTTTTGCAATTAAATACTAAGGACAAGCATACATATTATCGCATCCAAACGGATGAATATGGTTTATATAAAGACCTTAGAAGCTGTTGGTTTAATATATCAAACGATATGATAAATAAATACGGTGATTTAACAGCTTTAAGTGCGGTTTGGAGAGAGTGTAAGCTCGCTCCTATGCTTATAACCACATCAAAGGATGTTTATGATAAATTTATTCCGCAGGTTAATACAGTATACAATGCTGAATATAGAGATTGGTTTTTGTATTTTAATTTGTATTCACACTATCAAGCTGCACGTGAATATGCTGACGCATTTGCACCGAAAGGACATGATTATTTTGATGAAGACAATCATGATGGCATAGTTCATCATATTTTAGCCGGTGTATTTTTAGAAAAAGAACCTATTGAATCTCTTGAAATGGTTATTTCTTCACGCGAAATGAATGAATATTTAGATGGTCTTAATTGGAACGAAAATTTATTTGAAAGTATTGATGATACTCATTACAATCTTGACAATCCAGAGCTATTTCAGGCAAGTACAATAAATGCGTTGAATAAATATGAATATTTGATTCCATCGCTTTGGGATTATACTTTTAATTGTTTTCGTGAAGATTTTGAGCAAGACGGTGAAGTAACATTTTCGAACCTTCAGACAATTGATTCTATAGACATATACAATTTATCTAATGAAGAATTTTCCAAAAAATACTATGTAGCGCTTGAGGACGTGGAAAATATAAAAGCCGATTATAAAGGTGATTCAACAATGTTTCTTTTTCGCTATTCTGCTACAGATTATAAGACTTATGAAAATGTGTACCACGTAACGGGAGTGAATGATATACTTGACGAGTGTGTTGGGCCAGATAAGGTGGGTACTGACGGTGAAGGTAGTTTTGTAGTTGAGATGACGGCCGTAACTCAGTTTGATATTCTCGAGGTGCATTTATATGATGGATACAATCTTACTATATTTGCTGTTGTTCATTCACCTGTGAATACGATTACTGGAGTAACGGCACCGTATATTCCTCCGGACCCTGTTAATGAATTTTTGCAAGAAATATACACAATTTTAATGATAATATTCTGTATAATCGTTATATTGATAATTATAAATATAGTTTTAAAAATCGTAAATGTCTTTAAGAAGCGAAAGGAAAAGAAGTAATGAAAAAGAAAATATTAATAACTGTAGCAATGTGCTTAGTGCTTGCGTTCAGCCTGGCGCTTGCTGTTTCAGCAGAAACGTGCGAGAGCTGTACGTTTACTGTAGAAGTAGGGACTTATTATGATGTATATACTTGCACAGTGTGCAATACATCACATACTTATATAAAAGAAAATTATATTAATGACATTAATGGTTTAGTTGCATCATATGTAAATTCCAATCCTATTGTATTTGAAAAAAGTAAAGTATTTGAATTAATGTCCGAAGAATTGAAAAATGTTTATAATAATAATTATAATTTAGAAATGCAGATAGAGAATCTTTTATATCTTGCCGAAAATTCATATAATACGGCTATTTTATATCCACAATGTGATGATAATCACGTAATTAAAGTTTATGAAACAGATGGATATTATACAGGCTGGTGTACTTGTAACGCCCTTTCTATTGAAGAATTAAATAGTGATATAGGCTATGATTTGAACAACACTTGGGAATCGTTTATTTCGACATATGTAGGTTCAGGAGATACTGCAGAAGTTAAAAATGAATATATGGAATATTTGCAAACAAATAATTCGGATTTACATAATGCAATTCAAAATATAGGATATTTTGATAATATAGTTAGCACGTTTGCATCAGCATACGTTTATGGTCTTGAAAATGGTGACAAAAATCTTGGTAGTCAAATGTCAAGTGCATGGAATGCATACTTAGAGGAATGCTCGAGCACTGAAACAGCTATATCAGAGCAAGGATTTATGGAATACTTGGGTACATACAACAGTGAGCTTAAGTCTATTTACGAAACAAGTTTAGCAAATATTGTGCATGATATAGTTGCACGTGAGAGCGTAAGTAATTCTGGAAGTTCCGGTTCAGATGGCAGTGGTGAAGGAAATGTCACTTCTGGAGCAAATTATGAACAAGGACATGAGTCTGAGAATTTTTATATTTACTATTCTAATGGCTCGTTGAGCGACCCAATGGGATGTCACTATATGGAAGGCTACAGGGACGGTGCCTATGATGGTATGGCTAATTATAAAGCAAGCGCCGATTATACAAATAGCATAGAAGCTGCAAAGATTGAAGCAGTAGAAAATTATAAGATTTCTGAGGAGCACATTACTGCGATGAATCAAATACGTAGTGAAGGCGTTCAATATGGTATAGAGCAATACAAAAATAGTGTAGAATATACAAACACATTAAGCTCTGAATATGCATCAGGCGTGAGTGCCGGGTACGACGCTGGCTATGCAGAGGCCGGAGATGTTGCGTATAAAAAAGGTGTGCTCGCAGGCATGGCACAAGCTCCGGATGGTTGGTCTGATAAATTAACGGAAACTTATCAAGATGGCTATATGGATGGCTACGATTACGCAAAGGACAGTTCATCAGATGCTCCAAGTGTAGTAGGCATTATCATGGCAATAATTGCGCTGCTTGGAATAAGTGCGCTTGGCACAGCAATATATACTAAAATAAGAAAAAACAAACGTAAGTTCAAGTAAAAAAACAGGTGCTTCGGAGTAATCTGCAGCACCTTAAAAATATAACAAGTCATCTTTTGGTAAGAAGCTACGAGGCTGGAAATTCTCAGATAATGACAAAGAATCTGTAAAGAAAATTATAAAAAAATAGCACAAAAAAAGAAAAGGACGAACACCCGAAACTTAATTCGTACATCGTTCAACGTTCCTCGCGAAGGCGGTCACTAAATCCTTTTCTTAATATTATTATACACAATAGATACAAAAAAAGTCAATGGCTAAAATTGAAAAAGAGGTAAAAAATGAAGATATTGAAAAAACTTATATTTAAAATATTAAAGATCGGATTGTCAATAGGAATAATATTTATCTTAGGATATATATTATTCACGTTTTGGCGATTGTGATGAGTGGAGAGCTGAATGAAGAGTGTGATTTCTAAAATTCTTAAATATAAATTTCACATGGCTGCATTGATAACTATATTTGTATCTTTGCTTTTTACTTTTTTGAAATATGATTTAACTGTATTTCGATTCGCCAATTCGGCTGTGCACTTAAAAAAATCATTTGTTCATTGGTTTAAAGTTGCAATGCAGGGACAAGCTGAGTGGGGTACTACATATGGTGTTTTTTCTTCTACAAAGTATTTGGATATGATGAATATATTACCTTTTGATACTGGAGATATTATTTTTAAATTGAAAAATACTTGGCATGCGCTTTTTATTGGGAGCAATTTTCAGTTGTATTTATTGACGGTAATGTATAAAGTACTTGTTACTTTCATTGTGCTCATGCTAGTTTATATGTTTTATAACGTTTTTAGTCTAATAATAGGAATAAAGCTCTATGATTATGCTGAAAATGGGTATGAGAAAACTAAAGCACTCATTTTTTTTGAAGAGAAAATCAGCGCGCCGTTATCTTATGTTTTTTCCAAATTAATAAGCTTCTTAACAAGATTCAGAAACTCATGGTATTTTTTTGTTTTTATATTGATATGGTGCTTTAATCTAAACTTGTTAACGTTGCTTTTTGAGCTTGTAGCTTGGTTTGCATGGTTTTCTGTCGCTCCGGGTGTTAGCTCAATATTGCAAACGGTAGCGACTTTGATTCTTGATTTTATAATTATGTTTACGAGTGCGCCTGTGGTCTTTTGGCTTTGCATCGGCGTTGTAATTTTTTATATTTGGCGCAAATCTGTAGGAAAAGATAGACTTGATCACATGTATTTGTATGATATGGGCTTTTCAAAATCTTTAGCTTACAATGTTCTTTTAGACGGACCTACAGGCTCGAGCAAAACAAAAACGCTTGTTCAGATGTCTATAATGAAAGAGGATCAGTTCCACACAGATGAATGGGATTCCATGCACGAAATCCACGTACATTTTCCTGATTTTCCGTTCGAGCGTTTTCAAGCTGAGATTGATAAACAAATTGAGGAGCATTATATATTTTCAATGCACACAGCGCGCAACTTTGTTTTTATGCGTATGACTGAGCACATATATAATAGAGTGCCTGAAAACATTTGGGGTTATACTGGAAGGTTAACATATGATGATAGTTATCGCTATGTGAGCATTTGGGAAGAGCTAAATGATTACGTACAGTTGTATTATATGTATTCCAATGACACCTCTTGCATTTTAGCTAATTTTAGCATTCGAACTGATTTAAAAAAAATACCGGGTTATATGCCATTATGGGACAATAATATGCTTGATAGAAAACCGGAGCTTTTTGAAGAGTATACACGGTACTGCCACATTGATGACTATGATACAATGCGTTATTCGAAACCCATGGATCCTGAAAATAAAAACATTGGCGCAGTTGATTATGGTGTTCGCATAAAAACTGAATTAGATAAGGATAGAGGTAATCAAAATACAAACAAGGTTTTTGATATTAATTCTGAGCAAGCTAATTCATTGAATGATGGATTTGGAAAGTATTTAATGATGGAGCGTCATGAAGCTTCAGTTCGTTTCAAATGTTACGTTTGGAATGGCGCCGATATGCAGCGTGTTGAAAATTTTAAAGCCGGCGAAAGCTCACTTTATGATGTGCTAAATATATACGACAATAGTAAAATGAAAATAGCGCTGCCTTTGTTTTTGGAACGTGGAGCTTTAGAAAGAATAATAGATTGGTACAAGAATTTTGATAAAATGATGTTTCATTATGGAAAACGAAATACTTTGCCGTACTATCTTGTTACAAAAATCATTGCGCCAATCGAACGATATTTTCAACGCACGGTTGCACTTTTTGGCTATGAAAAAATAAAGTTCGCGCGAACTAAAGCTTGCTCGAAAACTGGAGAAGTTGATTTTCATGATTATTTTTTAATTTATGCAATTATTCATAATAATAGATACGCATCAGATTGTTATAGCTTAATGTCCGACGAAATATCTAAAAGTGCAGAGCATGGGTTGATTGATATGCCTGTTTTTGAGGGAAAAAAACCTATGACTTATGAGTTTTCGAAAATGAAAAGCTATTTCGCCGACGAACAGCTCGAGCGCATTAAGCGACACAAACGACGCTAATATTTAAACGATATTAACCCCCCTGTGAAGCAGGCTCGCCGGAACACAGGGGGGATTTTCGGTACGCACCTATTAAAATGGGTAAGCTCTTTGATAAGGTGAGTTTTTTTATAGCAAATTCCCGTATGCTTCGTGACAGGAAAAAAGTGCCGGGGTTCATGACTGACTTTTAAAAAAAGTTAGTTAGGTAGGCACTCGGCAACAACGGTGCCGCTTCCAGGGGGATTTGCGAATTGACTAATTTTTGACTTATTTGTTTTAGTATTTAATCGTACTTTTTGGTATAATTATGCTTTTTTTAAAAAACACAAAAGCCCTTATAAATACTGGATTTGTCAGCATTTTTAAGGGCTTGTTGTTTGGCGGAGAAGGAGAGATTTGAACTCTCGCGCCGGTATACCCGACCTACACCCTTAGCAGGGGCGCCTCTTCGGCCTCTTGAGTACTTCTCCGAATAAAATGATATTTTTTTGTGTTGCAAAGCATATTTTTCTTTGTTTGCCATTCAATTATACACAATTTTATTTGCTTTGTCAATAGTTTTTTTCTTTTTCTTTTTTGGTGCTTAATTTTAAATATAATTCCTAGCAAAAAAAGGCTTTAGGTGCGACCTCTTGGTAATTTAAAGCGTTTTTCCATAAATTTAATAAAGTTTAAAAACAACCTTGTCTAAGCCTTGATTTTGTAATGCAGATAAAAGAAAAACGAGGTGAACAAAATGACATCCAAGCAAGTGATAAAGTTAAAAAAGACTATGCACTTCAATTGAAGTGCATAGTCTTTCATAATTAACCAATCAAATGATACATATAGAGTAACCATTCTCTGTATATATTATTTTATCAAAGAGCTTTAGATTTGTCAAGTTCTTTTAAATTATATTTTTTACAAATGAATATTTTTCTTGATAGTACTTGCTTTTGCCGTTTTTCCACGTTCCAAATCTTTCAAAGGTTTCGGGGCCGACAAAATCAGGCTCTCCCTCTATAGAGTGGAATGGGCCAAGCAGGTTCCTGTTGCCAAGAGTTATAGTAAGGCTTATTTTATTTTCTCCCTTTTTAAGATAATTTGATATATCAAGGGAGCTTTCAAGCATCATTGTGCCGACATATGTGTCATTTATTTCAACATCTATTATGAGAAATGGCTTATTTATAACAAGCTTTAAATTTGTATCATCCAAATAGATATTTTTGCTTAGCTTAATGTCGCCACTTAAGAATGGGAAGCCATCCTTTATTAGATTTGTTACCGCTTTATTTTGCTTGTCAATATAGAAATCGCTACCAAGGAGGATATTTTCGTTTTCTGTATTCTCAAAATTGCCAAATACTCCAAAGTCACCCCTTAAATAAATTGGCTCAATTTCCGTGTCGTAGGCAAGGCAATTTTTAAGTCCCTCTGTAACATTTTCGCCAAAGAGTGCATAGTAAACGTTCTCGCCCTGATAATAATCAAGCACAACTATTGCCTCGTTTACACCTTTTTTAAGAGCATTTTTAATATCGTAGCGTCCCTTTGCAACCTCAAAATCGTTTTTTAGACACTGGGTCAGCTCTTTTCCGTTTACTAAAAGGCTAATAACCCTTTCGTTTTCTAAAAACAGGTCGCACTTATTAGGTAGCTCCCTTATCTCAAATTCGTATTTAAGATACAATTTGCCCTCGTGTCTATCTCTTAACAGCTCATCAAGCACACACATATGGTGGCGCTTTTGCGAATATTCTACCCCGTCCCTTGAATAGCAAAGGGTATCTATGGTTAGGTAGTTATCCACCTCTTGACATTCAAATTCGCCATCAACATATAAAGCATTTAAGGGCTCTTTTTTTGTTGCCTCTTTATTTGATGGATACAAAATATACGACTGTCCATCCTCAAATTCGACACAGGGTGGCACATTTTCGCTTTTTTTATTTACTATATCATACAAATCAAACGATTTTGCGCCATTTAGCTCTATATTCACCCTTGTTTTTTCGCCAAGGTTTACAGCGTAGATAAAGTCCTTGCCATCCTCGCCTTGTCTGTATGTTAGGCGCACGCCCTCACTGTCCTTGATTTTTATAGGCTGTGCATCAATTATTTCTTGCCAGGTGGTGTTTTCCTTTAGGTATGAATAGTCATATCTCTCGCCCTCAAGATATTCGGGCTTGTTATCAGTAAAAAGCACCCTTCCGCCTGTTTTTATGTATTCACAAATAAGCCTTTCGCTTGATTTGTCCATTGTAAAGATTTTCGGAAAAATTATATAGTTATATTTGCAATTTCCCACGATAAGTGTGCCATTTTCAACCCTTGCATGCCTTGACATAATCGTTTCATCAAGGAAGTGATATGCTATGGCGCTTTTGCTAAGCTTATCAACTAAGCCCTCAAGTGATGCCTCAAGCGCGCCAATTCCAAAGCGGTTACTATCATCAAAGCGCTTGTAGTCAAAATATGCGCTTCTTATAGGGTGGAAAACTCCAACATTTACGTATTCCTTGCTATTTGCAAGCATTTTGCCAAGATATGAAAAATAGTCGTTAAATTTCAAAAATCCCTTTTTAATCCAAGGATTTACACTTGAAAAGTGAACTGGGTAGTCACGCTTTCTTTGTCCGTGCTCCTCAAATGGCAAAAGATGCTGACACATTAGGTTTACACCGTGAACGTATTGACACTCTGCGATTTTTTTAAGGCGCTTGGGAGCTATATTCCAGCCACAGCCTGCAAAGGTTTCGGTAAGTATCTGCTTTTTGCCAAGCTGTGCGCTAACGCTCACCACCTGTCTTTCAGCAAGACCGTTTGAAATCCAATTGCCAAGATAGTCAATGCCAGGAATATGCTCATATTCATAAAATGGCATTATTCCAGCACAGCACAGCATTTGTCCGTCAAGACAGCCCTCCTCAATGTAGTGCCCTGTCAGCTTATATCCATTTTTGTCGCACCAGTCATAAATTTTCTTGCCAAAGCTATTTAGCATTAATGTCTGCATAGCTTTCCAAAATTTATAACGGAAGGCGCGATATCCCTCTTTTTCTATAAACAAAAGTCCAAGCGAGTCAAGTATATCCTCGCCATAGGTCTTTTTAAAATATTCGGGTAAAACCATTGTGTATGGGGTGTCCCAGCGATAATATTGTGGCTCATCGGTAAAAAAGCCCTTTAGTCCATGCTTATCTCTTTTTCTGTACTCCTCGTGAGTAAGTGCGATAAATTTGTCAACAACCTCAGGGTTTAAAATATCAGCAGTTGATGCAGAATAGTGCTCGTACACATTAAGACAGCTACCGCAAGGAGCGCTGACTCTTTTTAATGAATCGCCACTTATGTCGTATGAGACTAACGCATTTTCATCATAGCTACCAATTTTGTAAGTTAGGTATTTATCTCTATTTTCTATATTTTCAAGAAGCTTGCCACCGACAAAGCCACTTGGCCAGCCATTTTCATCGTATGCGTAGGCTTCCATGCCAAGCTCTTGTGCTCTTTTTGTGCACGCCTCGATACATTCGTGCCATTTTTCGCCAAGATATGGGGTTTTAAGTCCACCTCTTGCGTGCATAAAAAAGCCACCTACTCCGTTTTCGTTCATCCACTCGAGCTGCCTTACAAGCTTTTCCTTGTCAAGCTCATCATTCCACGACCAAAACGGAAGACATTTATATTTTTTCTCTACCTTATCCATATTTTCTTATTTCGCTCCTTGAAATTCTGTATGTTTTAAACCACGCACCCAATACGAGCACTAATTAGCCTTGAGGAGTCAAAGCTCTCGCAAAGGGTAATGCCAATATAGCTTTTTGCCTCTAATTTGGTAATTTCTCCGTTTTTGTTTTGCAAAATAGCGATTTTTTCATCAGTAATTTCTAAAATTGCCACACACGTGTCGTTTATTTTGCTTTTTCCGTAAAACGGATCGAACCAGCTTAGCTTGTCCTTATCTATCTTATCTATGTCAATTACGCTTTCATCTAACCAATACGTATCATTAAAATTGGCTCTGAATACATACTCAACGCTAACTCTTATTCCCTTTATTTTATTTGTACTGATATTCGGCTTTTTCGGTAGCACAAGGACACCCCCCTCTTTATTTTATTCAATTGTATCATAGGACAATACTATTTTCAATACAGTTTTATTTTTTAATGTGAAATAATTATGACAAATTTCGTTGAAATATGTAAACTTTTGTGTTATACTATAATTAATAAATGAAGGAGGTTTCTTTATGAACAGATTTGCAAAGCTTCTCGGCTATGACCCTAAAGAGAAGCAAACAAGCGTCAAAACGGAAATTATTGCCGGTATTGTTACATTCCTTGCAATGGCTTACATTTTGACGGTTAACCCTAACCAAATCTTCGGCAGTACAGCTGACCCACACTGGTCAAGTACATTTATTGCTACTGCTCTTGGCGCGGTTATCGGTACACTTTTAATGGCGTTCTTGGCTAAGATGCCACTCGCACAGGCATCAGGCATGGGACTTAACTCTATGCTCGGTGGCCTTATCGCAGGTCGCTTGTACGGTCCAGGCTTCACGCCGGGACAAGCATTTTTCTACGTTTTACTCTCAGGTCTTTTATTCCTTGCGCTTACTCTTATCAAGGTTAAGGGCAAAACCTTCCGCGAATTAGTATTCGACGGTATGCCTGTTGCAGTAAGATGTGCTATCTCTGTTGGTATCGGTCTTTTCATTGCCTACATAGGCTTCCAAAATGCCGGTATCATTATAACAAACGACTATACACAGGTTGGTCTTGTTGACTTCACTAACTGGGGTGAGCAATATGTAAATGATGGCTTTGGCGTTGATCCTATCTTCGCTGCAAAGAGCGCTTGCGTTGCGCTTATAGGTCTTTTCCTTATTGCTATTCTTGACAAGCTAAAGGTTAAGGGCGCTATTATCTTCGGTATCTTAGGCGCTACAATAGTTGGTATTCCATTCGGAGTTACTAACCTTTCCATTTTGACAGGAAGCACTGACGGTATTTCTTGGAAATTCTGGGAAAACTTTGGCAACTTCTTCACTGGTGAAAATTCAGTATTCGGCTCATTTATCGACGTATTTACAACCGACGGCTTTAAGCCAGAGGGCGTTTCTATCTTTACTGTTATTATGATTATAATTACAATGTGTATGATAGACATGTTCGATACAATGGGAACAATAGTTGGCTGCTGTGGCGGTAACAGAGTTCTCTCTGACGAAAACAACAAGCCACACAATTACAGCAGAATTATGATGTCTGACGCTATTGCTACATGTTCAGGCGCTATGATAGGTACATCAACGGTTACAACCTTCGTTGAATCCGGCTCAGGTGTATCTGCAGGTGGCAGAACAGGTCTTACAGCCTTCACAACTGCTTGCTTGTTCTTCCTTTCAATGTTTGCTATGCCACTATTTGCAGTTATTCCATCTGCGGCAACTGCAGCAGCTCTTGTATATGTTGGCGTGCTTATGATGAAGAACAACATAAAATCCGTTGACTTCTCAAACGCTATCAAGGCAACAAGTGCATTCCTTACTATTGCAGTAATGGTTCTTTCATACTCAATTACTAACGGTATCGGTGTTGGTCTTGTTTCCTACACACTTATGTCTGTTGTTTCCTACTTGATAGATTTAATCAAGGCAAGCGTTAAGAAGACAGAAAAGCCAAAATGGGAGGTTTCAATAATCTCTATTGTTGTATCAGTTCTATTTATAATTTACTTCTTCATTCCAGCAACGCTTTTCTAAAATCAACCTTATAAAAACAGAAAAAGAGATAGCATTTCGGCGAACAACCGATTTGTTATCTCTTTTTTGGTTTTTAGTTTTAATTACTCCTCATCCTCGTCGTCAAAGCAATATTCATTTAGCTCGGAGAAATCAAGAAGCTCGGCAAGAGTCATATTAAACGCAAGCGCAATTTTGTGAAGCGTTTTTACCCTTGGATTTTTAGTCATTCCTCTTACAATATTATCAAGCGTTGATTGCTTGACGTTGCTCATGCTTGCAAGCTTGTTAATAGTAAAGCCTCTTTTTTTGCATAGCTCGCGTATCCTTTTTATATAAAGCTCCGAATATTCCATATGCACCTCTTGCTCTTATTACCCAATTACGGTTAATATAATGATAACCTCTTATCTGTTCATTGTTACCCGAATACGGGTTGACATACGAAATATTTTGTGTTATTATGCTATTATCTTACTAAATTTGAGGAGAAATTAAAATGGAGCTTTGGCAAGAAATTATTTGTAACACCTCAAAAATCGAAAACATAAACGAGTCTATTATTTCAAAAATAGATTTGACCAAATTACTTAATTCCACGTGCTACATAGCACTAAAAAGAATTAAGGAGGTTATTGAAAACAATAATCTAAGTGATGCTGAATGCTTTGCTAAAATCGAAGAAATCATTTGTATTTTCGAGGGCTTAAGCAGTAATGGTGGAGACAGGCACGATTTTTAACGCTATAAAATCAATTATATTTATATTTTTTAAAATAGAGGTTGAAAAATTTTATATTATGATTTATAATTATATTAGTTATAAATAACAAAATTGGCTTGCATTTTTGCAAAGTCATTGTGCAAATTTAGGAGAAACATATGAAAAAAGCACTCTATTTACTTATTTTAGCGCTTGTGATATGCTTCGGGCTTATCTCGTGTGGCGAGTCCGAGACTCCAAGCGATACAGGAAGCGGCGGCACACAAAGCGGTGGCAAGCCCGACCAGACTACCTGCGAGCATACGTATGGCGAGTGGGAAACGACGGTTCCACCCCAGTGCGTGCTTAACGGCTCACAAATGAGGACCTGCTCAAAATGTGGAAAATATGACTTTTTAAGTATTCCCGCTGTGGGACACACATTAGTAAAAATCGAGGCAGTTGAGCCAACATGTGCAACGCCAGGTTCAACCGAAGGAGAAAAGTGCTCCGTATGTGGATATGTATCGAAGGAGCCATCTAACCTTCTTACAAGCTCAGTACATACATATACAGAGTTTACGTCCGTTGCATCAGAGCCAACGCTGTCATCTGCGGGAAGCGCTTCTGCTACATGTGATGTTTGTGGAAAATCGGGAATTGTTTCACTTCCTCCACTTACATCTGAAAAGCTCACTAAGGATAACGTTTTCAATGTGCAGGCAAACAAATATAACCCTGCATATGACAACAGATGGAATGTAGTTGATGGCGACCGTTCAGTGTCACAAATTTACGTTCCTGGTAGTGACTGGTTTGGTGAGGTTGGAGACCAGCTACGTATAACTCTTGACAAGGAATACATTTTAACCTCTTTAAATCTTTACCTCGCTGGTAACTATACAAAGGGTCGTGTAATAATCAAAAACGCAAGTGGACAAACAACCTACGACTCAGGAACCAACGCAAACACAACAGCAATAGTTGCAAATGGTGCGGCATATGGCGCAGAAGAGGGTCAGAAGCTCACTGTATTCTCTGGCAAAAATTTACGCGCTTATACAATTGAAATTCAGCCTTTACAGATCAAGGAAAACCCCGGCTACACCTCCTTCAAGGTTGGCGAGGTTGAAATGTTTGGTGCTGCACGTGATACAAGAATTCCTCACACTCACAAATATAGAGAATTTGTTGAGGATAAGGTTGCCGCAACCTGTAGAGCAACAGGTATTGCTATTTACTCCTGCTATTGTGGAAAAACAGGTGAGTTTGAAAGCGATAGGCTTGAGCACGACTACTCTGTTCTTACAAGCAAAACCTATGCCACCTGCACATCAAAGGGTAAGACGGTTTACACCTGCTCAATGTGTAATATCGCAACAAGAACAATACCCTTACCAGCTACAGGACATATTTACAATAGATTTGTTAAGTATGTAACAGCTCCTACAATTTCCTCAAAGGGTGAGGGTACATATAGATGCATCCACTGCTCGCTTGAGCAAAACAAGGAAATGGCAGCTCTTCCTGTTGAAAATATTAACTATTTAAGAGTTGCAGAAATTAAAAATGGTATTGTTACATTAAGGTTTAATATCTACTATTCACCCGTTAGCTATGAGGTAAGATATAGCACGAGCGAGATTACAAGCAGTAATTTCAGCAGTGCTACTAAGGTAGAGGCTACTGTAACAAATAATAATGGCGTAGTAAGCGTTAGCTTCCCTCTTGATGTAGGGCTTGAAAAATGCTATTATGTAGCAGTTCGCCCATATTCAGGCTCTAACTATGGTGATGTTGCTACGGTAAGAGCTGGTGGAAACAAGCTAATTGCCATTGACTATGAAAACGCAAATGTATATCACGGTGAAGCCTTAGCCTCACTTGCTAAGCTCTTTGACGAGCAAAAAGAAAAGGGCACGCTCACCCCAAGCTCACAGCTTGGTAGAGTGTTTACTGATTCAAGCTCAATGACCTATGGCACTAACCTATCCCCAATTATCGACCTTGAATACCTACACTATGTAAGCTCTGTTTACCTTTACTACGGGACTGCGGGATACTCTGTTAAGGTAAGATGGTCAGACACTCCCGTTGACTTTATGGCAGAGGACTCAAAGTGGGACGGCGTTTATTCCTTCACATCGACAAGTGGCTGGAATACAGTTAATATAGGTGCTAATACAAGATATGTTCAGGTTATTTTCAAGGATAACGAGGCTCCTTTTGAGATTTTAACCTATGGCTATCAATGTGGTGACGGAGATGAAATTTCTACATCTATAAAGACTCTACCAACAATTGGTGAGCTTATGGGTATGTGTGGCTTTGTTGCTACAGGTGGTGGTTACACTCCTATTGAATCTGTAAGCTGTACATCTATTTTAAGAGAATATCATAACTTTGGCTGGACCTATAAGGCAGAAAGCTATCCTAATGAGGCTTCCTTCTTCTCTAATAGCTGGATGGGTAATTTCGACAAGGAATATGGCGACTATGCAGCAGCAGGAATCACGGTTGTTCCTTGTATTCAGTGGGATCTTAAGGGAAATCCTATGTCCTATAAGGTTGACGGGGACAATTTACCACAAAGATTTGAGGGCTCTCTTGTAAAGGGTGACTTCTACGACAAATTTAACCCATACACATATTTCACATACGCTGACAATATGTTTGCATTTGCAGCGCGCTATGGCTCAAATAACTCATCGTGGCTTCTTGAAACAGCTAAGCTCCATACAAACGACTCGGCTAAGGTTGGTCTTGGCTACATTAAGTGGCTTGAGCTCGGTAACGAGCCTGACGGTGGTTGGAACGGTATTGACAATTACTATTCAGCATATCAATTAGCTGCTCTTTCCTCAGCTGCTGCTGACGGTCACTGTGGCACGCTTGTATCTACAAAGCTTTCAAATGGCTACCACTTAGGTGCTAAGAACGCAGACCCATATATGAAGCTCGCAATGGCAGGTATCTCTGCAACGAGCAACGAGTATATTACAGCATTCTGCTATTGGATGAAGGCTAATCGTGAGGATGGCATAGTTCCTCTTGACGCATTCAACGTTCACCAATATATGAGCGTTCAAAAGGAGATAGTAAGTGGCAAATACTTCTACGTAGGTATTTCTCCAGAGGAGGCTGATATTGTTGGCACGCTTTCCAACCTTGTTGAAATCAGAAACAAGTTCTATCCCGAAAAGGAGATTTGGCTCTCCGAGTTTGGTTGGGATACCAACCAAAGCTACGCAACAACTAACTCAGCACACGCATATGGTGACTTTACAGGTCAACAGGTGCAGGCTATGTGGCTAACACGTACATATCTTCTCTTGTCCTCTATCGGTGTTGATAAGGCTATGATGTATATGTGCGAGGACGCAGGCGTTGAGGACGAAAGCGTTGGTAAATTCGGAACATCGGGCGTTATAGGCTTTAAGTACGACGAAAACGGTAAGCTGGTTGAGTACAAGAAGGAATCGTACTATTACCTCTCCACACTTAAGAATACTCTTGGCAATTATCGCTTCAGCGCTCACATTGAAACATACGATGAAAATGTAATGATTCAAGAGTACAAGATGGCAAACGGTAAAACAGCATACGCGCTCTGGTGCAAGACCTCTGATGGTACAACCCACGAGGCTTATAAATTAAAGATAAACGGCTCAACAGCAGACCTTATCGAGGTTGAATACGGAGATATCGACGGTGTCGTTACCGGTTTAAGAGCTGATGAGCTTGGCTATGTAAGCATCGACGTATCTGAAATTCCTGTTTACGTTGTAGTTGACTAATTTTTAAATCATTTTCATACTTATTACAGCTAATCAATAAAAAGAGGAACAGACCTTAAATAAGTCTGTTCCTTTTATTTTGTAAAAAAGCCAAGCCAATGTGAAATTATCGACACAGGCTTGGTTATTTTATTATTTTATTTTATTTCTAAGATATATGGTCTATGGTCAGATGAGGTAATCTCGGGAATATCGGCTGATACAATTTCTATATCGGGTGAAACGAAAATGTAGTCGATTTTAATTTGTGGCTCATCTGATGGCCAGCTTTTCTTTTCGCTATCAAATAGTATAGCTGTATCTACCATTTTTTCCTTTATCGGCTTAAGTAGCTCATTATCGGGCGTAATATTAAAGTCGCCCATTAAAATGCACTTATTTTGTCTTATGTGCTTTAAAATTGTTTGTACTGCGCTTTGTTGCTCATCGGGGTTTAGTCCAAAATGAGTTACAAGCACTAAAAGTCCATTTTCAAGCTCTGCCTTTAAAACGCATCTTGTTTCATAATATCCGTCATAGATACGTGGGTCGGGGTCGGGAATAATTATTGACTCGCACGACTTAATTTTATATCTTGACAAAATGCCATTTCCATAAGCGCCCTCATTGGGGAGTGAAATCGCCTTAGCAAAAAAGCTATTATTTAGCCCTGTTAGCTCGCTTAGCTTTTCTGTTTGCTTGCCAAAAATTGAGCCTTGGTCAAACATTTCATTAAGTCCAACTATGTCAGCGTCTAAATCAAGTATGGCTTTTGCCATTATATCATAATCCACCCTCTTGCCAAGATAACTATAACAATGCTGTGTGTTAAAACTCATTATTTTCATATCTGTAATTTCTCCCAACGCATTAAATTATCGACACTGTGTCCATTAAAATTTGATTTTCTTCATAAATTTATAAAGATTAGTAGCAAGCAGCTCCGAGCCATACGCATTTGGGTGCACCTTGTCACTAAAGCACTCATCAACATTTGGCACAAGCATAAAGCCATCAACCACACTAATATTGGGATATTTATAGCACTCCTCTTTTATTGTGTCAATGCACCACTTAAGTCTTTTCATATCAACATTATTATTTCTCCAAAGAGGAGTTATTGATAAAATTTTTGTGCTTGGATAAAGCTCACTAAGGCGCTTATAAAAGTCCGCTACTCCCCTTTTGTAGTCGTAGCCACAGGTATGTAGGCACGCCTCATCGTAGTAGTTAGTGCCCAAGAAAACTATAATTTTATCAGGCTCGAAGCCATCTAATTTCATTAAGTCCCTTGCCTCATATCTATAACCACCAACGCCTTGACCTAAAATATTGTACCCTGTCTTTCTTGTAAGGCTGTGTAAATATGACGCGCTTGAAATTTCAGGTCCTGCGCCCTGCGTAATAGAGTCGCCTATAATAAGCACGCTTTCGCTCTTTTCCTTTATCGCCTTATATTTGCCGTCAATACTAAATTTCTTTATATCAAGCTTGCTTTCGTTGGGGAAATAAATCGTGATTTTCTTCTTCCCCTCGGGCACAGAAAAATGAACCGTACCCTTTAATTTATCCTCGATTTTGTAAACCGAGCTTAAAACACCGTCAACAAATAGGTCTATTGTGTTGCTTCTTTCGTGAATATCGGATGCCTTATAATCAAAGGAAATATTTTGTGAATCTGTAATAAGCTCCATTCTTATTCCGCCAGAAAACTTAGCTCTTGCGCGCCAGCCGTAATCGTAGCTCTTTTCAGCCATGTGGTCAAGCTGCGCCTTAGTGTATCTGAAAGGGGTTAAATATCCCTTTTCCTCAGTAAAATAAAGTGCTCCCTTTATAAATTTTTTCACAGTTTTATTTGATAGTATCATTACCAGTTAGTGCTCCATTTCTTTTTGTAAGAATTTTCAAAAAGGTTCGTTCCCACTTGCGTTCCCTTAGCCTTGCTATTTTTCACCCTTTTACTTAAAAGCTCTAAAAATTCGCCCTCATCAAATGGGAGCTGTACCCACTCACCCTTCCAAGAGGAAAGGTACGCGCTATTGCACAAAATGAGCTGATTAACAGCCTCGGTAGCAGGCGCAATTAGCTTCTTGCCATACAAAATCGCCTCTCCAAAGTTGTTTAAAATATTCAAGTGTCCGTTGTATTCCTCGTCTGAATATTCTATTTTGTATTCCTCGCCATTTTTTTCGTATTGGCAAAGGAGCTTTCCCTTTTCAAGCACGATTTTGCCCTTAGCGCCGACTATTTCAAAGCGATTTGTTCCATATTTTTCGCCTGTTGAAGCTATAAATGTGCCACTCATACCATTTTCATACTCTGCGTATATAGTAGCCTCATCCTCAACCTCTATATCGTGCAGCTTACCCTCGTTACATACTGCATATATTCTTTTAGGCATACCACAAAGATATTGCCATAAATCAAGGTTATGTGGTGCTTGGTTCATTAAAACTCCACCACCCTCGCCCTGCCAGGTAGCGCGCCAGCCTCCACTTTGATAATATTCATCGGTCCTATACCAATTTGTAATAATCCAGCTATTTCTTATAAGAGTGCCGATTTTGCCACTATCTATTATTTTTTTAGCCTCTATAAACAGCTTGTCTGTCCTTTGGTTGAGCATAGCTGCGTATAGAGCATTAGTTTTCTTTTGTGCCTCAAAGGGCTCCTTTAAAGAAAGAGTATAAACACCAAGTGGCTTTTCACTAAGCACGCAAATGCCCTTATTTAGACTATAGGTAGCAATTACGGGGTGTAAATAGTGGGGAGTTGAAATAATTACAGCCTCAATTTTGCCACTATCTATCATTTCCTCATAGGAGCTATATACCTCTATGTCCCTATATTCCTCTTTTAGCTCGCTTGCTCTTTTTTCGTCATTGTCGCAAAGGGCGCAAAGCTCAAGGGTGCTTGCTAAGCCACTATAAATGGTGCTTGCGTGTGCGCTACCTATATTTCCAACGCCGACTATTCCTATTTTTACACGTCTCATTTAAATGACGCCCTCATATCCTTAGTAGTAACCTCTTTTACGCCTGTTTTTCTTCTTGATGTCTTGATACGCTTAGAAAGCTCCTCATAAAACAGCTCGTGGTCAAAGTCCTTAACTACTATCTCCTTGTCTAAAAATGCTGATAGGTGCATGCAGTTTGAAATGGTAAGACCATTTATGCCCTCTCTGCCATCAGCAATTAGTGCAGTGCCACGCAAAATAGCGGAGGCAAAGGCGTTTAAAACGCCGACGTGCTGTTCATTTTTGCCATCGGTTTCAACCTCTGTTATTTCATACTCGGGGGCTGCAAAGGGAACGGTGTTTGTCTTAGAAAATTCAGGCTCGCTAATCTTGTTTTTCCACATTGTAAGCTTATTACCCTCGGCAATTAGCTTTCCACCCTCTAAAAGAATTTCAAAGCGATTTGTGCCGGGTGCATCGCCTGTTGAGGTAATAAATGTGCCCGTTGCGCCATTTTCGTATTCAACATATGCTGTAACATCGTCCTCCACCTCAATATCGTGCCACTTGCCAAAATGGAGCTTTGCGTGAATTTTAGCTGGCATACCACAAATCCACTGCCATAAATCAAGGTTGTGTGGGCACTGGTTTAGTAAAACTCCACCACCCTCGCCACTCCACGTAGCGCGCCAGTCGCCACTATCATAGTAGCATTGTGAGCGATACCAGTCAGTAACTATCCAGCTTGTTCTCTTAATCTGTCCAAGCTCCTTACTCTTTACAATTTCACGCATTTTTCTGTAAATGCAGTTTGTTCTTTGGTTCATCATAAGCGCAAATTTCACATCGCATTTATCGGCAACGTCCATCATTTCCAAAACCTGCTTTGTGTAAACGCCTGCCGGCTTTTCAACAAGGGTGTGAAGTCCCTTTTCCATAGCCATTATTGCAAATTTGGGGTGGTCGTAGTGTGGCACGCATATTAAAACTGCGTTTATTTTTCCACTATCCATCATTTCGGAGGCATCCTTATATACGCTAACCTCGGGGTGCTCCTCCCTTACCCACTCTAATCTGTCGTCTCTTAAATCACAAACACAGCTAAGCTCTATCTCGGGACACTTGCCCTCTAAGATATTGCCTGCGTGCATTGAGCCGATATTACCTATACCTAAAATTCCAAGCTTAATTTTTTCCATTTTATTTACCTCTTTAACGCCTTATTTAAGTCCTAAGGATTTTAAATATTCATAGCTCTTCCTTAAGCACTCAAACGGGTCCTCTCCATATGAATTGTCCTGCTCAACAAGCAAGTGCTTGCTTCCTGCGTCGTCAAGTGCCTTTACTATTCTTTCAAAATTCATATTTCCATAGCCAACAGGTGCCATTCTTTGCTCATCGCCTACAATCACCATATCCTTTAGGTGCACGCACTCTAATCTGCCCTTTAATTTAGATATAATATCGCAAACGTTACAGCCACCATATTGCGCCCAATATGTATCAAGGGTGATATTTAATTCGTCCTCATCGAAGCTTTTAACTAATTTTTCAATTAGCATTTCACCCGTTTTTAGTCTTGAAAACTCCCAATGGTGATTATGGTAAAACAGCTTGCTACCGTTTTCCTTGATTATTTTTGCAACAGGCTTATAGTCACTAATAAATTTGCCAAGACTTTCCTCGGTAACTATTCCACCGGGCATTGAGCCAAGACCTATGTTTTTACAGCCGAAGATGTTGTGATTTTTAACGACGCCTACCGGGTCGTTTTTGATTTCATCAGCGCAAAAGTGTGTAATTACACAGCTAAGACCACTTTTCTTCAATTCATCTCTTAGCCACTCTGGCTCATACTTGCATACTCCCGAAATTTGAACCTCGGTGTAGCCTATATCTGCAACCCTTTTTAGTGTTTCGGAAAAGTCATCAAGATTTGTGCATTTATCCCTTAATGTAAAAAATTGTGCTCCTATTTTCATTTTAATACCTCAAATTTAGCTTATCTAAAATCGCCTTTAATGCCATTACTCCTGCATCAAATGCCTCGTTTGTATCCTTGTATGTGGCAACGCCCCTTACGCTCTGCCCGTTTTCTAAGTCCTTAAGTCCACAAAACTCCATCAGGTGTGGCTCTAAGGTTAAAACCTCACCACCATTTTTATTATACTCGCTAACTAAGTACTCAATATTTCCAATGCCATAGCCTGCACGCACAACTCTTTTGTCCTCTTGCGCGTCCTTTATGTGCATATAGCTTACATATTGGTTTAATTTCTCCCACGCCTCCTTGGTGTCAACATCACATTGAACGAAGTTGGCAGGGTCGAATACCATTTTTATTCTGTCAAATTGCTTATGTATCTGTAAGCACCCGTCAATGTCGTCACCGAAAATTTCCTTTTCGTTTTCGTGACACATTATTATGCTTTTAGGAACTACCTCGCAGAATTTTTCAAGGCGCGAAAACACCTCGTTTTTGTCCTTTGAGAAAAAGCTGAACATTCTTATTCTTTCACAGTCAAGAATTTGTGCATACTCGCTAAGCCTCTTTATCTCATCAAGCTGCTTGTCAAAATTGTCGCTTAGCTTGTATTTTCCAACAGGTGAGCCAATTGACCAAACTGAAATGTTCTCGCTATCAAGGCGCTTTTTAATCTCCTTGATTTTATCATAAGAAATTTCCTTTATGTTTTGTCCATCTACTCCACGAATTTCAAGTAGGTCAATACCGTTTCTTTTAAGAGCCTGAATTTGCCCCTCTAAATCATTTGATGCCTCATCGGCAAAAGCACAAAGTCTCATATTATACCCCCGAATATGCTGAAAATCCACCGTCAACAGGTATAACAACGCCTGTTACAAAGGCAGACATATTTTCATCGCACAAGAAATCAAGCGCACCAAAAAGCTCCTCGGGCTTGCCAAAGCGATTCATTGGTGTTGCGTTTAAAATCTTTTCCGTTCTCTTTGTCGGTGTGCCGTCCTCGTTGAAAAGAAGTGCCTTGTTTTGCTTAGTTACAAAGAAGCCCGGAGCAATTGCATTTACTCTTATTCCTGTATTTGCAAAGTGTACGCTTAGCCATTTTGTAAAGTTGCTAACTGCTGCCTTTGCTGAGCTATATGCAGGTATTTTTGTAAGTGGTGTAAATGCGTTCATTGACGAAATATTGATAATGCACCCTCCACCCTTTACCATATCGCAAGAGAAAACCTGTGTTGGAATGAGTGTGCCCATTATATTAAGGTCGAAAACAAAGCCAAAGTCCTCTTTGTCAAGGTTGAAAAAGGTCTTTATATCGTCCCTTTCCTCGTCGCCCTGTTGGTAATATTCATTATTTGTTGTCGCCCTTGGATTATTTCCACCTGCGCCGTTTATTAGTATGTCACACTTGCCAAAATCAGCCAGAATTTTTTCGTGCGCTATTATAAGCTCGTTTTTATCCAAAACGCTTGCCTTGTAATATTTAGCCACTCCACCCTGTGAGCTTATCTCGCTTGCTACATCACTAATGGCATTTTCGTTTATGTCAATTAAGGCAACCCTGCCACCCTGAGCTGCAATGCTCCTTGCAAAGGCTGAGCACAAAACTCCACCTGCGCCCGTTATTACAACGGTTTTATTCTCGTATCTCATTATCTAATATCTCCCTAAATTTTGATATGTATATTTTCCAGTCATCTCTTGATAAAAAGTGCGTGCCCTCTCTTAGATAAAAGCCAAGCTCGCCAGCTGTTAGCACCTCACCGACCTCGGGCATTTTGCCGTCGTGAATAAGTCCACTCTTGCCATACAGCTCCCAAGCGTAGGAGGCTAAGTGACACGACAAGAATTGTCCCTCGTTATCAGCCCAGACATCCTCCTTTGCCCCACCGATAATTACATTTCTTGGCGCAACAAGGGATAAAAGCATATGCTGGTCGAAGGGTAAGGTATTTTCCTTGCCTGCATAGAGTGCATACTCCCTCTTAAACCAATAGGGGAAGGTCTTTACAATGTCATAGATTTTTTCATTTCCGTCAACCTTGCCACGAGAAACCGATGCTCCACAGCATCCACTATCGTTGACGCAGGTTAAAACAAATCTATTATCAATAGCCGAGGTTAAAAGCGCTGTTTTGCCAAGCCTTGAATGGCCTATAATTGCGACATTTTTGCTATCGACGTCCTCTCTTGTCATAAGATAGTCCATACAAATGCTTGCCATATACGACCAAATGGCAATTTTGCCATATTTCTCCTTGCCACCCTCAAATAGCGCGCAAAGACCGTTTTCAAAGTCACCATTATCACGTGTTACGCTTTCGTAGCAGAGCTTGAAAATTCCAAAGCCACTGTCTAATATTTCCTCAACAGGCAAATATTTGTTTGGTGACTCCTTTAAAAAATCAATTGCTAAGAACACAGGGCTTTTCTTACCACGTGGCAAAATAAGCTCAGCTCTTACCGTGCGTCTTTTTGTGCCCTTTTTGAAGGTGAAAAACACGCTTTCCCATTTAGCCTTGCCTGCAAAATTAATTGCCTGCTCCTCTAATCTTATAGATGGCTCTATTTTAGGTGGTAAATAACCATACTCCTCGCCCAAAAATAAATCGAGCACCCTTTTTCTGTGTTCCTCCCACTCCTCTTTATTTGTAATTTTTTTACCGTCATTTACAAAAAAGTCGGGAATTTGTCTTTTTTCAATTTCTCTTTTTATCATTTATACCTATCACATACTCCTTAGCATTTTCCAAGGCACTTTTCTATTGCCTCAAATAGTCCTGCTATGTAGGTTGCTCCAAGGGCTCTGTCATACAAGCCATAGCCATACTTGCCACTCTCGCCCCAAATCATTCTACCGTGGTCTGGACGTACATAGCCATCAAAGCCATTTTCAACTAACGCCTTAGCAATACCAAACATATCTATTGAGCCACATTCTGTTGGGTGGCCAACCTCGTAAAACTCACGCTCGGAGGTGATTTTTATGTTGCGTAAATGTAGAAAATGAATACGCTTTGCATACTTTTGCGCCATTTTTACCAAATCATTATCCCCTCTTGCACCAAGTGAGCCTGTGCAGAAGGTCAAGCCATTTTCCTTTTCGTCAACAATTTTTAAAAATCTATCAAGATTTTTCTCATCAGTTATTACTCTTGGCAAGCCGAATATTCCCCACGGTGGGTCATCGGGGTGAATAGCCATATTAACGCCTGCCTCCTTGGCAACAGGAATTACCTTCTTTAAAAACACCTCAAGGTTTTTCCAAAGACCCTCTTGTCCTATTTCCTTGTATTTATTTATAAGGCTCTTTAATTCAGCCTTGGTATAGCTCTCATCCCAGCCCGGTAAGGATAGCTCGCTTTCAAGTGGGTTCATAGCAAGAACGGTTTTTTCGTTATATGCCAAGGAATTTGAGCCATCGTCGTTTTTGTGCTCAAGCTCGCTCCTTAGCCAGTCGAAAACAGGCATAAAGTTATAGCAAATGCACTTAACTCCTGCCTTGCCCAGACGTCTTATGTTTTCGCAGTAGCTTTCTATTAGCTCGGGGGCGTTTTCTCCTCCATATTTTATTTCCTCGGGCACAGGCACGCTCTCAACCACCTCAAACTCAAGCCCCTTGTCGTTTGCCTTTTTCTTTAGCTCTAATATGCTTTCATTAGACCATACCTTGCCTGGCGCTACATCGTAAATAGCCGACACTATACCTGACATTTTTGGAATCTGCTTGATTTTTTCAAGAGTTACCGGGTCGTTGTCCCCATACCATCTGAATGTTAGCTTCATAACTTATCTCCTATAATATATATCTATATTTTTATTATACAATAAATATTTTTACAATAAAATTGTAAATATAGCTATTTTATATTGTATTTTCACGCATTTAATGATATATTTATATAAGAGGTGATATTATGGCTGTTATAGAAAGCTACAATTCTGAGCTTTTTAGTACCTCGCACTGCGTGGATAAATCTCCAAGAGATGAGGACTTTGCGCTCCACATTCACGACAGCTTGGAGCTTCTTTGCGTTGTGAAGGGCAAGGTTAGCTACAGGGTTGAGGGCAATATTTATAAATTAAGACCAGGCGCAATTTTGCTTATGCGCTCGGGTGAGGTGCACAAGCTTATCGTAAACGAGAGCGAGGAATATGAAAGATATATTTTAAGCTTTGAGCCTGAGCTTTTTGATGAAAGGCTGCTCGCTCCGTATTTTAAAAGAGAGCTTGGCAAAAGAAATCTGTATTTACCAAAGGAGCTTGATATTTCGCCGATTGCGATTTTTGAAAAGCTATTCAAGGAGCTTTCGGTGCTTGACGAAAAATGCACGCTTGTAGCAAACATTTCCTCTCTTTTGTCCTCTATTTGCTTAGCATTTTCAGAGGAAAGGGCAACTAAGGAGATAAGTAGCACGGAAAACGATATTATTTCATACATAAACGAGAATTTGACAAGCAAGATTTCTCTTGACGATATTTCAAAACACGTGCATTTAAGCGCATCGCAGATAAACAGAATATTCAAGGCGCTTATGTCAACCTCGGTTTACGACTATATTTTATCAAAGCGCTTAGTGCTCTTTAAAAGTAAGATAAGCGAGGGGAAAAACGCACAGGTGGCAAGCCTTGAATGTGGCTTTAGCGACTACTCCTCGTTTTATAGGCTTTACAAAAAGCGCTTCGGCACAGCGCCAACAAAATAGCATTATTTAAGCTAACCCCAAGAGCACAAATGAAGCTTACCCTTGCTTTGAACATATAAAAATGGTTAGTCTAAATTTACATTTGATAAAAAAATAGCAAGCAAAATTTTTGCTTGCTATTTTTATTTTATTCCTCGGGAAGAATTTCTATTGTGCCCTGTCCACTTGTGATTAGGTAGTTGCTTGTCACATCGTTGCCATCGCCATCGACTATTTTTACTGACTCTACAACTACTGTGCTTGTTGACGTGCCGACTTTTGTACGGCTACCATCAATAGATATTTTTTCTATTCTATGTCCAGGAACAAGTGAGCCCTTTGTTATTGTGTATTCCTCGGGTTCAAGCGAATTTCCGTCGTAAATCTTTTGAACAAAGTCGGGTGTGATTTCGATTTGTCGCTGTTCAACCTCTAAGCCAACGCCCTCGAATACTATCTCATAGGAGCTTGTCACATTTTCTGAGCCTCTCATTACTCTGATTTTTCCCTCACTAAGAAGCTGATTTCTAAGCTCCTCAAGGTCCAAAATTCCAGCCTCAGTCAACGACACTCCCTCAAGCTCAATAATAAGCTCGCAATCAGATGGTATCTCTCCACCGATATGAACCCAGTCGCCAGCCTCATAGGCAAGAGGCAAGCCGTTATAGAACTTCTTAATTTGGAAAATGTAAACTCTTAATACTGTTTCTGCAACTGTAAGAGTTCCCTCCAAATATTCAATTTCAAAGTTCTCCATTGGCACACTTTTGCCATCAAGATATACGATAAAGCCTCCGTCCTTTATGCTACTTGGGCTCTTTCCTATCTCGGTTTGGCTACCAAATGCCTCCTTTACCTCCCAGGTAAATCTTGGGGTCTCAAATTGTGAGTTAAGCTCTATTAAATCCTCATTCGGCTCTTTGATTTCAAGTGGTGCAAGAAGTGGCTTTCCGTCGTATTCCTTAATTGCCGAGGATGCTGTTATTGTAATTTTTCTTGCTGTGATTTTAAGCGTACCATATTCACAGCTTATGTCGTAAATTTCGCTAACATCCTCACCGTTTTCGTCAACTATTTTTACACTAAAGGTGTTTTCACTCTCGCCAAAATTCAAAATTGAGCCTGTAAAGGTGTATTCTGCCTCGTGCCCCTCGATTAGACAGCCCTTTTCCAAAAGCGCCATTTCATAGACAAGAGGAACTCCGTCGTATGGCTTTGAATCGCTATACGACTTAAACACTAACGGAGCAAGAGTAATTTCAAGCTCACCCTCGATTTTTTCAATTTCAAAGTAGGGTGTTACGTCCTCGCCAAGTGCGTTCCTTATAGTAGCCTCAAAGGTGTTTGGCGCTTTGCCTACTCTTGTAATTGTTCCTGTTGCTTTTACAAAAAGCTCGTGGTTATTTTGGTATGCCAAGGAGGAGTACCAGCTATCCGATTTCCACTCGGGGTTAGTAAGCGGTGTGCCATCGTACATTTTTGTAGCGCCAGAGGTTTCTATTGTGATTTGACACTTAGTTACCTCAAGCGTGCCAAGCTTTTCCTCAATGTAGTAATTGCTTGATACATCAACTCCGTTTTGGTCAACTATCGTTATTTCATAGGTATTTGTGCTATTGCCAACTATTGTTTGTGAGCCCTTGGTGGTTACTTTAATTATGTGGGTATTAACCTTGTTTGTATCGTCTAAAATGTAGCCAGCATTTGTAAGTGGTGTGCCATCATAAGGCTTTGTGCGACCCAAGGTTTCAAGCTTTAGAACTACCGCTGTTACCTCAAGCGTACCAAATTCGTAGTAAATTTCGTAGTTTTCGGTAACGTCAACATTACCCTCATCCTTTATAATAAGGTCAAATTCGTTATCAATAACTCCAACAATAGTTAAGGAGGCAAAGTTAGTTCCCTCGATTTTGTGACCATCAACTAAGCATGCATTTTTGTCCTCACTCACCCAGCACTCGTGCTTGTAAAGAGGTGTTTTGTCGTAATGCTTGCTTGCCGAGCCTGAAAAGGCATATATTGGACGTGGTGTAATTTTTAGTAAGCCATCAATAAGCTCGGGGTCGTAGTAGTCATATACGCTATTTCCCTCACCATCTACTATCTGTACTGAAATTACCTTGTTTTCTCCCTCGCCCTTATTTGTAATAGAGCCAGAAATTACAGCGCTTAGTGTGTGACCGTCTAAAAGTCCTAAGCTGCCAACCTCGTAGGTATCACAGGTAAGCTCTTTTCCGTCGTAAACCTTTTCGTCACTTCCCGCAGCTACGGTGATATGTCGCTTGATTACGGTAAGCGTGCCCTTTTTAAGCTCATAGGTGTAGTTTGCGCCAACATCATTTCCGTCAGCGTCGAAGAACTGAATTTCTACAATTATGTTTTCACTTGAGCCAATCTCTGTTTGTAAGCCACTTGTCGTAACGGTAATGTATTGTCCCTTAGCCAAGCCATCGCCACCTATATTTTCATCGTAGCCCTCGTTTGTAAGAGGTGTGCCATCGTATGGCTTTTCGCTGCTGCCTGCTGTTACTATAACGTGGCGAGGTGTTACAGTAAGCGTTCCCAATACAAGGGTAATTTCATAGTTTTCGGTAACGTCCCAAACGCTTATATTCTCGCTCTCTCCATCGTGTGTGCGCTCCTCATATATGATTTTTATATCGCCTATTGTATTTTGGCTTGCGCCAACTATTGTTTGCGAGCCTGTTGCCACGCCCTCTATTCTGTGCTTGTCAAGTATTCCTCTGTCAACACCTATTGCCTCCGGGAAAAGTGTGGTGTTTACAAGCGGAGTACCATCATAAACCTTAGTGTCAGTTGCTGATGTAATTATTATTGGGCGCTTATTAACCTTAAGAGTGCCATAAACCTTGTTTATTATATAGTTATCCTTAACCGAGGTGACTAAGTCCCTACCGATAATATCAGCCTCAAAGGTGTTTTCACTCTCTCCGTAATTTGTGCGCTGTCCTGTGTACGTAATTACTAATTTTTCGCCAAAAACAATATCGTAGCCACCGTTTGATAAATCAATAGTGTAGCTATATTCTGTAAGGGCAACACCGTCGTAAATTTTACTGTTGCCACCGGAAACAACTGTAATTGGTCTTTTGTTTACCTTTAAAATTCCGTATGAGTATGTAATCTCATAGTTGTCAGTTACGTCACCACTTGAATCGCTGATTTTAACTGTAAAGAGGTTTTGATATTCCTTGGCATCTATGTATGTGTGCTCACCAAAGCTCTTTTTATAGGTATGTCCGCCTGCAAGGGCGTAGTATTCCGTTCCCTCGATTATGCCAACTACATGCTGACACGTGTCGTTATAAAGTGGTAAAGCATCGTATATCTTTTCGCCATTTCCCGATGTGAATAGCACAGGGCGCTTATGTACTGTGAGCGTTCCGTATCTTTTATCTACTGAGTAGTTTTTCGTTACGTCCTCTGTGCCCTTTAAAATTGTCATTTCAAAGGTGTTTTCCACGCTTATGGCGTTTGTCACCTCACCTGTAAAGGTAACGCTTGCCTTGTGTCCCTCAACAAGTCCGTCGCCCTCTGTGTCGCTAATTTCGATTTCGTGCAAGTAAAGCGGGGTTGCATCGTAAATCTTTTCATCGCTCCTTGAATATACAACGACTACTCTTTGATTTACCAAAAGCTCGCCTGCTTGGGTGGTTACATTATAGCAGTCTGTAACACCGCCAAGCTCGCTATTATTTATCTCATAGCTATCAACTAAGTTTAAGCCAATGCCTGCCTCTGTACGCGAGCCATTTATTAAAACGCTTGCTGTATCACCCTGTGCAAGTGAGCCAACGGTTATTGTATAACCATTATTCGTAAGTGGCGTATCGTCATAGGTCTTTGTATCGTCATTTGCCTTAATTGTAATTTCTCGCTTGGTCACCTCAAGTGTGCCATATTCGTATGAGATTTTATAGTTTTGGGTTTTTTGCTCCTCGCCTGCCCAAATTTCAATTTCAAGAATATTAGCTGTATTTCCTACCCTTGTTATTGAAGAATTTTTAATATATTTTATCTCTTGTCCCTCAACTATTTTGTCCTGTGATGTAACGCTTACATCCTCAAATATAAGAGGTGTTGCATCATAGGGACGTGAAAATGAAGAGGTAAGAACTGTAATTTCTCTTTGCTTTATAGAAAGGCTTCCGTTTTCGTAGGATATTTCGTAGTTTTCGCTAACATCCATTTCGTTTTCGTCCCAAACTACTATCAGCATTGTATTTTCAACGCTTTGTCCGTATTCTGTAACTGCGCCTGTATATTTTGCTATTACAGTGTGATTATCTGCCAAGGATGAATTTTTATATGTATGCTCGTGACAGATAAGGGGAGTCGCGTCATATGTCTTAGTTGACGAGCCACTAACTACTATTAAGGGTCTTTTGTTAACGGTTAATGAGCCATTTTCGTAAGAAATTTCATAGTTACTTGTAACGTCCTCGCTACCTGCAAAAACGCCTATTAAAAGAATGTTTTCCTCGTTAATAACATGGTTTTTAACCTTGGTGCTCTTAATAACTGCGGTGTTGTGACCAAGGGCTAAGCCCTCTCCACCTGTTACGCTGTGGCTTTCTTGGCTATGTAGATATCCGTCATAGTCAAAAACGCCAGAGTCCGTGGTTATTATTATCGGTCTTTTGTTAACTGTAAGCAAGCTATCCTCGGTGTAAATGATATTATAATTGTCATTTACACACACTCCGTCCTTGTTTTTTATCGAAAACTCAATTGAGTTGTAGCTCTGCCCTGCGTTTGTAATCGCAGGAGAGGATACATATTCAATTGTGTCACCCTCAAGGAGTGGAGTTTTCTCGTCAAGCTTAAAGTACTCGCTTTTGTGCTCATTACCATCGTACATAAACGCCTGTGCGCCTGTATATACGATTATAGTGCGCTTTTTGACTGTAAGGCTACCTATTGTCTTTGAAATATCGTAATGGGAGGTAACCTCCTTGCCCTTTGCGTTTACTATTCTAAGTGTTGGAGTGTTTTGACACGCTCCTACCTCTATTTGATAAAGCTCAAAGGTTGCAATAAGCTTGTCTCCCTTAGCAAGAGTGCCACCGCTTATTTCGTAAGCCTGAGAGGTCAGCCTCGTTCCGTCATACTCCATCTCGGCGTTTTCAACTAATAAGGAAATCGGTCTTTTTGTAAAGGTAATTTCCTTACCCTGTGTCGATATTTCGTATGATGCTGTTACGTCCTTACCGTCTTTACTTAAAATTCTTATTTTTTCCTTAATTGGACTTGCAGTTGTTTTTTGCTGTGTTATATCCTTGTATGTAAAGGAGTCACACTCTACTGTGTCACTATACGCTAAGGCTGCCTGTACGCTTGGCATATCGCCATAGCGTACAGCCTCATCCTTAATTGTTACCGTTATTTTCTTAGGCACTATGAGGAATGAAAACTCCTCTCCCTCTTTTTCTCCAAATGAACCGTTTGAAACTGCCCTTACAAGATACTCTCCTACCTGTGTTGGCTTTTTCTCGCTCCATTCATTCGTGCCCTTTTTGGAGTACTCATATCTGACATCTGAAAAGAGTGCGCTTGCAGAAAAATCATATTCCTGTCCGTATTCAATTTTTTCCGGCAGTCCCGACTCCCCATACAAAATACCCTTTGTGGCAAGGAATGCCGTTGTAAGTAGTAAAATTCCACTAAGCACAGAGATTATTAAAATTCTAAAATCCCATAGCTTCTTTAAGAACCCTATTACCTTCCCTATTCTATTTTCATATTCCTTATATAGCATATATTCCCTGCCTTTAGATAGTTTTTAATCCTTGAATAAAATGTGTGATTTCACGGAAGAACCACAAGCCTACCATATCCATAGGTTATTGAATAGTTTTTAGTTACCTCATTGCCCTCGGCATCAAGAATAACTACCTCTGATATGGTGTTTTCACTTCTTCCTATTTCTGTTTGTGAGCCAAAGGTCTTTACGTATATTTCGTGACCCTCAACCAGCTCGCCCTCAAGCTTGTAATCGCTACAGGTTAGCTCTATTCCGTCATAATTCTTAGTGGCGCTTCCTGCCGTTATCTTAATTGCCTTACTGCTTACCCTTAATGTACCTGGCTTTGATACTATTTTGTACATATCAGTAATGTCGTTTCCGTCCTTATCGGTAATTGTAACGGTAAAGTAGTTACTAACCACGCCTGCATCCTTGCGTGATGCCTTGAAGTCTAATTTAATTTCGTGGTCGGCGCTCAAAAGCTCATCATAGGAATAATCGCTTGTGTCAGGGAGAAGAATTTCTCCGTCGTACTCCTTTTCCTTGCTTCCTGTGCTTACTACTATTTCCTTTTCGTAAACGTGAAGCTGACTTGCTTGTATTGAAATATTAAACTCCTGTGTTACATCCTCTCCGTCAGGACTATACCAAATGAATTTTTCAATTGTTATAGGTGTCTTGCCATAGCCTGTTCTCTCACCTGCAAATTCTACCTTGTAGGTGTAGCCACTCGATATATACATTTTAAAGTTATCATCACCGGTTAGTGTGGTGTGGTCCTTTGCGTAAACTGTAACGCCTGGGTTTTGTACAGCGACAAATTGGGGGTAAATGGTGAATTTTGGCTTTGATGGGCCTGTGCCCTCTCCGTTGCCTCCACCTTCACCGTCGCCTTCGCCACCGGTTTCACCCTCGTCGCCTTCGCCACCAGTTTCGCCCTCGTCGCCACCGCCACCGGTTTCGCCTTCACCATCTCCACCTCCGGCAGTAATATCCTCTCCTTGACCAGGTCCACCACCTGTTACCTCAATTTGTACCCAGCCAACAGAATCGATATAGACCTCAACCCACGCGTGCGCCTTATCAGCAGTTATTTCTGCCCAGTCGCCCTCTACGGTTTGTCCTACATATCCAACCGTGTAGCGCGCAGGAATACCGAGCGCACGGTAAAGAAGCGTTGCAGCGCTTGCATAATGCTGACAAATTCCCTCTTTATATTCCGTCAAGAATGCTACTACTATGTCACCCTCATTATCAAGGTCTCTATTGTAGTCAAGATTGTATGTTGCGCTATTTTGAATATAGCCTGCAACCTTTAGTATAACGTCCTTGTCTGTTATGCTAAAGCCCTGCTCGTTTATTATTTTGTTTAATTCATCCTTAGTTGCGCTTGGAACGTTTAAGTAGTTATTGTACACAAAGCTTCTATACGCCTTTTCTGCTAAAAGATATTCGTTTGGAAGCTTGCCTAAGGACTCGTTTTGTGTCAAATAATCAAATGCGTAGAAATATACACCATATTCCTCGCTTGTTTTTCCTGTGAATTTTACATCACTTTGCTGTATTTGATAATTGTATTGCTCTGTGTCAAGATAATAGGGTAATAAATAATCGCGTGTTAGCGACTGTATTCTCATTTGCGCGCTTTGATAAATTGAATTTTGAAGCGCCAAGCCTGAGAGATACATCATACTGTGCGTGCCATTTACAAGCTCATTATATTCGGGAGCATTGTTCGACCAGCCATTTCCGTTGTAGTCGTAAAAGCTCCACGCACGAAGATATATTTTTGTACTGATATCGGTCTTTAAGCGAGCAATAACGATTTTCTTTAATTGCTCAATCATTTCGCTTGTGCCACCCTGTCCTAAGCCTATATCTCCTGAACTGCCAAGCCCAAGGTCGCTGCTTGTGTCAGAGTTGCCACCAGAGCCTGAGCCTTCTCCCTCACCAGAGCCTTCTCCCTCACCGGAGCCTTCACCCTCACCAGAGCCTTCGCCCTCGCCGGAGCCTTCGCCCTCACCGGAGCCTTCACCCTCGCCGGAGCCTTCGCCCTCGCCGGAGCCTTCGCCCTCGCCGGAGGTATCCTCCTCGAAGCCACCACCCGGTGTTAATGTTCCACTTGTTGGTTGGCTTGGCTCTTGGCTCTCACCACCTGTTTGGTCGCCGTCTGTGGTGCTATCGCCTGATTCATCTCCACCTGTTGAGGGGTCACCTGTATTGTTAGTTCCTATTTCTATTTTATTTCCTGTGTTTCCGTTCTCATCCGTTACAACAAGTGCGCCGGGCTGAACTAAGAACTCATAGTTAGAGGTAACGTCAACTCCCAATATCTCGGACTCCTCTTCCTCTTTTTCATTCTCGCCCTTTTCGCCACCTAATGCGCCCTCGCCATTATTTTCATCATAGCCACTTCCATCTCCAAGGGAGCCGTCATCGCTTACTAATTCAGCTCCACCACCTGAGCCCTCGCCTCCTGAGCCTTCACCTGACACCAAGGGCTCTATAACCTTAATTTGTCCAACGGTGTTTTCGCTCTCGCCGATTTCGGTTTGCTCTCCACTAATTAGTACAATTATTTCATGTCCGTCAAGAATTTGATTTATTGACGCTATTTTGTAGGTGTGACATGTAAGTGGTGTTCCGTCATACACCTTTCTTGCGCTATCTGTACGAATGGTTATTTTAAGTGGGTCTATTCTTAATTCACCATAAATTGCTGTTATTTGATAATTTTGAGTTACATTAACGCCCTTTTCGTCCTTGATTTCAACACCAAAGGTGTTTGGCACCTTGCCTGCGTTTGTAATTGTGCCACTCATAATAACGTTGAGCGTATGTCCCTCTAAAAGGCTTCCTGCCACTAATTGACTTTCATTACAGGTAAGAGGTGCTTTATCATATACCTTGCTTGCATTACCCGACTGAATTGTTATTGCGTGAGGTGTTATAACAAGACTTCCCTTTAAGCAAACGATATTGTAGTTTTTAGACACGTCCTTGCCATTTGTGTTGTAAACTCTTGTAACAACAGGAGTATTTACACCCTCTCCAACCTCTGTCCTTTCACCAACGACATTGATTTCAAGAGCGTGGTCGGTTAATAGCTCTCCTTCTACTATTTTGTACTTAGAGCCACTTAGTGGCTTTCCGTCGTATTGCTTGGAAAGACTTTCTGCCATTACCTGTATGGTGCGTGGCTTTACCTCTAATTTTCCATACTCATATTGAATATTATATCTGTCTGTTACGTCCTCTCCGTCCTCATCTAAAACCGTTATTTCAAAGTAGTTTGGACTTGTGCCTGCATCTATTTGCTTGCCTGTAAACTTAGCCTTAGCTGTGTGCCCCTCTTGAAGCTCTCCGCTTGCTATCTTCCACTCGTTTGAGGTAAGTGCCTCTAAGTCATATTCCTTTTCAGCAGAGCCAGAGGCAAAAACTGTTGGTGTACCGCCACCACTTACGCCACCTGTGGCTATAAGAATTATGATAGCTGCAATAGTACATATAGCTCCAATTAAAATTGAGCCGAACAAATACGATTTCTTCATATGCCTCTCCTCTCTTAAATAGTTTTTTGCAGTCGCGCCATAAACGCCTTGCAAAGCTTCATTCTGTCATTTCCAAAGAGCTCGTCAAGATATGCGCAAAGTCCTCCCGCCTGACTCCTTAGATATATTGGATTTTGCATCTCAAGCTTTCTTAATACCTTCTTTGAGAGTATATCGTCAAGCGCGTCAAGCTCATCGCCTCCACACGCTACATATACCGGTATATAGCTCTTGATTTGCTTCATTATACGGTTACCGAAGGTTATTTGGAAGTGCTCGATTAGATATTTATCAAGCTCCTCTATTCTCTTCATATTTCTTGCTGTAACCTCGTATTGCTTCATAGCCCCCTCGCATAGCTCATAAAATTGCTCTGCGCTCACGTGTGTGTTGCTCGTCTTAGGCGCTGTAAAT
>JAGBEE010000009.1 GCA_017937135.1 Clostridia bacterium | reverse complement strand
GAAATTATATGTTTAAAATAATTAGTTTATTTTATGGCTCTCTCCCTCAGTCAGCATAGCTGACAGCTCCCTCGTCAGAGGGAGCCTTAGTAAGTGACCCCTTCTGCACAAGGCACGCCACAATGGTGCCCCATGGGAAGGCTTAAGGAGCCTAACATAATCACGCGATAGCGTGTATGGACTCAACCGTAGGTTGTATGGAATCAATTTAGCGCATTGTATGGAATCACCCAAGCCTCCATCTGACGAGGGAGGTGGATTTTGCGAAGCAAAAGACGGAGGGAGAGATAACGCAAGCAGTAGTTTTTTCTTGCTCCTTAAATCATTGCCAATATTGTGTATTTAGAAATTATATGTTTAAAATAATTAGTTTATTTTATGGCTCTCTCCCTCAGTCAGCATAGCTGACAGCTCCCTCGTCAGAGGGAGCCTTAGTAAGTGACCCCTTCTGCACAAGGCACGCCACAATGGTGCCCCACTGGGAAGGCTTAAGGAGGCTAACATAATCACGCGATAGCGTGTATGAAATCAATTTGGCGCATTGTATGGAATTATTCTGCCTTGGCAGATTTATTTACACCAAGCGCTATTCCTTGCCGACAAGGAGCTTGACGGCTCTTTCGGGCGCGTCCTTGGCATCGTACCAGGGCTCGCTATCATAGCGATAGTCAAATTTCTTGGCAAACCAGGAAACGTCGCTCTTGATTTTATCAAGGTAGGAATTTTCCACCTCTGAAATGTCCTTGTAAAAATCAGCGAACCTCTTTTTGTCAAGCTTGTTCTTGGCGTATTCTATTATTTCTTTGTAATGTGGCAGGCAGAAGAATTTTTGTGCCTTTAATTTTTCTCTAAATGCGCTTTCGGTTGCGTAAAGATAAGCAACTGTTTCTATCATTCTTTGAAAATGGAAATCTATTTTTTCACAAATAAAGCAGGTATTTAAAATGCCGTCTGTTGCCTTAACGGTCTTTTTTGCCTTGCCACCAAATATTGCATCTAAAAAATTGCCCTTTAATTTTTCCTTTACTGTGTCTAAATGGCTCTCTAAAATAAGCGCCAAGGAAAGACGGTTGTTTTTATTTAAAAGCATATAAAAATGGTCGTGGCAAAAGCCCTTTTCATTAGTCTCCATTCTTGTTGATGGCTCCATCATAGAAGGACCTAAAACGTAATCGACCTCTTTGTTTTCCAACCTTTCGTAGATTTTGCAAAGCGGACACTCGCAAACGTCGTTTTTCATTCCGTTTTCAAACGCCTCATTTACAGGAATGGTATAAATTTGCTCCATATAATTTCACCTCACTACTTGATTTAATTTAATTATAAGGGTATAATTAAAATATTGCAAGTATTAAGGAGGACTTTATGGAAAAAATCAGCGAATTTTCTCTTGAAAACGGTATAAAATGCGTGAAAATTGAGGGAATACCACGCCTTAATATTTTTAAAACCTTTGACTGTGGGCAGTCATTTCGCTTCGACCCTGTGTCGCTATTTGGCAATAAATACGAATTTGGTGGGGTTGCGTTTGATAGGTACGTTGTCTTTGCACAGAATAACGAAAGCGAGATTATAATATATGGCTCAAATAAGGACGAGTACGAAAAAATATGGAAAAGCTATTTAGCGCTCGATGTTGATTACGATAAAATCGACGAGGAAATAAAGGCACAAGTGTCCTCGCCCGATATGCACAGCGCAATATTACATTCACAGGGAATCAGAATTTTAAGACAGGATATGTGGGAGAGCGTTTGCTCGTTTATAATTTCACAAAACAACAATATCCCAAGAATTAAAAAAATCATTTCTGCCCTTTGTAAAAAATATGGAAAAAAGCTCTATTTTGGAAAAGAGGAGCACTATTCCTTTCCGTCGGCTAAGGCGCTTATGGAGGCTGGCACAGACGCGATTTTTGAATTAAAAACAGGCTTTCGCGCAAGGTATATTTACGATGCCTCGTGCAAGGTCGCAACAGGCGAAATTGACCTTGTAAAAATATACAACGAGCCAGATTTTGACAAAGCACTATCGACCTTAACCACCGTTAAAGGCATTGGCACTAAGGTTGGCTCGTGTGCGCTTTTGTTTGGCTTTAATAAAACTGAGGCATTTCCAATTGACGTTTGGATAAAAAGAGCGCTTGAAAAATATTTTCCAGACGGAATTGATTTAAAAAGGCTCGGAAAAAGCGCAGGAATTGCACAGCAATACCTTTTCTATTACGAAAAATACATACAAAACCCTTGACTCACGATAAAATATGATATATAATTTTATTGACAAAATATTGCTATAAAAGAGGTAAATTATGAAAACAGTATGCTTCGGCGAAATTATGCTAAGACTTAACCCACAGGGCTACACAAGATTTATTCAAACCGATACCTTCGGCGCTACATATGGCGGAGGAGAGGCAAACGTTGCTGTTTCCTTGGCTAACTATGGTATCGATGCTTCATACGTTACAAAGCTTCCTGCACACGAAATAGGACAAAGCGCAGTAAACTCCCTAAGACGCTATGGCGTTGACACAAGCGACATTGTAAGAGGTGGCGAGCGCGTTGGTATTTATTACCTTGAAACAGGCGCATCACAGCGTCCATCTAAGGTTATTTACGACAGAGCCTACTCTGCAATTGCACTTGCTAAGCGTTGTGATTTTGACTGGGAGAAAATCCTTGATGGCGCAAATTGGTTCCACTTTACAGGAATTACACCAGCTCTTGGTGGTGAGCTACCAGAGATTTGTATGGATGCTCTTAAGGTATGTAGAGAAAAGGGAATTACAACAAGCTGCGACTTGAACTACCGTAAAAACCTTTGGTCAACCGAGGCGGCTGGCAAGGTTATGGGCGAGCTTATGAAGCTTGTTGATGTATGTATTGCAAACGAGGAGGATGCCGAGAAGGTATTTGGCATTAAGGCGGAGAATACCGACGTTGATAAGGGCGTTGTAAACCACGAGGGCTACAAGAGCGTTGCAAGTCAGCTTGCACAGCGCTTCGGCTTTAAGCGTGTAGCAATTACACTCCGTACAAGCATTTCTGCAAACGATAACATTTGGGCTGCTATGCTTTATGACGCTAAGGAAAACGAGTATTATTTCTCTCGCTCCTACAACATTCATATAGTTGACCGTGTTGGTGGTGGCGACTCATTTGGTGGAGGACTTATCTATGCTTCACTTATGAACAAGTCCTCGCAGGACGTAATCGAATTTGCTGTTGCAGCATCCTGCTTGAAGCACACAATTATTGGCGACTACAACTTAGTTAGCGTTAAAGAGGTTGAGGGTCTTATCAAGGGTGGCGGAAGTGGCCGCGTTCAAAGATAATAAATAGCTTGACTAAATTGGCTAACATCAGTTAATTTTTAAAGAAAAATGGAACAGGCACAAGGCTATCTTAGTGTCTGTTCTTTTACATAGGAGCAAAATGAAAAGGGTAGATTTTAGGGGCGCAACCGTTATAGTAACAGGCGCGTCAAGTGGAATAGGAAGGAGCATCGCCAAAAGGCTAATAGACAAGTATGCTTCAAAAATTATCGCTATTGCAAGAGGAGAGGAAAGACTCCTTGCCGTAAAGAGTGAGCTTGGCGATAAGGGTGAGAATTATATACCGTATCCTATGGACGTAACGGTTCTGGAAAATTGGCGCGCGCTTGCCGATTTTTTAAAGAAAAACGACACTGTCCCCCTTGTTTTGATAAATTGCGCAGGGGTCTTGCCTAAATTTGAGCGCTTTGAGAGCGTCGATATTGAAAAGGCAAAACAGGTCCTTGACCTTAATTTTTATTCCGTTTTATATTCCGTCAAGGAAATTGCCCCTCTTTTGCCAAGGGGCGGAGCAATAGCCAATATTTCAAGCGCATCTGCTCTTTGTCCGTTTGGTATGGTGAGTATGTATTCTGCCTCAAAGGCTGCGTGCGAAAGGTTTAGCGAGTCGATTTCTTGTGAGTATAGGGACATTTCTGTATCAACCGTTATGCCTGGCTTTGTGCGTACTGACATAATGAAAAATCAAGAGATAAACGAAAGGGACAAGGGCTTAATTAACCTTTTTAGCGCAAGGAGCGATAAGGTTGCCAAGAAAATAGTAAATAAAATAAGAAAGAGGCGCAGACGAATAATAACTGGTATGGACGCGCATCTTATGAATTTTATGTTTAAATTCTTCCCCAGAAAAGCACCACGCATAATAAGCTGGTTTTTGAAAAAATCGGGCATTGAGATGTTTAAATAATCTCGTTGAATATAAGAAGGGGCTGTCGCAATCGACGCCCCTTTTTTGGGGGATAGTGAAATGTGTGCAGAAGGCGTGAACTCGTACACGTAGGCGTACTTCGTACGGTAGAGTGCGAGGTCGCGCCTAAAAAACAGACATTAAAATGAAGAGAGCTTGCAACAAAAACGCAAGCTCTCAACCTTAAAATTTTACTAAAATAAATGTTTATACTTAATTTCAAGAGGGAATGTGTCTGTTTTTGGTCTGCGCTTATTGCAACATCCCCTTTGTTTTAATTATAAAAACAAGCATAAGAGAATAGGTAAAAATACAGCGGGAAGCATATTTGCAACCTTTATTTTTGTAGCGCCGAGCATATTTAAGCCAAGGCAAGCAACAATTAAAGAGCCAACTGCTGAAATTTCATTTATTGAGCCAACAATAAACTCGCTGACTAAGCTTGCGCCGAGCGTTATTGAGCCTTGATATATAAATACAGGAATAACTGCGAGCATAGTGCCAAGACCAAAGCTCGATGAAAATACAAGCGCAGTAACGAAGTCAAGCACGGACTTTGTAAACAAAAGCTCGTGATTTCCACTAAGCCCGCTTTCAAGCGCGCCCATTATGGCAAGTGCGCCTATACAGCAGGTAAGAGTAGTAGAGATAAAGCCCTTTGCTACGCTTTTTTTGCTTCCTTCCTCGTCAAGCTCTAAAATTCCGTTTGGTGTGGGCGGAGCCTTTACAAATTTTTTCTCGATAAATTTTCCAAGCCTTTCAAGCAAGCCATCTATGTCTATTAAGGTTCCTATTACCGTTCCGACAACCATAGAAACGAGTAAAACAATAGGCTTTTTAGAATCAAGCGCTCCGCTTATTCCGATATACAAAACGCATATTGAAATTGCCTTCATCGCTGCATCGGGCAAGGATGCTAAGCGAGGGTGCTTTCTGAACAGCTTCTCTAAAAAGAAGCCAAGGAGCGCGCCTAATAAAATTGTAATTACATTAACAATGCTTCCTAATAATATCATTATAACCTCGCAAATTCATCGGCAAGACGACAAAAATCGCCAATTGACAGCTTTTCTGCGCGAATATTCAAATCAAAGCCAAGCCCCGATATTATCTCGCCGATTTTATCCTTTGTAATATTACTAAATGAGGATGAAAGAGAGTTTATAAGCGTCTTTCTCCTTTGTGAAAATGCGCCACTAATTACCTTAAAGAGCATTTTTTCGCTCTCAACCTTGTATTTTGGCTCTGGATAAAGCTCAATTCTTACCACACTTGAGGTAACCTTCGGTGGGGGGAGAAAGCTATCCGGAGTGACGTCAAAGAGCCTTTTTGCCTCGCCATAATAGTTAATTGAGGCAGTAATTGCGCCATAGTCGCCCTTCTTTTCATTAGCGCAAAGGCGCATAGCAACCTCTCTTTGCACCATAACTGTAATAGAGGTTAGCTTGCTTGTCCCGTCGCTATTGCGCGCCTTTTCTAAAAGAGCCATTATAATTGGAGTCGTAATATAATAGGGAAGGTTGGCGCATACAGAAACCGTACACTCCCCGAGGTTTTTTTCAATAAATTCGTCAAGATTTATTTTTAAAAAGTCCTCGTTAATTACGCTGACATTGTCATACTCGGCAAGCGTTTCGGCTAAAATAGGTATTAAGGCCTTGTCTATCTCTATTGCAAAAACCTTGTCATACACCTGACATAGCTCACTTGTTAACGAGCCAATACCGGGGCCGATTTCTATAACAGCGCTTTTCTTGCCTCCACATACCTGTCTATGGTAGGAGATGCTTTCGCTTGCTATGCTATATGGCACGTCCTTGTTTATTAAAAAGTTTTGACCAAAGCTCTTTTTCGTGCCTGTTTGGTATTTTGACATTAAACGCTTGACTACGCTTACATCGCATAAATTCATATTCATAAACCCCTTGACAAAAGCTATTATTTGTAGTAAAATTGTGATATATTGTGAGCTGGTGTAGCGCAGTGGTAGCGCAACTGATTCGTAATCAGTAGGCCATGAGTTCAAATCTCATCTCCAGCACCAGAAAAGCGACAGGCTTCGACAGAAATCTGTCGCTTTTCAGTTCTATTCGTAATTAGTATAACACAAAATATTTGCAATTTCAATCAGATATTTTGCACTAAAGAAAACAGGCACGCATGGCTTTTCCCATAGTGCCTGTTTTTATTTAATCAACTATTTTAAACTCAAACCAGAACGTGCTACCCTTGCCAATTTCACTCGACACGCCAAAGCGTGAATCGTGAAGGAGCAGAATGTTCTTAACAATAGAAAGGCCAAGCCCCGTGCCCATAATCGCACGCTTATGAACCTTATCTATTTTGTAGTAACGGTCCCAAATAAGAGGTAGATTTTCCTCGCTTATGCCTTCGCCAGAGTCCATAACCGAGATACGCACGGTATTGTCTAAGATGCTTTGAACAACCTTGACTGTTTTGTCCTCTCCTGTGTAGTTTATTGCATTGGTAATTAAGTTGTACACAACCTGCAAAAGCCTTGTCTCGTCAGCCTCAATAAACACCTCTTGGTCGTAGGAAAACTCGATTTTGTAGCCATTATGGCTGACAAGCCTTTCAAAGCGACTAACCGTTTCCTTAGCAATATTAGTAATCGACACTCTCTTTATGTCCATAATTTGTGTGCCCGATTGAAGCTTAGACACGTTTAATAGGTCGCTAACAAGAGAGTTAAGGCGCGCTGTCTCGTCAATGATAACCTGAATGTTTTCAGGAGTGTTTTCGCCCGGAATATCACGCATAACCTCGCTATAGCCGGAAATCATAGTAAGCGGAGTTCTTAAATCGTGCGAGATATTTGCAATAAGCTCCTTTTGCATTCTGTCAAGCTGAGCAAGCTGAGCAGCAGTTTCGTTAAGCGTAGAGGCAAGCTCCCTTACCTCTTTTGGACCCTCCTCCTTGAATATCGTTTTGAAATTCGAGTCCGAAAGGCTCTTTGCTGCAGTGTTGATTTTAGAAATAGGAGTAGAAATTCTCTTTGACAAAATATAAGAGGCAATAAGTGAAACGACAACTGCAATAAGTGTCAAAACCAAGAGCATAATTCTTATCGTTTTAACGGTTGAATCAAGAGGCTCAACAGACGTATTTGAAAGAATCATATGCTCAATACCGTTTTCGTCAACCACAAGCCTTATAGAAATAATGCAATTAGCGCGCTCGACATCCTTTTCGGGAGTCTGACCGTTAAAGCTGTCGGGGTCATACTCAAAATCGCGAAACATTTCTCTTGGCAAAATAGTAGTGTAAGCTCCACCGTTTTCCTCGGCATTATTGTACCACGAGCCAATAAGCGCATCGTAGTCTGTGATTTTATGAATTATACAGTCATTGTGAAAATGCTCATCGTATATTTCCGTATCGTCATTTTTCAAATCAATAACCTTTATACAAAGGTCCTCGCTTATTGCAACCTGAGAAATAAGCCCCTCAAGGTTGTCGCTATCAATATTTGTAGCGATGGTTTCAGAGGCATTGCTAATAGCGCTTGTCTTAATATTTTTGTAAATAAGCCCAGTAAAGGCGATTTGCAAAATCCAAAGTATTGCAACAAGCACAAGCGCAACTGCAACCATTGATAAAAACACGTTAGCATTTATTGACAAATGCTTTTTTTGTTTACTATTTTTCATTTTTCCTCAAAGCGATAGCCCATACCGCGAATAGTAACTATAAAATCGCTGTACTTGCCAAGGCTTTTTCTTAATATTTTTATATGAGTATCAAGGGTTCTGTCATCGCCGAAGAAATCATATCCCCAAACGTCAGACAAAAGCTTGTCCCTGCTAAGCGCAATATTTTTGTTTCTCAGCATATAGAAGAAAAGCTCGTATTCCTTGGGTGACATATCAATTCTTTCCCCATCAATATAAACTATTCTTGCAGTAAGGTCGGCAACTAAGCCACCGTTTGCCAAGGAAATAATTTCATTTTTGTTTTCATCCTGCCTTTTGCTTTCAGAGGAGCGCTTCATAATAGCATTTATTCTGAGCATAAGCTCCTTAGGAGAGAAGGGCTTTACAACATAGTCGTCAATGCCAATTTCAAAGCCATTGATTTTGTCGTATTCCTCGCCCCTTGCCGAGAGCATAATAATAGGAACGTTAGAGGACTCTCGTATTTTTCTGCTAGCCGAGAAGCCATCAAGCTCAGGCATCATAATATCCATAATTACAATGTCAAAGCTACCCCTTGAAAACTTATTTACAGCGTCCATTCCATCGCAAGCCTCTGTGACATTGTAGCCCTCGAATTGCGCGTATTTTGAGACTAACTTTCTTATCATTTCCTCGTCGTCAACGACTAAAATATTATACATAATATCACCTCATGTTAATTCTATCATAGATTTATTAAAATTGCAATATGTGTCTATATACCGAAAATGCAGCACCCGTAATTTTTACGCTATGTGCTGCATTTTCAGTATTTTGAAGGAGAGTAGATAATTTCTTAATTATTAGGAGTGGTTTCGTAAACCTCGACCTGAACCACGCTACGTCCATAGATAGCATTTTGAACGTAAACCTCATATACGTCGCCAATTTCGCTTTGGCTGATAATGCTTGCCAAGGAATCAGTCGTTACAGGATACCAGGCAGTATCGCCAACGTTTCTTATACCGATAATTTTGTCACCTTGGTTGAACTTGCCCTCGTTAGGTCCGTTTTCATCAACAGCCATTACCTGAGGGTACTGACCGTTTGTAACGATTTCAAGACCAAGAGTAGGTCTGCCTGTTACGTATGTGTAATTTATAAGGTCTTTTGCAATTATTATAGCATCGTCAGATGGAATGGCAAAGCCAATTCCCTCAATGCCGACGCCCGATGACTTTGCGTTGACAATTCCGACAAGCTCACCATTCAGGTTGAAAAGCCCTCCACCTGAGTTGCCGGGGTTAATTGCTGCATCTGTTTGTAAAAGATTCATTTTTACGCCATTTTCAATTTCAATTTCACGGTCAAGTGCGCTTATATAGCCATTTGTAACCGTTCCGCCAAGAGTGCCAAGAGGGTTTCCTATTGCAATAACCTCGTCGCCAACGCTTAAATTATCAAGGCTGGTAGCGAGCTTTGCACACGGAAGCTTTCTTTCATTTTCCTCTATCATAAGAACTGCGATATCACTAACCTTGTCGTAGCCTCTTACCTGTGCATCATATGATGTACCGTCAGTAAGAAGAACCTTTATATAGGATGCAACCTCGTAGGAGCTTGTTCCCTCAACAACGTGTGCGTTTGTAATTACATAGTAGCCCGTTGTGTTGTCGCTTGCCTCGTAGCTACCGATAATAACGCCACTGCCTGCGCTACTTGTAACGTATTTTGAGCTAACAATGCTTTGTGTTTGAATTTTAACGACGCTGTGTCTTATGCTTTCAATTATCTCGGCTCTTGTGCCAAGAACGGAAAGAGTAGCGGACGAGGCCTTGTTAGACCCCTCGCTTGCGTAAATTACATTTGTGTAAACCTTTGGCTCGTTTTCCTCATTTGAGCTTGTGGAAATTAAAATTCCACTTATTAGCATACAAATGCTTGCTACAAGGAAGATAATGGCGCACACTATTAAAGCAATATTTTTCTGTGGCTTTTTTTCGTCTTCCCTGAAATATATGTTAATAGGCTCGCGCCCATTGTTTGAATAATTATCATTAAATGTAAAATTGGACATTTATAGCCTCGGATTTGGTTTTTTACTTTATTACGATATTATTTTACACCACGAATGTGAAAATTGTATGAAGACATACAAAAAAATAATTGAAAAAATAGTAAAATAATCTTGCTTTTACAAAAAATTTATGCTACAATACAGAAAATCAATAAATAGCGTTGATGAAGCCTGCGGTTATTTAATAGCCATTTACAGAGATAGCGCCCCTTGGCTGTAAGGTGCTTAGTGGTAAAATAGCTTGCGTTTCCCTTCGGAGCATATCCTTTGAAAAATTACAGTAGAGGGATACGGCTTGCCCCGTTATAGGCTAAGGAAGTAATTGCTTCTTAAAGTGCCGTATTATTACGGAATGTGGGTGGTACCACGGACAAATTTGTTCGTCCCTTTTTGTAAGGGGCGCTTTTTATTTTGTAAAAAATCCAAATAGGAGAATATATAATAATGAAAGAAAAATTAAACAAAATCAGACAAGAGGCATTTTTGGCGCTTGAGGCTGAGGATGCAAGCATTGAGGAAATCAGAATTAAATACCTCGGCAAAAAGGGAGAATTAACCTCCGTTCTTCGTATGATGGGCTCACTCTCGCCCGAGGAAAGACCTGTAATGGGTGCTTTAGCAAATGAGGTAAGATTAGACATTGAAAACAAAATCCAAGCTCTTTCCGAGATAAAGAAGGCAAAGGAGCTTGAAAACGCGCTCGTTAACGAGAAAATCGACGTCACAGCGCCGGGTAAGGAAAGAAAAATAGGCAAGCTCCACCCACTCACACAGGTTCAAAGAAAGATGGAGGACATCTTTATTGGTATGGGCTTTTCTATTGCAGAGGGACCTGAGGTAGAGTACGACTACTACAACTTCCAAGCACTTAACATTCCTGAAAATCACCCTGCAAGAGATACACAGGACACCTTCTATATTACTGATAACATTCTTCTTCGCTCACAAACCTCTCCTGTACAGGCAAGAGTAATGGAGAAGACACAGCCACCGATAAGAATTATTTCTCCAGGCAGAGTTTATCGCTCCGACGAGGTTGACGGTAGCCACTCACCGCTTTTCCATCAGCTTGAGGGACTTGTGGTTGACAAGGGAATTACAATGGGCAATCTTCGCGGTATGCTTGAAACCTTTGCAAAAACAATGTTCGGTGAAAAGACAAGAATACGCTTCCGTCCTCACCACTTCCCATTTACAGAGCCAAGCGCAGAGGTTGACGTTTCCTGCTTCGTATGTGGTGGTAAGGGCTGTCGTCTTTGCAAGGGCGAGGGCTGGATTGAAATCCTTGGCGCAGGTATGGTTCACCCCAACGTGCTTCGCACCTGTGGCATAGACCCAGAGGTATATAGTGGCTTTGCATTCGGTATGGGTATTGAGCGTATCACAATGTGTCAATATGGCATTGACGATATGCGCTTGCTCTATGAAAACAACATCAAATTCCTTGAGCAGTTTTAGGAGGAAAAAATGAATTTATCAAGAAAATGGCTTACTGATTACGTAAACGTAACAGAGGTAGAAAATAAAGCGTATTGCGACAGAATGACCGACACAGGCTCCAAGGTTGAGGGCTTTGAGGTATTAGCAAGCGATATTGACAACGTAGTTGTTGGTAAAATTACAAAAATCACAAAGCACGAAAACTCCGACCACCTTCAAATTTGTATGCTTGACGTTGGCGAGGAGAACGACATTCAAATCGTGACAGGTGCTAAAAATGTATTTGAGGGTGCAGTTGTTCCTGTTGCAAAGGCACCGGCTAAGCTCCCGGGTGGAGTTACTATTAAAGCGGGCAAGCTCCGTGGAGTAGAGTCAAACGGTATGCTTTGCTCAATTGCCGAGCTTAACCTTACAACTCACGATATGCCAAGCGCTATCGAGGACGGAATTTTCATTCTCAACGAGCTTGAGGAGTCAAAGAGCTTCACTCTCGGTATGGATATTAAAGAAGCGCTTATGCTAAGCGACGACGTTGTGGAATTTGAAATAACACCAAACCGTCCTGACTGTCTTAGCGTTATCGGTCTTGCAAGAGAGAGCGCAGCTTCCTTTGAAAAGGAGCTCAAAATATCCGACCCTGTGGTTAAGGAATTAAATGATGGCGATAAAATTGAGAACTATATCAAGGTTGATATTGAGTCAAAGCTCTGCCCAAGATATAGCGCAAGAGTCGTAAAGAATATCAAAATCGAGCCATCTCCGCTTTGGCTCAGAATGAGACTTCGCGCCTCAGGTGTTCGCCCAATAAACAATATAGTAGATATTACAAACTACGTAATGCTTGAGTACGGTCAGCCAATGCACGCATTCGACTACAAGTGCCTTGATGGCTCTCATATTATAGTAAGAGAGTCCTTAGAGAATGAGCAATTTAAGTCACTTGACGATATTGACCACACCTTAAAGGCAGGCATGCTCGTAATTTCCGATGAGAAAAAGGCGGTTGCCTTGGCAGGCGTTATGGGTGGCGCTAATAGTGAAATTACAGACGAAACAAAAACAGTAGTATTTGAAAGCGCTAACTTCAATGGCACAAGCGTAAGAGTAACCTCTCGCGCTCTCGGTATGAGAACTGAGTCCTCATCAAGATTTGAAAAGGGCATTGACTCTGAGGCTACAATTCCGGCAATACAACGTGCCTGCGAGCTTGTTCAGCTTCTTAACGCGGGTGATGTAGTAGATGGAATTATCGACGTTTATCCCGAGCCAAAGGCTACACGCACAATAAAGCTCGATAGCGAAAAAATAAACAAGTTCCTCGGCACAAATATTGATAAGAGCGAAATGGTAAGAATTTTAAGAATGCTTACCTTCAAGGTTGAAAACGACACAATTTACGTTCCATCATATCGTGACGACGTTGAGGGAATGCAGGATATAGCTGAGGAAATAGCAAGAATTTATGGCTATAACGAAATCGAAACAACAAACGTAGTTGCATCTCTTACACAGGGAGAAAGAACTATGCGTCAGGCATATGACGTTAAGATTAAGGACACCCTTTGTGGTATGGGACTTTATGAGATAAATACATTCTCATTTATTAGCCCTAAGTATTACGATAAAATTCGTATGCCCGAAAACGATAAGAGAAGAAAATCAGTTGTAATCTCTAACCCCTTAGGCGAGGATACAAGCGTAATGCGTACAACCTCCATACCTTCAATGCTTGAGGTGCTTAACAAGAATAGCAACCTTAAAAACGAGGAGGCAGCGCTCTTTGAGGTTTCTACAATTTATATTCCAAATGAGGATATAACAAAGCTCCCAAGCGAGCCAAAGCAGGTAGTAATCGGTATGTATGGTAATACAGATTTCTACGATATGAAGGTCGTTATTGATGCGCTTTTGACAGCCTGTGGCATTAAGGACTATAAGGTAAGCGCAAAAACGGATGATAATACCTACCACCCAGGCAGATGCGCTCAAATTACACTTGATAATGGCGTAATTCTCGGCACATTTGGTGAAATTCACCCACTTGTTGCAAGTAACTATTCATTTAATAAAAGAGTATATGTTGCAGAGCTCGATTTTGAGGCTATGCTTGAAAATCACGTGAGCGAATCATCATATAAGCCACTTCCTAAGTTCCCGGCGCTCACCCGTGACTTCTCATTTGTATGTGATGAGGCGCTTGAGGTTGGAACAATACAGGACGTAATGAAAAAGGCAAACGTTAGCCTTCTTGAGAGCATTAAGCTCTTTGACGTATATAGAGGAGTTCAAATAGGAGAGGGCAAAAAGAGCGTTTCCTTCTCAGTATCGCTTCGCGCAAGCGACAGAACCCTTAACGATACCGAGGCAGATAACGCAGTTAAAAAGCTCCTAAAGGCACTTGAAAGAGAGCTCGGCATTACATTAAGACAGTAAAAATAAAAAAGTGTGGATGCTGAAATAAGCACAGACTAAAAACAGATGCATCCCACTTTAAAATCAAATTTAAACATTTATTTTGGTAATTTTTAAAGCTGGGGATGTTGCAATAAGCGCAGATCAAAAACAGACGCATTCCCTCTTGAAATTAAGTATAAACATTTATTTTAGTAAAATTTTAAGGTTGAGAGCTTGCGGTTTTGTTGCAAGCTCTCTTCGTTTTAATATCTGTTTTTTAGGCGCGACCTCGCACTCTACCGTACGAAGTACGCCT
>JAGBEE010000033.1 GCA_017937135.1 Clostridia bacterium | reverse complement strand
TATTGACATTACGCTGTTAGGTATTATTATACTTGTTAGTAAGTCGCAACCGTTGAATGCATGATTTCGTATTGATGTTACGCCCTCGGGAATTGTTATACTTGTAAGTAAGTCGCAACCAGTGAATGCATAGCTTCCTATGCTTGTGCATATGCTTCCATCTTCAAATTCTACGCTTGTTATTTTAGGTGAATATGAAGAAGAACTATCTTGATAGAATAATTTAGCGGGTATCTTTGTTACATTCTTGCCAATAGTTACCTTTATTCCGTTTCCGTCTTTTCCTGCGTTATAAAAAACATAGTTGTCATAGCTTAAATCATCCATTGCTATTGCATTGAAGTTTATTCTATTAATTGAGGTACAATTATAGAATGCTCGATTTCCTATTGATTTTACGCCATTTGGTATTGTTACACTTGTTAGCGAGGTGCATTTATAGAATGCACAAATTCCTATTGATGTTACACTATTAGGTATTGTTATGCTTGTTAGTGAGGTGCAATTATAGAATGCATCAGAATGTATAAATCTTGTATTCTCATGTATAGCACAAGATATAATAGATTTGTCCTTTGCTTTTACTAATACTAAATATGGATTATTTTCATTTCCTAAATAATATCCATTATCGTATTCATTATATTTTAGTGAGTCACAATTATAGAATGCATAACTTCCTATTGTTGTTACACTATTTGGTATTGTTATGCTTGTAAGTGAGGTGCAATTATAGAATGCATCGTTACCTATTGTTGTTACACTATTTGGTATTGTTATGCTTGTAAGTGAGGTGCAATTATAGAATGCATCGTTACCTATTGTTGTTACACTATTAGGTATAGTTATCTTTGTTATCTTATCACGATTATAGAAAAAATACTGATATATTTCATAATTACTACCATTATAGCTCTCGGGTAAGGTTAATTCCTTATCGTTACCTAAATATCCCATTAGGTAACATTTTCCTTCCCATGTCATAAAGATATAATCATTTACTGTTTCAAGTATACTCTTTTCTTCAAGTGAGGTATGTATTACCTTTGCATAATAGCCTACATATCCGTTAGATGTTGAGCCAACTGTTATTGTAAGCGAGGATAAGTTATATACCTCTGCAAGCTTATAGCAACCAGAGAATGCACCATATCCTATTGATGTTACACTGCTCGGTATTGTTACGCTTGTAAGTGAATCGCAATTATAGAATGCATAGCTTCCTATGCTTTCACATACGCTTCCCTCTTCAAATACCACGCTTGTTATTTTAGATGAATATGAAGAACTACTATACGGGTGGAATAAATACGCAGGTATTTTTGTTACATTCTTACCTATTGTTACCTTTATTCCGTTTCCGTCTTTTCCTGCATTATAGAATACATATTTATTACTACCTAAATCATCCATAGCTGTTGCTTTGAACTTTATTTCTGTTAAGTTAGTGCAATTATAGAAGGCATCGCTTCCTATTGATGTTATGCTGCTCGGTATTGTTACACTTGTAAGTGAATCGCAATTATAGAATGCATAGTTTCCTATGCTTTCACATACACTTCCTTCTTCAAATTCTACACTTGTTATTTTGACTGAATAGAATAAGCGCGCAGGTATTTTTGTTACATTCTTATCAATAGTTACCTTTATTCCGTTTCCATCTTTTCCTGCATTAGAAAATACATGATTATTATAACTTAAATCATCCAAAGCTATTGCATTGAAGTTTATTTCCGTTAAGTTAGTGCAACCAGAGAATGCATCTTCTCCTATTGATGTTACACCTTCAGGTATTGTTATGCTTGTTAGTGAGGTGCAATTATAGAATGCATTAGAATGTATGAATCTTGTATTCTCATGTATATCACAAGATGTAATAAATTTGTCCTTTGCCTTTACTAATACTAAATATGGGTTATTTTCGTTTCCTAAATAATATCCATTATTATATTCATTATATTTTAGTGAGGTGCAATTTTCGAATGCCCCGTATCCTATTGATATTACACTATTTGGTATTGTTATGCTTGTTAGCGAGTCACAATAAGAGAATGCATAGCTTCCTATTGTTGTTACACTATTAGGTATTGTTACACTTGTTAGTGAGTCGCAATCTTCAAATGCATAATTTCCTATACTTTCGCATACGCTTTCCTCTTCAAATTCTACGCTTGTTATTTTAGGTGAATACGAAGAATACTCATAAGGGTTAAATAAGTAAGCAGGTATTCTTGTTACATTTTTACCTATCGTTACCTTTATTCCGTTTCTATCTTCTCCTGCACAAAAGAACACATAGTTATCTTTACTTAAATCATCCATTGCTGTTGCGTTGAAATTTATTTCTGTTAAATAAGAGCAACCATAGAATGCATGATCCCCAAGTGCCTTGATTTTCAAGCCTAACGTTATACTTGTTATTTTATCATTATCATAGAATGCGTATTTATAAATTGAGTATTCTTTCCCCATAAACATATTTGGGAATACAAGCTTAGTTTCGTTGCCTACATAGCCCATTAGATAGTTTGTTTGACCAAGGTAGAATATATAGCCATTATTGGTAGTTACTAATTTCGATTGAGTTAAAATATCTGTATAAATATCAAGAGCATAGTTGCCTACATAGCCATTTGTAGTATCATTAGCTACTGTTAAGCTTGATAGATTATATACTTCAACAAGCTTGTGACAGTTATAGAAGGCGCTATTTCCTATTGTCGTAATTGTTGAAGGGATTACAACACTTACTATATTGTAATTTTTTCTAAATGCATTTGCTTTAATTTCTGTTACAGGCAAGCCTTTATATTCTGAACCTATTACGATAAACGGTGTTGTAGCCGTACCTATGCCAGTACAGATATATGCTGTACCGTCTGAATTTAATTCATAGGTTAGACCCGTTGTTCCGAGCTTTGAATTAAGTCCACAACGTGTGCAAATAGCGTTCACATAATTATGTCCAAGTGCTGAAATTGTTTCTTGCTCGATATATATTTCGTCACAACCGACAACAGAGCAAGCAAGACCTGTCGTAATACCGTTTTGTGTACAGGTTGGCTCTGCACCATCTATTACCTCTACACCGTAATGCTCATGTGCAAATTCAAGAGAATCAACAACCTCTTGATAATTACATATATGGCACACTAAGTAGCTATTGTATGAATAAATGTACTGTGTTCCGTCATTTGTGCGTTCAAAGGCTGTCTCTTCTACGAGTGTATGAGTTGCCTCATTAGACCTTGCTCCACAACCATTTTTACAAAGCAAATAATGCTTCTCCTCTGTCTTTTCATAGCTTCCACTAAAATCGTGACCCGTTGCAGGAATATTTACATTTTCAAATGTTGTTTCTGTGTATGAATATGTATAGTATGTGCTATATGTACGTCCGTCATATTCAAATCTATTTGACGAGTTACTTGCTTTTGTATAATATGTTTGGCAGTCAGCACAATAATAGTGCGATTTGCAGCCATCCTCGGTACATGTTTCATCTTTAGCAGAAACATATGAGGTGTTATGCTTTATTGATGTTGTTACATCATCGTAAACACTACAAATTGTACAGGTATAGCGTATCTTGCCTACCTCTGTACAGCTTGCTTCTTGTAACGTTGTTCCTTTATCAAAGGAATGTAGCTTTGGAACTATCTCGTCCTTCTCTGCATCACATCGCTGACAAAGATAATGTATGTTTCCTGTTTGATAGCAATTTGCTTCTACAGTTGTTGTTCCATTATACCATTTATGTCCAAGGGCTGAGAGTGTTTCTATTTTTGTTTCAGAGCAAAATGTACAGGTATAAAGCTTTGAGCCTGTTTCGGTACATGTTGGCTCATTAGTCACTACGCCATTATCATATGGATGTGCCTTTTTATTTATAATTTCCGTTTTCGTTGTCGAACAATATGTACAGGTATATAACACTAAACCTGTTTGTATACATGTTGGCTCTTTAGTGGTTAGTCCTGCATCATATGGGTGTGATGTTTCATTGATTTCCTCTGTTTTAGTTGTACTACATATTGTACAGGTGTAAAGTTTTTCACCCTTAGATATGCAGGTTGCATCAGTTGTAACTGTTCCATTGTTCCATATATGTTTTATTGGAAGAACATTTTCAACCTCTCTATCACAAAGAGTGCATACACCGACCTCTCGTCCTTCCTCATAGCAATTTGGCTCTTTTACTGTTGTAAATTCCTCACAGTTATGTTGTTCATAATTCTTCAATTTACATCTTGAGCACTCTTGATAATGGTAAGATTTATTATAATCAACATAATCACCATAGTTGTGACCTAAGGCGTTGATTTTAATTTCAGCTGCTATATAACTACAATTCTTGCAACGGAACCCGTTTTTAATTCCATCAAGAGTACAAGTTGCTTCCCTTGAATAGCATTCAAAGCTATGTGGATGCAAAACGGTTTCACCATCACTTATGCTTGAATGTCCACAGTTGTTGCATATTTGTGCAGAATACGATATATTACTGCCACCACAGCTTGTTTCAAATTCATAGGTTTCAGAATACGAGTGCCCTGTTGAATCTATAACTTCTTGTGCAAGTATAACTGTTTCGCAAACAGTACATTTTTTACCATCTGTAAGTCCGTCATCCGTGCAAGTCGGCAGAAAGCCTGGTATGTTTATCTCTATATGGCCAAGAGCGCTTATAACCTGTTGTTCAAAAATAACCTCGTTACAAAGCGAGCACCTCTTACCATCTGTAAGTCCTGTTTTTGTACAGGTTGGTGCGTAGCCCTTAATGGTTGTTGTAGCGCTATGGTTACAGCCCTGTGTGCCTGTGTCGGTGCTTGTGTCAACTGGGGTGTCGTTACTTCCACAGGACGCAAATGCAAATACAAGCATTATTGACAACATAAGTACGAGTAATAATGTTAGTGATTTTTTTGTCATTTTGTTTTCTCCTTTGAAATTTTTAAATACAAAAAGCCATTTAATATATGAAAGGGCGTAACCTTTTCATATATTAAAGGCTATATTAGCTATTTTATTGCGTGCAATAATTAAAGAATAGCTCTGTCTGTCTGTAAGAGATTGTCGCAGATTTCATTTTGCTTGTCAACCCTTTTCTCTAATTTTTTTGTAATTTTTGCTTTTTTTATTTTAGCATATATATTATGTTATTTCAAGTTAATTGTAAAATTTTGTTTTATTTTAATTTTTAATTAAATCACTCGTAAGTGTATATAAAGTAATCACCTTCGGTGAGCTTGGTGTGTTAGATAACCTTGGGTTTAAGTCTGTTATTCAAATAAAATAAAAAAACAGAGGACTTACGCCCTCTGTTCTTTTATTTGGTCTGAGTAGCGGGATTTGAACCCACGGCCTCTACCACCCCAAGGTAGCGCGCTACCATCTGCGCTATACCCAGTTACCATAGCTCTTTACAGAACGCACCTATTATAGCATAATAGTTTTGATAAGTCAATATTATTTTTGATTTTTATTTCTTTTTTGAATTATTTTTTCAATATGGGGAAAGATAATATTTGAAGTCTTTTTAGACTTCAAATTCATACTTTTTTGAGGTGTTTTATGAATAAGGAGCCTAATCATAGCATTAAATGCACTGTTGTTTCCTGTGCCAACCACGCAAGAAAGGAAAACTATTGCGTGCTTGATACAGTAAGCATCGGTACTCACGAAAAGAACCCTACAGTTATCGAATGCGTTGACTGTGAATCATTTATTCTCGGCGACTGCAAGGACGGAAGCTGTAATATCTCTAAATAATTAAAGGGCACCTCACAAAAAAGTGAGGTGTCTTTTATATTTTGCCTGATGATATTAAGGTTTTTCTTGCATTTTTATTCTCTTCGCTTTCAAGCTGTTTTTTGCGCTTTTTAGCCTTGTTTTTGTGCCTTAGGATAAATTTACTTATTTTATTTTTAATCTTATCTATTAGCGCCTTTATTGGCTTTAAAATATAATATTTCAAATAGGAAAGAATTATTTTTATGTAAAAAATAATATATTCATTTATTAGTAGCGTTAATTTTCCTATTGTAAATAAATATATTAGTATTCCACAAAAGACGCTTGCTAAAATGTACCACCTTACATTTCCACTATTTACTACATGAATGAAAATTGTTAGTGGGAGCGTAATTATAAAGCAATATAAAAAATCAAATATTGCTGTTATTACCTGCTTTTTTATTTTTCCTTTTTTATTTTGTTGTTTTAATGGATTTGTTATTTTAGGAAAGACCTTTTTTAACATTTTTTCTTGGAATTTTGGAGAAAAGTCCCCTATTATGAGCTTTCTTATTATTCTTATACAGTCGTAAACCAGCCCAAATACTAAGCCGAGTAAAAGCGAGTACCAGACACTTAAAAACTGTAGCTGTATTGAAATTTCCACGTTTTTTATTTAAAAAAGCTGAACTTTTTCTTTTTTTGCGGTTCTTTTTTATAATAAAACATTCCATTTATATGCCCGTTTACTATAAGCTCTCCGCTTTGAGCATTAAATCGCTCTATTTTTAGATTTTCCCCCTCAATTGAAACACTGGAAAGTGATGTTTGGGCGATAATTTCTGCATCGTCAAAGCTACTAACATCAATTATTCCACTCATTTCCATATGCTCTCTTGATTTTATTACAACGTCGTGCCTTTCCTCTTGCACCTCAGAACTCATAGAATACCTCCAAGTAAAATGCTTTTTTGTCTTCTTTATTTTTACATATTCTATGATATGAAAAAGTGTCCGATTTTATTACTCGGACACTACTTCATATAGGGTTGTGGCATCATTTTTTCTTATTACTTCCTTGACATCTGTAACCTTAATCTTTAATGATTTTTCGCCAAAGGTGATTTCTATTATGTCACCCTCTTTTACATCATAGGATGCCTTAACGGTTTTACCATTGACCTTCACGTGAGATGCATCACAGGCATCATTTGCTACTGTACGCCTTTTAATTATTCTTGATACCTTTAAAAATTTATCTATTCTCATATTTCCTCTAAAAAGAAAACCTGCACGTATTGTGCAGGCTTTTTAATAAATTACGCGTTAACTTTATCCTTAAGTGTTTTTCCTGCAGAGAATTTAATTTGTTTTGTTGCAGGAATAGAAATTGTTTCGCCTGTAGCAGGGTTACGACCTGTTCTTGCAGCCTTAGCCTTAACTTCGATTGTACCGAAACCGATAAGTTGTACCTTTTCGCCTGCAACGAGTGCGTTTTCCATTGCTTTAAGTACAGCATTTACTGCTGCTTCTGCTGCGTTCTTTTTAAGATTAGCTTCCTGAGCTACTACTTCGATAAGTTCTGTCTTGTTCATTGGTTTTTTCTCCTCTTTCTTCTTGCCGATTTCCTCGACTTTTGTTGTCTTTATCATATCATATTTTTTCAAATATTGCAAGGGTTTATTGAACTTTTTTACAAAAAATAATATTTTTTTTGCACTTTTTTATCTATTTTTAACATTTCGAGCTAAAAAACCTAAGTTTTTGTAGAATCTTGATCGGTTTTTCACTATGTGGAAGCAACAAAAGCTCCTCCTTTGTTACGGTCTTTGTCCTTATAATCATAAAAACATAACCTAATGCCGATGTCAAAATACAAATTATTGTTGCAATTTTTGCAGGAATTATTGATGAGATAAGCATATAAATAATCGCAGAAAGTCCTATTGAAACTACTGCACAGAAGAGTGGCTGTAGAAAAATTTTATTTACATTCGGTAGCTTGCCGACATATTTTACTGTAAAGAAAATATTCAATGTTGCTGCGCTAAGATAGCATAAGACTGTACTTAACGGTGCTCCATAAATGCCAAAGGCATCAAGCAAGAAGTAATTTCCTACTAATTTTACAGTTGCACCAACTAACATTGAAATTATTGGTAAGCGCTGTTTTCCTGCTGTATTTAAAAACGCATTTGTTGCTGCTATAAGTCCTAAGAAAATTACTGATACTGCGGCAACTGAAAGCCACGGTGCTGAGCGCTCTACTGAATCCTTAGTAAACATTAAAAGATCAAGTATTGGGTATGAAAATACGCCAAGTCCTATTGAGCACGGAACAGCTATCATATTTATAACACGCAGACTGAATGAACGCATATTTGCACTTCTTTCATAATCTCTTGTTGCTATGGTTGATGATATAAGCGGAACTAACGCATTTGCTATTGGATAAATTAGTATTGTAGGAAGATTAAACATTGATATTACAAGTGTTGTGTAATCTCCGTAATATACTCTGACTAAATCCTCGGCAAGCCCAGTATCTAAAAGCCTTGTTTGCACCATTAAGGTGTCAATAATAGTAGTTAACGACAAAACTGCTGAGCTAAGTGTAATAGGTATTGCTATAAGCGCAAGATCCTTTAAAATAGTTTTTGTTGGTTTGTTTGTCTCGTTTGGTAGTATCTTCTCTGGCTCGTAATATTCGGTATCGTTAAAAAATAGCTTCCTTATATATAAGAATACCATACCAAGAAAGACACCAATAGTAATTCCTAAAATTGTAAACGCGGCAACGGTAAAGTCGTCATAATTCTGACTCTTTGCCCACAAGGCAAAGCCTACACCTATACCAACCTTGCAAATTGCCTCTATAAATTGCGAAATTCCTGTTGGCTTCATTAGCTGATAGCCTTGAAAAAATCCACGCATACAGCTACTTAAGCATACAAATAAAATAGTAGGTGATATTGCTACTATACATATGCTTGTATTCGGGGCTGAAATGAAATTGGCAATTTCATCCGAGAAAAGCGCCATCATGCTTGCAAAAAAGCCACCTATTATCATAAATAGAACCATTGCTACATTGAATATTTTTCGCGCTTCTTTAACTTTGCCCTGTGCCCTGCACTTTGATACCATTATAGATATCGCAACTGGCAAGCCCGAGGTTGCAATAACGTACAAAAATGCGTAAATTTCATATGCTGAGCTATAATAGCCTGCTCCCTCTGAGCCAACTACTGTATTTAAGGCAATTTTTGAAATTAGCCCCACCGATTTTACAAGTATATTGGCTATTGTTAAGACTACTACGCCAGAAAAGAACATATTTACTGCGCTTTTTGGTGCTGCGTTCTTATTCTTATTCAAAACAAATCCTCTGTTATTTCTTTCCTAAAAATTCAGTATATAGTGAGTCCTTTGGAATATAATCATAATTTATTTCTTGAAAAGCACTAAGCTTTTCAAGGATTTTTTGAGCATCCTTATAATATTTGCTGTCCGCTTTTACCTCTGATAATACATCATTTATATAGCTCTTCATAAGAAATAGCTCATAGCCCAAAAACGAATCGAGCTGTACTGTGCATATGTTTTTGTTTGGATATATGCTTTTTTCCTCGTTTTCGCGCACGGTCTCCCATAAATAGAAGGTAAAGTCGGCAGTTGCGCCTCTAAACTTTCTATCTCTTACTAAACGTCTAATGAGTCTTATTTCATATTTTGAAAAGCAAACGCCATTTATACATACATCCTCGGAAACATCTATAAAAATACCCTTGTATTCCGTTTTAAAAAGCGAGGTAACCTCGGGATAAACTGCTTGTATTCCTTCAAAAAGCAAAACCTCGTTTTCGCTTATATAATGCTCATTAAAACCACTTCTCGACTGAGAAATGAAATCAAATTTGGGTACTCTTATAATATTTCCCGATTTTGCATTTTCAATGCAATTTTGAAGGAGCTCTAAATCAAGCACCTCTACCGAATCGTAATCTATTTTTTTGTTTTCTACAACCGTTCTTTCCTCTTGTCTTTCATTAAAGAAATCATCAATAGAAATAACGGTTACGCTTTTTCCTATTTTTTCAAAATCCTCTATGAGCTTTTTTGCTGTTGTCGTCTTACCTGCACACGTAGGCCCTGAGAGTAAGACACATTGAACATTGCTATTTACAATTTTCTGGGAGGCTATATCAAGTCTTTTTTCAAAATCTCTTTCACATTCCAAAACAAACGCCTTTTTCTCTTCTTCGTTTGAAAATGTAATGCTTATATTTTTCACATTTAATACCTCCTTATTTGAAATAATTTATTATTTCCTCGCTAAAATTTCGGTTGTCCTGCAAATATTCATATGGATATTTGGGCGAAAATATTCTTTTTATCTGTGTTTTTTCTCCTGTTTTTTTAACAAGCTTGGTTGTCGCACCTGCCCCTATTCCAAAAACAGTATGATTATCAGACATCATAAGAACATTGTATATTCCAAAGCTACCCTTCCTTGCATAACCAACATTTTCAAGGTCACAAATTGTATTCTTTTGACGATACATATAGTATGGCTCATATCCATTTTTTATGAGCTCATTATATGCGTAATCAACGCTTAGCTTGGCTATATCATCGTTTTTATTATAAATTTCAGAATCATCCCTTAATATTTGAGCAGATTTCTTTACAGAAAATGAATGTACCGTTACATTATCAGGACAAAGGTCTATTATTTGGTCAATAGTGCTTTTAAAGCTATCTATCGTATCCTTATTTAAACCTGCAATTAAATCAGTATTAACTGCACCTATCTTTTCTTGAGTAACTATTTTATATGCATCGAAAAAATCATTTACTGTATGCTTTCTGCCAATTTCAATAAGCACCTCATCATTTAATGTCTGAGGATTTACGCTTACTCTATTCACTCCATATTTTTTGAGTATTTTTAATTTTCCCTCTGTTATTGTGTCAGGACGCCCACATTCAACTGTAAATTCAACTAAATCATTTTTATTTACGCTTGAATTTATAGCAGAAAGCACCATTTCAAGCTGTTCTTCGTTAAGAGTGGTTGGAGTTCCTCCTCCAACATAAACCGATATGAGCCTTAAACCAAGATTATTTATTGCTTGAACCTTTGATTTTATCTCCAAAACGAGCTTTTTTATGTATTCGGGAATTAAATTAAATAGCTTTTTTGTAGCATAGGAGATAAATGAGCAGTAGGTGCACCTTGTTGGGCAAAATGGTATCGATACATACATACTGCACGTTTGGTTATCATATGCATCAATTATCTCGCACTCGTTTTTTGCGACCTTTAGACATAGCTTTGCCTTTTGTTCACTTAAAAGATACTCATCCTTTAAAATTTCGAGCGCCCTTTGGTAGCCTTCCCTTTTCAAAAGCTCACCAGCAACCTTAGATGGACGTATTCCTGTTAATATTCCCCAAGGAATATCCTTTTTAGTTAATTCTCTTCCTGCCTCGTAGACAGCTTTTCCAACGGCGCGCTTTATTGTACGCTCCCTCGCTTCACCTTCTTTAAGGGATGCATAAGAGTCTTTTTTTACAGTTTTTAAGTCATAGGTAAATTCACATTCGCACAGAATATCCCTCTCGTTTTCGGTAAGTCTTAGCTTTACCTCTCCTCTTGGATTTTTCTCATTTTCCGGGAATTTTTCGCCATGAAAAAACATCATACAAAGAGATTGTACATATATTCTGTTTATGTTTCCTTCAAGTACAATCCTCATTGTATTTGTATCCTCCCTTATCTTGAAGCACTCACTGCACGCGTTACTCTTATTACGTCCTTTATAGACCTGAGTCGAGAAATTATGGAATTAAAATGCGATATATCACGACATGAAATTGTCATATTTATTAGAGTAGTGTCCTCTATATTCTTTGTGTTGATTGAAACAATGTCTATTTTCATTTCAGAAAGTGCCATTGATATATCGGCAAGAATTGACATTCTGTTTGTTACAAGAATCTGTATGGCAGAATCATATGATGATTTATAAGATCCACTTGTAGGAATGTCCCATTCAGCCTTTACAAATCTATTAGCATTGTTCTCGTTTGCATATGCATTTTGGATATTTGGGCAATCTGCCTTATGAATAGAAATACCATATCCCTTAGTTATAAAGCCAATTATGCTCTCTCCAGGTAGTGGGTTACAGCATCTTGCAAATTTAACAGCGCATCCTTCCTCACCATCTACAATTACGCCACCTGTTGATTTGCGTTTCTTTTTAGACAATGACGAAGCGCTTGGCTCAATTGGTATAAGTGGCTCCTTTATCTCCCTTTCTTTGTAAAGCTTTTCGTATTCATCACGAATTTTAGTTACAATTTTTGAAAGAGGTATTCCACCATATCCAATTGCATTGTAAAAATCATCTGCTTCTAAAATATTAAATCTCTTCGCGACATTAGTTACTATATTATTCTTTTCTTCCTCATTGCAGGAATATCTGAGATGAGCAAATTCCTTATCTATCATTGATTTACCAACAATAATATTTTCTGCTCTCTTTTCCTTTTTAAACCATTGTCTTATTTTATTTCTTGCTTCACCTGTTGTTACTATATTTAACCAATCACGTGTTGGTCCCTTTGAAGCGTTAGAGGTAATTATTTCAACAATATCTCCATTTTTAGGCACAGAGTCGATTGGCGCTATTCTACCATTTATCTTACCACCAACCATTTTGTTTCCAACGCCTGTATGTATTTTATAAGCAAAATCGACAAGTGTGGAGCCGAGAGGCAATGCAATTACGTCGCCCTTTGGAGTAAATACAAAGGTTTCATCGTGGAAAATGTCTATTTTGAATGTATGAATAAAATCATCGGGATCTATAGCATCATTTTCTGTATCAATAAGATTTCTTACCCATTCAAGCTTCTTGTCAAAATCTGCGCCCGACCTCTCTCCGCTCTTATATTTCCAGTGAGCAGCAATACCGTATTCAGCTATTTGATGCATCTCACGTGTTCTTATCTGAACCTCGAAAGGAATACCGTCCTTTCCTATAACGGTTGTATGAAGCGACTGGTACATATTAGGCTTCGGCGTAGAAATATAGTCCTTAAATCTACCAGGCACGGATTTATATAGCTCGTGTATAAGCCCCAAAACTGTATAACATTCAAGTTCTGTTTCCACTATTATACGCAATGCGTAAAAATCGTAAATTTCATCAAATGTTTTGTTTTGATTATACATTTTACGATATACACTATATACAGTTTTAACACGTCCACCAATTGTAAAATCAATATTGGCATTTGAAAGCTCTCTTTCGACGTTTTCCTTTACGTGCTCCATAAAGTTAACGTTTCTTCCGTATTTCTCCTCAATATGCTTTTTTATTTCCTCATATCCAATAGGGTCTAAATACTGTAGAGCGTAGGATTCAAGCTCCTGCTTAATCTTTTGCATACCAAGACGATGCGCTAAGGGTGCATATACATACATTGTCTCAAGCGCTGTTATACGACGCTTTGCGTCTTTTTTAACGTATAGTGTACGCATATTATGTACTCTGTCGCAAAGCTTTATAAAAATTACTCTTATATCCTTAGACATAGCAAGAAGCATTTTTCTTATGCTTTCAATTTGCGCTTCTTCCTTGTCTTCGATATTGATAGATTTAATTTTTGTAACACCATCAACTAAAAGAGCTACGTCGCTACCAAAAATTCTCGTTATTTCGGTTAAATTTGTTTTGTCGGGACAGTCCTCTACTGTATCGTGTAAAAAGGCTGCGCATATGGAATCTGTATCAAGGCCCAGACCTGCAACAATTTCAGCAACGCTAACAGGGTGCATAATATAAGGCTCTCCGCTTAAGCGCATTTGCCCCTCATGCATTTCCTTGGCATATAAGAAAGCAGATATTATTTTGTCAAAATCATAATTTCGTCCATTATTTGAAATAAGCTCAAGTAATGGCTTTATTTCTATATATTTTTCGCCCTCCATAAGCTCTCCCTTCTACTTTTTTGTATATATTGACTTTAACTTTTTTAGTATATTTGACTTATCAAGACATGTTTTTCCCTTACCATATGTAAAATGATAGCTAAAGCTTAAATTGTCAATTTCCTCTATTGATATTATGTTTAGCTCTCTGAAAACCTTGATAATAAATTTTAGCTTAACATAATTCAAATTATCGCTACATTTTCTTTTTACCATATCGGATAAAAGCTTACTTATACGATAACTTGATTTGCCAAATCTTGCAGATGACAAAAGAAATTTATATACGATTTCAAAATCCTCTCTCTCGGGTATTATGTACGATGAATCAAGATTGCACTCACCAAGCTTTACGCTTTGATAAAGCTGTTCATTAACCCTTTCCAAATCCAAAAATCTTTCGCTTAATTTTATGTCCTTTAAGCTCATTTGTACGCTACTTATACCGTTAAACTCATTCGTTTCTAAGTTGAATGCAATATCTATTTCATCACCTTGAGTAAATAAAAACTCCTCGGGTGCTGTTGAAAACAGCATAGCTGAAAATTGCTTATTATCCTTTGAAAGATTTAACTTTAAATGTCTATTCATTCCAACAGGAATGATATCGTTTAAAATTGCATTTCTTAAAACAAATACTGGGTTAGGATTAGAAACTCCATATGGCTCTAAGGATGATATTTCGTTTGCTAAATCTAAGGTTATATCTTGTGCCTCAAGCTCACAATCGATGTCAAGAACGTGCTCGGGCTCTGCTCCTGCAAAGCAAGATTTAGCATATTCCTCCATACGAGCCTTAAAAATATCAAGATTTTTTCTCTTTATGCTAAGACCTGCAGCAAGCTCGTGTCCACCGAATTTCTCAAGCAAATCAGAGCACGAAGAAAGCGCTTCTACCAAATTCATTCCACTTACGCTTCTTCCAGAGCCCTTTCCTATTGCCTCGGGTGAGTATGGATCATCACTACCCTCGAAGGAAATTAAAATTGACGGAACGCCATATCTATCAGATACTCGCGATGCAACTATTCCAATTACACCGTGATGCCAATCAATATCGTCAAGTATTAGCATACTTTTATTATCATACGAGTTACTTTCTATATAGCTATACACTCTATCAGCTATCATATTTTCTGTAAGCTGTCGTTCCTTGTTTATCTCACATAGAGCCAAAGCAAGCTCTTGAGCCTTCTGAAGATTTGATGCAAGAAAAAGCTCAACTGCATCGTTTGCTGAGCCAATTCTACCAGCTGCGTTTATTCTTGGTGCTAACGTAAATCCAACGAAGCCTGATGATAGCTTTTTCTTTTGTTGCTTATATTTAGGTGCTTTGCCTTCACCATTTCTGCATAAATCTATAAGTGCGCTAAGCCCTATTTTTTTAGTTTTTTCAGCTTGAAGTAAGCCGAGTGCTACAATTATTCGGTTCTCATCAATAACAGGCATAACGTCTGCTATAGTGCCTATTGCTGTTAAGTCTGAATAATCATATGCAATATTTCTTGTTGCTGATATTATATCTATTTTCTGATATTCGCTTTCAAGAGCGCAAAGAAGCTTAAATATTACGCCAACACCTGCAAGTGCTTGGAATGGATATCTTGTATCATGCCTTTTGGGGTTTATTACTGCTATTGCATCTGGCAAGTTATCCGTACACTCATGGTGGTCGGTTATCAAAACATCTATGCCAAGCTTCTTAGCATATTCAGTCTCACTTATCGCTGTAACACCTGTATCAACGGTGATTATAAGGTTTGTTCCTCTTGTTTTGAGCTTATCAATAGCCTCCGTAGAAACTCCATAGCCCTCACCCTTGCGTGATGGAATATAATAATCTACATCTGCTCCTATATTTTTCAGATATAGGTAAAGATTGCAAACGGAGGTTACTCCGTCCACATCATAGTCACCGTATACAGTAATTTTTTCATTATTTTTTACTGCACTTATTATTCTCTTTACTGCTATATCCATATCGTTTAGCAAAAAGGGGTCGTGTAATATTTCTTGACTCTTTTTTATAAAGGCAAGGGCACTTTTTTTATCCTCATAGCCTCTTTCAAATAAAAGAGTAGCAAGAACCCTTGAGCAGCCTAATTCAAATGACAAATTCTCTACTTTTTCGTTGTCTAAATCAGAGTGCAATAAATTCCATTTTTTATTTCTGTTTTTACTCATTTTTCCTTACTTTTCTAATATTGCGAGCGCAACATTTAAGCCATCTACGGCAGCACTCATTATTCCACCTGCATATCCAGCACCCTCTCCACATGGATATACGTTTTTATCATTGAGCATTGAATAACTCTCGGTGCGAAGAATTCTGACGGGTGAAGACGTCCTTGTTTCTACTCCTGTCAAGGGAACGTCCTTTGCATTAAAGCCTTTAATTTTTTGTCCAAATTTGTAAAAGCCTATTTTTAAATAATCGCAAACAAATTTTGGCAAAATTTTGTTAATATCACATATTGATGTATAGTTATTCATATAGGTAGGTTTAATTCTATTCGGCTCATTTACAGCCTTTTCCTCATAGAAATCACCCATTGTTTGTACAGGCGCTTTGTAATTAGAGCCTGCTATTATAAAAGCCTTTTTCTCCAGCTCTTTTTGAAATGCAATAGCCTTTATTGGTGTATTGCCATAATCTTCCTTGTTTATTTGAACTGCTATTGCGCTATTGGCATTTTTGCCGTCTCTTGCATGATGGCTCATTCCATTTACAACAACAGAATTTTCCTCGCTTTGCGCTCCTACAACCTCTCCTCCTGGACACATACAGAAGGAATACACTCCTCTATCGTTTTCACGATGTGAAATATTATAGCTCGCAGAGCCTAAATCTAAAAGCTCGGCAGCCTTACCATACATTGCTTCATTTATATCTGCTTGTAAATGCTCTATTCTTACGCCAACGGAAAATGGCTTTGGCTCAATCGCAACGCCTTTATTTAATAAGTACTCATAAGTGTCTCTTGCGCTGTGTCCTATTGCAAGAACCAAAGATGAATATTCAAAGCTCCCCTGTGTAGTATTTGCTATACCATCATTATACGATGTTAAGCATGTGTTATAGTAAATTTTTCCACCAAGACGCTCTACTTCTTTTTCTATATTTTTTACAACATTTCTTAAAATATCGGTACCTATGTGTGGCTTTGCATTATATAGAATATCCTTCGGTGCACCAAGGTCATAAAACGTCTTTAACACAAATTCGCATTTGGGATCATTTATTCTTGTGGTTAGCTTGCCGTCAGAAAATGTCCCTGCCCCACCTGCTCCAAATTGGATATTTGTGTTTGTATCAAAGATTTTGGTTTGTTTAAAGGCTTCAACAGCTAAAACACGTGTATCTATGTCAGCACCACGTTCTATTATTATTGGATTTAAGCCTGACTTAGCAAGCGCTAAGGCGCAAAACATTCCAGCAGGACCAAATCCAACAATTAAGGGTGGGCTGTTTGGCTTCTCTCCCTTTAGAGAAAAATCCAGCTCTTTATCACTAAGAATTTTGATACCCTGCCTTGCTAAATAAGCCTCGTCATAATTTCCACGCACCAAAACCTCTGCTGAAACGGAATATACAAGCCTTATATCGTCCTTTTTCCTTGCATCAATTGAACGCTTATAAACGAAAAGGTCACCTAAAAGTGAAAAGGCACGTACTTTTTTCAAACGTGCCTTTGCAATATCGAACACTTCTTTTTCCGTTACATTGGCTGATATCTTTATCTGTTCAATAACGATTCTCATTTGGTTTCTTCTTCGTAAATACTCATAGAAAGTCCCATAATGCCATCTATTTCGTATTTTCCATCCTCGGTTTTTGTAACCTTAATGTCTTCCTTTTGAAGCCCCTCACGAGCAGTTGATGCACCAACAACCTTTACATCAACTGTTTCAGTTGAATTTACAACTGCAACATCCTCAAAAATTATCTCTTTAGTATCAGTGTCAGTAATGTATAACCATATTGCAATTGCTAATATTAGTGAGACAATTATTGAGATAATTTTACCTAAATTACTCTTTTTAGGTGTTTCCTCCTCCATGACATCGTTCATGGCGGAAATATCTATTTCAGTAGTTTTTGTAAACTTGTCCATAATATCTCCTTAATTATCAGAATCGATTTTTACCTTGGAATTAATCTTCTTCTTTGAATCTTGTCCGTTTTGCACAAGGTATTCCTGAAGCTTTTTCTTCATCGTTGCCTTTGTAAAGTTTCTAAAGAGCTTACCCTCGTGCGCTATCGAAACAATACCTGTTTCCTCCGAAACAACTACTGAAACACAGTCGCTTATTTCACTAATACCAATTGCTGCACGGTGTCTTGTACCAAGCTCGGTGAATATTTCTCTATTAGATTCAAGAGGTAATAAGCATCCGGCGGAATGTATTCTATTTGCTCTTATAACTACTGCTCCGTCGTGAAGAGGTGCTTTGTTAAAGAATATGCTCTTTAATAGAGTTGAGCTAAACTGAGCGTTAACTATTGTACCAGTCAAGATTATTTCACCAAGCTTTGTATTTCTTTCAAATACAATAAGTGCACCTGTTTTAGTTTTAGCTAAGTCAAATACCGCCTCAGCAAATTCATCAATCATAGCATTTGTTGGAGTATTGTTTTTCTGCTCACTAATATGTCTAAAGCCCCTTATGGAATTATCTCCCATTTTTTCCAAAGCAGATCTAATTTCAGGTTGGAAAATCAGAGCAATTAAAACTATGCCTACCTGGAAGAAGTTTGAAAGTAAAAATCTCATTGCACGTAGATTCAATACTTCACAAATAATAAGAAAGACAAACAAAATTCCTACGCCAAGCGCGAGCTTGCTTGCACGTCTTTCCTTAATAAAATGATAAACCCAAAATAAAATTACAGTTAAGAAAATTATATCTATGGCATCAAAAATAGTAAATCTTGTAAAATGCGAAAGGTATCTAAAAAACCATTCCATACTTTCCCCTCCAAATGCTTAGAATTGTAAATGTCCCCATTATGAGAGCTTACTCATATAGTATAGCATATAATATCTAATTTGCCAAGTATTTTTTTATATTACGCGTAAAAAAAGCATTGTGCGCTCGCACAATGCTTTTTAACGTTATCTTCTGTTGTTGCTTTGGTTATTGTTTTGGTTGTTATTTTGATTGTTGTTTTGGTTTTTGTTTTGGTTGTTGTTTTGGTTTTTGTTTTGGTTGTTGTTCTGATTCTTGTTTTGGTTTCTGTTTTGATTGTAATTTTGAATGTTCTTATCCATTATTGACATAATTTCCTTTCCAAACGAATGCTTTGTCGATTCGTTTGTAATTATTTTGTCAGCTTTGAACTAAAATAATACCCGTCAAACAAATTTAATTCCACCAAAATCGTACACGTCTGTCATGGAAATGCAAAAAATATTACAATTATTGTCTTTTAAAAAGCTCATAATTTTATCAAAATCATCAAGAGTGGTAATATCTCCAAAAAAATATGCTGTTTTGTTTAAAATTCCGCCACTCCCCCCAACAAAACCACAATTATAGCCATTTAAAGTGATTTTATCATTAGATATTAAAAGAGTATCAATTTTTTCATTTAACAGTACTTTATACATTCCTTTATCAGCTGTTATCGTGTGATAATCATCAATTACAAGAGTGGAGCATGCGCTATAGCCCTGTGAGACATTTATTATTTTATATCCGTTTTCCTTAGCGTATTCTTTGATTTCATTTGCTGTGTGCTTTTCGTTGCAAAATAGTCTTTTTCCAACTATAAGGACGTTAAGGGCTATATCCTCCGGATATTTTTTCATACAAGGCTTCTCTACCCTTACTATCTCGTATTTATTTTCAAGGCTTAAAAAAATACCTTTATTATTAAGATAATAGTCATTATAGCAAAAAATTTTATTATCTATTTTACAAATCAGCATGTCAGCGTGCGAGGAAACGGGCGCATCAAGCCTATCATATGAAGGCAATGCTATTGATTTTATCCCTGTTTCGTTAGTAAATTTTTCTGCTATTTCATAGCTGAGCATCGCTATCATATATTTTGCTCCTCTCTTTTTACTTTTATTATGAAAAAAAGACCGTAAAAACGGTCTTTGCTTTTCAATTTACTCAGATAGCGCGAGTAACCTTGCCGGAACGAAGACAACGTGAGCATACGTTTACAGTCTTGTTTGTACCGTCAACTACCGCCTTAACTTTTCTGATATTGGGTTTCCAAACTCTGTTTGTTTTGCGGTTAGAGTGAGAAACGTTGTGTCCAAAGGAAACACCTTTTCCGCATACAGAACATATAGCCATTTTTACACCTCCATTATGTAGATAAGACTAATTTTTCAAAATTACGATTAGTATTATAGCACAGACTTTTTTCAAATGCAATAGTAAATTTTAAAAATTACCTATTTTTTTTATTTTTTTCAAGAATTTTTTCAAGTGATATGCCATATTTGTCTGCAATATCTCTTGCATAGCTCTTTCCGTCGGGCTTTTTGCGTTCAATAATAAAGCTTCTTGCTCCATTTTGAATGCCTGCTACGAGTGTATCTATTCTCTCTCCTCCTGCCTCCTGGCATTTTTTGTTAATGTCATCTATCATCATTGAAAGCTCGTGAAGGTGAGTTGAGAAAATTCCTCTACATTTTATTAGTGAAATTCCAGAAAGAACCTCAGATGCAATATATGATGCCTCATATGCACCAGTTGATGAAAGTGATTCGTCGAGTAATATTAAGCTGTACTCACTAACCTGTTCAAAAATCTCATCCAAGCGCGCACATTCCTCGCCAAGTCTTCCCTTATCTATTGTGTCCTCGGCACTTGATGGAAAATGAGTAAATATGCCATCTACGACGCTCAATTTAGCGCTTGTAGCAGGCACAGGCAGCCCAAGCTGAGTTAATGCAAAAATGAGTCCTGTTGCACAGGTAATTACAGACTTACCTCCTCTGTTTGGTCCTGATAAAACGTAGAACATTCCATCTTGGTCAAAGGAAAGGTCGTTTGTTACCATTTTTTCATTGATTTTTATTGCAACTATAGGATTATACATACCTTTAACCTCAAAGGTTTTATCCTCTTTTGGACAAATTTCGGGATAACAAAGCGCATTATTTGTTGTTTTCAAGGTGTTTATCAGCTCAGTTGCCTTTACTAAAAATTCAATTTCAGGACAAAGCTTTATTAAGAAATCAGCATTTTCTAATATGTATTCTCCCACCACCCTTTTCCATGAGCGCATAGATGATTTAAAAACATCATTAAGCGCACTATTAAAGGCGTTTGTTAGTGCAATTTGCTGATTTTCGGCTTGATTTTTCTTAAATGGCACTAATGATGCTATACATGTATATTCGTCATTTCTAAAATCAAGACGAAGTATTTTTTGCAAAAGCTGACCAGATTTAAAATATTCATTATTTACGCTTAATACGCCTGCTGAATCCGGGCGAAGTCGCGCATCGAGATTTACGCCTATGGTAACGCTTTTTACCTCTCTAACCCTTGATGTAAGCTCCTTTAAGCGAACATTCAGGTCTTTGTAATATTCGCTATTTGTGAGCTCAAAAACACGCTCTGCAAGCCTCTTAAAGCCATCACTTTTAAGCTTGTCCTTAATTGGCTCAAGCCCACTATTAAGTAGCTCCATAGCTGAAATATAAAGCTCTATCTCTGTTATACTATAAAGGTACGAGTCGGTATTCGTGGACTCTGTACTCAAGCGTCTTATTTCTGAAATATCATTTACTATAGGCGTGAGCTTGGTTAATAGCTCTGTAAGCGCTTCATTTTCAAGCATATCGGCAAAAATTCCTTGTCGATACTCAATGACATCCTTATCCATTGTAAAAAAGTCGCAAAGCCTGCTACCCTTTAAATCTATGGCGTAATTTAATTCTAACGAGCTTAGTACTTCCTCTGAAATATTAGGCACGCCCTGTCCATTATCTATGTCATATGATATGCTATTTGGATAAATTAAGCTTATATCTTTTTTCTGCATATTTGTTCCTCTTAAAATTCATTTAACATTATAATGATATCATATTTTATTCGATTTGAAAAGATTTTTTGAAAAAAAGGCTCATTTTAGAGCCTTTTTTATGTTTATTTCGCTATTTTGCTCGATTAAATCACTCTTTTTGTGGCATTTTCTTTTAGCTTCCTTTTTAACTGATGCCTTGAAATATTTTTCTTTTATGATTATTTTGATTGCCTTAAAAAATATTTTTCGCGTTTTGCTATCGGTTTTTAATATTCCTAATAAAAATTTGAGCTTATTAGATGTAATATCGGTTAAGGTGGTTGAATTATTGACAGAAAAAAGCTTGTATATTGCCTCTACTAAGTCCTTTTTCTCTTCCTCGCTTATTTGTGAAACTAAAATATTAAGCAGGTCGTGAAACTCCTTTGATGATTTACTTACCCCTCTTGCGTGAACAAAGTCATTATCTAATATTTTCCAAGTAAACGCATCGTGCTGTAAAAAGCCCTTTGCACTGCTTTTTACTATTACTCTTTCTCCTATGTCCTCAAATATAGCACCAACAGCAGTATTTTCTGGTAAAATATTGATAATTCTGGGGAGAATTGATGTGTTTTTGATGTGTTGTATAAACTCTCTTTCAAATCCAGGACCATCAAAATTATGAACCTGAATTATTCTGTTCTGAATTTGCTTATTTGCCTTAACTGCTGAATAAACAGCTAAATTTCCACCCTTTGAATGCCCTCCAATATAAAGCCTTGAGGTACACGAGTTAGCTACCTTATTTAAGTAATAAAAGGCTTCCTTTTGCGAGGGGATTGGTGTAAAGAGTGCCATATTGAAGTTTTCCTTCCAGCCAATAATTGTATCGTCTGTTCCAGAAAAGGATATGTAGCTTGTTTCCTCCGACAAATCAAAGCACATAGCGCAAAATTGCTTTTCTTCATCTATGCTTACATCGTTTATATATCCACGCACTCTTATATTTTGGTATCGTTCAGAGTTTGCCATTAGCTTTAATAGCTCTATTATTTCGTGGGCTGGAATGAAAGCTCCAAATTTTTCAGGTATGGTTTTATCGGATATAAATTTTTTATAAAGAGCGCTTATTGTAATTCCACGACAGTTAATTTCGCTATTTAACACCTTGTCAAAGGGGGCGTAGCAGAGCTCTGTAAATGCTAAAGAGTCTATAAGGTTAAGTGGTAACTGTTCAAACGTGAAATCGCCCCGCCGTTTTATATAATCAAATATGGTTGACATATGACCTCTCCCTTCTACACCCTGCATTATTTGTTTTCGACTTTATTTTTATTATACTTGGCGTTTAATGTAAAGTCAATAATTTGCTTTGTTTTTGTTAGTTTTAAGAAAATTTTAAGATTTGAGTAGTAAAATAATTACAATTATAAGGAAATATAAACGAATATATCATTTATATAGCATAAAAATAGGTTATTATGCACAATTTCATTGACAAAATTAGTATTTCATGTTATTATATAATAGTAAAAAAGGGGGGATTGTTTTGGCTTTTGGTGTAACTTTTAAACGTTTTGAGAAAAAGTTTTTATTAAATCCCTATCAATACGAGCGATTAAAGACCGAAATTGACAAGCATTTTAACCCTGACAAGTATGGCGAAACTAAAATTTGCAACATTTATTTTGATACGCCAGACTATCTTTTGATTAGGCGCTCAATAGACAAGCCTATTTTTAAGGAAAAGGTTCGTTTAAGAACCTATGGTGTGCCTAACGATCAAACGGTCGCCTTTTTTGAGGTAAAAAGAAAATATAAGAAGGTTGTTTATAAGCGCAGAATCCATATGCCTTACATAGATTCTATGGAATTTGCAACCAACCCTACAAAGCACTTTAAAGACACGCAGATTTTTAAAGAAATCAAGTATCTTTTGGATTTTTACAAGGGTATTGAGCCAAAGTTTTATATTTCATATGACAGATGCGCTTTTTTCTATAAGGAATCAAGTGAAATAAGAGTTACATTTGATAAAAATCTTACTTGGCGCGCACACGACCTTGATTTAAGGCTTGGCTCTTATGGTGAGCAGCTTTTGCCAGATGGTTATACTATTATGGAAATAAAGGTACCTAACACAGTTCCACTATGGCTTGCAAAGCTACTTTCGGAATTAAAGGTATATCCCTGCTCTTTTTCGAAGGTTGGTACTGCTTACAAAACCTATATTGCTAAAAAAATCGGTGCAAGTGCAATTTCAACAGGTAATCTTAACTGGATTATGGAGGGAAGAATGTCTGATGATGGCTTTACCGAAACAAATTTTGCTTGTGAATATTTAAAAGGAGTTGATATATAATGGATTTTATTATTGAAAGTATTTTTGAGAAGGCATTAGACGGCTCTCCTGTTGTTGAAACCTGGAGCTTCTTCGTTTGCTTAGTATCTGCTATAATTTTAGGTCTTGTAGTAGCCTTTTGCTATATGTTCAGAAATGACTATTCAAGAAACCTTGTAATCTCAATTGCTATTATGCCTGTTATTGTTTCTGTGCTTATTATGCTTGTTAGTGGAAGCATAGGCGCTGCTATTGCTGTCGGTGGTGTATTTGCTCTTACAAGATTCCGTTCAGCACAGGGTACTGCTAAGGAAATTACACAAATTCTTCTGTCAATGGGTATTGGTCTTACCATTGGTCTTGGCTTTATTTACATTGCAATTGTACTCGTTATATTTGTTGAAGCACTTTGTATTATATTCAACCTTACCAATTTTGGTGAATCGAATGCAAAAAGAAGAACGCTCAAAATCAGCATTCCTGAGGAGCTTGACTATACAGAAATTTTCGATGATATTTTTGAAAAATATGCTTTAAGAAGCAAGCTTATTAAGGTTAAGCTTAAAAATCTTGGTACACTATTCCAGCTTACATATGATATTACCTTAAAGGATGTTAAGGAAGAAAAGAAATTTATTGACGAATTAAGAGTTCGCAATGCAAATCTTGATATTGTTTGCTCAAGAATTGTTACAAGCCCTGAAGAGCTTTAATAAAAAAGTCCTCACTTTTGTGGGGACTTCTTTTTTGGGGGATAGTGAAATGTGTGCAGAAGGCGTTAGCTCGTACACGTAGGCGTACTTCGTACGGTAGAGTGCGAGGTCGCGCCTAAAAAACAGATGTTAAAATGAAGAGAGCTTGCAACAAAACCGCAAGCTCTCAACCTTAAAATTTACTAAAATAAATGTTTATACTTAATTTCAAGAGGGAATGTTTCCTTATTTGGTCTAAACTTATTGCAACATCCCCTTTTTCTTAATACTCAATTAGTATAAGCTTGTGTAGCTTCATTTTATCTACAGTTAACTCCAGCTTGCTTCCGTTTTGTGTAAAGCTGATTTCTTCATTATCCGGAATTGATTTTACACTCTTAACCTTTTCGGGAATTTCAAGAGATATTTTAATATCATTTATTTGTGGGAAGTCCTCAAGTAAGCAAACATTTCCGCGGTTTACAGGTGGTGCATACAAAAGGTGTAATGCATAAAAGCTCTTATCATTGCTCTTTCTAATTCTTACTCTACCACCAGAAATAAAGTTTTCGAGCTTTATTTTCTTGTCATAAACTGACTCAATTGCTCGTTTAATATACTTTTGGAGTATGTAGTTACCTGATTTATTAAACGCTTCAAAAACAGGATGGGCAAAATACAGAACATTTTCGCTCCTTACAAGCGCCGGATAGGATGCAGGCTCTTTTTTGAAGGGAGTGTTCTTGTGTCCACAGAAATGGCGCTGTGTACGGTTAAAATATGGCTCATAAACCTTAGCCACAGCTTCCATATCACTTTCTACCTTATATGCACTTGAATAGGACAGAAACGGCGTTGTAACCTCATCTATTGGACATTCAATGTAATCAAGGTCATATTCTGATTTTTCGATTTTCTTTACACCTATTTCTTCAAAGCCACATTCATAGCTTGCGATAATTTTTCCACCGTTATTTACGAATTCACCTATTTTTTGCTTATCACTATCGCTCAAAGCAACCTTGTCAGGTAAAACTACGCATTTATATTTTGACATCTCATCTGTCGAGGAAATAACATCAAATTCAAGGTGCATTAGCTGAAGAATTTGAGATGCGCCAATATCCGAAGGGCTATTGTGGCTCATCCAAATTGCTAAATCGGTGTATGCATGAGTATTTTCTGAATATTTTTCAATTTTACTTACATAATCAAAGGCGTGACCTATTATTGCATATGTGCTCTGGTCTATTTTTCCTGATGGAGGCAAATGGTCGCCGACTGAAATTGATGCGCCTATGCTTACCATATCTGCACATTCATATCTTAAAGCCTCTTTGTTTTTAAAGCCACCAAACTCACCCCACGCGTGATGGAATTTTCCTGTCATACCAAGATAGAGCTTGCCATATTTTTCAAAAAATTTTGCACGAATTGGCATAAAATCATATCCACCCCAGGCTGTTGGTAAATCCTCAAGCTCGTAATGTGATTGATATTTGTGATATTCTGGACGGTTCATATCAGCGCCACCATTATAGAAAATGTGAGCGTCCTTGTTGTAGGAATGAACGATATTATTTAAGTCCTCCAAAAGCTCAAAGCGCTTTATTCTATAATACTTCTGAGCATCCTCATACTTTTCAGGGTCGAGTCCCATTTCAACCATACCCTTTTTACAGCTCTGGCAAACACAGGCATCTCTCATAAAGCAAATATCGTAGAAAACACCGTCTGAAACGTCGAATTGCTCGCAAATTTCCTTCGTTATATCCTCAAGATGCTTTTTATAGCCACCAACAGGGCAAAGGGTTGTCCAAGAGCCATCACTTATAGGAGCATCTAAGTCATCTGAGGGCTTTGAACCATAATAAAGTGGCTCTTTAGTCCAAAAATCATATTGCTGCCATTCGGGATGGTCGTCTGCATCCTTCTTACTCCAGCCCATTGTTATATATATTGGTGCTTTTATTCCAACGCTATGACAAGCGTCTATTTGTTCCTTTAAAAGATTAAATTTAAGTTTTGGATGAACAGTACCAACCTTGGTTGGATAATAGCAATAGCCGTGGTGACATTTAGCAAAAACAGTTATTAAATCTACCTTGGCATCCTTTAGGGTTTTAGCAAATTCTTCTTTGTTAAATTCTTCTCCTATGCCATCTATATCTGGACTTGTATGAAAATCAAGATGTACGCATTTCATATGAAATTCTCCTTTTATTTATACTAATTATTCATACTAATGTAATTTTATCATAATGTACTGCTGTTTTCAAGGAAAATTTGCTTGACTATACACTATTTTAATGATAAAATTTTATAAAGAGGGTGATTTATATGAAAATTGGTATAATTAGTGGTGCTTCCTCAGGTATTGGTTATGAAATTGCCAAGCTACTTGATGAAAATAAGCTTGATGAAATATGGCTTGTTGCAAGAAATGAAGAAAGGCTTAATGAATTATCTGGAGCTTTAAAGACGAGATCCCGTGCATTTATGCTCGATTTAACTAATAATGAAAGCTTTGATATTTTAAAGAGCGAATTTGAAAAGGAAGGCGTACAAATTGATTATCTTGTAGCAAGCGCAGGTGTTGGCTATGCCGGTGAGGTTATAAATAATACAAATGAGCAAATTGCTAATATGGTTGATATAAACGTGCGTGCGCTTGCTCTGTTTACAAGATGCGCGCTACCATATATATGCGACGGTGGAAAAATAATTGAAATAGCCTCAGGCGCAGGCTTTTTGCCACAGCCAGAGTTTGCAGTATATGCAGCAACAAAAGCCTTTGTTATAAGCTTTTCAAGGGCTCTAAATAAGGAGCTAAAAAAGAGAAAAATTTCTGTTACTGCTGTTTGCCCCGGGCCTGTTGATACGCCATTTTTCTCAGCCCTTGAAAACGTAAAGGAATATAAGAAAAATCACCTTGTAAGCCCATATAAGGTTGCTAAGGGCGCTATTAAAGCATCTAAAAAGAGGAAAAGCATATATTCTCCAACCTTTTCAATTAAGCTCGTGCATTTAATATCTAAAATATTACCAACATCCTTAATACTTAAATTTATATAAAACAAAGGGGATGTTGCAATAAGCGCAGACCAAAAACAGACACATTCCCTATTCCCTCTTGAAATTAAGTATAAACATTTATTTTAGTAAATTTTAAGGTTGAGAGCTTGCAATTTATTACAAGCTCTCTTCATTTTAATATCTGTTTTTTAGGTGCGACCTCGCACTCTACCGTACGAAGTACGCCTACGTGTACGAGTTCGCGCCTTGGGCACACATTTCACTATCCCCAAAAAAGGGGCGTCGCTTAATGCGACAGCCCCTTTTGTATTGTTTTTATTAGAAGCCCAATAGGCTTTCGATATTAACTACGCCTGTGCCCTTGTTTACAACGCCAATTTGATTTCCACCCTCATCAAGCACGG
>JAGBEE010000008.1 GCA_017937135.1 Clostridia bacterium | reverse complement strand
ACTCACTTGCAAGTGTAACCATAGGAAACGGTGTAACATCAATAGGAAGCTATGCATTCCGTGATTGCGACTCACTTGCAAGTGTAACCATAGGAAACGGTGTAACATCAATAGGAAGCGATGCATTCTATAGTTGTGATTCGCTAACCGAAGTACATATAAGTGATATTGCAAGCTGGTGTAATATATCATTTGGTAATTATTATTCAAATCCATTATCTTTGGCAGAGAATCTATACATAAATAATGAGCTTGTAACTAATCTTACAATACCAGATACAGTAACAAAAATAAATAATTATGCATTCAGAAGTTGCACCTATCTTACAAGTGTACTAATAGGAAATGGTGTAACATCAATAGGAGAAGATGCATTCTCTAGTTGCACCTCTCTTACAAGTGTAACAATTGGGGATAGCGTAACATCAATAGGATACGGAGCATTCGGAAATTGCACCTCTCTAAAATATAATGAATACGATAATGGATATTATTTAGGAAATGAAGAAAATCCATATGTAGTATTAGTAAAAGCAAAGGACGAATCTATTACATCTTGTGCTATACATGAAAATACAAAATGCATACATTCTAATGCATTCTCTGGTTGCTCAAAACTAACAAGTATAACTATACCTAATAGTGTAACTTCAATAGGAAAGTATGCATTCTGGGGTTGCGATTCGCTAACAAGCGTAACAATAGGTAGTGGTGTAACATCAATAGGAGAAGATGCATTCTCTAGTTGCACCTCACTAAAAGAAGTATATATAAGTGATATAGCAAGCTGGTGTAATATATCATTCAGAGGTTATGAATCAAATCCATTATATTATGCAAAGAATCTATACATAAATAATGAGCTTGTAACAAATCTTGTAATACCAAATACAGTAACAAAGATAAATAATTTTACATTCTATAATTGCGACTCACTAACAAGTATAACAATACCAAATAGTGTAACATCAATAGGAAACAGTGCATTCTCTGGTTGCGACTCACTTGTAAGTGTAGCAATACCTAATAGTGTAACAAGTATAGGAAGTTGTGCATTTGAGAATTGTAAAAGCTTAACAAATATATCTATACCTAATAGCATAACAATTATCGAAAACTCCGTGTTCAAATATTGCTCAAGCCTAACAAATATTACTATACCTAATAGTGTAACGTGTATTGATAGCTACGCATTCTTTGCTTGCAACGATTTGAACATATCGTTTGAAGAAGGCTCTGCTTGCAAAAGTATAGAAGGATGTGCATTCGCTTGGTGTGGTTTTGAAAGCATAACTATACCAAACAGCGTAACAAGTATAGGAAGTGGTGCGTTCGAATATTGCTTAAGCTTGAAAAAAATAACAATTCCAGCCAGTGCAACAAACATATACTATGATGCATTCTTTTGTTGTGAGCGTTTGACAAATATTATTGTGGATGAGAATAATACTAACTACAAATCAATAGATGGGAATCTTTACACAAAAGACGGAAAAACCTTGATCCAATATGCAATAGGAAAGCTAGATGAGTCTTTTGAAATTTCAAATTTTGTAACGCATATAGGACGTAACGCTTTTTATGGCTGTAAAAACTTGTTAAGAGTAATTGTACCAAATTGTGTAACAAGCATAGAAAGTAATGCGTTCGCTTGGAGTGGAAATTTGAACATTTATTGTGAAGCAACAAGTAAACCAACCAATTGGTCAGAAAATTGGGACTCTAATACGAGTTCGAATGCTGTATATTGGTACAGTGAAAATGAACCGACCTCCGAGGGTTATTATTGGCATTATGTAGATGGTGAGGTTGTTGCTTGGAGATAACAGTACCTTCGTATGTCTTCGATACCTACTTGCACTCAAGACAAACCCACAAGAGACACCTCTCTTATGAGAGCTTGATTTGCGTTTTTTGTTCAATTCAACTTATTACGAGTTCAACTAACATTGTAGAGTAGCAGATTAAAAACAAAAAGAGGCTGAAATTCAGCCTCTTTTTTAATGAAAAATTTCAAATGAAAACGCGCTCGTTTGAGCGCGTTTGGTGCCGGTGATCGGGGTCGAACCGATACGGTATCGCTACCACTGGATTTTGAGTCCAGCACGTCTGCCAATTCCATCACACCGGCATATTACTCGACTATTTTAACACAGTTTATTCGGTTTTGCAATACCTTTTTTTATTTTTTTAGTTTTTTTATTTTTCTACCGTTTTTGTCGCGATTAAATTTGTGCCTGGCTCTATAAAATCGCACACAATAACCTCACCTATTAGAATAGGTGCTAAAAGCTCTATTTCGTTTATTTCCTTCATTGCGCTTTTTATTTTGTTTAAAGGGATAGGCTTATCAGTTTTAACAGGCAACATACAGTAGGTTTCGCTTTTGATTTTTACAGTAGAGGTTAAAACTATTTTTTTCATTTTTTCTCTGCCTCCTGTGCCTTTTTGCGTTGGCTTTCCTTTTTGGAAATGTACTTATATACGCTCTCTCCTACCTCTTGTCCTTCCTTTACTATGTCATCTACGCTAGCGTGAATAAAGAGCGCGTTTCCAACAACAAAAACTCCCTCTATATCTGTTTCAAGATTCTTTTTAGTAACAGGTCCCTTTGTTGCCTTTTTTATAGGAATGCCAGCATCTCTTACAAGGTCGGAGTCGGGTATATAGCCACAGGAATATACAAGCGAATCACATTCAAGCCTTTGCTTTGTGCCCTTTATTACTCTGCCCTTTTTATCAACCTCGCAAATTTCAACTGCCTCTATTCTCTCCTTGCCATATATTCTTCTTATGGAATAAGAAAGCTTTAGGGGAATATTAAAATCGCGAATACATTCCTTTACGTATTTTTTGTCGGCGATTGTTGATTTTTTGTTATCGCAAACACAAAGCACGTGTCCGCCCTCTAAGGTCAAACGGCGCGCCATTATAAGCGCAAGCTCGGTTGTGCCTACAACAACCGTTCTTTTTCCCGGCATAAGCCCAAATATATTGACAAAGCGCTGTGCTGTGCCTGCTGACATTATGCCCGCTGGGCGTGTTCCGCCGATTAGAAGTCCTCCCTTGGATTTTTCACGACAGCCCGTTGCCAAAACTATGGCATCGGCTTCTATTTTTGTATATCCAAGCTCTGGAGAAACAACCGTTAGCACTCTATCCTTATCAAAGGAAATAACAGACGAATTTAATATATAGCCTATTTCCTTTTCCTTTATCTTTTGAATTAACCTTGATGCAAATTCTGTGCCTGTCAGAGTTTTTAAATAGCCTGTATGAATACACTGCTTTAAAATTCCACCAAGCTCCTCCTCACGCTCAATAATGAGTATATCGGAGGCATCTATGCCATTTTTACAGGCTGAAAATGCACACACAAGACCTGCAGGACCTGACCCTACAATTACAAGCTTCTTTTTCATTTTAGCCTCATTTGGTTTTTCCCAAGAGTATGTGAGAATTTGAACTGAACTTGGTTATCTCTGAAACGTTAATTCCAAGCTCTCTTGCCATTATCTCTGCAACTCTTGTTCTACAATATCCACCCTGACATCTACCCATTCCAGCGCGTGTACGTCTTTTCACTGCATCTATTGTGCGCGCAGGAATTGGTCTGTTTACTGCATATACAATATCGCCCTCAGTAATCATTTCACAGCGACATACTATTTTTGCATATCTGTGGTCTTTTACAATTGCTTCTTTTCTTTCTTCCTCATTCATTGCATAGAAGGGCTTAATATTGCCTTCCTTGGTTCTTGTTGGAATATAGTCTTCTCTTTTTTTGAGCTTTAAGCCACATTTTTTCAAAAGCTCCAATACATATTCACCAATTGCAGGAGAGGAAGCAAGACCAGGTGATTCAATGCCTGCTACGTGAATAAATTTTTTAAATCTTTCTGATTCACAAATATAAAAGTCTCCACTTGTAGGAGTGGAGCGCACTCCTGCAAAGGTTGTAATTACTGCATCAAGGTTGATTTCTGGCATTAAAAGGCGTGCGCCCTCGGAAATTTCCTCAAGTCCCTCCATTGTAACGCTTGTATCATTCTTTGCTTCTATTATATTTGCGTTTGGTCCTACTATAATATTACCATCAACGGTTGGAGAAACAAGTATTCCCTTACCCTTATCGCTTGGAGTTACAAATACAGTGTGTGATGCAGTAGATGCTTCACATTTGTCAAGAAGCATATATTCCCCTCTCCTTGGGATTATCTCAAACGGAAGTGGGTCACCTACCATATTGGCAATTTCATCAGCATAAAGCCCTGCACAATTTATAACATATTTAGCTCTTATTGCTTCCTTATCGCCTGCGAAAAGTGTGTAATACTTTCCATCATAATCTATTTCGTCAACCTTAAATTCAAAATAAAAATCGGTACCGTTTACCGCTGCATTTTCACATGCGGCATAAGCCAAATCGTATGGGCAGACAATACCTGCGCTTGGGGCATAGAGTGCGTATTTTGCCTTGGTTGAAATGTTCGGTTCCATCTCAAAAAGGCGCGCCTTGTCAATTATTTCAAGACCCTGTACTCCGTTTTCCTCTCCACGCTTTTTAAGTATTTCAAGCTGCTCCAAATCCTTTTCGTCAAAGGCAACGACTAATGAGCCACATTTTTTATAGTGGACTCCGAGCTGAGTTGTGATTTCTTCCATCATCGAACAGCCCTTGACGTTTAATTTGGCCTTTAGGGTACCTTCCTTTGCATCATATCCTGCGTGTACAATCGCAGAATTTGCGCGTGTTGAACCAGAGGCAGCATCAACACCTGCCTCTACAACTGCTAATTTTGTAGTATATTTTGCAATCTGAAATGCAGTCATAGCACCAGCGATTCCTGCGCCGATGATAACGACATCATAAGATTTTATAGACATATTTATTCTCCTTAAATTACAGTAACGGACAATTTCGGAGCTTTGCCCGTTTATCGAATGCGAGTAGGGGAAGCACTTGTTCCCAATGACAGCTTAGACTCTTTGTTAATGAAATACGGTAAATTTTTTATCGCGATTTGACATTCAACTATATTCGGTATTACCATTTTAACACATTTTTATTTATTTTTCAAGATTTATTTCTTGAATAGTGCCTTTAATTGTGATACAATGGTAAAAAAGGAAGGTTTTTATGATAGATATTACTCAAATTAGTGCATGTGCCCTTGCCTATCTTGGAGATAGTGTTTTAGAGGCTTTAATAAGAGAGCGTCTTATTTATAAGGGCTTTGAAAAAAGCTCTATGCTTAATAAGGAGGCGCTTAATTACGTTACTGCAGTTAATCAAAGCAAGGCTTTTTTAATAATTGAAAATATGCTCACAGATGAGGAGCGCGCTGTTTTTAGAAGGGGAAAAAATTCCTCTCATTTGAATATTCCAAAAAGCGCAAGCGCACTTGAATATAAGAACGCAACGGGCTTTGAGGCTGTTTTCGGTTATCTAAGGCTTAAAAAGGACGAGGAGCGCATTTTAACGCTATTTAATATTGCTTACCCAGAATTGAATATTTAAAGAAGGGCTACGCTCTTCTTTTTTATTCACAAAAAAATTACAAAATTATCGTTTTTTATTCACTATGAATTATTGACATCATTTTTAAAAAAGAGTATAATTGTTACGTTGCAAATTCAATGAAAGGAAGGAAATTATGTTTGGAAATATAAAAAGACTTTCTAAATGCATCGGCGAATATAAAAAATCGTCTATTTTATCTCCAATTTTTGTAATGATTGAGGTAATTATGGAATGCTTGATTCCATTCTTCACTGCCGATTTGATTACATATATCGAGTTTTACAACCGAAGCAATGGGCAAAATGTAAATCCACCTCAGCTTATTGATTTCATTATGAGCTTTGGTGTTACAAATTACCTTGGTATTGTCGGCGTTTACTGTGCTATATTGCTTGTATTGGCTGTTTTGTCGCTTACATTTGGAGCTTTGGCAGGAATACACTGCTCACGCGCTTCATGTGGTTTTGCTAAAAATCTTAGAAAGGAGCTTTATTCAAGCTCACAAAATTTTTCTTTTGAGAATATTGATAAGTTTTCAACCTCAAGCTTAGTTACACGTCTTACAACAGACGTTACAAACGTACAGCAGTCATTTATGATGATTATTCGTACAGCTGTCAGATCTCCATTTATGTTTATCTTCTCTATTGTTATGGCTGTTATTCGCGGTGGAGTTATGGCGCTTGTTTTTGTGGTTGTTATTCCAATCTTGCTTTTTGGTCTTATAACAATTGCAAGAAAGGCTATGCCTATTTTTAGAAAGGTATTCAAAAAATACGATACTCTTAACGCTTCAGTACAGGAAAACGTGCACGGAATGAGGGTTGTTAAGTCCTTTGTAAGAGAGGAGCACGAAACTAAAAAGTTTGAAAATGCCTCAAGTGATGTGGCAAACGACTTTACAAGAGCTGAAAAGATTCTTGCATTTAATAGCCCAATTATGCAGCTTTGTATGTATATAGTTATGGTTTCGGTATGCTTGCTCGGCTCTTACCTAATTATTAGTAGCAATAGCGTTGTCTTCGCTATTGGTGACTTTACTGCTACTCTTACATACGGTATGCAAATTCTTATGAGCCTTATGATGCTTTCAATGATTTTTGTAATGACTACTATGTCACTTGAAAGTGCAAATCGTATTTGCGAGGTGCTTGACGAAAAGCCTACTATTGAAAACCCTGAAAATCCCGTTATGATAGTCGAAAACGGTGATATTGAGTATGAAAATGTAAGCTTTAAGTACTCACAACGTGCTGAAAAGAATGCTCTTACTAATATAAATCTATCAATCAAGTCCGGTCAAACGGTTGGAATTATTGGTGGAACGGGTAGCTCAAAGTCGTCTCTTATTCAGCTTTTACCCCGTCTTTACGACGCAACCGAGGGCGTGGTCAGGGTTGGTGGAGTTGACGTACGAGAGTACGATATTGAGGTCTTGCGTGATGCAGTAAGCATAGTGCTTCAAAAAAATGTGCTCTTCTCCGGTACTATTAAGGATAATTTGCGTTGGGGTAATGAAAACGCAACTGATGAGGAAATGGAGCGCGCTTGCATGCTTGCACAGGCACACGACTTTGTGATGTCCTTCCCTGATGGCTATGACCACTATGTTGAGCAGGGTGGTACTAACCTATCAGGCGGTCAAAAGCAACGTCTTTGTATCGCTCGTGCTATTCTCAAAAGGCCTAAAATCCTTATTCTTGACGACTCCACAAGTGCAGTAGATACTCGTACAGATGCGCTTATTCGTAAGGCCATGAAAGAAGAAATTCCCGATACTACAAAAATTATTATTGCACAAAGAATCTCCAGTGTTGAGGAGGCTGACATCATTATTATTCTTGATGATGGACAAATCAACGGCTTAGGAAGTCATGAGTTCTTGATTGAAAACAACGAAATTTATCGTGATATTTATACATCTCAAACAAAGAGCTCTAGTAAAGAAACAAGCGTGGAAGGAGATGATAGTAATGAATAAAACTGTTAAAAATCCACGTGGTCCTGTTATGGGTCGTCCTCAAAAAAAGGTAAAAAAGGGTACCTTTGGCAGAGTTATTAAATATCTTTTTAAATTCTATAAGGGTCCTATCATTCTCGTTGCAATTTGCATTGTTTTAAGCGCTATAGCAGGCGCTTCTCCATCTATTTTCCAACAAACTGTTTTATCATACGTTGAGGATGCTCTTACGATGATAAGTGGCGATAGCAGCACGGAAAACGCCTTGGCTGCCTACTTCCCTCTTATTATAATTACCGTTTCAATTCTTATTGGTATTTATGTAATTGGACTTATTGCCTCATTTATTTACACAAGAACTATGGCAAAGGTTACGCAGGGCTTTTTACACAAGATGAGAACTCTTATGTTCTCTAAAATGCAAAAGCTACCTATTAAGTATTTTGATACTCATACTCACGGTGATATAATGTCGCACTATACAAACGACATTGATACGCTAAGACAGCTTGTTTCACAGTCTATTCCTCAAATGATTACAGCTTCAATAACTATTATTACTGTTGTTTGCTTTATGCTTTATATGAGCGTTTGGATGACTCTTGTAGTTATTGTAGGTGTTATTGCTATTACTATTGTTACTAAGGTAATTGGTGGCGGTGGTGCTAAATACTTTGTAAGACAGCAAATTTCACTCGGTAAGGCTGAGGGCTATATAGAGGAAATGATGAACGGTCAAAAGGTTGTCAAGGTCTTTAACCACGAGGACAAGAGCAAGGCAGAATTTGAGAAGCTAAATGACCAGCTTTGCCAAGATGCTACAACGGCTAATAAATACGCAAATACGCTTATGCCTATCATTAACAATATAGGTCATATTCTCTACGTGCTTATTGTATTTGTTGGTATTATTCTTGTTGTAAACAAGGTGCCAAACCTTTCATTCTCAGGCTCTGAGTTTTTACAAATAGCTACTGTTATTTCATTTATCGGTATGTCAAAGCAATTTACAAATAATATTTCTCAGCTTTCACAGCAGGCAAATGCAATTATTATGGGTCTTGCAGGTGCTGAGCGTATTTTTGAGCTTCTTGACGAGGAGCCAGAGGCTGACGAGGGATACGTTACCTTGGTTAACGCTACCGAGGATGAAAACGGAAATCTTAAGGAAAGTGAAAAGCGTACAGGCATTTGGGCTTGGAAGCATCCACACTCTGCCGACGGAAGCGTTACATACACACGTCTTTGTGGTGATGTAAGGCTTAACGAGGTTGATTTTGGCTACGTAGAAAACAAAATCGTACTACACGATGTATCGCTCTACGCAGAGCCTGGACAAAAGATTGCCTTTGTTGGTGCAACAGGTGCAGGAAAAACAACTATAACAAATCTTATAAACCGTTTTTACGATATTGCTGACGGTAAAATAAGATATGATGGTATTAACATTAACAAAATCAAGAAGGACGATTTAAGGCGCTCTCTTGGTATAGTTTTACAGGATGTAAATCTATTTACAGGAACTGTAATGGATAACATTCGCTACGGTAAGCTCGATGCTACCGACGAGGAATGTATTGCAGCGGCTAAGCTTGCTAATGCTCATTCGTTTATAACAATGCTACCTGACGGATATAATACTATGCTAAATGGTAGTGGCAGTGGCCTTTCACAGGGACAAAGACAGTTAATCTCTATTGCTCGTGCAGCAGTTGCTGACCCACCTGTTATGATTCTTGACGAGGCTACCTCCTCTATTGATACAAGAACAGAATCTATTGTTCAGACAGGTATGGACTCGCTTATGAAGGGCAGAACGGTATTTGTTATTGCACACCGTCTTTCAACAATTAAAAACTCTGATGTAATTATGGTTCTCGACCACGGTAGAATTATTGAGCGTGGCTCACACGACGATTTGATTGCACAAAGAGGTAAATATTATCAGCTTTATACAGGCGCATTTGAGCTTGAATAAATTTAAAAAACACCCTTAAGGAATCAACCTTGAGGGTGTTTTTTTATTTAATATTGTTTACCTTAAAACAACTCTTACTCTTTTTAAAAGCTCGGTGCTTGTTAGCGTAGATTTAAGAAGTAAGAGGCTTTGCATAGCTGAAAATATAGATATTCCGTTTAAACGACCATTTATTCCGTCAAGCTGTGTTGAAATTCTTGATGCACAGCTTGATATTGTTTCCTCTGCTCTTTTCGCTGTAAAGCTTATGTTCTCACAAATTGCCTTACTTGCATTATTTACAGCATCAGCGATTTTGTCTGTTTGACGATGAAAATCTAACTGTTGCAAAGCTTCCTTTACTGTTTCGGCTCTGCCTGTTTCAAGCAAATAAATTATAAAATCAATGCTTTCCCAGTCGCGAATATCTAATATATTGTTAAACTGCTCTATTAATGATTCATAGATTTTTTTACCTTCTATTTTATACTCCTGTATCTTGCATTCCGTTTTCTCTCTTATTTCATCCATTGAAGCTGTCAAAACCTTAATTTTTTGATTTTCTTTTTCAATGCTTTTGTTCATTTCATCGCGAGAGATATTGATTTTTTCGTTAATTTCAGCATTTATTATTGGCTCTTTTTTACAATTTTGCTCATATTCAGCCCTTTTTCTTTCATATTCTAAAAAAGATTTTTCATAATCGCCATTTATTACACTCAACATTATAAATTTGCAAAACAAAATCAAAAGTCCAAGTAATAGTACACAACCAATAATAACTCCTATCAGCTCACCTGTTGACATAATATCCATAAGACCTAATACAAGGGTAAGCGCAAGAGGTAGCCAAATAGATATGCAAATTATGACACAGGTCTTCATTGTTATCTTTTTCGGCTTTACTAAATTTTCGCCATTTTTAATCGTTTTATTAAAATCGCTTTTTTCTTTTTCGTAACCCTCGCATTTTTTAGCAAATGAGCTTTTATGAGACTCTATATTTTCCTTTGATGCGTTTATCTCGTTTTCTAATTCACATATTCTTTTCTTTCCAGCATTTTTATAATCATCAATAATTTCAGCCTGCTCTGCTACTAAAGAAACGCCTGCACGAAGAGTATAAAGCTTATCAATAAGATTTGTTTTTTCTTTAGTCATATATGAATTTCTCCAGTCATTACATCAATATAGATAAATGCTATCAGCCATTGTCCTTAATTATATATCTGACAGCGCTATTATATGAATTATATTGGTTGCTAAAATCAGTTGCGTTTTTCTTGCTGTCACTTACATCAAGAGCATACTGCTTCTCACGACTATAATCATCACCATAATCATCATAATATTTCCAATTTTCTGTGTTCTCAAAAACAATATCTGTCACCTTTGCAAGACAGAAGGAGCGTGGGTCTATTTTTGATACGCCATTTGTTATTGTTATCTTAGTAATTTTTTCGTTTTCTATAAATGCGCCCGATCTTATTGTGTAGGTTGAGTCCTTATAGCTACTTGGCAATACTATTTCAGTGCTATCACCTATGTAACATACAAGGTAGTATTCATCATTTATAGTAGCAAAAACAAAATCATCAACTATGTCTATTATACTTGTTGCATTTTTATCTGTATGCTTAACCATTGGCCATATATCTCGATTTGAGCCTGTCCAAGAGCCTTCATTAAACAGCGAAATCGAAGCCTGCGCAGGATTATATATTTCCGTTAGCTTGTAGGCATCTCTTATATCAACATATGTACTAAGAGTAGAAGGCAAAATGAGCCTTACAAGCGAGGTACATTCTCTAATTGCATTTTGTGCAATACTTGTAACACCTTCAGGAATCACAAGCTCATAAATAGATGTACAACCATAAAATGTATATTCTTCTATTTTTGTTAGCGAGCTTGAAAGAGTAACGCTTTTTAATGCTGTACAATTTTTAAACGCATATGAGCCGAGGCTTTTAACAGAGGAAGGGATTGTTATTTCCTTAAGAGAGGTGCAACCGAGAAAGATGCTTCCACCAAGCTCCTGTACACCATTTTCAATAGTTACCTTTTCAAGATTTGTACAGCCCTTAAAAGCAGAGCTTATCTTACTTACACTTGATGGAATAACAATGCTTTTTAGTGAAATACAGTTCAAAAATGCACGACCGCCAATTGAGCTTACCTTTCCAAATGTAACCTCATCCAAGGATGAACAGTCACTAAATGCCAAATCACCTATTTTTCCAACATCATCAAGAATGATTACTGTTTTAAGCGCCTTACAGTCAGTAAAGCCGTTAACTTCGCTTCCACTATTTATTGTTAATTTTGTCAAGCATTCTTTTGGTAAATGAGAAGCTATTTTACAAGAAATATTAGCTTCCTTTATAGCACTACACCCATCGAAAATTCCCTTGCCCAAGCAATCGTGCTCTATGCCTTCTCCCTCAAAAGAAGCAAAAATTGTTACTTTTTCAAGCTTTTCGCAGCCCTTAAAGGTATATTCCCCTATACGGGTCATAGCATTAGGAAGCTTAATTTCAGTCAATGCTACACAGCCTTCAAACGCGTTTATTCCTATTTTGCTTAAATTAACATTAGAGCAATCAAATGCCTTTAATTTACTACAATCCTTAAATGCAAAGTCGCATATTTCTTCAACTGTGTTGGGAATTTTAATTTCTTCAAGCGACTCGCAGCCATAGAACATGTTCATTCCTATTTGGGTAATGTTATTTGGTAGCTTAACCTCTTTAAGTGCCTTACAATCTGCAAATACACTCTCTCCCAATTGATTTATGCTGTCGGGTATAGAAATGCTTGTTAGTCCACTTGATGTAAACGCATATGAGCTTATATAATTTATCTCTGATGGTAATGAAATTGATGATAGCTTTTCACATTCGCTAAATGCGCCCTCGCCTATTCCCTTCAATGTGCTTGGCAAAATTACTTCTTCAAGTGTTTTACAATAAATGAAGGCTCCGTCACCAATCATCTTTATACTCTCTGGTATATCTATGTGTACTGCGTTTTTACCCTGTGGAAATCTTACAATCATTGACTTGTCCTTTGAGTATAAAATTCCATCCACCGAGGTAAATGAAGCATTTTGACTACTTACCTCTAAATTCGTAAGCTTATCGCATCCGATAAATGCTGTGACATTTATATTCTCGATAGATTTGCCAAGAGTAACCCTTGTGAGATTTTTGCAGTTATTTAATTCACCATTTATCTCTTCAATGTACTTGTTATATGTAAATGATGTGACTCTTTCATTGTTTTTAAAGCTGTTTGAATCGAGGTATAAAACGGGCTCGCCAGCGTGAGAATCAGGTATTATAATATCACTATCGACGCAACCTCCCAAGGATACTGTGTAATAATCTATTTCACCTGTGTTTACATATTCTCCGAAAATATCGTAGTCCCAAATAAAATGAGGGTCATAGTATAATCCCTCGCTTGCCTGCTCCCCACCACACGAGGAAAAAATCCCCACAGACACTATACAAAAAAGTGCCAGTGTAACGATTAAAATTTTGTTTTTCATTTTTATCTCCTTTAATTATTTTTAACACAAAAAGCCATTCAATATATGAAAGGGCGTAACCTTTTCATATATTAAAGGCTATATTAGCTATTTTATTGCGTGCAAAAAATACAGAGTTATAGCTCTGTCTGTCTGTCTATCTGAGATTGTCGCAGATTTCATTTTGCTTGTCAACCTTTTCTCTAATTTTTTTGTAATTTTTGCTATTTTATTTTATCATATACATTATGATAATTCAAGTTATTTAGAATTTTATTTTATTTTTTGAAGGTTATTTTTCTTTTGTGTGTTTTCTCCTTTGAATTTTGATTAATTTATAATATCTTTTATAAGATATATCAATGAATGAAAAAGTGTTATTTTTTGCTTGAATATTTAGTTAAGGAATATGGAAACCTCAGAGTCCTCGGCGATGCGAGAAATTACCTCGGATTCAAGGCTATTTTGATTTTTGATGTAGTCAAATACCTCTTGTTCAAATATTGCCATAGCTAATTTATTCTCTATTATCGACAAGGTGGCGATGGTTTGATTATTTTTGTGTGCTATTATCATTTTTTCTATATCTATTTTTTCTATTTTTGGTGAATAGGCAATTAAAAATTGTGAATTTATGCTTCCTCTTATGTTTTTTAATAGCGTTATGGAATTTTCTTTTCCGTTATCGTATAAAAAAATTACATTTATTTTGTTTGTTCTATAATATTCCCTTTCGCGCCTTGTAAAATGCTCCTTTGTAAACACTATAAAATCATCTATATCGTAGGACAAAAGATTTTCTATTACCTTGGAAATAATATTTTTGTTTTCTTTGACTATTATTATTGCTTTCATATGTTTTCCTCCATTTTTTATTAGTATTTACAAAATTTAGGAAAATAATCATCGTTTTATTTATTATGTTATGCACATATGTTTAATTGTTCATATATTGCGAAAAAACAAAAGCAGACACCAAAATGTCTGCTTTTTCCTTGTATTATAAGGGTTTTTCGGATTTTTTCTTAATTACAATTACTAATGCAACGCTTGTACCTATTAAGCCACAACCGAGTATGCCACACACAACCGATAAAACAATTATTGTGCTCTTATTGTTGTTTGTTCTATTTATATTATCATCTGAGCCAAGATCTGAGCCCTGTGAGCTATCAAGGTCGTCGTAATCAATTTCATTTAAGACTCTTTGACGAATACTTACCTTGGCATCCCATTCCTTAGCTAAGAAATTAAGACGCTTTTCCATATGCTCACACAAATAACCTATAACGGTTCTTTCGTTCTTGTCTATTCCATCGGAATATCTCTCAACAAAATTAAATATCGGTACTTGGCTTGGGTCCTGCCATTTATCGTAGTGAACACCATTTGAGTATAGTGGCCACGTTTCGTAGCTGTCACTTCCCCATCTTACTCTTTCCATATATATGGAGTCGCCTATCATTTTAACCTGATTTTCAACAAAGCCACCCTTGTCTATCATATTAAAGACTATGTCGTAAATTCTTGTAAATTCCTCGCTTACTCTTTTGTTAAATTCTTCCTTAGCAGTAAGTCCTCGCCATATGCTTCTATCCTTTGCCCAGAAGCCCTCTGGATTTGAAGCACCGTTTTTATGTATGTTGCCAAGGGTGTTATCGCAGTCCCACAATGGTCCTTTCACTATTTTTGATACCTCTTGACCATTATCCTTGTCCTTGTAAAAATACATACTTGATGAGCCTGCATCGTAATTTCTTGAAAGCTCAGCAATTATATAAGCATATACAAATGAATCTACATCTATGTATTCGCTGTAGTGCTTACCTATACTATTATAGCCATTTTCTGCCATAATAGCCTCCTCCATCTCTGCAAATAGAACGCTTATATATTCTACCTGCTCTTTGGATGCGTATTCGGGAGATTTTATAACATAGTGATTTCCATTTTCGGTTAAAAAATAGCAAAGCTCCTTTTTGTAGTAGTTATTATCAAGCTCAATTAAGTATCCACCTGTAATATCGCTTGGATTTACTACCCCCTCTATATAGGTGTATTCAGTTAAAATAGTTTCATCTATTATTGTGCCACTACCAACCCACTTAGCTTCTCCGTATTCGGTATTCAGGGCATCATTTTCCTCTTCCAAGTCGTGAATATCAACTCTGTCCTTGCCGATTTGAACCTTTTCGCAAAGAAGATATACTCCGTAATATTTACCGTCTATAAACAAATCAACACTTTGAAAATTTGACATATCCATACCAAGAACCTTGGCGATTTGATACATTATACTATTACGAATGAGCGACTGATCAAGATAGTTTGCAAGTAAAACCCACGTTTTACCATTACCCATATTAAAAAGATTCGTCTTTTGGCTTAGCTTTATTTGAAATGGCTTCTTTAAGTAATCAGTGGTTGTATTTCCTCTTAGCTTTATTTCGCTAAACGTATTTTCCTTGTCGCTGTACTCAACTATTGAATCCTTATTTGTTATTGTGATTTTTGCTTCCTCATCCTTTTTTGCGTTATCAATAATGCTATTTGCGCCTATTGAGGTGTCAATATATACGCTTGGCAACGAGCTTGCAAAGCGAAAAACGATATCTATTGGATTGCCATCTAATTCAATTTTTAAGCTATAAAATGTTTCATCGCCTTTGACCTTTTTGTAAGGGGTTAAGTCGAGCACGGTGTCATTTAGAATTAAAATCTTACTGTTTTTTTCGCCATCTATTGTTATTTCATAATCGCCTGTTACAGAAAATCTTACTCTTTGTGGGTCTATGTGTGAGGGTAAATAGAAGGTGTAGTCAGTGGCGTTATATAAATTGCCATTTGAATCCTTTACCTCAAGTCCCTCAGCTCCTACAAGCACACCAAGGGTGAAAACCAAAACAATGGTAAAGATTAAAAAATATATCCTTTTCATTTTAGCTCCTTGATTTTATTCTCCATATCTTTCGGAAAAATAATCTCTATCTATTGTCAAAACTAAATTGTATAGTGGATTTATTTGTCTTATTCGCTCCGTCAGCTCCTGACAAAGAAGCTGGTTTGTAAGTGGCATATCGTTTGATACGCTAATATCAAATATTACGTTTGTGTGCGTAATGCCTTTGACAATTCTAAAGTCGTGCATCGACACAGGGTGCGAGTATTCACTTGATAAATCGGACACTATTTGTAAGCATTTTGCTCTTAATTCGTTTGTTTCCGGGTCAGAAATAGACACAGGGTCCATATGAATGACTAAATTTATTCCGTCCTTTAAAAAATCTGCCTCTATATTATCAATTAAATCGTGACTGTGCATAATCTCAGCATCTGAATCTACTTCAATATGAACAGTTGCGAAGCATCTATTTTGTCCGTAGGAGTGTATAACAAGGTCGTGAATACCTAAAACTCCCTCATAATTCTTTAATCTGTGTAAAATATCGTGAATGAAATTTGGATCGGGCGCTTTTCCTATCAAGGTGCTTGATGACTCAACAACAAGCTTTATTCCCATTATTATAATATAAACTGCGATTACAATACCTACTATTCCATCGACACTTATAGACACGTATGGCTGTAAAATCATACCAGCAACTACTGCTGATGTAGCGATTACGTCGCCTATGCTATCAAGAGCGCTTGCCTTTAAGGTGTCGGAATTTATATGCTTGCCAAGTCTTCTATAGAATATAGCTATAAGTGCCTTTACAATTATAGTTGAGGCAATAATTATAATCATTGGTGTGGAATATTGCTCTGTTAGTGTATTCTCTATTAGCTTTTCGGCTGAGGAAATAAGCATTTCAATGCCTATAAAAGTAACAAACATTGAAATAATAAGTGAGCAAAGGTATTCCATTCTTGCGTGACCATATGGATGGTCCTTGTCGGCAGGCTTGCCCGAAATTGTGTAGCCTACTACTGTTAAAACATTGGATGCTGAGTCGGATAAATTGTTTAACGAGTCTGCAATTATAGACACGCCACCCGTTAAAATACCAACAACGAGCTTAATTATAAACAGTATTGCGTTTGCTATTATTCCTACAAAGCCAGCAAAACGCCCGATGCGCACACGCACCTCGGGCATCTCTGGCTTATTATAATCCTTAATAATTTTATTCATTATCTTCCTTTATTCTAATAAGCTCCTTTGCATATGGAAGCGACATTATCCAATCGCATAATGTGTGCCACTCTGCAAGCTTATGTGATTTTCTTGCATAATAAATGTTTATTAGTGTTTCGTAATTTAGGGTGCAGGTTCTCATTTGATTATAGCTTGAGGGCAAAAGCTGTATCATATCGTGCCAATATGCTCTTTCCTTTGTTTCAATAAAGAGCTTTCTTGCCTTTTCAAGATATTCAATGGTAATGTCAAGAACCTTTAATGCCTCTTCGCTCATTCTGTCGCAGCTAAAGTCGTCTCTTGAAAACTCCTTCGCTTGAATTTTGTGCATTGTTGAGGTGGAGTTAGCAACTGTTGCTACCTTGTATGTGTCGTATTCCTTCCACCAATATAGTGGCGCTGTAATATCAACTGATACAAAGATTTGGCGAAGATATTTTCTATGGTCGCTACCAGCCTTGGCAAGCTTTTTTGCAAGTCCAAGGTCGTTTTCACCTAAAACATATTCTCCATTTTCATTATAATAGCTATCGCTTTTTGCCCAAGAGTTCATAGGGTTTCTTGCTCCCCTTATAGCGTTTTCAAAATTCATAACGCTTGTACGCTCTATCTTAATCATAATATCCTCCAAAAAGTCTTATTATATATATATTAACATATATAATCAAAATTGTCAATTAAACTTTTATTTGGAGCATAATTTTCCGTTAGTTGAAAAAACTGTGTATAATTGTAATTTTAGTGGCAAATAATACTTTTGCAATAAATTTTGAAAGGACTTGTTTAAAATGGAAGAAAACGAAAACAAAAGAAATACGAGAATATTCTATTTAACTCTTGCTGTGGTTATGACCGTTGTAATTGTTCTCGTGATTGCCACAAGCGTTGCAAGACGCTCCAACCCTGACGAAAATATGACTGACACATCTGGAAATTCACAGCTTGGAAGTGACACAAACACAGGCACAAACGATACAAATAGCGACACTCTCCCAACATTTTTACTCCCATTGGAGGGTGAAATCAGTATGGATTACAGTGATAGCGTTCCTGTTTTCTCACAGACTATGAATGATTACAGGACACACATTGGAATTGATATTGGCGCAGAGCTTGGTCAAGAGGTTATAGCCGTTGCTGATGGAGTTGTAACAAACGTATGGGACGATCCATTTATGGGAACATGCATTTCAATTGAGCATTCAGGAAATGCAGTTAGTATTTACAAAAACCTCGACCCTGTGGTTTATGATGGTATTGTAATTGGCTCAAGCGTTAAAGCAGGCGATATAATTGGCGCAGTTGGCGAAAGTGCACCAAACGAAATTGCTGAGGAGCCTCACCTACACTATGAGCTTAAAATTGGTGATAAGCACGTTGACCCAAAGGAGCACTTGAAATTTCCTACAAAGGATACGGAAAGTGACAATAAAACAGAGGAAAATACTGATAGCAAGCAGTAAAATGTGTTCTTTAAACACGCCTCTTAATTAAATAATTTTGGAATTTAAAAGTAAAAAAGTGGGCACTCCGTGTCCACTTTTTCGCATTTTTATTGATTATGCCCAACGCATACCTGTTGGCTTTTCTTCCTTAATCATCACTCTGTTGAGAACCTCAACAGCCTTCTTGAGTCCCTCATCAATTGTCATAAGACTATCCTCGTGCTCAATTGAAAGAACCTTGTCGTAGCCAGCGAGTCTTAGATTACTTACAAAATCTCTCCAGTAGTCCTCGCCGTGACCATAGCCAACTGTACGGAATATCCAAGAACGGTGAATTTCATCACCATAGTGCTTTGTATCAAGAACACCATTTACTGCTGTATTTGCCTCGTCTATCTTTGTATCCTTTGCGTGTACGTGATAGATAGCGCCTGCTAATGCTCTAATTGCCATTACAGGGTTGATGCCTTGCCAAATAAGGTGTGACGGGTCAAGGTTAGCACCTATTACATCGCCAACTGCCTTACGAAGCTCAAGCAAGGTTTCAGGGTTGTAAACGCAGAAGCCAGGGTGCATTTCAAGAGCTATCTTAGTTACACCATGAGCCTTTGCGAATTGTGTTGCTTCCTTCCAATAAGGGATTAGCACCTCTTCCCATTGATATTTCTTAACATCCAAGAAGTCGTCCGGCCAAGCGCATGTTACCCAGTTAGGACGCTTTGCATCGGGGTCAGAGCCAGGACAGCCTGAGAAGGTTATAATTGTATCAACACCAAGCTTCTCTGCTAAGAGGATAGTATTTCTCATATCCTTATCAAATTGCGCTGCGATTTCCTTGTTAGGATGAACAGGGTTACCGTGTGTTGCGAGCGCGCAAATTTCTACATCATATTTCTTAAATGTGTTTTTAAATTCCTCAAATGCCTTCTCGTCAGCGAGCAATTTTTCAGGGTCGCAGTGATCCTTTCCAGGATAACCACCTGCTCCGATTTCAACAGAGTGAACACCGAGTGAGGAAATAATCTTAAGTGCCTCATCTAAAGACTTACTACCGTAAAGGTTTGCTAAAACGCTAAGCTTCATAATATCTCCTTTAAAGCCGAGCCCTCTTTTTGAAGGCTCAGCTCATTTTCAATTATTTATTTTCAAAATAGTAGGGCTTGCCTGTCTTTGCAGATTCGTAAATACCCTCAAGAATTTGTGTTACACAGTATGCCTGTTCTGGAAGAACTGTTGGTTGTGTGCCATTGATAACAGCCTTAATCCACTGCTTCGCTTCCTCAGCGCCTGCGTCGTATCCACCTGCATCATAGAATGCAACGCCTTTACCATCGAGGTTAGGACGTGTTTCGTACATATTACCGTGGTTTACACCATTGATTTCGAGAATGCCCTGATCAACCATTTTTGCGCCTGCCTTTGTTCCACAAATGGTTGTGCAAGCCTCCTTGGTTTCTGTCATATTGATAGCCCAAGAGGATTCAAGAACGATTGTTGCTCCGTTTTCCATCACGATAAAGCCGAATGCACTGTCTTCAACAGTAAACTCCTCTGGCTTCCAGTCGCCAAATACGTTAGCTGTATTTGTTTGGTTGTTGAGCTTGTGATATGTAGTACCTACGCAATATTTTGGTTTATAGTTGTTCATTGTCCAAAGGGTTAAATCAAGTGCGTGTGTACCGATGTCGATAAGTGGTCCTCCACCTTGCTCATACTCGTTTATAAATACGCCCCATGTAGGAACTGCACGACGACGAAGTGCTGTCGCCTTTGCGTAGTAGATATCTCCAAATACGCCATCTTCAGCCTCTGCCTTGAGGTATTTTGCATCTTTTCTTTGTCTGTTTTGATAGCCGATTGTAAGCATTTTGCCTGTGCGCTTTGCTGCATCAACCATCTTCTTTGCTTCCTCAGCGTTTATAGCCATTGGCTTTTCACACATAACGTGCTTGCCAGCCTCTAAAGCATCGACTGTAATGAAGCTATGGCTTCTGTTAGGAGTACAAACGTGAATTACGTCGATTTCCTTGTCCTTCAAAAGCTCCTTGTAGTCGGTGTATGTTTTTGCGCCCTCAACACCGTACTTCTTTGCTGCTTCAACTGCTCTTTGTTCAATGATGTCGCAGAATGCAACCATCTCTACCTCTGCAACCTTTTTGAGTGATGGCATGTGCTTACCGTTTGCAATTCCTCCACAACCGATAATACCAACTTTAATTTTCTTTTCCATGATTTATTCCTCCGAACAAATATATTTTCGTTATTTTGAGTATAGCATATATTTATTTATATTTCAAGCAATTATTGACAATTTATAAAGATTTTTACTGTATTTTTGTGTGGCTTGTAACAAGCACTCTTCCACTTGTATTTACTACTCCATATGTGCCACCATAGCCTATGCTTCCCGGGTTAAAAAGATGTATTCTTTTTTCTCCTATATCAAGTATATCATCGTATGGTGTATGAGTATGGCCGAAAAATACGGCATCGGCATCAAGCTCGTGTGCGCGCTTTAAAATCGTGCCTACTCCACTCTTTACGCCATAGCGATGTCCGTGTGTTATCAAAACCTTTATTCCATCAAGATCCAAAACGCTTTCCAAATTACTTGTGCCACCTGTAAAGAAGTCGCAGTTTCCCTTGACTGCAAAAAACGTAAGCTCAGGGTAAAGAGATTTCAAGTAATCAATATCGCTTAAGCCATCACCTAAGAAAACGACAAGGTCGCAGCTTTTTTTATGAAGCTCTATCGCGCTTGAAATATTTTTCCCTTTGCCGTGTGAATCGGAAAAAACAAGTATTTTCATTTAATACCTCCTGTAACATTTCATTATTCCTATCATATCATAATATTACCAAAAATGGGAGGTTTGTTTATGAAAATAGATAAAAAAACTATTGATATGGTGCTTAAAATGAATGACGACCAGCTTTGGAAGACTATTCAGCTGGTTGCCAAGAAAAGTGGTGTTGAGTCATTTTCAAATATGCAAAGACCGAGCGATATGACAAAAATTCGCTCAACGCTTGCTTCATTAAGTGATGAGCAAATACAAAACGCACTTGAAATGATGAAGAAAGGAAAAGGTAATGAGCGAAAATAATTTTGAAGGTATTCTTTCCTCGATAATGTCTGACCCTGAGCTTATTAGCAAGATTTCACAAATTGCAAAATCAACACCCGGGTCTGATATGAGTCAAATTCTGCCAGAGATAATGTCGCTGATTTCAAATCGTGGCAAAAACGAGAAGAATGATGTTATATATCAAGAGAACGAAAATGATAACAGCAAAAGTGCTGATAGCAGGCCTACTATTAACGAGGTGAGTGCCAATAACGAAAATGACAAGGCAAGTGAAGATTTATCTGATTTGTTTTCTAAAATAATCGACACGTCCTCTAATAAAAGTGATAATTCCAATCAAAATACAGGTATTGGAGCTCTTGGTGATAGCACAGCTAATATGATATTTGGAATTAGCAGAAGCATATCTAAAAACGAGCCTCTGCTCTGTGCATTAAAGCCTTATTTAAGCAAGGAAAGACAAGAAATTATTGACAGCATAGTAAGACTATCAAAAATTGCAAATTTAATGAAATTGGCAAGGTGATTTCTATGTTTACAAGATATAAGGGGATTGATATTCCTAAGAATTATAGTGGCAACAGATTCAGAGTGCCTATTGAAACAGAAATGAAAACTCATTCGGGTGAGATAATTAGCGCTTCAAGGACCTCTGTTTCGCCCTCCTTCAATAATGGTATATCATCATTTCAAGACAACGAGGTAGAAAATGAAGGGGAAAATATTGATTTTGAGGCTACGGAGCAAAATTCGGATTATGGACAAGAAGCATCATATAGTAGCGACCTTAAGGAAGGAGGCTATGAAAATCCCGATAAATATAGCGAGCCATATGATTTTGAAGAGAATAATTATGACGACGAAAATAGGGCTCAGACTAATCAAGAAATAGATGAAAGCCCGAGCCCTGTGTGCGATATTAGTGATAATAATGAGAAGCAAGGGAGTAATTTTTTCAAAGAATTAAGCTCAGTTTTTAACAAGCTTTTTTCTAATAGCAAAAGTGATGATATGCTTCTTTTGTTTATAGCCTTGTTGCTTGCTAATGACAAGAATGAAAATAACTCTGATGCTGTTATTCTTCTCCTTCTTGTTCTTCTGTATCGATAATACTGTAATTGAATATATCCATATATTTCCTTGTAAATTCCATAAGGTCTCTTTGAACGGTGGATAGCAGTCTTTTTTTGGTTGTTGGCTCATCGGTTAGCTCGTATGCGATTACAAGTCTTTTGTTTGTGTGCTCAATATAAAAGCCAATGCCATCCTTATTGCATAGTGATTCTATAAAATTTACTCTCATTTCAACATCTGCAAATTCTTTTATGATGCTTTCCTTGCTTGTGAAATTCACTGATTCGTCTGTTTTTGTTTCAAATTCTATTCTGCAAAAATCTCCGTTCTTATCTACTGCTATTCTTATTGGGGATTTATAGGAGAAGCTATTCATAATGGCAAGGGTTGCTATAGCTAAAATTTGCAAATGATAAATGTAAGTTGTTAGCTCATTCTTTTTGTCAACATCTATTTTAAAGGTTCTATATGCAAAGCGTACATCCTTTTTCAATACTCCTACTGTTTTCTTAAAAAAGTTGAAAATATTGACACGTGCTACGCCATTTTCTCCTATAATCTCGGGGAAGGTGGCGAGCATTTTTCTATCGTTCTCTATCAGCTCGTCGCTTCTGCCATTCTCGATAAGGCTTACCTCTATCGATGTAGAGAAGCCATCGTTGAGTACCTTTACAAAGGCTCTTTTTTCTTCGTTTTCTCCAAGCTTTATTATGTCCATTGATTTGCCAGATGTATAAATCTCCTTTGCTTTATAGAAGTCATCTGGGGCTTGATTGTTGCTTACCTTAAAGATATCATCAAGACTTGGATCAACATTTGAAAAAACCATTTTCCCATCCAAGGTGAAAACTCTTTTTCCATTAGTATTTTTCTTTCCATCAAATTTCATAGTATTTTTTCCTTTATTTATTGCTTTTTTATCTTCTCTATGCTAAAATATTTTTAACGGCATATACGTGCTTGTTTTACTACTTTTATTGTAAAAACCAAGGAGATATTATGAATCAAGCAAGTGAAAGAAGCGTTGCGCTCATTAAAATTATAGACGAATTTAATCTTGAAAAGATTTATGTTCCCGATAACTTGTCGGAAATTATGCTAACTCGCTCTGAGATACACCGTCCTGGTCTTCCCTTGTCGGGCTTCTTTGATTATTTTGACCCGTTAAGAATTCAAATTATTGGTCTTGTTGAATCAATTTATTTATCAAAGCTTTCTTTAGAGGAAAGATACCAAAGAATACGTGCATTTATGGAAAAAAGGCCTGTTTGTATTGTAATTGCAAGAGATATTGAGCCTTATTGCGAAATGGTTGAAATGTCGCGCGAGTTTGGTATTCCGCTTCTTAGAACTAACATTTCTACAAATAGCTTTGTTTCCTCTATTATATCATCTCTGAACGTGCATTTGGCACCTACTATTACAAGGCATGGCGTTTTGGTAGAGGTTTATGGTGAGGGCGTATTAATTTTAGGCGATAGTGGTATTGGTAAAAGTGAGGCTGCTATTGAGCTTATTAAAAGAGGACATCGTTTAATCGCTGATGATGCAGTTGAAATAAGCAAGGTTTCTGAAAAAACCCTTGTTGGTCGCGCTCCTGAGATTATAAGACACTATATGGAGCTTCGTGGTATTGGAATTGTAGATGTTCGTAGAATTTTCGGTACCGGTGCTGTTAAGGAAACTGAAAAAATTCAGCTTGTTATAAAGCTTGAGCACTGGGTTGAGGGCAAGCTCTACGATAGAATGGGACTTGAAACTGAGAAATATAACATTCTTGGTATTGACGTCCCTGCTATTACTATTCCTGTTCGTCCCGGTAGAAATTTGGCTGTTATTCTTGAAATTGCAGCAATGAATGCAAGGCTCAAGAAAATGGGCTACAATACTGCTGAGGAATTTAACAAAAAGCTTGAGGAAATTTACAAGCCAAAATAATTTAAAAAATCTCGCTAAAAAAGCGAGATTTTTTAAATTATTGCTGTGGTGGAACAAATTCCAAAAGGTCTGATATTTCGCATTCAAGCACGGTGCAAAGCCTTGCTAAAACATCTGTATCAAGACGAGTTATTTCGTTTTTGCAGTAATTGTTCAATTGAGTGCGTTGCATTTCTGCTCTTTGACTTAATTTGTTTTTGCTTATTCCAGTTTTTTTAATCAACTCATCCAATTTAATTTTAACTGTTCCATACTTTTGCATAACTACACCTCAACTTTTCTATTAAGTTTAGTATATACAAAATGCACAAAAAAAGTAAGTTGAAATTTAATACCTCTAAAAAGTAATATCTTATTTATATACATCTAAAAACAGGCTATTGTGTAATCAACAGCCTGTTTTTTATATTATGCAAGTGTTATATGATACAAGCGTGATGGATATGAGAAGAAATCATATTCAAAATAGAAGCCAATGTTTTCAAGAGTTGAGCCGAGATATTTTCTATCTGAGCCATTTATTCTATACCACTTATCAGGACAAAGTCCCTTCACCTTTACCATTTCTTGTGCAGTAGAAGCATCACTTTCATAACGCACTGCACAAACAAGTGCCTCGCTTCCGTCTTGCTTTACTACCTCCCACGCGCAATATAGACTTTCCTCGGGTGTGAATGGTGAAATAAGTCTGTAATAATCGCCATATTGAATAAGGTCGTAATGCTCCTTAAACTCCTTGATTTGACGCTTTATTTCTTCCTTCTCTTCCTTTGTCATTTTTGTTATATCAAGCTCAAGTCCATATGTGCCGAAGTAAGCAACATTTCCTCTTGTTTTAAGAGGTGTAACTCTTGCGTTTTGGTGGTTGGGGCAAACAGAAACGTGCGCGCCCATTGTTCTTACCGGATATGCAAAGGACGTACCGTATTGAATTTTCAGTCTATCTATTGCATCACTATTATCACTTGTCCATACCTGTGGCATATAGTATAGCATACCACAGTCAAATCTTCCTCCACCACCTGAGCAGCTTTCAAATAGGATATTTGGAAATTCATTAGTTATTTTTTCAAGAAATTCGTATAAGCCAAGCATATATCTATGGTAAACCTCACCCTGCTTTTCTGCTGGTAGGGCTATGCTAAATAGGTCTGTTATGTGTCTGTTAAAGTCCCACTTAACATATTCTATATTTGCGCTGTTTAGAATTTTTACCATTTGGTTATAGATATTATCTCTAACCTCTTTTCTTGAAAAATCAAGAACGTATTGCTGTCTTGAAAGCTGAGGCTGACGATTAGGTATTTTAAATAGGTAGTCAGGATGGCTTCTATATAGCTCGCTATCCTCGGAAATGCATTCAGGCTCGAACCAAATACCAAATTTTAGTCCCTCTTTGTTTACTCTATCTACCAAGGATTTAAGTGTTCCTTGTAGCTTTTCCTCGTTTACAAACCAGTCACCAAGAGCGCACCAGTCATTGTTACGCTTGCCGAACCAGCCATCATCCATAACTAAAAGCTCAACTCCGATTTCGGCTGCATCGTGTGCCATTGAAACAAGCTTATCTGCGTTAAAATCAAAATATGTTGCTTCCCAGTTGTTTATAAGAACGGGACGTCTTTCGTATTTATATTTTCCTCTTGTAAGGTTATTTCTTATTGCCTTATGTAAATTATTTGAAATTGGTGCAAAGCCCTTATCACTATATACCATAGCAAGCTCAGGGGTTGTAAAGCTTTCGTTTGGCTCAACTGCAAAATTAAAATTCTCGTGGTTTATACCTGCAACGAGCCTTGTTTTGTTCCATTGGTCCTTTTGCGCGCTTATTTCAAAGTTACCACTATATACGAGTGCAAATGCCCATGCGTTTCCATATTCCTCATTTGCATTGGAATCAGCCACAATTACGAATGGGTTATCCATATGGCTTGATGCTCCACGTATGCTTGATACAGTTGTTTTTGCAAAGTTAATTCTTGTTCTATCAAGCATTCTTTCGCGCATATGTCTGCCATGGAAATATAGCATATCGTAATTTCCACATGGGAAATCTATCGTTGCGCTAAGCGCCTTTTCAAGCTTGATTTGCTTGTCTGTCTTGTTTTCCACCACCATTGCTCTTGTGATAAGGTCGTATTCCTCAAAAACACCGTAATACAAATGGAAATATATATCATATGCGCTGTCCTTAAGTGTTACAACAAGCGTTTTTGCATCTTCTCCATAAAAGGCCGGCAAGCCAGGCAAGGAGTATTTTCCATCTCTTATTTCGTGGCTATAATATCTTGGGTCGCAAGCAAGCGAGCCATCAGAGCTTCTAAGTCCAAGTGCAGTAATACGAAAATCGCCTATTCCCATTACAGAAAGCTCTTGGGAAACGTGGTTGTTATAATATCTACCATCTAAATCTGGCACATTTGGTGAAAACGCAGGTGCATAACCATTACAATTACTTGAATACGAAAAATCATCGTATTCTGTCCTTTTTCCATAATAAGAATGTGCCAAAGCATTATGCTCATCAATCTTCATTTGATAAGCTGTATTCTTTGTGTAGAGTGTGAAGGTTTTTTCATCTTTATTAAATATAATAGACATACTTTTCTCCTATAATATTATTTATTTAAGTATATCATATATTGTTGGATTTTACAATATTTGAAAAGGAAAAAACGCACGTTTCCGTGCGTTTTTTATAAATTATTATTCCTTGTATTCTTGATACCATAAGTTCCACTCTGCAACCTTTTCAAGAGCATCGCCCATATTTTCGGTATAGGACTCTGAGAAAGCATTGGCATTTGATGTATCGCCAAGTGTATCGCTTTGAACAACCGTCAAAATACCGTTGGTGTATCCAATATCAAACATAAGGTTATTAAATATGTGATTCTTGAGAATTTCCATACTGTCAGCGGCTGTTTTTTCACCCTCTTTGGTTCCGTTATATACCTTTGTCTGAAGGTTGTCATAGAAGCCCTTCATAACAAAGTCTTGACCTGTGTGTGAAAGAACGTCGAAGAAATATTCAGACATATCTCTGTCTGGCGTGCACTTAGGAATACACATTACTGTTGATTGGTTTGCACAAGGTGTGTAGTAGCTTTCGCTTTCGTTCAATTTTGGAATTGGCAAAACGCCAACCTTGAAGTTATCACCTTGGTTAGTGAACTTACCGAATTTTTCTACAACCTCCATATAGAAAAGGAGCTTTCCGTTAAAGAATGATTCTTCCATTGGTCCATAACCATTTCCACCCCATTGTGTTCTTGCCCATTCACTTGAAACAATTACCTTAAGCTTTTCTACAAGTGTTGTTACCAAGCCAACATCATCGTTAAGAGATACTATGTACTTATGGTCTGCAGGATTAGAGGATTCGTTATCTACTCTGATTTGTGTTATTCCACTTGTTTGGAAGAACTGTGTAAGGGTTGTTGTACCGAAGCCATATGTATCGTCATCTTCCCATGCACCAGCATTTGCACCGTTATCATCGCTAACGTATGCAGCCCATTTTGCCATTTCGGAAATAGTCCATTTTCCATCCTTAACTGTTTGGTAAAGGTCTGGGAAGCTTTCAATATTTTCACTAACAGCCATATTGTAATACATTACATATGATGTGTACTCATCAAGGAATGAGAAATCACCTGCTGCAAAGAAGGTATGACCTGCAACAGTAAACATCTCGTGTGCCATTTGGTTGTAGTATGACTTTGAGAAATCAATACAGTTGCTACCTGAAAGGTCGTAAAGTGATTGGTTTTGAATGAGCTGTTGAGCCTCAAAAATACGAGGCATAGCAATATGATACTTTTCTGTTGCCTCTGGCTTCATAGCCTCAACTAATTGGTTTGACATGATAGCTTCTTTTTGAGACATTATAAACTTAAGCTCAACGCCATATGTGCTCTTAACATGTTCTCTTCTTTGTTGAATTGCATTGTTAATGGTTTTGCCCCAAACAGATGTGCCATCCATATCATAGCCAGTTACAGCAAGGTCAGGCTCTGACCAGCCGTTAGCCTTTCCGTTCGCTCCATACCAGTTGGTTGCAAGAACGTTAAGCGTTTTGCCGTCAAAATACTTAAGAAGGTCCTTCTTTGTGTCAATTGGTTCTGTTCCATCAAATGGATTCTCTTCTTCTTCTCCTCCACTTCCTGTATCAACAGGGTCATCTGTACCACCACACGCAACTATGCTTGGAAGAAGCATAAGCAGCACGAGCAGTAATGCGAAAATCTTTTTCATTTTATTCCTCCTATATAATTTGTTTGCATTTTTCGCTGATTCTATTATACTATAGTTCTGCACAAAAATCAATACAAATTATATATATTTTTGTTATATTTTTATAAATTAGTGTAAGCTTTTGTCAATAATGGTATTAAACAACACCCTGTGCGAGCATTGCATCTGCTACCTTGATAAAGCCTGCGATATTCGCACCTGCAACGAGGTCGTCGCCAAGGCCATAGTCATTTGCTGCCTTGATGGAGCTATTGAATATGTTCTTCATAATGCCCTTAAGCTTTTGGTCAACCTCTTCTGCGCTCCAGCTATAACGCATAGAGTTTTGTGACATTTCAAGACCTGAAACTGCTACACCACCTGCATTAACTGCCTTAGATGGAGCAACGATAACGCCGTTTTGCTTAAGGTATGCAATTGCCTCGTTTGTTGTAGGCATATTTGAAACCTCAACGTAGTATTTAACGCCGTTTTTAACGATTTGTTCAGCTTCCTTCATACCAACCTCGTTTTGTGTAGCGCATGGCATAAGAATGTCTGCCTTTACGCCCCAAGGCTTCTCACCTGCGAAGAATGGTACGCCAAATTTATCTGCGTAGTCCTTAACCTTGTTACGGCAGGATGCGCGCATTTCGAGCATAAAGTTAACCTTTTCCTCTGTCGAGATACCGTCTTTATCATAGATGTATCCGTCAGGACCTGAGATAGTAACTACCTTACCACCAAGCTCATTAATCTTCTTAACAGTACCCCAAGCAACGTTACCGAAGCCAGAGATTGCTACTGTTTTGCCCTTGATTGAATCCTTGAAATAATTAAGCATTTCTACTGTGTAGTAAACTGCGCCGAAGCCTGTTGCCTCAGGACGAATAAGGGAGCCACCATAGGAGATGCCCTTACCTGTCAAAACGCCTGTAAATTCGTTGCGAAGTCTCTTATATTGACCGAACATATAGCCAACCTCTCTTGCGCCTACACCGATATCTCCAGCAGGAACGTCAAGGTCTGCTCCAATATGTCTTGAAAGCTCTGTCATAAAGCTTTGGCAGAAGCGCATAACCTCGGCATCGCTCTTGCCCTGTGGGTCAAAGTCAGAGCCACCCTTACCACCACCCATTGGAAGTGATGTCAAGCTGTTCTTAAAGGTTTGCTCAAAGCCAAGGAACTTAATAATTCCCTCGTAAACTGATGGATGGAAACGAAGACCACCCTTGTATGGACCAATAGCGCTATTGAACTGAATTCTAAAGCCTCTGTTTACCTGTACATTTCCCTTATCATCAACCCATGGAACACGGAATTTGATGATTCTTTCAGGCTCTACCATTCTTTCAAGAACACCTGATGTGATTAACTCAGGGCGCTTTTCAACAACAGGCTCAATTGATTCAAGAACCTCTTTTACTGTTTGGTGAAATTCAGGCTCACCTGCGTTTCTCTTTTCTACTCTTTCCATTAATTCATTAAGATATTGATTTTTAAAGCTCATTGTTTTTTCCTCCTAATATAATACAATGAATTTTTTTGTTTAAATTAATATGCCTTGCCCCAATATACAAGCTTGTCGGTTTCCTTGCCACATACTATGCACTTACCCTTTTCGCCCTGCTCTCCAAACGGGAGACAGCGAGAGGTAACATCGGCAAGCTCCTTAAGCTTGATTTCGCACGCTTCGTCACCACACCAATGGGCTCTGATGTAGCCTGATTTTTCGTTCGCTGTTTTGATAAAGCTATCAAGCTCGGTTTCTGTATATGTGCGATTTTGTCTGTTTTGAAGTGCCTTATTGTATAGATTATTTGTAATTTCTTTAAGCAATTCGGGAATTTTCACCTCAAGCTCGTCAAGGCTAACTATAACCTTTTCACCATTATCACGGCGAACAAGCACGCATTGATTTGCTTCAATGTCGCGAGGTCCAATTTCAAGACGAATCGGAACACCCTTCATCTCATATTCTGCATATTTCCATCCAGGTGAGTTGTCGGAAATGTCTATCTTTGCTCTTGCGACTGTATTTACTCTCTCATAAATCTCGGTAGCCTTTTCAATTACGCCAGGCTTATGCTGTGCACACGGAACTACTACTACCTGTGTTGGTGCAACCTCAGGTGGCAATACAAGTCCTCTGTCGTCACCGTGAGTCATTATAATAGCACCGATAATTCTTGTAGATACACCCCACGATGTTTGGTGACAGTATTTTAAGGTATTATCCTTATCAAGATATTGAATTTCAAATGCTTTTGCAAAGCCATCACCAAAGTTGTGGCTTGTTCCACCCTGAAGCGCCTTGCCATCGTGCATAAGCGCCTCTACTGTGTATGTCGCCTTAGCGCCTGCAAATTTTTCCTTGTCCGTCTTTCTTCCCTTAAGAACAGGGATGCCCAAATCCTTTTCAAAGAAATCTGCATACACATTAAGCATTTGAAGTGTTTCATTCTCTGCATCCTCTGCTGTTGCGTGCATTGTGTGTCCCTCTTGCCATAAAAACTCACGGCTACGAAGGAATGGACGTGTTGTCTTTTCCCACCTTACTACACTACACCATTGGTTATAAAGCTTTGGTAAATCTCTGTATGAGCGAATGATGTTTGCGTAGTGCTCACAGAATAGAGTTTCTGATGTTGGACGCACGCAAAGTCTTTCAGTAAGTCTTTCGCTTCCACCGTGTGTTACCCAAGCAACCTCGGGAGCAAAGCCCTCTACGTGATCCTTTTCCTTGTTCAAAAGTGACTCGGGAATAAACATTGGCATATATATATTCTCAACGCCTGTCTTTTTAAATCTTGCATCAAGAAGCCTTTGAATGTTTTCCCAAATTGCATAGCCATAGGGACGTATAATCATACAACCCTTTACACTTGAATAGTCAATCAAGTCTGCCTTTTTAACTATGTCGGTATACCATTTAGCAAAATCCTCATCCATTGAGGTGATTTGCTCTACCATTTTCTTTTCGTTTGCCATTTTGCCCTCTCTATAATTCATTTTCCTTTTTATTTTTATATTTCCATACTATTATTGCAAGCAGTACTAATGCACAGGCTGAAAAAACCAAATCAAGTACGATTTCAAGCGTGCTTGGCTCTTCCTTTTCTGCTTCCTCTATTTGTGGGAGCTTTTCTTCGGTTGGAATTTTAAATTCACGTTCAGTCTCAGCCACGTATTCTACACCATCGAACATTTTTATTACTCCGTTTGGTGAGTAAAGCTCAAGCTCGACAATATTTGCAAAGGTGCCATTTCCACTTGTGAAATTGACTCTTATATCGGTTGTTTCTACTGAGTCAAAGGTATATTCGGAAGCATATCCCTTTTGCTCATTGTAGGACTTGCCATCTGCTACTGTCTTGTATTCACCATCAATAAGCGCTTGTATTTCTATTCCCATTACATCATCACCGATTTTGTCTGGTGTTGTAACGTACAATACAACCTTATTTATGCTTTGCTTCTCGTCAAAGGTAATGCCTGCGTATGCTGGCATATCTATCTTGCCTGTAAACCACGCATTATCCTTATCTAAATAATGTCCGTCAATTATGTAGCTAAGCGAGGAGTACGGCTCTAAGCTATCGCTTGCATAGGGAGTACCTATTACTGCGATGTTGCCCTTTGCTACTGAATTTATTTGCTTGCTAGTAAATCTTTCAAAATAATAGGTTTTTGCATCTGCCAGGTGCGTTTCAAGCTCGTAAACCGTTGGCACTTCGCTTGACTTTTCCTCGAACACAAGCTTTACTGACGATGTTGTCAGTGCATCAAACAAATATTCGTTTTCAGAGGCGCTACTTATTTCAAGCCTTTTCCAGCCATCTTGTGACATATAATAAAACGTTGGCTTGAATTTTTTTGAGTCTCCCTCTCCAAAATCAACTACTATTTTGTTTATATTCTTAGGTGATGGATATTTTATGACAAGCCATTCATTCGCCTCACTACTGCTTGGCGACCACGCTGTTCTTTCGTCGGAATCTATTGCCAAAAATGGATATGCTCCCTTATTTGACGACGATGCCTCAACATATGATTGATATGCTATGTTGGTGGAAATATGTCCTCCCTCAGGAACGATAACCTCAGGGGTAACCCCCTCCTTACCTATAAGCTCAAGCTCATATATATAGGGGAATACCATTATATCTCCGCCTTGATAGTTTTTTCCAAATTCGCTTATTTGGATTCTTACATTATTTGTAGTCACAGGCTCACTAAGTGTGCCCTGCCAATTTGATGCTACGTGTCCATTATTGTTGCTTGCCATTATCGAATTATATCCTGATATGCTTTCATCCTTAAACTCAAGCACTGTAACCCACTGGCCATCTACAAGACACTCTATGGTGTATTTCATATTTTGACCACCAAGCGAGGGGTGCAAGCCAAGGTTAAGCTTGATTTGATGGATTTCATAATACTTACCATTATCAAAGCGAATGCCACAGTATTCACCGTCAAAGCCCTTTAATGTGTCCTGACCTTTTTGAACAGTTGGATAAGCACATTCCCAGCCCTGCCACGTGTCACTACTATAAGCGCCATCGTTAAGAGCGATTACGGGAGTCCATCTTGTATTTTTTTCACTGCTTGCATATGCTAATCCGTTGGGGGCTATATTTACAAGCTCTTCTTGCGTTGCAAACGAAAGGGTGCTCATTGTACATAACAAGAAAATTATTGATATGAGAAGACAAATCATCTTTTTCATGTCTAAAACACTCCCCCATTTTGAAATTATATTCATATAATATCACACGCGCGTTTTATTTGCAAGATATTTTTTCACTTTAGCGCGATAAAATATCAAATTATTTCAAAAAAACAAAAACAGGCTCGAAAAATGAACTAAGGTTCATTTAAAAAGCCTGTTTATTTCTTTATATACAGTCAACCTTAATTTGACCGTTCTTCACGCTTACGTGAGCACCTGTTATATTGTCCTTGATTTCAAAGATGATTGTATTTGCGAGCTTATCCTCAACCTCGGTTTGAATATATCTTCTCATATTTCTTGCGCCGAATTTTCTGCTAAAGGATTCCTTTGCGATAAGGTCGCACGCTTGGTCGGTATAAGTTAAATTGATATTTCTTTCCAAAAGCGCAGTCTTCAAGTCGTTCATCATTATCTTAGCGATGCGTGCAAAGTCACTCTCGTCAAGTGAACGGAAGGTAATTATTTCATCAATTCTATTTATAAACTCGGGACGAAGGAAGCCTGAAAGCGCCTTCTCGGTCTTTTCCTTTGCTATTACGCTGCTGCTTGAGGCAAAGCCTGCCTGAGACGAGGTCAGGGTTGCGCCTGCATTAGTAGTCATAATAATTACTGTGTTTTCAAAGTTTATTACTCTGCCCTGTGAGTCTGAAATTTTACCCTCGTCAAGAATTTGAAGAAGAATGTTTAAAACATCGGGGTGTGCCTTTTCAATTTCGTCAAAAAGCACCACTGAATAAGGTGAGCGTCTGATTTTTTCGGTAAGCTGTCCTGCCTCATCATAGCCAACATAGCCTGGCGGGGAGCCTATTATTTTTGAAACAGAATGCTTTTCCATAAACTCGGTCATATCAAGCCTTACAAGCGCGTCTGGAGTATTAAACAGTTCCCTTGTAAGAGTCTTTACAAGCTCGGTTTTACCAACGCCTGTCGGTCCTGCAAATATAAACGATGCAGGACGCTTTTTAACGCTTACACCAGCTCTATTTCTGCGTATTGCTCCACACAGGGATTTTACAGCCTCATCCTGTCCTATAATTCTTGACTTAATTTGCTCCTCAAGCCTTGCAAGCTTGTCAAATTCAGCCTCTGAAATATTGCTTGCAGGAATTCCTGTCCATATTTCTATTACGCCTGCCAAATCCTCTTTTGTCATTACGGTGCCTTCGCACTCCTTGTCAAGCCTTTCCTTGTCAACAAGAAGCATTGATTTTTCGGTTTTAAATTCAGCAAGCTGCTTGTATTCATTTTCGTTTGGAGATCTGCCCTCATCTGCAATTTTTGCATTTAAGGCATCTACCTTTGCATCAACGTCAGCCAAGCGCTCCATAAGTAAATGTCTTTCGTTAATATGTGGAGCGTGAAGCACTATATGAGAGCAAGCCTCATCTATTAAATCTATTGCCTTGTCGGGTAAAAATCTGTCGGTTATATATCTTTCGCTCATTACTACTGATAATCTTGCCATTTCATCGGAGATTTTTACTCCGTGATAGGTTTCGTAGTAGTGCTTAATGCCCTTAATCATTTCGATACATTCCTCAATAGATGGCTCGTCAACCTTTACCGGCTGAAATCTTCTTTCAAGTGCTGCATCCTTTTCAATATATTTACGATATTCCTTAAGAGTTGTTGCGCCTATAACCTGTATTTCGCCCCTTGAAAGTGCAGGCTTCAAGATATTTGCAGCATTCATGCTACCCTCGGAATTGCCTGTGCCCACAATATTGTGAATTTCGTCAATAACAAGAATTATATTACCCGCATCCTTTACCTCTTTTAAAAGGCCGTTAATTCTTGCTTCAAATTGTCCTCTAAATTGAGTTCCTGCAACAAGCGCTGTCAGGTCAACCAAATAAATCTCGCAATTTTTCAGCTTGTATGGAACCTCGCCACTAACTATTCTTTGTGCAAGTGCCTCCGCTATTGCAGTTTTACCAACACCAGGCTCACCAATTAAGCACGGGTTATTCTTTTGACGTCTGCTCAAAATCTGTATTACTCTTTCAAGCTCTCTTTGTCTGCCAACTATTCTGTCAAGCTTGTTATTAAGCGCTGACTGCGTAAGGTTTGTGCAGAAGGTGTTAAGGTGCTTTCTTTGGTCCTTCTTCTTTTTATCGCTCTTCTCTCCCTTTTCCTTACCAAAGCCTGCATTTTTCATCATTTTTGAAAAATCAATTGTAGGTCCGTCATCGTCCTCGTCGTCCGAATCCTGTGCAACAGGAAACATATCCGAGAACATTTTTTCCATATTTTCGAGCTCATCCTCTGTAATGCCCATCTTGGTCATTATATCATTTACGGGCTTTATTCCAAGCTCCTTTGCACACATCAGGCAAAGTCCCTCTTGCTTTTGTACGTTGTTTTCTATTTTTGTGATGTAGACCGTCGCTGGTCTTTTCTTACATCTTGCACACATTTCCATTTCTAATTACCTCTGTTAATTGCGATGCTTACCCAGTCAAGTACATTGATTTTTCTGAGCATACTGATTATCATTGAATCGTTTAGCTTTTCTTGAGTTATGAAGTCGGGCGCAACCGGTCCGAGCAGTGCAGCCAGCGCCTCCAATGCGACGCATATGCCCCATAGTATTAGGAATGCTACTACTATACCCAAAATCAAGCCAAGAACTCTATTTACTGTTTTTATTCCCTCAAATTGAGTCAAGGAATCAAGAAGCTTTATAACTATTGTCAAAACTATTAGCGAAACTATGAACATTATTACCAAAGCCAAAATAGTTCCAACAAGCGTTGCCAACGCTCCACCTATATTTTCCGACAATGACCCGACTACGCTTTGGTCACCTGAAAGCAGAGCTTCAAAGTCGGCTTCGGCAAGCTCAGCATCTAAACCGTATTTTGCCAAAACATTGTTGAAAAAAGATGGGCTTGTCGCATAAAGCTGTAATACATTAAAGCCCCCACCAGAGCCTTCAAGCGCTGATATGAGCGAGGAATTGACAAGGTTAACCATCCAGCCTCGTAAAAACAACGATGAAAGCAACGTCCTGCAAGGAACACGTAATAAAAATGCTAAGAAAATGGATAAAATTACCTTAAATGAGTCGAATATGCTTTTTAGAAATCCCTTGATTGTGTAACGTACTATTATAAATACTGCTAACGCAAGCAAAATTATATCTATAGCTACGCTCATTTTCCATCTCCTTTCATTTTTTAAAAAATTGAGAACTGTATTTTCGGTTTTAAGCAAGAATACAGTCCTCGAATTTTATTTTATTGCTATATATCGTTTTACAAGACTCCATATACTGTTATCCTTAAAGAATTCAAACAGTACGGTGTTTTCGATATACTCTTCCTTGAATATATTCTCGTAATAGTTTCCACCAAATTCAAATATCTTTACAACAACGAATACTATAATGCTTGCCACAGTAGCTGCAATAATTGCACCTATCAAGCCGCCAAGTATGATATTGATTACCTTAAGTATTGAACGGTTGCAAAGCTTGTTCAAAAGCACGCCAACGATTATAAATATTATTTCAGCAACAACGAAAATTACAATGAACGCTACTACCATTGAAATAAGCAATGAGAGCTGACCACCAAAAACCTCGGTGAAATAATCAACCTCTGCCATTGTAGCAAGCTTTTCTTCTGTTCCAAAATATATATTTATTTTGTTTGTAGTCTCCTCGTCTAAGCCTGAGCTTAAAACATAATTTATAAATGTGTTTGGAATGCCATCAACTATTGAATAAAGCGCATAATTTCCACTTGCAGTTTCAGTAGAAATGAGCATTGAGCGCACCCAGTCCTGTGACATACCCATAAATACATTTGAAGCAAATACACGCGCAAGAGGCATATTGAATACTACTGCCATAAATGGTGCAAGCAACGTTTTAACAAGTGTCATCAGGGACTTTATAAATCCACGAATTGAGTATCTTATAATTAAGATGATGCACAATGCTGCTATTACTATATCAAATATAAGACTGACAACCATCAATATTCCTCCTTTAAATAAAAATTCTTTTTATATTATATACCCTTTTTCGGCATTTGTCAACTATTATAATATATTTTTTTCAAATACAAGCCCTCGGGTCGTGCTGTGAAGCCTGCTAACGACCTATCTCTTGACTCGATTATTTCGGCTATTTCTTCTGGCTTTATTTTTCCACTCTCTACCAATAAAAGCGTACCTACCATAATTCTTACCATATTGTAAAGAAAGCCGTCAGCGCAAACGGTAAATTCTACTAAATCTCCATTTCTTTCAACACGTGCTTCATATACTGTACGCCTTGTGTCCTCGATTTTTGAGCCAACCGACATAAAAGCATCAAAATAATGCGTTCCTTTGAAAAAAGTGGCACCACGTGTCATTCTTTCAATTCCCTCATCAGTTATTTCTCTTCCATATTCAAGTGCTAAATCTGCATAAAATGGATTTTTTATGCGACTCGCGTGAATTTTGTAAACGTATTCTTTTTTTACAACATCGTATCTTGGATGAAAATCCTTATCGACCTCTTTTGCTGATAAAACGCTTATATCCTTTGGCAATTTAATATTTACAGCAATAGGTATTTTATCTATTGGAACAGTTATCTCATCCTCTTCCCTTTTTGGCTCGGCTGTAAGACAAAATTCAAGTGCGTGCACACCACTATCGGTACGACTGCACCCTGTTACATTACATTCAAAGCCAAATGCAGAATTTATCGCATTGTTCATCATAAGGGCAACGGTTGGCTTATCCGGCTGTAGCTGATAGCCATTATATTCCTTGCCATTATAGGCTATTGTTAGAAGAACCTTTTTCATTTATATTTTATATCCATTTCCGTATATATTGATTAGTATCACTCCTGCAAGAAGCATACCTGTCAAAAGAAAGCCTATTAGGTCTCTTACGCCAAATTTCAAGACCTTCATTCTCGTTCTTCCGACTCCTCCACGATAGCAACGACATTCCATTGCAGTAGCAAGCTCGTCTGCTCTTCTGAAGGATGAAATAAACAATGGGATTATTATAGGAATCAGCGCCTTTGCTCTCTTAATTAGTCCACCACTTGAAAAATCGGCTCCTCTTGCCTTTTGCGCGTTCATAATCTTTGACGTTTCATCTACTAATGTAGGAATAAAGCGAAGTGCAATTGTCATCATCATTGCAAACTCATGAACGGGAACCTTTATTTTTTTAAGTGGAGAAAGCGCGCTCTCAATACCATCTGTTAGCTCCATTGGAGTTGTGGTGTATGAGAAAAATAAGCTTGTTCCTATAAGAAGAACTATTATTCTAAGAGCAAAAATGCCCGCATTTATAAGTCCTTCTTTATAAATTGTGATTGTTAAAAAGTTTGGTATTAATTCTTGATTTACCAGTAGGGTTTCACCCTTAGCCCAGAAAATGTTGAGTATGGCTGTAAATATAATAATAAATGTAAGTGGCTTAAGTCCTTTAAAAACTACTCTTAATGGCACACGACTTATTATTATAGCAAGTGATACAACGCCAACAAGCAAGGCAAACGCATATACATCGCTTGCTACAAAGGTAGCAACTAAGAAAATCAGTACAAAAAACAGCTTAGTTCTTGGGTCAAGCTTGTGAATGAAGGATTTACCCTCATAATATTGACCAAGTGAAACATCCATCGCCATTATTCATCACTCCCTTCCTCATTCAAAGACGAGTGAAGTCTTTTTATTGCCTCAAATGCTGTGTCAACCGTATAGACATCATTGTCAATTTCGACTCCGATATCGCGAAGCGCTGATGCGACGTGAGTAATCTCAGGCACATCAAGTCCTGCATCTAAAAGCAGTTTTTTCTTGGAAAAGACCTCTTTTGTTGTGCCGTTTGCAATTGCTTGTGCGTTCGACATAACTATTACTCTGTCACAGTACATAGCCATATCCTCCATACTGTGACTAACAATTATTACAGTTGTACCGCTTTCTTCTCTATATCTTTTTATTCCACCGAGAATCTCGCGCCTGCCCTTAGGATCAAGCCCAGCAGCGGGCTCATCAAGAACAAGTATTTTAGGATTCATTGCCATAACACCCGCCAAGGCAACTCTACGCTTTTGTCCGCCAGACAAGTCAAACGGAGATTTATCAAGAGCATCCTCTGATATGCCACAAAATTCAGCACTTTGGCGTACCCTGTGGTCAATTTCCTCCTCTGATAGCTTCATATTTTTAGGCCCATAGGCTATATCATCACGCACAGTTTCTGCAAAAAGCTGATACTCAGGATATTGCATTACAATGCCAACCTTAAACCTGACATCACCTATTTTTTTAGGCTTTTCCCATATATCCTCATTATCAATGATAATAGTACCACTATCGGGGCGCAAAAGTCCGTTGAGCATCTGAACCAAGGTCGATTTTCCCGAACCTGTGTGCCCGATTAAGCCTGTTATTAAATTTTCTTCAATACAAAGATTGACATCATCAAGCGCCTTCATTTCATATGGCGTTTTCTTTCCATACGAAAACGTTACATTTTTAAGTTCGATTATCGACATTTTTTCTTCCTGTATTATTTTAAATTTTCCTTTATTAAGCGAGCGCAGGTATCAAAATCATACACTCCCAGAGGGATTTGCATATTTAACTCCGTGTTCAGCCTGTATATAAGCTCGACTGATTGTGGTACCTCAAGTCCTGCATCCCATAGCTCGTCGGGCTTAGTAAATACCTCACTTGGAGTGCCCTGTAGATAAATTCCTCCATCTCGCATAACTACAACGCGATCTGCAAGCTGAGCCTCATTCATATAGTGAGTTATTAAAACTATTGTTATCTTTTCTTCTTTATTTAAGCGAAGAATTGTATTCATTACCTCTTTTCTTCCAAGAGGGTCAAGCATCGCTGTTGATTCATCAAAAATTATACATTTTGGGCGCATTGCAATTATTCCAGCAATAGCCACACGCTGCTTTTGTCCACCTGAAAGGCGATGAGGTGCGTGACGGGCATATGATTTCATATTGACTATATCAAGTGCCTCATCTACTCTATTTCTTATTTCTTGTGAGGGCAAGCCTAAATTTTCGGGGCCGAAGGCTACATCCTCCTCGACAACGGTTGCTACTATTTGGTTGTCGGGATTTTGGAATACCATTCCAACCTTTTTTCTAACCTCGAAAACATCCTTGTCCTTCATTTCCCCACTCGTTATGTCCTTACCATCGACATAAATTTTACCACTATCCGGGGTCAATATCATATTTATGAGCTTAGCTGTGGTTGATTTTCCAGAGCCATTGTGGCCAAGTATTGCAACAAATTCGCCCTCGTTTATTTCAAGAGAAACATTATTTACTGCAAAATTATTTTCCTTAAGCTCACTTTCAGGGTATTTGAAGGATACGTTTTCTAATTTAATTAATGGAGCTGACATATTACTTATCTTCCTCTGCTATCCAGCGTGCGCTTGCGCCACAGGGTAAATATCCCTTTGTTTGCGTTACAGGCAAGGCAAGCTCACCTGTTTCTGCGCGTCCACCGTGCTTTTTTACTACCTCTACATCAAGCACATATCCCATTGTTAGTGGGCTTAGTCCTGTTGTGTATGAGTTAATGAGCATAAATAAGGGCTCGTCTGAAATAAGCTTTTCGCAAAGCGTTACGAAATCGCAAACAGCATCCTCAAGCTTCCACACCTCTCCACCAGGTCCTCTGCCATATGATGGCGGGTCCATTATAATTCCGTCATATTTGTTACCACGACGTATTTCGCGCTCAACAAATTTACGACAGTCATCAACTATATATCTCACAGGAGCATTGCCTAAGCCACTTGATGCCAAATTTTCCTTGGCACAAGCAACCATGCCCTTTGATGCATCAACGTGAACAACGCTCGCCCCTGCCTTAGCAGCCGCTGCTGTTGCTCCTCCTGTATAGGCAAACAGGTTTAAAACCTTAACCTCCTTGCCCTGAGCACATCTTTTTTTGATAAGCTCGGAAAACCAATCCCAGTTTGCAGCCTGCTCCGGGAAAAGCCCTGTGTGCTTAAAGCCCATTGGCTTTAAATTAAAGGTTAAGCTTCCATAATCTATTGTCCATTTTTCAGGAACATCATTTTTAACCCAAGCGCCACCACCACTTTTGCTTCTTCTGTATATTCCGTGCGCCTTATTCCAGAGCTTGCTTTCTCTTTTGCCCTTCCATATAACCTGCGGGTCAGGTCGAATGAGGATATATTTTCCCCATCTTTCAAGCCTTTCACCATCCGAGCAATCAAGAAGCTCATAATCCTTCCAATTATCTGCTATATACATAATTTAGCCTCACATTAATCACATTTTATAGTATTTGCCAAGAACGTTTGAGCCAACGTGTCCGTGACAAATTGCAAGTGCAAGCGCGTCTGCTGTGTCATCCGGCTTTGGTGGCTTTGGTAAATTCAAAAGTGTCGTTACCATTGTAATAACCTGTTTTTTATCTGCTCTGCCATAACCAACCACTGCTTGCTTAACCTGTAAGGGAGTGTATTCAAATATTTTTAATCCCTTTCGATGCGCGCTTATTAGTATTGTTCCTCTTGCCTCGGCAACGCAAATACCTGTTTTTTGGTTTGTGTTCCAGAAAAGCTCCTCTACTGCCATCACATCAGGCTTGTACTTATCAATTATTGTGTTCATTCCGTCAAATATTTGATTAAGCCTTTCTTCAATAGGAGTGCCTGCCTTTGTTTGTATAGAGCCATATCCCATTACGCGAAAGCGACCCTTTACACATTCGAGCACTCCCCAGCCGACTATTGCAAAGCCAGGGTCTATGCCTAAAATTACCATAACACTCCTCCTTTTTAAATTTTCCTTTACAGGATATTTTACCATATTTTTAGCAATATGTCAAATAGTATTATGTTATTTTATTGTAAAATATAAATATATTGATTTTATTTTTATTTTATGGTACAATAATTATAATTGGAAAATTATGCTTAATTCGAGGTGCTTATGAGTCAAATTCCTGTTATTAACGTTGGAGATTTACTTGAAATGAAAAAAACTCACCCATGTGGCAGTAAGGTCTTTAAGGTTTTGCGCATTGGCTCTGATTTAAAAATATCATGCACCGGCTGTGGCAGAAGTTTGACTATTGAGAGAATTAAGGTTGAAAAAATGATTAAAAAAATTCATTCCGTAGGAGAAAATTCAAATGTCTGAAAATTTGGCAACAAAAAAGCCGAAAATAGACTCCTTTCTTAATCATATCTACGAATTTATAGACTGGGTTCATAAAAAGTATGAGAAGAAAAAGTATCTTCTCTTGCCATTTCTTATACCCATGGCTATTATGTTTATTGTCTATTTGGCACTTCAAATTCATCCCTTTGGAGATCGCAGTGTTCTTGTTCTTGATATGAACGGGCAATACGTCTATTTTTTCGAGCAGCTAAGAGATGTTTTAGTTGGGGATTCCTCACTTTATTACACCTTTGAGCGCTCGCTTGGCGGTGAATTTTTAGGTTATTTCACGTATTATTTGGCATCGCCACTTTCCTTAATCGTTGCTCTTTTCCCAAAGACAATGATTACAGAGGCTATAATGCTTTTGTTAACACTGAAGGCAGGGCTTTGTGGTCTTACCTTCTCCATCTATCTTGACAAGACAAGGAAGAAAAACGTTGTTGGCTTTACATTGTTTTCTGTAATGTACGCTCTTTGCGCGTATGCTACTATATATCAAACAAACACTATGTGGATTGATGCACTTATTTGGCTTCCACTTGTTGTTTTGGGTATCGAAAGGCTTATTAAACGAGGTAGATTTAAGCTATTTATTATTTCCTTAGCGCTTACTATATGGAGCAATTACTATATCGGATATATGGTTTGCATTTTCGTTGCTCTTTATTTCTTTTATTATTTATTTGCGCACTCGAATGACGAAATAAATTTGCTTGGTGAAAAAAAGCATAGGCTAAAAAGCCTTTTAAGAATTGCGCTTTTTTCTTTAATTGCAATCTTGCTTGCAAGCGCAGTTATTGTAAGTGCTTATTATTCCTTACAGTTTGGCAAATCAGATTTACAGAATAATTCCTTTGAGCCAACGCTTCGTATGGATATTCTTGACTTGATTTCTAAGCTATTTATCGGCTCATATGACACGGTTAGGTCTGAAGGAACACCAAATATTTATTGCGGTATATTTGCTCTTATCATGCTCCCTGCCTTCTTTATTTCAAAAAAGATAAAGGGGCGTGAAAAGATAGGATATATTATTCTCTTAGCTATTTTTGTAATGAGCTTTTCTGTCAATACAATTGACCTTGTGTGGCACGGCTTTCAAATGCCAATTTGGCTAAATTACAGATATAGCTTTATGTTCTCATTCCTTTTGCTTGTTATGGCTTATAAGGGTTTTGAGAGCTTTGAGGATTTGAGCTGTAAATATTTTGCCAAGGTCGCTGCGCTTTTAGCTGTAATTTTAGTTCTTATACAAAAGCTTGTTACACTTACAAAGTATGTTGACGGTGAGAAAACCGAGGTTACACCAAGCTATCAGATGATTTGGCTGTCTATTGGTATTATTCTTGCCTATTTTATAGTAGTTTTTATATATAAGCATACAAAAAATAAAGCCCTTATGTCTGTTGTGTTGATTCTTTGCGTTTCCTGCGAGGCGTTTGGAAGCACGCTACTTAACTGGGCTGATGAGATTTATGACGTTGGATGGGCATCTCGTACTGCCTATCGTACGGTTATTGACCCGACTCTATTTGCCTCTAAAATCATAAAGGAAACAGATAAGTCCTTTTATAGAATGGAAAAAACCTATCAAAGAAAGGCGAATGACAATTTAGCAGTTGATTTTAAGGGAGTTTCAGAGTTCACATCTACATTTAATCAATCAACAAGAGATTTTCTTAAAAATCTCGGCTTCTATGCAAGCTCACAAACGACGAAATATTATTCAAACAATGTATTTAGCGACTCCCTTTTAGGAATAAAGTACTTGCTTTCCACGGGATATCGCGATGATGATGGAAAAATTACCGAGGTTATGTGTAGCGAATATCCATACGTGGAAATTTCTAATGGATACGTATTATATCAAAACCCATATGCCCTCCCACTTGCATTTGCTGTTGACAAGAATATAAAAAATGCAGCTTTAGACCCAGAGCTTAATTCTCCATTTGATTATCACGATTACCTTTTGGCGCATATGACAGGCGATGAGAATGCAACGCCTTATATTACCTGCTCTTACTACGTTAATAAAAACCGTTCCTATAATTTAAAGAATTATGGTGGAAAGGGTAATGTATTGCAGGGATATGTAGATGCCGAGGGCACAAGCTATTACAGAAGCTCAAGCGGAATGGCAAGCATTAACTTTACCGTTACTGCACAGAAGGACGGAAGCATTTATATGTTCTTACCTTCACTTTACAACACAAAGGCTACCTGCTATGTAAATGGCAAGGAGTTAGGTGTTTTGTTCCAGTCTGATAGCTATAAGGTGCATAATATAGGCACATATAAAAAGGGTGAAAGGGTTGAGGTAAACCTTGCCTTTGATGCAAACAGAATTTATCTTTTGTCATCTGATAAGTTCTTCGTTCAAATTGATGATGAGGGCTTTGGAAATATTTGTGACAGCTTCACTGAAAATGGATATAACATTAAGGAATATTCGGACACATATTTTGAGGGCACTCTAAAATCAAATGGTGATAAGACTGTCTTTACTACTATTCCATACGATAAGCAATGGAGAGTATATGTAGATGATAAAAGAGTTGATACCTTTGAATGTGCAGAAAGCATGCTTGCATTTGATATTTCAGATGGTGAGCATGAGGTGGTTTTAAAATACGTGCCTATGCAATGGTATGGTGGTGCTATCTTGAGCCTTGTAGGTCTTGGCTTATTCACTCTTTTGTGTGTTTTAGACTACCGAAAAAAGAAAATTTTAAAGCTCAATGAGGAAAATAAATGATTTACCATGTTTACGGAACCTTAGAGGTTTGCGAGCCCTCCTTTTGCGTTATTGACTGCCAAGGGGTTGGTTACAGACTTACTGTGAGTGATAATACTTACAGCGCAATTTTAACTAAAATAAATCAAAAAATTAAATTATACACGTATTTACAGGTGCGCGAGGATGGTGTTGAGCTATTTGGCTTTAACACCAACGATGAATTAACCTCCTTTAAGCTTTTGATTACCGTTTCAGGCGTTGGTCCTAAGGCGGCGATGGCTATTTTGTCACTTTTAACTCCTGACAAATTAAGTATGGCTATTACAAGCGAGGATACTAAAGCAATCGCTAAGGCAAGCGGTGTTGGCGCAAAAACTGCGGCGCGCGTGGTGCTTGAATTAAAGGATAAGATAGTTAAGCAGACATTCGCCTCTTCACCTGATGTACAGAGTGCTGCAAGCGTTAATGTTGGCAAGAGCTCTAACCTTTCTGAGGCGCTTGATGCGCTTATTGTTCTTGGATATACGCGTGCTGATGCACAAAGAGCTCTTGCAGGAATTGACCCGAAGCTTGACGTTGTTAAAATTATTCCGCTTGCTCTTGCAAAGCTTATAAAATGAGGTTTAAAAGATGATTGAAGAAACAGAATTTGACTTTGAAAATAGAATTGTTTCTACTGAATTAACAGGTGAGGACAATGATGTCGAAATAAGCCTTCGCCCTAAAACCTTTGACGAATATATCGGTCAAGAAAAGGTGCGCGAAATGCTTAAGGTATATATTGATGCTGCTAAGGCAAGAGGAGATTCTCTTGACCACGTGCTTTTATATGGCCCTCCGGGTCTTGGTAAAACTACTCTTTCAGGTATTATAGCATCGGAAATGGGAGTTAATTTTAGAGTTACGTCTGGTCCTGCTATCGAAAAGCAAGGTGATTTGGCTGCTATACTTACTAATTTAGCGCCCGGTGATGTTCTTTTCATTGATGAAATTCACCGTTTATCACGCTCTATTGAGGAAATTCTTTATCCTGCCATGGAGGACTATGTGCTTGATATTATTATTGGTAAGGGCCCTGCAGCAAGAAGCATTCGTGTTCCCCTTCCTAAATTCACATTAGTTGGCGCAACAACGCGCGCAGGTCAGTTAACTACTCCATTGCGTGATAGATTCGGTGTGCTCCTTCGCTTAGAGCTATATTCTGCTAACGAGCTTTCTACCATAATTAAAAGAAGTGCTTCTATTTTAAATGTGGAAATTGACGATGACGGTGCACTTGAAATTGCTTCTCGCTCAAGAGGAACTCCACGTATTGCAAATAGGCTCTTAAAGCGCGTGCGTGATTATGCACAGGTCAAGGGTGATGGCAGAATCACTATTGAGATTGCAAGGACTGCTCTTAAGGCTCTTGAAATTGACGAGCTTGGACTTGATAACATTGATAGGAAAATGCTTGAAACTATTATTAAATTTTACGATGGCGGTCCTGTTGGTCTTGAAACACTTGCTGCTACAATCGGCGAGGAAAGCATTACTATTGAGGATGTATATGAGCCTTATCTTATGCAAATAGGCTTTCTTAGCCGCACTCCTCGTGGTAGGTGTGTTACTCGTTTGGCATATGAGCATTTAGGTATTCCATTTAAAAATGGTATGCCCTCCCAAATTAAAATTGATGAATAAAAAAATGCGACTCGGTTGAGTCGCATTTTTGTATTGCTTTTATTAGAATCCCAATAGGCTTTCGATATTAACTACGCCTGTGCCCTTGTTTACAACGCCAATTTGATTTCCACCCTCATCAAGCACGGGTTCCTTTGTATGCACTATTGACGCTACGGATTCTTCCATAATGTCGTTTGTTTCGATAATCTCTTTTGTGTACTTAGGTTCGGTATATCTCACTATTCTTCCTTACCTCCGTTTGGAACGGTTGCATCAAGGCTTGCTGTCTGTGCAAATGTTCCACCAAGTCCAGCATATGATACTGCAGTTGGGAGAGTTGCATCTGATGCCATTTTCTCATCCATATAGATTATGCCACCATCAACCTCTACGTAGCCACAGCAGTAAAGCAGTGTATCCTGTGTTGCTGATGTAATACCGTATATCTTCATTTCCATAATATCGTAGCTTCTGTTTGTGAAATCTACGCTTATTACACCATTTACAAAGGATGTGCCTATATTAAGTGTGCCAAGTGCGCCATTTGCTGCTAAAATACCGTACTTAATGTCGTTTTCAGCATATGAGTTGTATTTTTCAATTGCTTCTTTATTTACCCCGAAGCCTTGCATTATTGCGCCTGTTGCATTTGAATAGCCCTTCAATGTAAAGAGTATTCCTATTTCCTCATATGAGCTTACAGTCTTACAGGTTGAGCATTGGCAAATTCTATACATCATTGCTGTATAGCTTATCTTTTCGTCTGCTTCATTGCTTGAGGATAATAGGTATCCCTCTGTGTGGATTCCGTCCTTATTAACAAGTCCTGTTAAGCCGCAGCCTTCTCTTGTACAGTCAGCAATACAATCTGTGCTTGTAAATACGTGTACGTTTTTGTAGAAGATTTCGCACACATTACCACCATAAACGACATTTTTACCTGTATAGCTTGTAGGATCTGCAAAATAGTCATCATATGCGATAAATTCTTTTCCTGAGCTTACTGCAGTTTCGATAGTTGTAAGAACGGCTGCGCTTGCATCATCTACACCAACTACAACGTATATTGCGTTTGCATTGCTATAGAACGCAGAAGCATGGATAGAAGTTACGGTTGATGGAAGGTACATAACCTTTAAGCTTGAATTGTATCCCAAAGCGCCGTTTCCTATAGTAGTTACGTTAGCACCAATATAGAAGGTGCCAATGCTTGCGTCGGCAAAAGCATAATCGTATATTGTGGTACAAGTGTTTGGAAGTCTTAATTCGTCAACCTTCCAGTTCCTATTTTGACGGAAGCAATCGGTAGAAATATGAGTAAGTTGAGTATTTTCAAGTCCTATAATTTCTATACTTCCTGTGGCTGAGCTATTACCAGCATGATAAAAGTGCCTGCTTCCATTTAAAGTGGTCAAGGTTGAAGGTAAAACTACCTTTTGTAAACCTTCGCATTCAGATGCGAAGCAGTTTGAAAGTGCGGTAACACCTTCAGGTATTATCAATTCCTTAAGAGATTTGCATCTTTCAAATGTAGCATATCCACTAAATGTAATTGCTACGCCGTTTCTTTCTTCAAATATAACAGTTTCGAGAGCGGTACAGCTTTGGAAGGTTTTACCACACAATTCTGTCAATGAAGCAGGAATAGTGATTGATTTTAAAGATGTACAATTCGTAAAAGCACCTGCAGTCCAAGAAGCATCAGCGTCTATTTTAGTGAGTCCTGATGGTAAATTAATGCTTGTAAGAGCTTTACAATCAGTGAATGCGGTGATGCCAATTTTTGTTACCGTCGAAGGAATCGTTACACTGCTAAGGCTTGTGCATGCACCGAACATATCGTTAGGAACAGTTGTTATTGGTAAATTTTCAAAGCCTATCACTGTAGTCAAAGCTGTGCAGTTTTTAAAGGTTGAAGTTCCTTCAAGTTTTGTAACGCTTTTGGGGAAGGTAAAGCTTTCAAGCTTAGTGCAGTTCTCAAATACATAGTGGCCAACCGTTGTTACTGTATCGGGAAGAACTATACCCTTAAAAAGTACGCCCTTAAATGTACCACCACTACTAGAACCAGTTGTACCGATTTGAACAAGTGAGGTTTTAGTAAGGTCTAAAATTTCACCGTTAAACAATGACGTACAACCTTCAAATGCCGATGCACCATCTATTCCCAAAAGGGCTGGTATCTCAGCAAGGTTAACGTATTTAAGATTTGTGCAGTTCTTAAACGCATTTGCAAAAATGTTAACTGTATCAAGTCTTAAGTAAGCGTATTGGAGATTGGTAGAGCCATTAAACGTCTCGGAAAGGCAGTTAACAGGCTTTCCAGTTTCGCCACCATTTGTAAGAACGTCATCGTCCATAATGTTAAAAACGACAATCTGCTTATTATCAAAGCTATTTCCGTTTGCATCCGTAATGGAAACGGTCTTTACTTGATATGCAGTTGCTCCGTGTGTTCCACCGGACCAGTTGGTCGTATACTCAACGTAAGGACCACCGACGGTGCTTGAGTCTGCTCTGATTGATGAATAGCCTGTTTCACTATTGGCATCTATGTACCAAATAAGAGCATTTCCTTCGCTGTCGAAAAGCTCACACACTGTACCGTCACTGAGGGTAACTGTAGCGTCGTAATCAACAGTATTATCATTATGTACAGCTTCAGCGCTTACATTTACAGCAAGTGCACAAACGAGCATTACCATAATAGCAAGCATTAAATAGAATTTCTTTTTCATAAGATTTCTCCTTTAAATATTTTTTGTATGCAAATTATAACATATATGTGGAAAACTGTCAAGTTCAACAAAAAAAAAAAAAAATGCATCATTTTTGTTTAATGTGCACAAAATATTATATTTTTTAAATTTGTTTGTGGTTGGAAATTGAAATAAAACAGCTACTTGTGAGGGGGTAAGGCTTTGTTTATGTTTTGGTTTTTGGGCATATTTAACAAATAGCGCTAAAATGTGAATTTTTTGTAAATTTATTAATTTGTTTTATAAAAAAACGCAACACTTGAAGTAATGCGCGTTTTGCTTACTTTTATGGTTGCGTTTCATTCATATATGCTATATTTACTCCAACCGAAGGCTGGACGATACATATTTATAACGTCAAGTATCTCTCCATTACCCTCTTTGGCTATTGTAGTATTTTCAAGCCAAGGCTCTACTGCCTCTTTTCTGTATTTTTCAGAATCAAAATATTTTGCATGTGACAAAAGAAGCTTTAGGTTATTGCAATTGTTAAATGCATACTTTCCTATACTCCTTATTGATTTGGGAATATACATAGTAAATGTATAAGCCATATCACTATTTGGAATTTTAGTACCTAAGCCATCAAAGGCATATTCACCAATTGCAGTTACCGGTATTTCATAGTATTTTGAAGGAATTACTACGCTCTTTGAAAAATCACCCTTGTATCCTATTACACAAAGGCTTGTGCCATCATATGAGTATTCTATACCATTATCTCCAACAAAATCCCACCAAACAGCGGTTAATTTCAGATTGCCCTCACTACCCTTTTGTATTGTTATCTCACCATCATATTTTTTACCGTTTTGATCGAGCCAGTGTTCGAAAATATGATTCTTTTTTGTTGGTATTCCTATAACAAAGTCTTCTGTTTTTGCATTGTAGGATGAGACTTGATTTTCAAGTGAGCCACCATTTAGCTCGTATTCAATTTGATAGGTTGCAAATTCCCATTTTGCGCTAAGCGTTATATTTTGCTCATATTGCCATTCGCCCTTTATTTCTATTTTAGTATCATTATAATACCAGCCTGCAAAGTTGTAGCCAAGCTTATGGGGTACGGGTAAAGCATAATACTCCCCTTCTTCTACCTCTACGGTTTTGGTATTCATTTCTCCACCGTTTAATTCAAATGAAACGGTGTATTTCTCGCCACAAGCGACAAACGTTAAAATAATGATACAAAAAACAAATAATGCTACTATAATTTTTCTTTTCATTGCTTGCCTCCTGTATTTTCTATACTATAGTATACTATTCTTATTTATCTTTGTCAAGTTGCAAGATATAGAAAAAGGCACTGATGTGCCTTTTTTATAAAAATGCTCTTAAATCTGTTCTCAATTCCTGCTCTGCGCTTATTAGGTCGTTTGCTATTTCCTTTGCTTCCTCTGATGCGTTTTTGTACTTGTTTAAATATCTATAAATTGATTTTATACCCATATTACAGCCATCTGTCATAATGTCAGCAACTGAGGTTGATTTTCCAGAAAAGGACATTACTGTTTTTACCTTCATATCTGCCATTACCTGAGCAAATTTGTGTGGTGGCTTTGTGTCTTCCTTTTCATTTAATAACGCTCTGTGTGTTTTATCTCCAAGAACTGCGTGCTTGTCCTTGCAGGCATTCAATGCGTCCTTTAATTCACTATTTTTTACATATGGCATCACATTATTTATTGAGCTTACACCCATTTTTATGCCTGTATTACATTCCTTTAATAGATTTATTGTATCATCTCTCATAATTTCACCTCTTTTTTGTTTTTATTATGACGAAATTTATAATTATTATACATAAAAAAAGGCATTGCAATTTTGCAATGCCCTTAATTTTAATATAAGGTTTTTGGATAAACGCCTTCTCTTTGAAGCTTTAAAAATTCATCCTTTACGGCGTATTTGTCCTCGCCATATGTAACGCCAAACCATTTGTCGTTTGTTTCAAGAATTTTTACAGATGCCTCGCCTGATGTAACAAGCTCACCTACCACTGAGGGAAGAAGATATTCTCCCTTAAGTCTATTAAGGTCGGGGTTAGACAAAAACTCCACAAAGCCCTTTTCCAAAACGTTAAAGAACTCAGGTGTGAGTCCCCACATATTCATAGATACATATGTATCGGGATCGAGTGCAGTTACTGTTCCATCCTCGTTTTGAACACCTGCGCCTGTAGCTGTTTTAACAAGATTACCTGTTTCAACAACGTCAGTAAGGTATCCATCATCGCTTGCCTTGCATACGCCACGTGTTACTCCACCATTGTCGCTAATTGTATTTTTAAGGATAAAGCCTGCCATACAGAAGTCGTATTTTTTAATAGGCGCTTTTTCTGCTATTAAAAATTCGTGAATTGACTTAAATGCTTCCTTGCCATAATAGTCATCAGCATTGATTACAATAAATGGCTCGTTTACAATACCCTTACAGGAAAGAACTGCTTGACCTGTTCCCCAAGGCTTCTTTCTCTCGGGAGGATTTTTAAAGCCCTCTGGCAAATCCTCAATATTTTGATAAGCATATGCAACCTCGCAAATGCCAGAAATCTTATCTCCAACTACTTCCTTGAAGTAATCTTCCATTTCTTTTCTTATGATAAATACTACCTTGTTAAAGCCTGCCTCTAATGCGTCGTGAATGGAATACTCCATTATAACCTCACCATTTGGTCCTAAGGGCTCTAACTGCTTAATTCCGCCACCGAAGCGTGAGCCAATTCCGGCAGCCATAATTACAAGTGCTGTTTTCTTCATTACTCTATCCCCTTAATTATTTATACATTGGTCCGTATGCTTGACAAGCACGGTAGTCCTGTCCCTCTTTATCCATACCAAATGCGTTCCATGCAGATGGACGGAATATTTTGTCCTCAGGTACGTTGTGCATACATACAGGTATTCTCAAAATTGAGCAAAGTGTGATAAGGTCTGCGCCGATGTGACCGTAGCTGATAGCGCCATGGTTGGCACCCCAGTTGTTCATTACATCATATGCGCTCTTAAATGCACCCTCACCTGTTGTTCTTGGTGCGAACCAGGTGCAAGGCCAAGTATAGTCTGTTCTCTTCCAAAGCTTATCTGAAACATCCTCTGGAAGTCCAACTGTCCATCCCTCTGCGATTTGAAGAACGGGTCCTAAGCCCTTTACAAGATTAAGTCTAATCATCGTTGCAGGCATTTGATCCTTTGTTTCAAATCTTGATGAATATCCACCACCACGGAAGTAGCCAAGGTCTGCATAGTTCCATGTTGTATTTTTGATAATATTATCTTGATCCTCTGGTGTTACGTTATACCATTCCTTCATAACAGCATTGCCGTTTTCGTCCTTTGCTCCACCGTTTGCATCAAGACAGCAAGCACCTGAGTTGATAAGATGGATAAATCCACCCGCTTCCTTTGCAACGCCTTCTATATCATAGCCTGTTGCCTTTTTAACTGCCTCGGGGCTCCAATATGTTCTTACGTCTGCAAACATTTGAGGTCTATTTGTAAGAAGCTTCATAAAGAGCATTCCAAGACCGTTCAATACGTCGTTTTCCGTTGCGAGAATGTATGGCTCTCTTGCGCCGTTCCAGTCGAAGGATGAGTTAAGCATAGCCTCTGGGAAGTCACAGTTTGGATAGAAGTCTGTCCATTGTCTTTGACCCTGGAAGCCTGCTGCTATTGCATTATGACCTACCTTTTCCTCCTCGCATCCCTCTGGAAGTTTATCATTACCGTTCATTAAGTCCTTGATAATGCACATCATTTTTACAACAAATTCCCAGTCAGCATCCTTTGCTTCTCTTGATTTTTGAAGCTCCTCGGGATTTTTGTCAAAGCCCTCAATGCATTTTGCCTTTGTCCAAGCAAGAGCCTTTTCATATTCCTCCTTGTCGTAGATGCCCTCTGTCATACGTCTGATGATTTCTACCTCGTCAACTGACTCAACTCTCATACCAAGATATTCCTCGATAAATGCAGGGTCAATTATAGAGCCACCGATACCCATACAAATTGAGCCGATTTGAAGGTATGATTTGCCTCTCATAGATGCGGCAGCAACTGCAGCACGCGCAAAGCGAAGGAGCTTTTCCTTAACGTCCTCGGGAATTGATGTATCTGTTGCATCCTGTACGTCGTGACCGTAAATACCAAATGCAGGAAGTCCCTTTTGTGCGTGGGTTGCAAGAACTGATGCAAGATATACTGCACCTGGTCTTTCTGTACCGTTAAAGCCCCATACACCTTTTATTGTCATTGGATCCATATCCATAGTTTCAGCACCGTAGCACCAGCAAGGAGTTACTGTAAGAGTAATATCTACTCCCTCTTTTTTGAATTTAGCTGCACAAGCTGCTGCCTCTGCTACTCTACCTATTGTAGTGTCAGCGATTACTACCTTTACAGGCTCGCCATTTGAGTATTTTAAATTTTCCTCAAAAAGCTTTGCTGCTGCCTTTGCCATATTCATTGTTTGCTCTTCAAGCGATTCTCTTACCTTGAGCACTCCGCGACGACCATCTATTGTAGGTCTAATACCAATTACGGGATAATCGCCTATAAGTCTGTTTTTAGCCATGGTTTTTCTCCTCTTTATATGTATTTTATTTACTTGAGCTTTTTTGCATACGCATATTCTCTCAACTTATATTTTACTACTATATTTTAGTAAAGTCAAGAAAAAAAGCGTGTTTTCACACGCCTTTTTAATTATTTTTAGTTATAAGTCTTTCAATTTGCGAGGATGTAAACAAAAACCCTGCTATTACATCGGTTATTATAAGCTCTGGAAGCATATATTGTCCGTTGTACAAAAGTGAATAAAGTGCAAGTCCCATTCCCTCGGGTGCCCATTGTCCCCAAATTGCTACTCCTGTTATATAGTGGCAAATGAAGCGTATAAGCATTAAAACGGAAAATGTGATAAGAACCTTAATTATGCTTAATTTTTCACCCTCCTTTGGTTTTGAAAATGCAGATAAGCCAAGAATGGTAAATGGAACTAAGTAATCAAAAAATACACATAAAATTACTACTCCTGCTGACATTGCTGTGCTGAACACATTACCCTTGATAAGTGCTTGAACAAGCTGAATAGCTGCATATGTAAATGCACTTCCTATTCCCCACTTGTAGCCAAATTTTACGCCTATGAAAAGAATTGGTAGCATACTTGCAAGCGTTACTGAACCACCAAATGGCATTTCGTAAACGGGCAAGAAGCTCAAAATTGTGGCAAGCGCAATAAATATTGCACTTTGGCAAAGCGCGTAAATGCTTTGCCTTGACATTGCTTTTGTTCCCATATGGAACCTCCTTAAAATATAAATTACCGCACAGAAAATATCCGTGCGGTAACAATATTTAAACAATATCGAATAGTTAATATTATCTTCCTACGACGGCATTATCCGTATCAGGTTAAAGGGTTCGGAATCCTTCCATCTCAGCCTAAACAGCACCCCTGAATATTTAATTGTGCGATGAGTAGATTTTAACACTATTTTTTCATTTTGTCAAGTGCTTTATGTTATTTTTTGATGTAAATATTATAAGCGTGCCATTTCTTACCGAAATTTCGGCTTTTTTACCGATAAATTCATTACTAACGCCCAAGGGTATTTGGTTTGTTAGTGTATAATTATCAAGCTCATATAATAGCCCCTTTTCAAAAACGCCCTCACTTTTGTCATTAAATGAAAATACGGATATTCTTCCATTTGCTTCGTTTGAAAAGCTAACGCTTGAATTGTGAATAGCAAAGGTTATATGCTCATTATCTATAAAGGAAATATCTACTCCTTTTTCGGTATAATTTGCAATATGCGCTAAATTAGCAATGGTGTGGTCAAGGCAACCGCCAATTGCGCCATATACTACTATTTTTTTATAACCCAAGCTAACTGCGTGCTTTATAGCTAAGGCGCTGTCGGTATCATCCTTTTTTGTCGGGAATTTTATTATATTTTCACAATTTGGAGCTTTGCCAAGTGAGTCAAAATCTCCCACTGCCAAATCTATTCTTTTTTGTTGTTTTTTTAATATTTCATAGCCTCTGTCAGCTCCTATAACAAAATCGCCTTTGTCGGGTATAAAATCAAGTGTTGAATCAAGAGCGCAGACTATATAACAGGTATTCATTTTATCACCTCAATGCTATTTTAGCATTTTGAAATGGGTTTTACAAGTAATTTTTGTACTATTATTGACATTATTTATCTCGAATGATATAATTTACTCATATAAAAATAAGGAGAATTATATGAGAAGCATTATTTTTGGAACTGACTGGGGCGAGGACTGCGACGATGTTGTTGCATTGAGAGTTCTTTGCCGTAGCGTTAAGGAGGAAAAAATAAATTTAATTGGTGTTGTTATAAATGACGCTATTGATTACTCTGCTTCATCTCTTGAGGGCTTTTTAAACAAAGAGGGTGTTTATAATGTGCCAATTGGAATTGATAAATCCGGCGCAAATTTCGGCTCTCATCCTACATATCAAATTAAGCTTAGCGAATTTAGCAAGAATTACAAGTCAAATGATGATGCTGAAAATGGTATTAGACTATATAGACGCTTGCTTGCCAATGCCAAGGGGAAGGTTGAAATCTTAGAGGTTGGATTTTTACAGGTTCTTGCAGGCTTGCTCGAAAGCGAGGGCGATGATATTTCAAGCCTTACAGGTGTTGAGCTTGTAAAAGAAAAGGTAGAAAAGGTTTGGTGTATGGCTGGAAAATGGCACGAGGATGGTGGCCGTGAATACAATTTTAGTCGAACAAGTGTTGCGTGCAAGGCATCATATGTTATTTGCGAAAAATGCCCTGTTCCAATTACATTCCTTGGTTGGGAAATTGGTAATTCTGTAATAAGTGGTTCTAAGCTTGACAAAAACGACTATTTATATCAAGCACTTTACGACCACGGCTCGGAAAATGGCAGATCCTCTTGGGACCCTATGACTGCTCTTTTGGCTGTTATTGGCGACGAGGAAAAGGCTGGCTATGACTATGTGGTAGGTACTGCTTGCGTTGAGGCTGAAAATGGCAAAAACCACTTTACGCCATCAAGCGACGGAATGCACAAGTATGTTATAAAGAAATTTGATGATATTTACTATCAAAATCAGCTTGATGATATAATAAAATCAGATATTTAAGCATAAATTAAAAAAGAAAAATAATTTTTTCAAAAAACTATTGACAAACACACAATAAATGTGTAAAATATAAGTCGTGACAAAAAGTCACGCTTTAGGACCAGTAGCTCAGTTGGTTAGAGCAACCGGCTCATAACCGGTCGGTCCGGGGTTCGAGTCCCTGCTGGTCCACCAATAAAAAGGTAGGTTTTATACCTGCCTTTTTTGTTTTATTATTTGACTTAATTTAATTATTGTGCTATAATTTTAATAATAAATAGCGAAGGGGGAAAATACTTATATGGAAAATTTGAATAATGAAATCACTATGCAAGAATTAATCGAAAAGTATTCACCTATTGCAAATTGCTTTGAAATTACTATTCCCTTTCATTCCTATAATGGCGTTTCTTTTGAGCATCCTTATGCCAATATAAGGTTATCGGAAGAAAATGCTAATATTGCATTAAACCTCATAGAAGAGAAAATTATAGATATTGTTCAAAATAATTACAATGATTTATCTAAAAAAGTAAAAAACAAATTGCCTGATTTTTTTGTCTTATTTAACGACATATATGATGAAACGAAAAAACATTTAGAAAGAAGTCAACAGGGTTTATTAGAAGAAGAAAGTCCTTTTTTATGTGACGAAATATATGAAAACAATACGCTATATAAAGAGCCTGTGGAATTTTTTTGGCATATGTATCATTTAATACAGTTCCTTTTTGAGTGTCAAGAAATTGTTTTAAGCCTACAAACGAATTTGATAGAAAAACCATTGGATTATGAATTGCATACCAAGGAGAATTCTGTTTTAAGCCCTCATTTAATTTCAATTATAACAACATTCACTTGGCATTGTAGTATTTCAAATGAATTGCATAAGGTGTTTCGATTTAAATTAAATGACGCAACAAAAAAATGGTTATTACAATTTGAAACAGATTATGATATAAAACCCTTTGAAGACCTTGCGTTTTATTCTGATGAAAAGCTTCTGTTCTCTTCCTGTACACATGAAAGATATCATTATGACTTTTCGAATTTCTCAAAAAGCTCGGTGGAATAATTCCAGTCGAGCTTTTATTTTTTGTTGCTTCTCTGCTTTATGTATGCTATAATATTTACATAATAAATTTATGGAGGTGAATATGGGTATATTATCTCTTTTGTTTTCGCCGTTTCTTGTTGGCGTGGGATTTTATTTATACTTCTTTATAAAGCGTATTTTGAAGGTGTTAAATATTGATGCTGATAATAAAAAAGCCAAGATAATTATTATAATCGCATCTGTCGTACTTAGTGCCCTTGCTTTAAATATAACGAGCTTTTACACCATTCTTCTTCTCCATATTATTGGCTTTGCGCTACTTTGTCAGCTTGCCAATTTCATTGTAAAAAAGATAGCTAAGGAAAAATATGAGGGTGGCTTTACTTGTTGGAAAAGGATTTATGGTATTGGTATAATTCCTGTATTGTTAAGTGTTATTATTCTTATTTTTGGCTATATAAATTTGCATAGCGTACAAATGACGCACTACAATATAAACACAAGCAAGGATATAAGGAGCGAGGGATATCGTGTTGCGCTTATTGCTGATGTGCACTTTGGTGTTTCATTGAATTACGAGGAAATGATAGAAAAATGCGCTGAGATAAGTGAGCAAGATGCTGATATTATTATTCTTTGTGGTGACATTGTTGATAATTCCACCTCTAAGGAGCAAATGAAAGAAGCATTTAAGGTCCTTGGCTCAATAAAAAGCAAGTACGGAATTTATTACGTACACGGCAATCACGACAGACCTATGTCACTTGTTAAAAGCGCGTTTACTGAAAACGAGCTTATTTTGGAAATTGAGCAAAACGGTATTACTATTTTGCAAGATGAGTCAATACTAATAAATAATGAGCTTTATTTAATCGGACGTGAGGACAGAAGCGTGCAAAATCACCAGGGCAACAGGCTTTCAATTGAGGATTTAACCAAAAGCCTTGATAAAAATAAGTATCTTTTAACGCTTGACCATCAACCAAATCAATACGAGGAAAATTCAAGCGCCGGCACTGACCTGCTTTTATCCGGACACACGCACGGTGGACAGCTATTCCCTATCAATATTTTACAAATGATAATTCCTTTTAACGATGGAATTTATGGTGAATATTCGCTTGGTGAAAATTCAAGCGCTATTGTAACCTCGGGCTTTGCAGGCTGGGCATATCCTGTAAAAACTGCCTCCCCTGCTGAATACGTAATTATTGACATTCAAAAAGGCAAATAAAAAATACTGCTCAAAAATTGAGCAGTATTTTTTATTCCTTTATTTTTATTGGTGTGCTTTCATTGTTGGATGCCTCTTTCGGCATTCTTTTTTTGCAAAAATGCAAAACTACAATGTAATTTATAAGCAATGAAACGCATGTTATTACCCAGGTAATAGGGTGTACTAAGTAAAGTATTGACATAGTATTATATTTTTCAAAAATTGTATATACCCATAGTATTCTTATGCCACACGTTCCTACTATTGAAATAATTGATGGTGTTAGGCTGTCTCCCATACCTCTTATACCACCAGGCATAGTTCCCATCATTCCAGCTAAGAAATAAACTGGGAATGTTATTCTATATCGTTCATATGCGTATTGCATGGCAAGCTGATTATTTGGAATAAATATCTTTAATATAAAGTCGCCAAGGAAGAACATAGTTAAACCCAAGAAAACACCTAAAGCAGCCACGCATAGTATAGAATATCTATATGCCTTTCTTGCCCTTTTAAGCTTACCTGCACCGATGTTTTGGCTGACAAAGGTTGTTGCTGAGTTTTGGAATGCAACAAGAGTTACCCACATAAGCCCCTCTATTGTACCTACAGCTGTGCTACCCTCCATAGCGTCGGGACCAAATGAGTTTACGCCTGACTGCAAGAATACATTTGATAAGCTAAAGGCACAGCTTTGTATTCCTGCCGGGATTCCAACCTTTACTATTTTACCAAGCATTTGGAATGAAAATTCTATGTTTTTAAATGAGAATGAGAATATTCCTTCATTTCTCATAAGTCGTATTAAAATAAGCGCTGCTGAGAGCATTTGTGAAATTACTGTTGCTATTGCAACTCCTGCTACTCCCCAGCCAAAGCCAGCAACAAAAATTAGGTTAAGAATAACGTTTACAAGTCCTGAAATTACCAAGTATATAAAAGGCTTTTGCGTTTCGCCAGAGGTCCTTAAAATTGCGGCGCTAAAGTTAAATACAAGTGAAAACGGAACACCTATCATAAGTATTCTTAAATATAATGTAGCAAGCTCTAATACGCCATTGGTCGTTGGCGTATTCATTAAAATTAGCACAGGCTCTGCTATAATTGCGCCTATTATTGCCACTATAATTCCCATAATGGGTGCTGATATTACTGAGGTGTCAATTATCTTTTTGAGTCCTTTCTTATCACCTGCACCGTGAGTGTACGAGGATACAACGTCAACACCGACAGCAATACCAAAAAAGAGTCCTAAAAGCACATTATATACTGATGTGGTTGTGCCAACTGCTGACAGGGCTGCTCCTGATGAAAATTGCCCTACTACAACAAGGTCTGCTGAGTTATATATGCTTTGTAGTAAGCCTTGGAGCATAATGGGAACTGCAAAAAGAACTATTTTCTTAAAAAGTCCCCCATTTAACATATCTATTTTTTGAGCCATTTTTCTGCCTCGAATTTTGTTGAAATTTTTACAAGCACATTGTAGCACAATTTAATTCAAATAACAAGTTATTTGAGAAAATAATTTGCACTTTTTTGGGGATAGTGAAATGTGTGCCCAAGGCGAGATTCGTACACGTAGGCGTACTTCGTACGGTAGAGTGCGAGGTCGCGCCTAAAAAACAGATATTAAAACGAAGAGAGCTTGCAACAAAACCGCAAGCTCTCAACCTTAAAATTTTACTAAAATAATTGTTTATACTTAATTTCA
>JAGBEE010000007.1 GCA_017937135.1 Clostridia bacterium | reverse complement strand
TTTTCAAAATTAGATTATCATAGATTCAACTACCCCTCCACCGCTATTGTCGTTTTATTTTAACCTTTTATTTGTTCTTGCGGTTCCCCTCCCCTCACAAGTGGAGGCTATTTCTATCGCTTCCATGATAGCCTTGTTTTTATTTTTATAGTCAGATTATCATAGATTCAACTACCCCTCCACCGCTATTGTCGTTTTATTTTAACCTTTTATTTGTTCTTGCGGTTCCCCTCCCCTCACAAGTGGAGGCTATTTCTATCGCTTCCATGATAGCCTTGTTTTTATTTGTTGTATTTTTAATATTTTTGCTTTGTAGATTGAAAAGATAAAAATAATATGATATACTTACTTTGTTAATTTTATATTTTAAGAGGCATTATGAAAATTATTGAAAATCAAAGCTTTGATATGGAGCGCGCGCTTTATGAAAGTGACGGGTTAACTGTTATAAATTGTCGATTTGATGGCATAGCTGATGGTGAGAGTGCGTTTAAGGAAAGTAAAAATCTAATAGTTAAGGATACATATTTTAATTTGCGTTATCCATTTTGGCACGATACAGGTGTTGAGATTGAAAATTGTGAGCTAACTCCATCTTGTCGCGCTGCACTTTGGTACACAAATAATGTTAATATTAAAAAGACAAAAATGCACGGAATAAAGGCCCTTCGCGAGTGTTGTAACGTATATATAGAAAACAGCTCCATAGCTTCCTTAGAATATGGTTGGAAATGTAATGGTGTGAAAATTGAGCGTTCATTTGCTGAGGGTGAATATTTTATGTTAGAGAGCAAAAATCTTGAATTTGAGGACTTTTCCCTTAAAGGAAAATACTCCTTTCAATATATAGAAAACGCAACACTCGAAGGCTGTGAGCTTGACACTAAGGATGCGTTTTGGCACGCAAAAAACGTCATCGTTAAAAATTCAAGAATAAAGGGTGAATATCTTGGCTGGTATTGTGAAAATGTCACCTTTGAAAATTGTATTATAGAGGGCACTCAACCACTTTGCTATTGTAAAAATTTAAGGCTAATTAACTGTGAAATGCACGGTTGCGACCTCTCTTTTGAAAAAAGCGATGTATATGCTACTATAACAACTAAGGTTGATAGCATAAAAAATGTTCTTTCGGGCAAAATTACAGCACCCTGTGTCGATGAAATTATTAAGGACAAGGAAGAATACAGGGGTAAAATTACTGTCCTTAATGACTCCAAGAATATAACGATTACTACGGATGATGAATTGGTACTAATATGACAAAAACAAAAAGGAAAATGCCTTGGGCGCTTATACCTGTCATATTTGCTCTTGCCTGGCCTACAATGCTTGAGCAGCTTCTTAGTACTGCTGTACAGTATATTGATACTGCTATGGTTGGCTCATTGGGAACCAATGCAACTGCGGCAGTTGGCTCAACTACGACTGTAAACTGGCTTGTTGGAAGCACAATTTCAGCAATCGGTGTTGGCTTTCTTGCTTTTATTTCACAAGCAAGAGGTGCTGGAAGGGATGAGGAGGCAAGAAAAGCAAGCGGGCAGGCAGTTTTAGCTGTTTTAGTTGTTGGCTCACTATTTACCTTAATTACTCTTTTATTAAGTCCAATTATTCCAACCTTAATGCAGGTTGATGAGCCACTTAGGGAAATTAGCGCTAAATACTTTTTTATACTCTACACTCCCCTTATTTTTAGATGCGCGACTATTATTTTTGGAACTGTCCTTCGCGCAGGTGGAGATACTAAAACTCCTATGCTTGTGGGACTTTTAGTAAATATAGTTAATGTTGTTTTAAATTTCTTCTTTATATATCAGACTCGCATAGTTAATATTTTTGGAATAGATATTAAAATTTTCGGCTTTGGTATGGGCGTTATTGGTGCAGGTATTGCAAGCGCAATTGCTTATACAGTCGGGGGAGTGGCTATTTTTATCGCTCTTTGGCGACACAAGGCGCTTTCTCCCAAGGGGCAAAGCATAAAGCCAAATTTTAAAATTTTAAAGCCCTGCTTAAGGGTTGCTATGCCAAATGCCCTACAACGCTTTGGTACATCGTTTGGATACGTTGCCTTTGCTTCAATGGTAAACTCCTTAGGCCCTGTGGCAACTGCAGCACACACCTTTGCAAATACTGTTGAAAGCGCATTTTACATTCCAGGATATGGTATGCAAAGTGCCTCTGCAACGCTTGTAGGTAATGCTCTTGGAGCAAATGACAAAAAAAGAATCAAGGACCTTGCCTTGATGATAATTCTAATTGAAATTGTGCTAATGATTATATCGGGTGGACTGCTCTTTATCTTTGCGCCAAATATGATGGCTTTGTTTTCTACTGATTCCTTGGTTATACCTCTTGGCGCTACTGTTTTACGAATGGTTGCTCTATCCGAGCCATTTTATGGTGTTTCAATAGTTATTGAGGGTATGATGCAGGGTATGGGCAAGACATTTATCCCCTTCCTTACTAATATTATTGGAATGTGGGCTATACGAATTGTCGGTACATTTATTTGCACGCAAATATTTGATTTTGGCTTAATTGGAGCTTGGGCGTGTATGATTTTACATAATCTTATGCTGTTTTTTGTCTTTACTATTTTACTTGGTGCGGGCAAGATTTTGCCGAGAGAAAATTCAAGCAAGGAAGTTAAGCGTGAAGCTACAAAGTAAAAAGGAACGGAAAATCCGTTCCTTTTTGGTTATTAATAGTTTTCTGCGTGTATTTCAAAGTATGACTGAGGATGAGCACATGTTGGGCAAATTTCAGGTGCCTTTGTTCCAACAACGATGTGTCCGCAGTTACGACACTCCCAAACCTTAACCTCGCTCTTTTCAAACACTTCCTTCATTTCTACGTTTTTAAGAAGTGCGCGATAGCGCTCCTCGTGATGCTTTTCTATAGCTGCTACTAAGCGGAATTTATGTGCAAGCTCCTTAAAGCCCTCCTCCTCGGCTGTCTTTGCAAAGCCCTCGTACATATCTGTCCATTCGTAGTTTTCGCCCTCAGCAGCATGCTCAAGATTCTCGGCTGTATTTCCAATGCCGTTTAATTCCTTAAACCACATTTTTGCGTGCTCTTTTTCGTTATCTGCTGTCTTTAGGAAAAGCGCGCTGATTTGCTCATAGCCCTCCTTCTTTGCAACTGATGCAAAATAGGTGTACTTGTTTCTTGCTTGGCTCTCACCTGCAAATGCTGCCTCTAAGTTCTTTTCTGTTTGTGTGCCTGCGTACTTGTTAGTAGGGGTTTCTTTGATAAGCTCTAATTTGTCCTTTGTTACCTTGCATACTGGGCAAACAGGCTCAATTACGCCCTCTTCTACCTCAAATTCCGCCTTGCATACTGTGCATCTGTACTTTTTCATTACTTTTACTCCTTATATATCTATTTTATTTAATATTTGTTCCTTTGTGTGATAGCCTACTATCTTTTCCTTAATTTCACCATTTTTGTAAATTAAAAGCGTTGGAATACTTGAAATACCAAACGCCATAGCAAGCTCGCCCTCACTATCAACGTCAATCTTGCCAACCTTGATTTTTCCATCGTATTCGTTTGCAAGCTCCTCTAAAATTGGAGCTATCATTTTGCAAGGCCCACACCAAGTGGCAAAAAAGTCAACTATTACGGGAATATCGCTTTTTATTACCTCGTTTTCATAATTGTGCTTTGTTAAAATTACTTCTTTCATTTTATTTCTCCTTATAGTATAAAAGGCAATGGCAAAAGCCCTCAAATTCCGGGTCGGCTATTTGGTCTCTAAACTCCTTGCACATACATTTTGTATCTGGAGTTCTTTCAAGTCGGCACGGACAATATCCACCCTTTTTTTCAAGTCCCTCTTTTATTACCCTTACTACCTCTTTATCTGGGTTAAATTTGATTTTCATATTGTGTCCTTTTTTATTTAGTATAGCATAAATTTATTGCGATTTAAACAGTTTTAGAATTTTTTCTATTTTAAAGCTTAAATAGCTTTACAGACTTAATCGCTGTGCCATTTTCGTAGGCTCGTACCTGCCCTAAGGCAAGGAAGCCGTTCTTATCGTATATTCTTAAAAAAGTATCCACTGGGTAGGCTGTTTTTATTTTTTCTTGATAAATTTCGCAACCACTTTTAAATAATCTTGCGTAAAAATCTGGCAAGGTTACGCTTTGCTGCTCCATAAAAAGCTCTTCGGTTGGCAAAAGAAGCGCTTCCCTTTGCTCCTTGCTCATTTGTTCAAGCTCCTCTATGGTATGAGAATTTTCAAGAGAAAAGCTACCACTTTTTGTCCTTCTTAATTCTGCCATAGTAGCGCCACAGCCAAGATAATTACCAATATCGGCACAAAGCGTTCTTATGTATGTTCCCTTGGAAACGTGCGCCTCGATTTCATATACACCATTTTCCTCATCACTACTTAGTACGTTTATTGAATGAACTGTAATGTCGCGCGCTTGTCTTTCTATAACTACTCCCTCTCTTGCTAAGTCCACGAGCTTTTTTCCGTTAACCTTTAATGCGCTATACATTGGGGGAATTTGCTTTATATCGCCAACAAATTTATTACAAGCCTCTATAAATTCTGTTTTTGTGGGAAGAGTGTCTGATTTTGACAACACCTTACCTGTAATATCCTCTGAATCAGTTGTTATTCCAAGCTGAATTTTAGCGATGTATTTTTTATCCTGGCAAAGAAGGTATTCTGCTGCCTTGGCGCTTCTTCCAATTAAAATTGGCAACACTCCCGTTGCTAAGGGGTCAAGCGTGCCTGTGTGTCCTACCTTTTTTGTGTCAAAAAGCTTTCTTATTTTAAAAACTATATCGTGAGATGTAACGCCCTTGTGCTTGTCAATGACAATTACTCCCGAGATTTCATTTTCCATATTTTGTCCTTTAATTATTCATTATTGCTTCGCCAAAAAGCTCCACGCACCTTTTGATTGCTTCCTCAGGTGATGATGCAATTATTGTTGCACCTGCCGCTCTTTTGTGTCCACCACCACCAATTTTGGCGCATATCATTGATACGTCAATATCTACATTGGCGCGCGAGGATACTGAAAACTTGCTTTCATCCCTTGATGATTGCTTTAGTGATACAGCAACTAAAACTCCCTCTATGCTCCTTATGTAGTTTACTATATCGCCAATGTCTGCATCTGTTATTTGGTTGTCGCTTTTCATATCATTAGTAAACATTATTATTGAGAGCTTTCCATCTAAGAATAGCTGCATTTTTTCGTATGTCAGCTTTTGCGCTCTTATTTCACCCATTGTTTTTGAGTCAAATATTATACGGTTAATCTCTGCGTGGTCTATTCCGTGTGATATAACCTCAGAGGCAATCTTCATTGTATCCGGTGTTACGTTTGAAAACCTGAAGCCACCTGTATCAGCGCTCATTCCTGCGTAAAGACACTCATAAAAGTTAAGCGGCATTTTATCAAGAACATTTAATTCCTTAGCTAAAAGATATATGTTTTCACAGTTAGAGGCGCGAAAATCCTCATAGTAAAGTGAAAATCTTGTATTCATTTCGTGGTGGTCAATAGTAATATCAACCCTTGGGGATAGGTATTCAAGGTCTCCAAGCTGCATTGGTGAGGCTACGTCAACTGCGATATATCTTTCGTATTCCTTGCCCTTATATTCAAGCTCAACGCCCTTTGTAATAAACGAAAACTTCCCTGCCACCATATCAGCGCAGGCGCAATTAACCTCCGAGCCAAAATAGCTTAGAATATATTTTAGCGCAAATGCGCTACCAAGAGTGTCCGGGTCGGGGTTTTTGTGGCAAAGAATAAGAGTATTTTTAGGCTCTTTTATCTTACCTGCCAATTGTGAAATGGTGATTTTATTATTCATTTTCTTCTTCCTCGTCTGGCTTTATGTCGAGAGCTTTCAAAATTGAGGATATATTTGCGCCATATTCAACCGAGGAATCATATTCAAAATGAAGCTCGGGTGTTATTCTTAAATTTATTCTTTTTGCAAGCTCAGAACGGAAAAAGCCACTTGCGCTTTTAAGTCCTTTTAACACCTCGTTTTTATCCTCGCCTAATACGGAAAAGAATATTTTTGCAAATTTCAAATCTGCGCTGACCTCGGCAGCTGTAATTGAAACAAGCGCGCCTGTAATTCGTGGGTCCTTTACGTCGCGTAAAATTTGCGCCATTTCCTCCTTGACAGCATCATTTATTCTGCTTCTTCTGTATTTAGCCATAATGTCTCCTTACTTTATAACTACTTTTATTATAGTATAACATATATATTACATAAATTCAAAGAAAAATTTCACTTTACTTGAAAAATGCTAATTAAAATGCTACAATAGATGTATATACCCACATTTAATTGATTTAAGGGGGATTTATGACTACGTTTGAAATAATAATAACTATTCTGTGCTCGCTCCTTTTAGCTTTGGGCGGTATTATTATATATTTAATTTGTAAAAAAAGCTCCCAAGCTGTTGATACAAATGCTATAAATAGTGCTATTGGTAGCAGCCTTTCGGGCGTGAGCTCTAATATTTGTACAAGTGTTGAGGCGACTAACAAGCTATATACTAAGGAAATTGACGTAAAGCTTGATGAGCTTTACAAGCAAATGAGGGAGCTTAATGAGCAAAGCACAAAGGGTTATATGGAGCTGAGCGAAAAGCTAAATAAATCGCTTAATGAGGTTAGCACCTCTGTGCGTGAGGAAAATGAGAAGGGTATTAAAAATCTCAACTCAAAATTTGATGAATTTTCAAAATCAATGCTCGAAAAGTATGCTCTCATTGAAAAGAGTGTTGAAAAGGCTCTTTCTGATTTGCGCAGAGAAAACAGTGAAAAGCTTTTAGCTATTCAAAATACTGTAGATGAAAAGCTTCAAAAAACGCTTGATGATAGGCTTAAGGCATCATTTGATAACGTTATTTCTCAAATTGGTAACGTTAATAATGCAATTGGCGAGATTAAAAATTTGGCTGGTGGCGTTGACTCGCTTAAGACTGCTCTTACAAACGTTAAGGCAAAGGGTGTTGTTGGCGAGGTTATTCTTGGTAATATTATAAGCGAGGTTTTATTACCAAGCCAATATGACACAAACGTTAAGACTAAAAAGGGCTCTAACGCTTTAGTTGAATACGCAATTAAGATGCCTGCTGGCGAAAATGATGAATTTATTTATTTGCCACTTGACGCAAAATTCCCTCTTGAGTCCTATAATAAAATTAAGGACGCTATTGATGCAGGGGACAAGGCCTTGCTTGACGAGGCACGCAAGGAGCTAAAGCAAAAAATACGCACATTTGCTAAGGACATTAGCACAAAGTATATTGATGTTCCTAATACAACGGATTTTGCTGTTATGTTTTTACCGACTGAGGGCCTTTATATAGAGGTTATTGAGTCGGGGCTTTTTGAGGAAATTCAAAGGGAGTATAAGATAAATATTGTTGGTCCATCTACTCTTTTCGCATTTTTAAATGCACTTCGTCAAGGCTTTAACTCTCTTGCTATCCAGAAGCGTAGCAGTGAGGTATTTAAGCTGCTTGAGGCTGTCAAGGCAGAGTTTGAGACCTTTGCTAAATCTCTTGATAGTGTTTCCTCCAAGGTTGAGCAGGCAGGAGCCGAAATAAACAGGCTTATTACCACACGTTCAAATGTTATGAGAAGAAAATTAAAGGATATAACAAGCGATTTATCTATAAGTGAGGCGGAAAAAATTCTTGAAATTGATGAGTAATTTCAAGCACTTTTACAAAGGAGTAATTATGACTATTATCGAAAAAACAGCTGCCGATATGGCAAAATCATACAGCGAGGCAGATATTAAGCTCTTTTGCAAGGAGCTTTGCTTGCCAGACAAAAACGAAATAATCTCTATATTGAAGGATATTCAGTCACTGTTTTTCCCTTCATACTTTGGAAAAATAGACACTTCTCGAAGCGAAATTGAATATGCGGAGCAATTAAGCAGCTCTATTTATTATAGAATCAAAAAGCAAATTGCGCTTGCTTTTACCTCTAAGGGCACAGAAAATAGTGACGAAATAGCAAGAAAAGCAGCTGATGAGTTTATTAGCAAGCTACCACAAATCCATTCGCTTTTGATAAAGGACATTCACGCAACCTTTGAGGGCGACCCTGCTGCTTCAAGCAAGGAGGAAATAATTTTTTCATATCCTGGCTTTTTTGCGATTTTCGTATACAGGGTGGCTCATTTGCTCTATTTATCAAGGGTTCCGTTTGTACCAAGAATTATGACTGAGTACGCGCACGGTCTTACGGGTATTGATATTAACCCAGGCGCAACTATTGGCGAATATTTCTTTATCGACCACGGTACAGGCATAGTTATTGGTGAAACAACCATTATTGGCAATCACGTTAAGCTATATCAGGGTGTGACTCTTGGCGCTCTTTCTCCACGCAAGGGACAAATTTTATCAGGAGTTAAAAGACATCCAACGGTGTGCGACGACGTTACTATTTATTCCGGTGCTTCCATTCTCGGCGGTGATACCGTCATTGGACAGGGCGCAGTTATTGGTGGTAACTCATTTATTACGGAAAGCGTAAAGGAAGGCTCACGCGTTAGTGTAAAAAAGCCTGAGCATATTATTAAATAAGAATTAGGATATTAAAATGAATTGTAAAATTAAAATTTCAACTACTCAAACAGATTATAAGGGCAAAAGCATTTTTGACAGAGCCGCAGATGAGCTTATGATTACTGAAAGCTTCTCAACCGGTGATAATGGCGAAACTATCGAAACTACCCTTTTTGGCACCTTAGAGATACAGGGTGACGAGGTTTCTCTTAAATACGAGGAGGAGGGCGAGGGTATGTCGGGAGTGTTTACCGAGGTTAAGTTCACAAAGGGCTCTCTAAATGAAATATCTATTGTGCGTACAGGCGCGCTTGATGCATTTATGTATTTTGAGGGTGGTAAACGCCATATCTCCGTTTATAATACAGGTGTTATGCCCTTTGAAATTTGTATTTATTCAAAGTCAGTAGATAACAGAATTTTAGAAAATGGTTATCTTGAAATAGTTTATCTTGTTGAAATTAAGGGTGCTTGTGCACAAAAAACATTATTTAAAATGGAAATTGAAAAGGTATGACAGAGACTGAATTCAAATCTGAGCTTAAAGGCTTAAATGGTGGATATCTCTTCTTTGGTGGTGAGGACTATTTAAAGTACTCCTACTCTAAAGAGGTTGAAAAAAATGTGCTTGATGGCACATTTGATGAATTTAACCATATCGTTATATACGCTGAGGAATACTCAGCTTCCGTGCTTAGCAATGCTATTTCCTCATTGCCTATGATGGCAGAGAAAAAGCTTGTAGAGGTGCGTGGCGTTAATTTTACTGCTCTAAAAAAGAATGAGCTTGATGAGCTTGACAGCGTCCTTTCAACCTTGAAGAACAACTCACACACTGTTCTTTTAATTCGTGCAGATAATGAGTATTTTAACCCCGGCAGACTGCCAAAAAATCCAAGTGAGCTTTATAAAATAATGACAAAGCACTTAACTCCTGTTGAGTTTGAGTTTCCCGGTCCTGCAAGGCTAAAATCTTGGATTTTACGTCACTTTAAAAACGGTGGAGTTGAATTTCCACCTGAGCTTTGCGACGAAATTGTTAACGTATGTGGGCACGATATGTGGGCTTTATCTAATGAGATTGATAAGCTATGCGCTTATGCAAGCTATAATTCAAAAAAAGCAATTGATAAGGGTGATATTGATGCTGTGTGCTGTAAAACTATTGAGTACGATGATTTTCAGCTCACAAATGCGCTTTTAGCAAAGAATAAATCTCTTGTTTTTGAAACACTTAGAAGACAAAAATCAGCCTTTGAGCCACCTATTACGATAATGGCATCTATTATTCGTATGTACTCTGATTTATTGCTTGTTGAAAAGCTATATTCCGAGGGTATGAATAAGTCCTCTATTTCATCCACACTTGGTATTCACGAGTTTAAGGTGGGAAAATATATCAGTGCTGTTTCTGGCGAAAATCCTAAGAAGCTCAAGCGCGCAGTTGAGCTTTGCAGGGATGCTGATATTGCTTCAAAATCCTCTTCAAATGTAACAGGATATATTGCGCTTGAAAGGTTAGTCAGCGCGCTTTGCGCTCTGTTCTGCAGGTGATTTATGAAAATCAAATATCCAATAATTGTTGAGGGTAAATACGATAAAATAAAGCTTGATTCGCTTTTTGAGGCGACTATTATTACAACGGGTGGCTTTGAAATATTTAACAATCAAGAAAAGGCGATTTTAATAAAGCGCCTTGCTGAAAAATCGAAGGTTATTTTATTAACCGACTCTGATGGTGGTGGACACCTTATTCGCTCACATATCAAAACGATTTTAAAGCCTGAGCAAATTATAAATTTATATATTCCATACACAAGGGGCAAGGAAAAAAGAAAAAAAGCTCCTTCAAAGGAAGGCGTGCTTGGCGTTGAGGGCATTGAGAAGGAAAAGCTACTTGAGCTTTTGAGCCCGTTCTCTGATACGAGCGATGGCTGCTTGAAGGGTGGAATTACAAAGACTGACCTTTTTGTCTTAGGTCTTAGTGGGAGTGAGGGCAGTCAAAAAAAGCGCGAGGAAGTTTTAGATAAGCTTAGCCTACCTAAAAATATGAGCGCAAATGCAATGCTCTCGGCTATAAATATTCTTTATTCTAAGGAAGAGTTTGTAAATATTGTAAAGGAAGCACAGCGTTGAGGCTGTGCTTCTTCTTTGTATTTAATTTTCTTTTTTTGTAAGCTTGGCTTCCTTTTTAGCCTTTTTTTTGGCTAATTTTGCTTGCTTTTTAGCTTCCTTTTTGGCTTTCTTTTCATCAATTTCCTCGTGCTTAATTAAGTGAATTGCCTTTGGGATTACCTTAATATCAACCACGTTCTCCTCAAAAAGCTCGCCATCAGCGCAAACCATAGGACAGCCCTCAACCTTTACACCAATGCATTTTTTGTAAAGCATATATTCCTTCATTTCATCCTTTACAGTACACATTTCAAGGTCGCTTAGGTGCTTTCCCTTCTTAAAATCGCCAACCATACCTAAGAACTTTGTTCTCTTTATATTTTTAACTATTACTACATCTAAAATTCCATCGTCTATCTTGGCAGCAGGCGCAACCTGAAAGCCACCGCCATACCATCTGCCATTGGCAACAGCTGCAAGGAGAAAATCGTCCTCGATTTCCTCAGCTGTACCATCATTATATGTAAGAGTTATCTTGCCGTGGAATGGCTTTTTCTTTACTAATTCGCCGATTACACCAAAAATATAAGCCATTTTTCCTGAAACTATCGGTATTTTTTTTAGCTTAACTGCTCTTTTTACAACAGCACAGTCAAAGCCCATATTTATTACATTAGCGGCATATTTCCCGTTATATTCCATAACGTCGATTAAAAAATCACCTTCCTTGTCGTCAAGGGATTTTACAAAATCGTTGCCACTTCCATATGGAACTATTTTTAATTTCATATTTGATGCACAGCCACTGTTCATTAAGGCGTTAACTGCCTTGTAAACTGTACCGTCACCACCATAAACACTAACACAATCGTGCTTGGAGTCGCGACAAGCCTCCTCGATAAATTTCGAGGTATTTTCACTTGATGGGTCGCTGTACACCTCGTCCGTTTCCTTCATATGCTTCTTGACCTTTTTGGCAAGACCATGTCCAGCAAGCGGATTTAATATATGCACCATACGCATACAGCAAGATTGCTTAACAGATGTCATATCTTTCATATTATAACCCTACTATCGGTTTATTTTTCGTTTGAGACAAGCCAGCTTATAAGATCCGTTTTTTCATAGGCTCTGTCCCAACAGTTGTGGTCCAAATCGTCGTAAGCTGTGAACTCTACATTTCCACCACAGGCGCGAACAGAGTTTACCATTGCCTCCGACTGAGAAATCGGAACTGTTGAATCGCGCTTGCCGTGATATACACGAATAGGCATAGTTAGTGCCCATGCACGCCAATTCATTCCTCCACCACACAGTGGCGCTATCTTTGAAAATCTGTCAGGATATGTCATTGCCATTTCCCAAGTGCCGAAGCCTCCCATACTAATACCTGTTAGGCTTACATTTGTTTTGTCTATATTGTATTTTTCTATTGTTTCATCGATTAAGGCAATAAGCTCTTTTTTATAGTCGCACCAGGTTGTGTTGTATGGGCATTGAGGGCTTAGAGTATATGCGCGAATACCATTGTGCGTTGAATTTTGTGTAAAAAGCTTTGGCACGCAATAAATTTTGACCTTATTTATATCGTCCCCACGCTCACCTGCACCGTGCAAGAAAATTATTAAAGGAAGCCTTTCGCCCTCCTTTATATCATCTGGCATAGTAAGTATGTAGCCAAGTGGTGTTGTACCCTGCAACACACTTTGGGTTTTCTCATATTTAATCATAATCTCTCTCCAAACAATTGTAAATTGTCAAAATTTCAATTCGCAATTTCAAATGTATTTTCTAAAATTCTAATAAAAATACATAATAATTATATCATACGCATGTTGATTTGTCAACCCTGTGGCTTTTTGGCGCATTTTAATGCGAATTTAATGAATTTTTTTACAGCTTTTTATACGCAAAAAAAGGACGGCTTTAGCCGTCCCCTCTCGTAATTAAAATATGTATTTTTATTTTATGATTTCGCCATATACCAAGCCAAATGCGCAGGAAGCATTTGCCTCGTCTGTATCAATGTGCATTGCAGCTGAGAAGGATGGGTTAACTCTTACTACTACATCATCAAAAATAGTAGTTCTGCCCTCAGAAGCAACCTTAACCTTAACGATTTCCTTATCGTTTACGTTTGCCTCCTTAGCCTCCTCTGGTGTGAAGTGAATATGCCTTTTAGCTATAATAACGCCCTCGGAAATCTCAACCTCGCCACATGGACCGATAAGCTTGCATCCAGGTGTGCCTGCGATATCTCCACTCTCTCTTACAGGCGCTGTAATTCCGAGTGTGCGAGCATCTGTAAATGAAAGCTCAACCTGCGAAGCCTTTCTTGCAGGACCGAGAATGCTTACTCTTTCAATAGACTTCTTAGGACCTACTACTGTAACTCTCTCCTCGCATGCAAATTGACCAGGCTGGCTAAGATCCTTTTTAACTGTGAGCTCATAGCCTGCGCCGAAAAGAATGTCAATATGCTCCTTTGAAAGATGCACGTGACGTGCGCTTGTTTCAACTAAAACCTTGTTGTTCATTTGATATATCTCCTCATTATTATTTTTCCTTTAATATAATAGCACAAAAATACTCAAATGTAAATAATTGTACGCATTTTTTTGATAAAATAGGACAAAATATTTACACAATGGAAATTTTAAAATATTTATTTAAATCATATGGCAAGGACAGAATAAATATTCTTAGCGCCTACGGTAGCTTTTTTATAACCGTTTCCTCTGTACCTTTTTTGGCTCTAATTCTCTTTATTTTGTCGAAGCTATCCCCTTCGTTGGTAAACGAATTTGGAAATGTTTTTTCAAATTTAGTGCCTGAGGGTCTTGTTAGTGGCTTTTCTAAGCTTATCGAGGAAATAAAGTCGCTTGACTTTTCCTCATTTCTGCCTATCAGTATAATTATTGCTATTTGGACCTCCTGTAAGGGAGTGGGAGGTGTGTGCCGCGGAATAGAGATAGTTTATGAAAAGAACGACACAGGTGGATACATTTTTAGGTTTTTTAAGACAATTTGGCGAACACTATTTTTCTATATTATGATTATTTTGTCGCTTGTCATTTTCTCGCTTGGTAAAATAATTTATTCAAGCACCTCTGCCGAGGGCACAGTAGTAAGCGTTATTCTTAACGTTATTATTAAGCTAAGGGTGCTTGCGTTTTTTGCAATACTTGTTTTCTTCTTTAGTATTTTATATGCAAGGCTATACAAATCAAAAAACATTTTTAAGTTTATGCCCGGTGGCGCATTTTGTGCTTTCGGTTGGATACTTTTTACCTTTATTTACTCAATGTATATTTCATACTCATTAAACAAGCCAAATATTTATCTCGGCATGGGCTCACTTATATTTTTTATGCTCTGGATTTATTTCTGCGTACAAATAGTTTTGATAGGAGCGCAAATAAATAAATATTGCTTAAAAAAGCGCTCTTAGTTAAAGGATTTCAAGCTGAGTCACCCTCAAAAATTTAAAAAGAACAGACACATAATGAGGTAAAATGCCCATTTTATGTCTGTTCTTATTTTTTATTCAAGTGTTATATCAAGTCTTGAAACATCCTCTATGCTCTCGCGTTTTATAGCCAAGCGATCCTTTTCGCCAAGCAAAACTACAGCAGGCTTTGTAACTCTATTATAGTTTGATGCCATAGAGTAATTATATGCACCTGTTACTAATACTGCGATATTGTCGCCTCTTTGTGGCTTTGGAATTTTTACATTCTCCTGAATTAAATCTCCGCTTTCACAAAGACGACCTGCTATTGTACATTCATAGCTATCCTCGCTATCCATACGATTAGCACACAAAACAGTATATTCAGAGCCATAAAGCGCGTAGCGTGGGTTGTCTGACATACCACCGTCAATTGCCACGTAATTTTTATAGCCTGTTATTTCCTTGACAGAGCCAACTGTATAAAGTGTAATTCCACTATCTGCAACTATGCTTCTGCCAGGCTCCATAAGAATTTTCGGGCAGGTAAGCTCGTTTTGGGCGCAGTATGTGTTTATATGCTCTGATATTTTGCGAATGTTGTCCTCGTAATCTATTTCGGGGTCGCTTTGTACATATCTTACGCCAAATCCACCTCCAAGATTAAGGTATTCGCAATTAAAACCAGCTTCTCTTTTTACATCGTCAATGAATTTTATCATTATATCGGCTGCATCGCAAAATGGCTTTACATCAAAAATTTGAGAGCCAATATGACAATGGAAGCCACGAAGGTCTATTCCCTCTAAGGAAATTGCTGTTTTAGTAATTTCCATAGCTTGTCCTGTTTCAATAGCTGTGCCAAATTTGCTATCAACCTTACCTGTGGAAATCGCCTCGTGAGTATGAGGGTCTATTCCCGGGGTTATTCTTAAAAGAATTTTTTGTCTTATATTATGCTTTGTCGCTATTCTATCAATAGCATAAAGCTCATCATAGGTATCGACTATAAAAAAGCCTATACCATTTTCAATCGCGTACTCTATGTCAAAATCGCTCTTTGAATTTCCATGAAAAAACGCCCTCTCTAATGGGAAGCCTGCTTTTTTTGCAGTATATAGCTCGCCTATTGAAACTATGTCGGTGTTAATTCCCTCCTCGTTTGCTATTTGATAAATACCAACGAAGGAAAGAGCCTTGCTTGCATATAGTGGTCTTGAATCAGTGCCAAAATATTTCTCCATTGCGTTTTTGTAGGTGCGCATTCTATTTCTTATTTTGTTTTCGTCAAGCAAAATAAGTGGAGTTCCATATTTCTTGCAAAGAGCTACGGTATCATATCCTGCGAATTTAAGCGTTGAGCCCTCAACACTTAAATTATCGTGAAGTAAATTCTTTTCCTCTAAATACATTTTTCTCCTTCGCAGGACTGCTCCTTATTTTATTTGAACATATCCTGCATTGTGTAAAGTCCTTTTTCACAGCCTACTAAAAATCTGCCAGCTTTAATTGCTCCGTCAGCAAAAAGTGAACGGTCATAAGCATTGTGGCGTAAAACGAGCTGCTGTGAATCTGTGGTTATATAAACCTCGTGCTCTCCTACTATGTTCGCCATACGGAGCGCGTGTATTCCTATTTCGTTTTTGGTTCTTTTTGCTTCCCCACCTCTGCCATATACGTATTCGCTATCTGGGCGAACCTCCTTTATGGAGTTAGCAAGCATAATTGCTGTTCCACTTGGCGCGTCAACCTTTCTATTGTGGTGCGCCTCAACTATCTCTATATCTGCATCAGGAAAGGCTGCTGCTGCTCTCTTTGCAAAATCAGCAAGCAATGCGATTCCAAATGACATATTCGCTGCTAAAAATACGGGGATTTTTTGTGTAGCCTTGGCTACTGCCTGCTTGTCGCTATCATCAAGCGCTGTTGTAGCGATTACTACAGGACATTTTACCATTGTTGCATATTCCAAAACGCCCTTTACAAGCGTATGGAATGAAAAATCAATAATTATGTCAGGCTTTTCCTTAACATCGTCAAATGAGGAATAATGCTTATAGTCCTCTTTCCCTGTTTTTACGTGGTCAACTCCACAAAGAAGCTCCATATCATCGCTCTTTTTAATAGCCTCTATAACGTGACCACCCATTTTTCCGTTTGAGCCGTGTACTAATACCTTAATCATTAAACATCAAGCCCCTGTTCTCTCATAAGGCTTAGCATCTTTTCGTACTTATCCTGACTCATAGGTGTTAGTGGTAAGCGAAGAGTATTTGTGCCGAAGCCCATTTTTGCCATTGCTGCCTTTACTGGAATTGGGTTAACCTCTGAGAACAGGCTATCAATTACTGCATGAAGGTCAAATTGAATCTTTGCAGCGCCCTGTACATCTCCCTTTAAGAACTTAGCGCAAAGCTCTGATGTTTTTCTTGGCAAAATATTGGAAACTACAGAGATAACACCCTTTCCGCCAAGGGACATAATTGGTACTATCTGGTCGTCATTGCCACTATACATATCAAGCTTGCCATTTACATATGACATTGTTTCAACTATTTTGCTGATATTTCCATTTGCTTCCTTTATAGCGATAATATTCTCGTGGTCTGCAAGCGCCTTGTAGGTTGCAGGCTCAATATTAACGCCTGTTCTTGATGGAACGTTGTATAAAATAACCGGAGCCTTGCTTTCCTCTGCTAATTTTGTAAACATAAGCTCAAGTCCCTTTTGTGTTGCCTTATTGTAGTAAGGAGTTACTGTAAGCACAGCATCTGCCCCTGCATCACAAGCATATTTTGTAAGTGAAAGCGCGTAATCAAGATCGTTACTACCTGTTCCTGCAATTACCGGAACACGCTTATCTGCCTTTTCTACAACGTGAGCTATTACTCTTCTATGCTCCTCGTCGGTTAAGGTAGATGCCTCACCTGTTGTGCCACACGCTACAAGAGCGCTAACGCCCTCCTTAATTTGCCAATCAACAAGCTTGTCCAAGGAAGCATAATCAACGCTACCGTCGGAATTCATTGGAGTTACAAGTGCAGTTGCTACACCCTCGAATAATGTTTTTTTCATATCTATTACCTACCTCGTTAGATTTTCTTATTTAAAATTTGATTTTATTATAACAGTATTTCTTTTTTTTGTCAAGCAAAATATACTAATAATAATTATTTTTTTGTGCGTGCGCGTTTTTTGTTGACAAATTGAAAATTAAGATGTATAATGCATAAATAGTAAATACCTTATTAAGGGGTGATTTTGTGAAAAGAATAGTTACAATACAGGATATTTCCTGCTTTGGAAAATGCTCTATTACTGTTGCGTTGCCACTTGTCAGCGCTATGGGGATAGAATGCTCTATTTTGCCAACCTCAATTCTATCGACTCACACAGGTGGCTTTGAGGGCTTTACATTTAGAGATTTGAGCGATGATATACCGAAAATCGCACAGCATTGGAAAAAGTATAATATAGAATTTGACACCATATACACAGGCTACTTGGGAACTCCCTTACAAATAGATTACGTTATTGATTTTATAAAGAAATTTAGACGCGATAATAATCTTGTTTTCGTTGACCCTGCTATGGCTGATAAGGGTAAAATGTATGCAGGCTTTGACAGAAGCTTTCCAAGTCATATGGCAAAGCTTTGCAGTATTGCAGATATAGTAGTGCCAAACATTACAGAGGCTTGCTTTTTAACTAACACCCAATACAAAGAGGAGTATGATGAAAAATACATAAAGGAGCTTTTAAAAAAGCTTACAGATGCAGGCGCTAAGCGTGCTGTTATAACAAGCGTTTCCTTTAAAAAATCGACACAGGGTGCTTATTTTTACGATAAATTAACCGATGAGTACTACTATTACTGCACAGGGAATATCAATGCAGCCTTTCACGGAACGGGCGATACCTTTGCAAGTGTTTTTGCTGGCGCGTTAACTAAAGGCATTGATTACAAAAGAGCACTTAAAATAGCTGTTGATTTTACTGTTCTTTGTATTAATTCTACATTACCTGAGCGTGATATACATCCGTATGGCGTTAAATTTGAGGAATGTATTCCTTCTCTTCTTGATATGCTTAAATAGTCGGAGGAAAAATGGACACTAAGTCTTATAAGCGTAGCCGTATTATGTACATAATCGAGGCTGCGCTTGAATATCTTATTTCAATTTTAGTCGCAGATATGTATCTTGCGGCGCTTACAAGAGAGCTTGGAATCTCGGAGAGTCTAACAGGAATTATTTCCTCTTTTATTTCACTTGGTTGTGTGTTTCAGCTTTGCTCTCTGCTTATTCGCAAGGCAAGGCCCAAAAGGCTTGTTATGGCGCTTAGCATACTCAATCAGCTTTTGTTTATGCTTCTTTACGTTGTTCCACTAACTGGCTGGAATCCTAACGTAAAAATCATAGTATTCGTTGTCGTTATCTTACTCGCCTATTTCTTTTACAATATTGCTCATCCCAAAAAAATCGACTGGTTTATGTCGCTTGTTGACAACGAGCAAAGGGGCACGTTTACTGCAAAAAAGGAAGCGATTTCTCTTGTTGTAGGGGTTGTATTCACCTTTGCTATGGGCGCAGTGATTGACTACTACAAGGAAACGAATATTAAAACTGCGTTTATTATTTGTGGTATTTCGATTTTTGCTCTTACCATTTTACATACGCTTACAATGATTTTTACCATTGATAAGCAAAAAAATGAAGTCTGCGAGAATTGTGATGCTAACGAGCCTAAATCAAATATTTTTAGTGTTTTTAAGGACAAGAGCATTATAAAGGTTACTCTTGTTTTTGTGCTTTGGTATATTGCATCATATACTGCTATTCCATTTTACGGCGCGTACAAGGAGGGAGCGCTTGCCTTTAGCTACACCTTTGGCGCTGTGCTTGGAGTAATTTATGCAATTGCACGCGCATTTTTCTCTTTTGTCTGGGGGAAATATGCTGATAAATATTCATTTGCTAAGATGCTTCGAATTTGCTTTGGAATAGCAGCAATAGGATTTTTAATAAATGTCTTCTGTGTCCCAGAAAATGGACACGTGATATATACTATTTTCTATATTTGCTACGCAATTGCAATGGGTGGTATAAATAGTGCTCTAATAAACCTTTGCTACGATTATGTATCAAAGGAAAGGCGCGCTGACGCTTTGGCAGTTTCGCTTGCAGTTGCAGGAGTGTGTGGATTTTTAGCAACGCTTGTTGTTTCTCCACTTGTTTCTTATATTCAAGGAAATTCAAATATGCTTTTTGGAATTCATATTTATGCCCAGCAGGTTCTATCGCTTATTGCCTGTGTTATGACTATTGTTGCCTTGCTGTATGTCAGCATTTCATTAACAAAGGTTAAGCGCATTGACCGTGATGAGGAAAACGAGCAAAATTCCGACAAACATGCGTAGGAGTGTCTGCTTTTTACACAAATAAATATAAAAACCACCCGTTTGGGTGGTTTTTAATTGTTGTGATTTGTGTAATGCTTTGCAAGACCACCTGATGATGTTTCTCGATAGTCGCTAAGAAGGTTTTTGCCTGTTTCGTACATTACCTTAACTACCATATCAAAGCTAATTTTGCGAGAATCAGAAAGAAAATTTGCCAGGGAGAGTGCATTTATCGCTCTCATTGCAGCTACTGCGTTTCTCTCTATACAAGGTATTTGAACAAGCCCGCCAATTGGGTCGCAGGTAAGTCCTAAATGGTGCTCCATCGCTACCTCTGATGCATATTCTATCTGTCCAAGACCCATATCAAACAGCTCAGCAAGGGCGGCGGCTGCCATTGAGCAGGCAGAACCAATTTCTGCTTGGCATCCACATTCAGCGCCACTTATTGAAGCATTTTTCTTTATAAGATTTCCAATTATTCCACCTGTTGCAAGCGCATTTAATATTTTTTTGTCATCAAAGCCCTTTTTCTCCTGATAATACATAAGCACAGACGGAACCACCCCACAGGAGCCACACGTTGGTGCTGTTACTATCGTTCCACCGTTTGCATTATGCTCGCTTACTGCAAAGGCATATGAGCAAACAAGTCGATTTTCCTGTGTTTGGCTTGATTCATCTATGTGTCTTTGATTGTAAAGTATTTGCGCGCGTCGCTGGGTATTAAGTCCACCCGGTAATATTCCTTGCGTTGTGAGACCCTTGCGAATGGAGTCCTTCATACAATCCCACACCTTGCTAAGGTAATCAAATATTTCCTTCCCCTCGAAGCGCTCAACATATTGCCAAATGCGAATATTCTCCTTAGCACAATACTCAGCGATTTCAGTATAGGAGTTGTGTGGATATATCTCTTTTTCGTACACGTCCTCGATCTTCTCGCCATCAAAAAGGACGCTACCTCCACCTACACTATATATGCGCTTTTTTGTAAGCAGCTCGCTTCCCTTATATGCCTCAACCTCCATAGTGTTGGGGTGAAAGTCGCATGGTGACTTTTTATCAAAGGCTATTTCGCATCTTATAGGCTCAAGAGTTTCCTTTATAATTCTATCTGTTCCGTGTCCTTGTCCTGTCAAAGCAAGTGAGCCAAAAAGTGTGATTTTGAAAAAATCAGCCTGCGGATATGCTTTTTTAATAGCCTTGACTGCCTTTTCCGGTCCCATTGTATGCGAGCTTGACGGACCTCTTCCAATTTTATATAATTCTACAAGAGATTGCATATATTACCTCCAATACCTTCTATATTATATTGTATATTTGGTTATTAAAAAAGTCAAGTAATTAATTTTCCAGCTTGAATTTTATACCCGTTTCCCCTGCTTCGCATACAGTATCCTCAATTTTATTTAAAAGGTCTTTATCTATATATTCTTTGCTATTCCCTAAGAATACCGTCTTATCAAGATATGGCATTTCATAATAATAGGTTGTCTTATATTTCGGCCCATATGAGCCAAATACTACGATATCTGAGGTGTAAGCCTCTTTTTCTGTGAAGTAATCTAAAATTTCATAGCTTGATGCTCCAAGATATGTAAATTTGCAACCATTTTTAACAAAGGTAAATGACACACTTTTCCTGTCTGAGCGCGCTATATCCTGATTTTTAGAAAAATCTATTTGTATTCCATCTAAATTTATATTTGACTCAAAATAGATAAGCTCTGTGTCAAGCTCACTAAAAAGCATCTTGATTTCGTCGCACGTTATTTTGTCCTTTTCGGACACAGGTATGGGTAAATATATCCTTCTTACCATAGCTCCTTGGCATAGCCTATATAAGTAATATGGTGTATTAAAGGAATAGTCGGTTATTATATAATTTTCTATTTCACAGTAACCAACATAGCCTTGTAGTCCCTTGGCTTTTATAATACTTGAGGTTGCTGTTTTAGTTATATCTATCATTGTCAGCTTGTTTTCATTCTCTAAATATACTATGTCATTTTCTTTATGAGAATAAGCACCAACATAAAAATTATTGACCCTGTGTATGATAAGGCTCGCGCTTCCAAGTGCAAAAACCAAAATGCCGACGATTAGGGCTGTCATTACTATTTTTATTCTTTTGCGACTTAAGAAAAGAAGCAATACCAAGGATGCTATAACTATTATCATTCCTATAAGCTGAGGTATAGTCCTTGTTGGCACCATTATGTGTCTCCACGATGAAGCAAATTCTATTATGGATAATCCAAAGGCTGTAATTTTCTCGCATACCCATGCTACAAAAGCTCCAACAAATCCAAAATCACAAAGCGCTAAATATATTGGACAAGCATATATAAGAGCCGAAAACAGTGGTACAAGCATCACATTTGATAGTGGTGACAAAAGTGAAAAGCTACCGAATTTAAAAAATATAATAGGCATTGTAAATGCTAATATAAATAGGCTTGCTACAAGTGAAAAGACTATGTATCTTAGTATTTTATTTCTTATACCCTTGAGCTTTTTTGATTTATATATAAATTTGGAGCTTACAAAGCACGCAAGCATACATAAAAATGACAGCTGTAAAGATACAGAAAACAAAAGATATGGCTTCACTACACAAATTAGAGTAACTGACAAAAGAAGCGTGCTTATATTATCGCTTTCCACGCCAAAAATATCTATGGTGTAGAATACAATAAGCATTATTGCTGCTCTTACACAAGATTCGGAAAAACCTGTGATTGCAGTAAATATAATTATTGATAGAATAATGAGTAAATTATTAGCCACTCGATGCAAGCTTAAAAGCCCGATAAGCAAGCTAAAAATAAATGCTATTATTGTTAGGTGCATTCCACTAAGCGACAAAATATGTGATATACCAAGGCGTGTAAATTCTTTATTTGTCGAGGCATCTAAATCTTCTCTATTGCCGAGAAAAAGTGCACCAAGGAGCGATGAGGTTTCTTCGTTTAAATGCTTTTCAAATCTTTTGTCAAGAAATTCGTTTATGCTTTCAAATATCGTTTTATTAGACACATCCTCAATGATTTCATTGGTACAGGTGTATTTCTCACAGACTGCACTTGCTAAAATTCCATCATCAAGATATGCACTTTTTTCATCAAAGCCAATTTCGCTATTTTCAAGCTCCTGTATATATGCGCCTGCTTCAAATGTGTTGCCCTTTATCATTTTATCGTCAGGACAATAAAAAATCACTTCAAAGCTACATTCTTTTTCGTCTATTCTTGTTATATTAGCTATATAAATTCCTAAATAGCTTTGTTTCATTTTTTCGTTCTTTATTTCGCCCTGTATTTTATGCTCCTCTCCATCACAATAGGTATATATCTCCTTATCTGCATTAAAAACAAATATACCTATAATCATAGCTACTAAAATTAGTAAAAGCATTGCAAGATAACGAATCAGTATTTTAAGCACCTTTTTGTTTTTTGTTATAAAATAAATTAACACAAATGCTAAAATCGCAAAAAGACTGCAACAAAAAACCGCTACACACAATGTAGCGGGAAAATAGTATGATGCCAATAGTGATAAAATAAAACCTACACAACCCAGAGCTAAGTTTCTATACTTGAATATATCCATTTTCCCTAAATTTCCTGTGTTTTTTGACAGTTTATCATTTTGCCCCACATTTGTCAAGATTTTTGTAGGAAAATGTTATATTTTGTCTTAAATAAAGGCATTTTAAGCGCGAAACACCCTGCTTTACCTTAAAATGGATAAAGCAGGGCTCTTCTTAATTAAACGAAAATACTTTTGTAAGCTTTGGCTGTGCGCCTGTTATTGGGTCAAGCTCCATTATAAGAATGTCCTTCATATATTCATTCCATTTTTCGACAATAGGACTTTCTCTTTGAATCCTTGCTGCGTATTCAATGCCCTTTTCACATTCGTAATAGCCAAATAGCTCATTCCCAATATTCCATATTGTATAGTTGACAATGCCTGCGCTTAATAGTACCTCTTTCATTTCATCCCATATGGCATCGTGACGTCTTATATATTCGTCAAGAGCTCCGTCAACTATTTTAGCCTTCCATGCATATTTTTCCATAATTACACCACCTTTTAGTAAATTATAGCACATAACAGAGTTTAAGTAAATAGCTAATTTATCACTTCGTGATAGCGAAATTGTGAAGGAATACTCGCTGGTGCTTGATGATATACCACTTCTTCGCTTACCGGCTAAAATCATTCCCCGAATGTTTTCTTTACGCCTGCGTTCAAATCCTTCTGTTTTCTTCCTCCTTAACTGATAAACAAAGGTGGCACTCAAACGAGTGCCACCTTTGTTTATTGGCTGGGGAAGAAGGATTTGAACCCTCACAAACAGAGTCAGAATCTGTCGTGCTGCCATTACACAATTCCCCAATGCTCAATTATTTTAGCACAACAATTCTTCTTTGTCAATGTTTTTTTAAAATTTTGTCTATATAATTATTTGCTTATATTCCTCGGTTAATTCATCAAGACTCCACATCGCATTTGCAGGTGAGGTTGAGGGCAAGCAAATGGCTTCTCTTCCTATTATATCCTTTATATATTTATCATAATATTTTTTGGCTGTTTTTCCGTTTACAAATATTTTTTCTATTTTTGCAAGGCTCAAAATTCTATTAAGGTCGTTGACTTTTACATTTCTTATAGAGCTATCTGAGCTGCCGACAATTTCACAAGAGGCTATCACGTCCCAAAGCGCAAGATTGTGAGATAAAATAAGCTTCTTTTTCTCCTCTATGCTTTTTGGTATGGGCTCTTTGAAAATTGATGATATTACTTGCCAAAATCTATTTTGGGCGTGGCCATAGAAAAACATTTCTTCCCTTGATTTCACTGATGGGAAGCTGCCAAGTATTAAAGCTCTTGAATGCTCATTAAAAAGTGGCTCTATTGGATGAGTTATTTTAATGTGCTTTTTTGATTTCATATTCCAACCCACGCTCTCTCATTATTTTATAATTATTATATCATATTTTCTTGCAAACTCAAAACATTTTTGTGTATTACGAAAAATTTAAAAGCTCTATCAATTCCATAATTACGTCTCCATGAACGAAAAAGCATCCCTTTTGGGATGCTACTTGCTTTTTTATAATGCGCCACACCGCACTCGTCGCATAGTCGCTCTCTTTCGTCTCGGTACACTTGACTCTGATTGCTCCTTGCTTTGGAGCGAAAAATTTTGAAAAAACGATACTCAATCGTTTTTTCTGCATTTTCAGATTAGACACTCGAATTTTCGATATATCGAAAAGCCACGCCGAATCTATAATGGCGCCTCCAAGAACGAAAAAAGCATCCCTTTTGGGATGCTTCGTTCTTGGAGGCGCCACTCGGATTTGAACCGAGGAATAGAGGTTTTGCAGACCTGTGCCTTACCACTTGGCCATGGCGCCATATTATATTTTATGTTAAGTTGGTTTTTTTGTTAAAAAACAACATCCGTTTGAGGATGTTGTTTTCTGGAGCGGATTACGGGGCTCGAACCCGCCACCTCAACCTTGGCAAGGTTGCGCTCTACCAAATGAGCTAAATCCGCATATTCAACTGGTGCCTCCGGTCGGAATCGAACCAACGACACGGGGATTTTCAGTCCCCTGCTCTACCAACTGAGCTACAGAGGCAAAGTGGCGACCTGAAAGGGACTCGAACCCTTGACCTCTAGCGTGACAGGCTAGCGTTCTAACCA
>JAGBEE010000006.1 GCA_017937135.1 Clostridia bacterium | reverse complement strand
TCAAGAATATCTATCCCTTGTTGAAGATTGGCTGATTTTTTACAATACAACTCGATTAAAAAACAGGAAAAGGTGATTTCCTCTTCCTGTTCTTCATTATGCCGTTTTTTGTTTTTTGTGAACTAAATGGGGTTCACTTCATTTTGGTGCGTTTTGCTTTATAATAATTCCTTGCGAATTTGCTCGCCTGTTTTGCTTGTGAGATATGCCGGTGCAACATCAAATACTGTTTTTGCTCCTGTCATTCCCTCATTATTCATACGATATGCAGCACGTGCATACGCAACTATAACGGAGGCTGTAAACTCGGGATTAGAGTCAAGCTTAATGTTGTATTCAATAATGTGCTTATTTTCAAGATTTGCGCCTGTTCTGCCAGAACGAATTACAACTCCGCCGTGTGGTATTCCTGCATGATTCTTTAGAAGCTCTTCCTCGCTTATAAAGTTAACAGTTGTGTCGTAATCGGCAAAATAGTTTGGCATTGTTTTTATATCATTTTCAATTTTTTCAAGGTCTGCCCCGTCCTTTGCTACAACGTAGCACTCTCTTGTATGCTTTTCTCTTGTTGTAAGCTCTGGGTTTTTGCCACTGCGAACAGCCTCAAGTGCTTCATTTACAGGAACAGTATATTGCTTTCCATTGGCAACTCCCTCTACTCTACGAATAGCATCCGAATGTCCTTGGCTAACGCCCTTACCCCAAAAGGTATAATCCTTGCCATCAACCAATATAGAGCCTGCAAGCAAGCGATTTAGCGAAAACATGCCCGGGTCCCAGCCGACAGATATAAGACCTATTTTGCCACTCTGCTTGGCACTTTTATCTACATTTTCAAAATGCTCGGGAATTTTCGCGTGAGTATCAAAGCTATCCACCACGTTGAAATATTTTGCGAGCATTGGAGTTTGCACAGGCAAATCAGTTGCACTGCCCCCACATAAAATCATAACATCTATATCATTAGTCATTTCAAGCGCCCTTTCGGCTTTATAAACAGGTACGCCTTGGTTAACAAGCTTTACCGTGCTTGGGTCTCGTCTTGTAAATACTGCAACAAGCTCCATATCGGGATTTTGCTTTATTGCACATTCTACTCCTTTGCCAAGATTACCATAGCCATATATTCCTATACGAATGCTCACTAAAATCACCCTTTCATTTTAAAATCGTTTTTATTTTATCACAGCGTATTAAAGATTTCAAGGCTTTTTGTTTGAAAAAATTATTTTTCAAAGCCTCATTAAATCTACGCAAATTCTCTTGACTTTATCTTATAAAAATGATATATTATAAGTACTAGAATGACTAAACGACGCAGGAAAATTTTATCCTGCAAAAAGGAGGTAAAATGAGAAACGAATGGTATGACTTTAATTCTGGCGCTTGGGAAGATGAAATCAACGTAAGAGATTTTATTCAGAACAACTATACGCCCTATTATGGCAACGGTGACTTTTTAAAGGGCCCTACAAAAAACACTAAGGACCTTTGGCAAGCTGTTAGCGAATTAAAGAAGAAGGAAATTGAAAACGGCGGTGTTCTTGATATGGACACTAAGGTTATTTCAACTATCACCTCGCACGAGGCCGGATATATCGACAAGGACAAGGAGCAAATTGTAGGCTTACAGACTGACAAGCCACTTAAAAGACCCTTACACACCTATGGCGGTATAAGAATGTCTGTTAAGGCTTGCAAGGATCACGGATATGAAATAGACCCCGAGGTTGTTTACAACTTTACAGAGCATAGAAAAACACATAACGCAGGTGTATTTGATGCGTACACGCCTGAAATGAGAAAGTGTCGCTCAAATCACATTATTACAGGTCTTCCCGACGCTTACGGCAGAGGAAGAATTATAGGCGACTATCGTAGGGTTGCCCTTTACGGTGTTGACAGACTTATTGAATATAAGCAAAACGCAAAATCAAGCACTAATACAGTTATGTATTACGATGTAATTAGAGAGCGTGAGGAGCTTTCTGAGCAAATTCGTGCGCTTGAAATGCTCAAGGTGCTTGCTAATAAATACGGCTGTGATATTTCAAAGCCTGCCACGACTCTTAAGGAGGCTGTTCAAGCGCTTTATTTTGCATATCTTGCTGCCGTTAAGGAGCAAAATGGTGCTGCTATGAGCCTTGGTAGAACCTCTACCTTCCTTGATATTTATGCCGAAAGAGATATCAAAAATGGCGTAATTACAGAAGAAGAGGCGCAGGAAATTGTCGATCACTTCATTATGAAGCTCCGTATGGTTTGCTTTGCAAGAACACCTAAATATAACTCTATCTTCGCAGGCGACCCAACCTGGGTTACCGAATCAATTGGTGGTATGGGCACTGACGGACGTCCGTTAGTTACAAAAATGTCCTTCCGTTACTTGAATACCCTTAACAACCTCGGCGCTGCTCCAGAGCCAAATCTTACCGTGCTTTGGTCCTCGCAGCTCCCTGACGAATTTAAGAAATTCTGCGCTGATATTTCAATTAAGCACCACGCAGTTCAATATGAAAACGATGACCTTATGCGTCCATTACATGGTGACGACTATGGTATTGCTTGCTGTGTTTCCTCAATGAAAATCGGCAAGGAAATGCAATTCTTTGGCGCGCGCGCTAATCTTGCTAAATGCTTGCTTTATGCAATAAATGGCGGTGTTGATGAGATTTCTGGCGAACAGGTTGGTCCTGACTACCGTCCTGTAACAGGAGATTACCTTGACTATGACGATGTAATGGCTAAGTACAAGGCTATGATGAACTGGCTTGCTGGCGTATATGTAAATGCGCTTAATATAATTCACTATATGCACGATAAATATTCTTACGAAAGACTTCAAATGGCTCTTCACGATAAGAATGTAAGACGTTGGTTTGCTACAGGCATAGCAGGCTTCTCTGTTGTTGCGGACTCTCTCTCTGCTATTAAGTATGCAAAGGTTAAGGTCGTAAGAGATGAGCGTGGCATTGTTACTGATTATATAGTAGAGGGCGACTTCCCTAAATACGGTAATGATGATGACAGAGTTGACGAGATTGCCAAGGAGGTTCTTCACACCTTTATTCAATACCTCCGTCAAAATCACACTTATCGTGACGGTATTATTACAACCTCTATTCTGACTATCACATCTAACGTATCATATGGTCAGAACACAGGCTCTACTCCTGATGGTAGAAAAGCAGGAGAGGCATTTGCGCCAGGTGCTAACCCAATGCACGGACGCGATGCAAATGGAGCTGTTGCCTCACTTGCTTCTGTTGCTAAGATTCCATTTATGGATTCTCAGGACGGTATTTCAAATACATTTACAATAGTCCCCTCTGCCCTTGGTAAAACAAACGAGGAAAGAATTGATAACTTAATTGCCTTGCTCGATGGTTACACCTCTAAGGGTGGCTTCCACTTGAATGTAAACGTATTTGACAAGGAGCTCTTACTTGATGCTCAAAAGCATCCCGAGCTTTATCCTCAGCTTACAATTCGTGTTTCTGGTTATGCTGTAAACTTTATTAAGCTTACAAAGGAGCAACAGGACGAGGTTATTTCAAGAACCTTCCACTCCTGTATCTAATATGCAGGGGCACATTCATTCAATTGAGTCCTTTGGTACTGTTGACGGACCAGGTGTACGCTTCGTAGTGTTTTTCCAGGGTTGTCCTATGCGTTGTCTTTATTGCCACAACCCAGATACCTGGAATGCCAGCTTGGGACAAAGCTATGAGGCCATTGAGATAATTTCTAAAATGGAAAGAAATCTACCGTTTTATAAAACGGGTGGCATTACTGCAACCGGTGGTGAGCCTCTTTGCCAAATAGACTTTTTAATAGATCTGTTTTCCTTGGCAAAGGCGAAAAATATACACACGTGTCTTGATACCTCGGGTATATTATTTGACAGAAGAAACGAAATGCTTTTGAAAAAATTCGATAAGCTCGTTTCGCTTTGTGACCTTGTTATGCTTGATATAAAGCATATTGACTCAGATATGCACAAGCGTCTTACCTCTTGTTCAAATGAAAATGTCCTCGACTTTGCAAAATACCTAAACGAAAAGGGTGTAAAGACTCGCATAAGATACGTGCTTGTGCCCTCTTATACAGATGACGAGGATGCTCTTAAAGGGCTTGGCAAGTTTTTAAAGGGCTTTTCAAGCATTGAAAAAATAGAGGTTCTTCCCTACCATAATTTAGGACAGGTCAAGTATGAGGGGCTTGGAATAGACTATCCCTTAAAGGACTGTAATATACCGACAGACAAGGATGTAAAGAGAGCTTTTGACATCATATATAGCAGTATGAAATAAAATTTAAAACTCTCGAAGGAAATTTCGGGAGTTTTTTAAAGTTTTTTGTATTTTTTTGCAAAAAATATATTGCACAACAAAAAAAATTGTGCTATACTTTTTCTATAATTTTTTAAATTACGGGAGGATTTCCTATGAACAGCAATGTACGTCCTGAATCAATGGCACGTATCACAACAAAGGAGCTTGCAAGCAAGTTTATCGACGAGCAGGTTGAGCTTATACGTAAGCAGGTTGGCAACGGTAAGGTTTTACTCGCACTTTCTGGTGGAGTTGACTCCTCTGTTGTTGCGGCTCTTCTTATCAAAGCAATTGGCAAGCAGCTCGTTTGTGTTCACGTAAACCACGGTCTTATGCGTAAGGGTGAAAGCGAACAGGTTATTGAGGTATTTGGCAAGCAGCTTGATGCTAACCTAATTTACATCGATGCAACTGATAGATACCTTGAAAAATTAAAGGATGTTAGCGACCCTGAAACAAAGCGTAAGATAATCGGTGGCGAATTTATTCGCATTTTTGAGGAGGAGGCAAGAAAGCTAAATGGCATTAACTACCTCGCTCAAGGAACAATTTATCCCGATATTATAGAAAGTGACGGAGTTAAGGCGCATCACAATGTTGGTGGCTTGCCCGAGGACCTTAAATTTGAGCTTGTTGAGCCTGTAAAGCTTCTTTACAAGGACGAGGTAAGAGTTGTTGGCTTGGCTCTCGGCTTGCCTGATGAGATGGTATTCCGTCAACCCTTCCCAGGTCCCGGACTTGGTGTTCGTTGCCTTGGCGCTATCACAAGAGATAGACTTAATGCTCTAAGAGAGGCTGATGCAATTCTTAGAGAGGAATTTGATAAAAACGGTCTTAATGGTAAGGTATGGCAATACTTTATTGCAGTTCCAGATTTTAAGAGCGTTGGTGTTAAAAATGGCGCTCGCTACGAGGGCTGGCCTGCTATCATTCGTGCAGTTAACACAACTGACGCAATGAGCGCAACTATTGAGGAAATTCCGTACGAGCTTCTTCACCATATCACAAATCGTATAACAAACGAGGTAGAGGGCATCAACCGTGTTCTTTACGACCTTACTCCAAAGCCAATTGGCACTATTGAGTGGGAATGATTTTTGCATAGATTTATATCATAGCATTAAGCGAAGCATACTGCTTCGCTTAATTCATATCATTTTTTAAAGGACTATTACAATGAAGCTATTTTTAAGGGGACTAAGGGCTGGGGTCCCTATTGGGCTTGGATACCTCTCTGTATCCTTTACCTTCGGTATTATGGCAATTTCGCTTGGCTTTGAGTGGTGGCAGGCTGTTATAATTTCAGCTCTTACACTAACCTCGGCAGGTCAGCTTGCAGGAATTAGCATTATGGTTAATCCTATGCAATATATTACAATGCTTATATCTCAGCTAACTATAAATGTCAGATATTCCTTTATGTCGGTGTCGCTATCTCAAAGGGTTAGCCCGAGCTTCAAGGGAATAAAACGATGGTTGCTTGGCTTTTTTATAACTGATGAGATTTTTGCTGTGGCATCAACTGAAAAAAGGATTGAGCCAAAATTTTTCCTCGGCCTTTGCGTTATGCCCTGGATAGGCTGGACTCTTGGCACACTTGTCGGAGGCCTGATTGGAAACGTTTTGCCACCTATTATTATTTCATCACTTTGTATTGCTATATACGGTATGTTTTTGGCAATTATAATTCCACCTGCAAAAAAATCGCGCCCCATACTAATCGTTATTTGTATCGCAGGAATACTTCACTGCCTATTTTATTACCTCCCAATTTTAAGGGAAATTCCCTCGGGTATTTCAATTAGCGTATGCGCTATTTTGGCTGCTATAATAGGCGCACTTCTTTTTCCAATAGACACATCTAAGGAAGGGAGTGATAGATAATGAATGATTTTTTAATTTACTTAATTATTCTCTCGGGCTCGACCTACCTTATTCGTGCACTTCCCTTTGCTCTATTTAAAAGGACCATAGAAAATAAATTTGTACGCTCATTTCTTAGCTATATTCCCTACTCGGTTTTAGCAGCGATGACCTTGCCTGCAATTTTCTATTCAACAGGTAATGTTGCCTCAAGCTTTGCAGGACTTATTCTTGGCTGTATTTTTGCATACAAGGGAAAGGGCTTAACGCTTGTTGCCCTTGTTTCGTGCCTTGGAGCGTTTGCCACAGAGCTAATTATTATGCTTTTGGGATAACAAAAAACACATATCTCTTTAAATTCATTAAAGGTCTTTGCTTTTTGCAGGACCTTTCTTTTTACCCAAATGCCTTGTTGCTTTTGCTCACTTTGACACAGCTCGACACATTTCTTGACATTATTCTTACATTAGTGTATAATAAACACATATTTAAGTTGTATTTAAAATGAGGTCAAAATGAGTAAAACACGTAGTGCCATTGTTGGTTTTTTACCATATTTAATGATTTTGGCGTTTTCTTTAATAGGAACCTATCTGGTTTTTTACGAGGGCTTTGCGTTAGGTGATGATTTTTATTTTCACCTCGGAAATATACACGATAAATTTCAAACGATAATAAGTGAAGGCTCTCTTAGCGCAATAAGTAGTAATTTAGCTCTTGGCTATGGTATGGGTGGAACTCTTTTCTATTCTCCCGTGCCACATTTTACTGTTGTTATATTTGCGCTGATATTTAATTCCTTTGGCGTTTCCATTATTACTGCCTTTAAATTTGTTTTGGTTAATACGGTTATTTTTTCAGGCGTTTTTATGTATCATCTTGCTATGCGAATTTCAAAAAACAATCGTGTTGCATCGCTTGTTGCAAGCGCACTTTATGTTTTATATCCCTATCGTATATTTGACGCATTTTCAAGAAGCGCCTTTGCCGAGACCTTTGCCTTTATGTTTATCCCCTTGTTTTTTATGGGGCTTTACGACCTTGTTAACATAAAAGAAAATGAACGCTCACTTTTACCATTTATTGAAATTATTTTAGGTGGAGCGCTTTTATATCTTACCCACAACCTAACAGCAATGATTATATTTATTGCAGGTATTTTATATCTGATATTCAACATAAAGACTATCTTCTCCATATTAAAAAAGCCAAGATATATTATATATTGCCTTGTATCTGTTTTTCTGCTTGTAGGTGTTGCCTCTATTGGCTTGTTTTCACAGCTTGAGCTGCTTGGTATGGACTACTATAATATTTCTGATGAATATTCAATGTGGACAAACGCCAGTCATCTTGCCGGCTCAACTAATAGTCTTATGGTCTTTTCTGGCTTTTTAAATTTCCCTTGGTTAGCTGACAACGGAGTTGCGGGTAGCTTTTTAATAACGGGAATTTTTATGTTTGTTCTCGCTATTTTAGTATTTTTAATAGCATATCGCCTTTTATCAAGGCATATGCCATACAAATATACACATTTGCCAATCTGTACTTGTCTTGCTATTATTGTAGCTTCAATAAGTGGCGCAAGAATGGAAATTTACCTTGGCATTATAGTGTTTGCTTTAATTTACACATACAAGACATATTCATCCGTTGAGTTAGTGGATGAGGAAAAAAGCATTTTTGAAAAACCTATTTTCTACTTTGTAGGCATTACGATAATTTTAGCAATTTTCGTTATGGCAAGCGAGGATTTTTGGTATTTTATCGCCCCTGCATTTTTGAGAAAAATTCAATTTGCCTGGAGAATATGGTCCTTGGTTCAGCTTTGCCTTGCAATTTTAGCCGTGCTACTTGTAAAGCATATAAGGAAAAAGCATTTTGTAACAATTTTAGCTATCGTAATTTCACTTTTCGTTGTACTTAATCAATCGCTTTTAGAAAAGCGATTGGCATATGAAAATAACACCAAATGGGTGCCTGATATAAGCAGCGAGGAGCTTTTTTATCGCACTGATACAATTGGAGCTTGTAAGGAATATTGTCCTAAGCCCTTGACAAGCTGGCTATATGAGTCAAAATATGAAAATTCGCTTTGCTATAAAATAAGAAAAGACTTAACCTCTTATTTTGAAGGTAAGGAGCCATATCGCTATTCCCCTGTTATTCTTACAGGCAGTGGAAATATTGATACAAAATACACCTTAGCGCCCGTTTATGAAATGGAGGCTTCAATATACGAGGACTCCTTGGTTCAACTCCCTCTTATATACTACCCTGGCTACAAAATTTACGCCCAGGAGCAAAAAACAGGTAATCTACTTTCTATTAACGGATTAGATACCGACGGTCTTGTTTCCTTTAACATTCCAAGTGGTGAATACTCTATAGAAACAAAATATGAGGGCACAGCGCTAAGACGCGTTTCATTTGTACTTAGTCCTATATGCCTTAGTATTGTTGCAGGCGCATTTGTATTTGAAATCATAAGAAGGCGCAAAGCAAAAAATGGCTCGCAAAAATAATACAATTCTATTAAGCTATTTACATTAAATTTAATTTTTTCTTGCTTTATGCTAAAATTCTTGCATAATATTCTTTTAAAAGGGGGCTTTATGAATAAGGTTTTTATTTCAACGGGGACAATGCTTGGTCGCCCAAATGGTCGAGATGTCGCTCTACTTAAGGACGTATGCCCTCTTTTAGAGTGCGACGGACTGGAAATAATGATGTACGATAGCTGGCACGACTCTATTGATAAGGTTAGAAGTACGATAAAATCCCTTTCGCTCCCTGTTTACTCATTCCACGTCGAAAAGCAAATTGGCGAGCTGATAAGCCATGACAGGCTTGATTACGCCTTGGAGCTTTTTGAATTAAATTGCAAATTAGCCAAGGAGCTTGGAGCAAAAATTCTCATTTTACATCTATGGAATGGAATAATATCGGATAAGAATATAAGCTACAATATTAAATGCTTTAAGTATTTAAGGCAAATTGCTGAGCGATATGAGCTTGAGTTAACCGTTGAAAATGTCGTTTGTAATCAGCTTGACCCGATGACACATTTTCGCACTCTTATAAACACGTATCCCGACATTTGCTTCACATTTGATACAAAAATGGCTGAATTTCACAAGCAGCTTGACGAAATTTACAAAAGCGAAAATTACGATATTGCCAAAAGCATTCGCCATATGCACATAAATGACTATATGGGCACATATAAGGACTGGTCTAACCTAAGGGTTTTGCATATTGGCAAGGGCGAAATTGATTTTTGTAAATTCTTTTCCTTTGTAAAGAAAATTGGCTACACGGGCAGCTTTACCTTAGAGGCAACCTCGTTTGACCAAAACGGAATAATAAACACACAAAGCCTTAACGAAAGCGTGAGAAAAATCAAAAGCCTATTAAAATAACAAAAGGGGCTGTCGCTTAATGCGACATCCCCTTGTTTATTATTAGACTATTATTTTTGTGAAACGGTATAAAAGGTTTTTTCATCCTCGGTTATGGTGCTTATTTCATAGCCATCTTCGATTTTTTGTTCAAGCGTTGCCGAATCTTCCGTTTTTGCAAAATAGAATTTTCCGCCTGTTATATTATAAACTACACTGCTATCATTGAAAAATCCATTTTGGCTATCGTTTGAATATATTGCTCCACCAAGCACTGAAATTGTAATTATGTCAGTATTTGAAAAACTCTTTGTAGGCGCTCTGTCCAAGGTTATTACTGCACCATCAAATATTTCTATATTTGGTGTTCTTGCTACATTGCTTCTTTCCTCATATAGCGTTCTTACTGTTACATCGCCATAAATTTTTATAAGAGGATAGCCTTCATAAACGATACTACTATCATCGCATGCTAATGTCGCATAAGGCATAGAAATTTTAACACCCTCATCTATAATAAGCTTGTTTACACCTTTATAGAAGTTATGGTCTCGCATATTCACAAAACAACCTATGTCATTATATATAATTTCTCCATCTCCTCTAAAATGCAAGCCTGTGCGGCATATTTCAATACAGGTAGATAATTGGGGAGAAAATGTAATTGTGTGTCCGTTTAAGTTAACACTACAAATTGAGTGATTTGATATAGCAGTCATGCGAATCTGTTGGTTTATTGTAATGTCATTAGTGAGTGTTACGGACAAACCGTTATTTAAGCAATAAATAAAGTCGTTAGCTGTTGATACACAAATATGGCCACTATCACCAGAAACAAGTGTAAGAGTCGTGTCCTCATCAAAGCAAAGCTCTTGTCCTGCCTCATACGTTGTATTGTTTGCCGACCATACACCATATGGAATAGTCATTTTAGCGCCTGCTTTTAAGATTATTGTAGATATTCTTGATTTAGTAAAGGCATCTGCTGATATTTCTTTTACACCTGCGGGTATAGTAATGCTTTTGAGCGAGGAGCAGTTGAAAAACGCCATTTTTCCTATTGTGGTTACATTCTCGCCAATCATTACACTTTCAAGATAATAGCAATCATAGAAGGCATAATCGCCTATGCTTTCGCATACACTTCCCACTTCAAATTCCACACTTTTTATTTTAGCTGAATAGAATAAATTAGCAGGTATTTTTGTTACGTTCTTACCTATTGTTAGCTTGAATTCCTTTTGTGATAGATTATTCGAGAAAATTTGACCATATGAATTGCAATCATCTGCCTTTATTGCATTAAAGCTTACTTCGGCAAGTGATGTGCAACCATAGAATGCGCTACTTCCTATTTTGGTTACAGCTTCAGGTATTGTTACACTTGTTAGCGCTGAGCAGTTATAAAATGCATTTTCTCCTATCGTGGTTACTCCCTCAGGTATTGTTACACTTGTTAGCGAGGTGCAACCCAAGAACGCACTACTTCCTATCGTGGTTACACTCTCAGGTATTGTATATTCTTCATCTAATTTATTATTTGGATAACGAATAAGTGTTTTTTTGTCCTTGCTGAAAAGAATATTATCTTCAACCATCAAATAAGCATTGTCCTCACTGACGGTTATACTTTCATATGATATTCCTGTTAAAACGGATGCATTTATATTAATCGAACCTAAGTTAAACTCTTTAAGCGCTGTGCAACCATAGAACGCCGAGTTTTTGAAGGTAATTGATTTTGTTTGACTAAACGTTATTTTTTCAAGCTTGTCAGAGGTAAATGCAAAGTCGCGCACTTGAATGACACCTGACTTTATTTCTATACTCTTTATATTTGTTTTTGCAAATGCGCCGTATTCAATATGATAATCACTACCGTCTGGTCCTGCCTCTGGTAATACAAGCTCTGTTTTGTCGCCTATATAGCCTATTAAAAGTGTAAGATTACTTGTAGCTTGTGGTCCTTTATAAAATACATATCCGTCATCTGTTATTTCTATTTTTGTTTCGTTGTCTATAGGAACCTCATACACTGGCTTATACATTGTTCTATTATTGTCAATTGCTACATATTTATTTGATTGACGGATGTCTGTTATGTTTCCATTGTAAATTAATTGCAATCTCATACAATTCATTACAAAGTCATTTGTGAATGATGCTCCCTCTTCTATCACTATTGAGAATAGATATGGACAATTTACAATAGCATTTTTTGAAAGGGATATTCCACTTGGAACTGTGATTTTTTGAATTTGATTGTTATTTGAAATAGCGCTCTTAAAAACAGAATAGGGCTTGCCATTAAATTCCTTTGGCAATGTTATTTCCTTTTTGTTTCCCTCATATGCGATTAAATAATATTCTTCGTCATACTCAACAAAAACGAAATCATCTACCTTTCCGACCTTATCATCAAGCTCTGCCTTTCTATATGTTATATTGAGCTGTATTGAAAGGTCTCTTTTATCATCTGCTGGTCTATATACACCATTTCCTGCGTCGGCAATCAGGGTCATTTCGGTAATTGCATTTGTATTATTTGTCGCAAGTCCAATGGATGTAGTTATAATATCATTCTGTGCCATGCTTTCAACAATATCAACATAGCCAGCTCCTTTGTCTGAGGGCTCTCCATCAGAAATGAAAATTACCTTTTTAGAAATTGCCTCCTCTTCAAAGCCATTATACATTTGACAGGCTTTATCTATTGCATTGTAATAGCATGTACCATAGGTTTTTATAGCATTTCCATTAAATCTGTCATATCCTCCGTTTTGTCCGTTTCCATTTCCGTATTCAGGGATTGTATAGCCCTCGGAAATATATTTATCGCCATCGCTTTGGTTTACTACTATATCTGTTTCATTTCCATCCTTGTCAAGATAATAAACATAATATAGATGATTTAGATTATATTCTGTTTTCTTTAAAAACTGTTCCTTGTTTTCTATTTTTGCAAGGTCCATAGCGACATGAGTATTTCCATCAAATAAGATTAAGCCAAAGTAATCATAATCTCGAAAATCGCCTATAAATTCAAGAAGGGAATCTCTGGCTATCGTAAAGCGAGAGCCCTCTTCCACAAGCTCCTTCATACTTGAGGAAATGTCAAGAACTACGACAACAGCCTCACCAATTACGCTTGTGCAGCCTTGGCATGAGCCATAGTAATCGTAGCTGTGCGGAATCATTTTTATTTCCTGCTGTTCTTTTAAAATCTCACCACAGCGCGCACATTTTTCTCCATCTGTAAGACCTGTTTTTACACATGTTGCAGCTCTGCCTTGAATTGTCATTTTGGAGTGCCCAAGCGCCTCTGTTACCTCTTGTGCCTCAAGAATTTCACCACATTTTGAGCACGCCTTTCCGTTGGAAATTCCCTTTTCGGTGCAAGTGCTTTCCTTGCCCTTTATAATCTCCCACGTATGCTCACAGGTGCTTTCAGCCTTGTCGCTACTGCCAGTATCACCTTGATTTTTATCTGTATCGCTTGTGTTACCACATGCACAAATTACAAAAGTAAATATTAAGCATAATAAAAGCGATACTAAGAGCTTATATGTATTCTTCATAGCTCCTCCTAAAATATAAATTTTGATTACTATATCATAAATAAAATGCTTACATAGCAATATTACAGTAATTGTATAGATTTAATTTCTTTGATTTTTGCGCTCGCAAGGTCGAAGCTTTCAAGCAAGGAAGCGTGATGCTCTTTTGGTGGCATCACGCTTTTTTGCTTTATTTATTTGCAATACCAATAACAGTTGTTATAGGTTTCCCTAAGCTTTTTAGCATTTGCTTCTTCTTGTGCTTTTACTTTACCTTCATCCTTAGGATTTTCAGGATATACCTGAATATCAATACCTCTTACATCATCAAGAATTTGAGTTACATACCATTCTGCTGAATTTTTAAAGGCTACTCTTCCTAAGCTATTACATTCCTGGAAGGCTCCCCAACCAATTTCCTTTACGCTATTTGGTATAGTAATAGCTTTTATTGATTTGCAATTATAGAATGCATAATCACCTATGCTTGCTACACCTGCGCCTATCTTTATGCTACCTATCGAGCTACAATTATAGAATGCTCCGTAGCCTATAATTCCAACGCTATCACCTATTGTCACACTGCTAATAGAGCTACAATTATACAAGGCACCATAAAGAATGCTACCGCCTGTTATTGTTAGTGTTCTTAACGACGAAGGAATGTAGTAGGTTACATATTCATTTTCCTTGTAATATTGGTCCTTAGCTACTGCATTATCAAAGGCATCCTGCCCAAAAATGTATCCCAAAAGCGTTTGCGCTGAAGCGCTTGAAGCACTCTTGCTGCCTCCCACGAATGGAAGCACTAAGGTATCAATAGCTGAACAGCCACGAAGCACGCTTGCAGGCAAGGATGCTACTCCTGTTCCTATTTCTAATGTCTTTAGTGCTGAGCAGTTATTAAATGCATTTTCTCCTATTGTATTTACGCTACCGTCTTTTATCTTTATGCTTGTTATATCATAACGGTTGTAGAAGGCATACTCATAAATACTATATACGCTTCCCTTGTATTTTTCAGGCAGCTCCAACTTCTTTTGCTCACCAATATATCCCATAAGATAGCTCTTACCACTCCACGTCATAAAGAGATAGTTGTTATCTGTTTCGATTATGCTCTTTTCGCTAAGTGAGGTGTGTACTACCTTTTCATAATCAAAATGTGATGATACATTAAGCGTGGATAGGTTATATACCTCGACAAGCTTGTAGCAATTAGCAAATGCTTTTTCTCCTATTGCCCTCATGCCATTTGGTATAGTAATAGATATTATGTTTGAGCAATTGTAAAATGCGCCATACATCATATTTCCACCAGTTACCACTACGGTTGATAGGGTTGATGGAATGTAGTATGTAATGCTTTGTGTTGTTGAGTAATATTGCTTGGTTCCAACACCGTTTGCATAGCTTGTTGCGCCGAAGATATATCCAAACGTGGTGCTTGATGATTCTTCCGTTGCGTTTGCGCTTGCACCTGTAAAGGGTATTGTAAGACCCTTAAGATTTGAGCATCCGTGTAAAAGTCCCATTGGAAGAGTCTTTACTCCGTTTCCAATTACAAGGGTGGAAAGCGATGTACAATCTTGTAGCGCACCAACACCAATTGAGGTCACACTATTTGGTATAGTTATGCTTGCAAGGCTGGTGCAATACTCAAACGCGTACTCACCGATTTTATTTAGATTTTCCTTCAAGGTAATGCTTTGAAGGTTTGTACAATTATAAAAAGCCTTTTTCTGTATTGCGGTTACACTGCTTGGTACTTCTATATTTTTTAGTGAAGTACAATTAGAGAATGTATCCTCTTTTATTACTGCCACCTTATTAGATATTGTTGCACTCTCTAAGGCTGTACAGCCATCAAATGCATTTCTGCCTATCTCAGTAACACTATTTGGTATTGTTATGCTCAAAAGCGCCACGCATCCAGAGAATGCAGATGTATCAATAGTCTTTACCTTGCTTGGTATTTCTATATTCTTTAAAGCAACGCAACCAAGGAAGGTGCTGTTTTCTATTGCTTCTATATTTGCCGGTAATACCACGCTTTTAAGTGATGCACAGTTAATAAATGCGCTCTTTCCTATTGTAGCTACACTATTTGGAGCTGTTATTCCCTCTAATGCTATACAGTTAGCAAACGCATTGTTTCCTATGGAAGCAACGCCCTGTGAAAGCTCTACGCTCTTAAGTGATTTACAATTATTAAACGCGTTATCAGCTACTACGCTTACGCTACCTGGAATAATTATTTCTGCAAGAGAATCGCAGCTTTCAAACGCATTTTTTCCTATGCTCTGGCAAACAGATGTGCCATCAAAGGCTACATTGGTTATTTTCGCAGGCTGAGCTCCACCACAGAACAAATATGCAGGTATTTTTGTTACGCTTGCGCCCACGTTTACGCTTATTCCCGAGCCTTCGCTACCACTCTTGTCAAATGCATAAGCAATTTGGCTCAAATCATTCATTGCTGTTGCGTTGAAGCTCACCTTATTAAGCTTCATACAGCAATAAAATGCGCTTGTGCCCATTGATTTTACATTAGCGCCTATTGTTACGCTCTCAAGCGCCTCGCAGTTAGAAAATGCGCTTGCGCCTATTTCCTCTACGCTATTTGGAATCACTACATTCTTAAGCGCCTTGGAAAAACGGAATGCGCTACTGTGTATCTTTTTTACACTGCTTGGAATTTCAAAGGTTTCCCCTGCCATTGCCGATGGGTATTTAACAAGAACGGTCATATCCTTGCTATATAATACTCCATCAATGGACTTATAGCTATTATTCTTGTCATCAACCGTTATTTTCTTAATGTTATAGCAGCCATCAAAGGCATCGTTACTTATAGATGCAACACCACTGCCTATCGACACCTCTTCAAGTGATGTACAGCCACTAAATACGGCTGACTTTATTTCCTTAACGCCATTTGGTATTGCTATGCTCTTAAGCTGATTACAGCTTGAAAATGCCTTTTCTGAAATTTCGGCTACTCCCTTGCCAATTGTTATATTTGTAAGAGAGTTACACTTTGCAAATGAGTTATAGCCTATTTTAGTAACGCTATCTGGGGCTTTGACATTATTTAGCAAGGAACAGCCATAAAATGCCCAGTCATCAATTTCCTTTACGCCATTTGGTATTGCTACATTCTTAAGTGATTTGCAATATGCAAATGTAGTGCTTGGTATTTTAGCTATGCCACTTGGCAATACTACAAGCTCAAGCGCGCTACAGTCTGAGAATGCGCCTTCTCTTATTTCGGTTATATTATCAAGCATTATTACGCCTGTAATAGATACACAGCCCTTAAATGCATTTTCGCCTATTATAGCAACTGGCAAGCCATAACGCGAGGCTGGAATTAAAATTTCCTTATCCTCACAATCGCCAATACCTGTTACAACATATGTATTTGTAGCCTTGTCAAGCTCATATGACAAGCCCTCGCTCTGTTTTATAGGAGTGCTACATACGGTACAAATATAATTTTTATAACTGTGTGCTGTTTTTTCTATTACCTCTTCTTGAACATCGCCACAGGAGCACGCCCTTGTCCTCTTACCATCTTCTGTACAGCTCGGCTCAAGCTCGGTTACCCATTCACCATAGGAGTGCTTATGTGGCTCCTTTGTTTCCTCTGAGCCTGTATCAGCAGGGGGTGTCTCTGTTTCCCCACACGATGCCATCATAAGTATAGCTGTTAAGCAAAGCGCCATTAACAATAATGCTATTTTTTTCATATTAGTACCTTTTCTCCTTTATAATACTAAGTCTATGATAATAAAATTATAACATAATGATATTATATTGTCAAGAAAGAAATAGCAAGCGCACACCGAGGCTGTGGCTAATGCTCTTAATATAGGCTCCTTATTCTTTAGGGCTCGACAGGCATTCACATTTTAAACGTTACTTGTAAAAAAGCAGGCTCTCCACTTGAAAAACTCAAGGGAGAGCCTATAAATTTATGCTTTTTTAGACACAGGGTGCCACTTTTATGCTAATTTCTTCTCAAGACGAGCACGAATTTCCTTAATAAAGGTAATTGTATTTACAGCCTGAGCCTTTGTTCCCTCAGTAACAAGTCCTACTAAGTCCTTTGTCATAATACCATCATTTAAGGTATCTATGCAAGCCTCCTCGAGCTTGTTTGCGAAGTCAACGAGGCTGTCAAGCTTGTCAAGCTCTCCTCTTTTGCGAAGCGCGCCTGACCAAGCATAAATTGTAGCCATTGGGTTTGTAGAGGTTTCCTCACCCTTTAGGTATCTATAATAATGTCTTGTTACAGTTCCGTGTGCTGCCTCGTATTCATATTGACCGTTAGGTGAAACGAGAACTGATGTCATCATTGCGAGTGAGCCAAAGGCTGTTGACACCATATCGGACATAACGTCACCATCATAGTTCTTACAAGCCCAAATGTAGCCACCCTCGGAGCGAATTACTCTTGCTACTGCATCGTCAATTAGTGTGTAGAAATATGTTATGCCAAGCTCCTCAAATTTTGCCTTGTAGTCATTTTCGTAAATCTCTTGGAAAATGAGCTTGAAGGTTTGGTCGTACTGCTTGGAAATTGTATCCTTAGTTGAGAACCAAAGGTCCTGCTTTGTCTGAATTGCGTAATTGAAGCACGAGTGAGCAAAGGAGCGAATTGACGAGTCCTTGTTGTACTGTCCCTGTAAAACACCTGGACATTCAAAGTCGTATATTGTTTCATGGAATACTTCGTTGCCGTTTTTGTCCTTAAATACAAGCTCTGCGCTTCCCTCGCCCGGAACTCTATACTCCGTTGCCTTATAAACATCACCATATGCATGACGTGCAATTGTAATTGGCTTTTTCCAGTTGCGAACTGCAGGTCTAATTGAGTCAATTAAAATTGGCGCTCTGAATACTGTTCCGTCAAGAATTGCACGAATTGTACCGTTAGGGCTTTTCCACATTTGTGTAAGGTTATATTCCTCTACACGCTGCTTGTTTGGGGTTATTGTAGCGCACTTTACAGCAACACCATATTTTTGGTTTGCATATGCTGAATCAAAGGTAACCTTGTCCTTTGTGCGCTCTCTTTCGGGCAAGCCGAGGTCATAATATTCGGTTTTAAGGTCAACGAAGGGAAGAAGAAGCTCATCCTTTATCATTTTCCAAATAACCCTTGTCATTTCATCTCCATCCATTTCAACAAGAGGAGTTGTCATTTTGATTTTTTCCATTTTGTATTCTCCGTTTAATTTGCTATTATTTTTTGTATTCCTCTGCAAGCGCCTTAAAGGCAGGTAATGCGTTTACTATTCTCTGTTTGTCAACGCAGTAGGCAATTCTTACATAGCCACTAACTCCGAAATCATCGCAGGGCACTACTAAAATTTCCTTTTGCTTTGCCTTCTCAAAGAATTTATAAGCATCATCCTCAAGCGCCTTTACGAATAGGTAAAATGCTCCGTCCGGCTGAACACATTCGTAGCCATATTCGCTAAGAGCGCCATAAAGAATATCTCTGTTTTCCTTGTATATGTTTACATCTACCTTAGCGCCAATTGTTTTCTTTATTACCTGCTGAAAAAGGCTTGGAGCGCAAACGTAGCCAAGGGAGCGACCTGCGCCACAAATTGCAAGATATACATTCTGTGAGTCCTCTGCCTTGGGGCTTACTGCTATGTATCCGATACGCTCACCAGGCAAGGAGAGCGCCTTTGAATACGAATAGCAAACTATTGTATCATTGTAATAATTCATAAGGTACGGAACCTTAATATCGTCAAAGACAAGCTCACGATATGGCTCATCAGCTATTAAATAAATTGGATGGGAGTATTCCTTTTCCTTCTTATTTAAAACATCGCAAACTGCCTTGATTGTTTCCTCACTATACACAACTCCACTTGGGTTATTTGGGGAGTTTATAATTACTGCCCTTGTTTTTTCTGTGATTCTTTTTTCAAAATCGCTAACGTTAATTTGGAAGGTTTTTTCCTCGGGCACAGAAACAACAACCTTGCCACCTGCATTCTCTATAAATACACGATATTCGGTAAAGAATGGTGCGAATACTATGCACTCATCTCCCTCGTTAAAGAGGGCGCGAAGTGATATTGTAAGTGATGCTGCAGCACCACAGGTCATATAAATATTATTTGCGCTAACTCCTGCACCGAAGCGATTATTTATATCGCTTGCAATAGCCTCTCTTGTGCCAAGGTCGCCCTGCGCTGAGGTGTATCCGTGAAGAAGCACGGCGCTTTCGTTTTTTATTAGGTCGCAAATCGTGTCGCTAATTTCCTTCGGTGGCTCAACGCTTGGGTTACCAATGCTGAAATCAAAAACCTTGTCGCTACCTATCTTAGCTGCTCTTGTCTTGCAATATTCAAAAATCTCTCTGATTATCGAGCGCTTGCTACCAAGAGCGTACATTTTTTCATTGAACATAATTTTCCTCTATGTCAAGGAAAAGCCTTTTATCGCTAATAAGGTCTTTCCTTGGTATCTTTTTGAAATTTATTATATCTTTAAAAGGCTTCTTGCGTTTTGAGAGAATATTTTCTCTTCAACGCTATCTCCGAGCTTGTAGCTCTTTATTATTTCTATTTCCTTGTCCTGCTTTTGCCAAGGGCTATCGGTTGCAAAGAGCACCCTGTCCTCTGTATGCTTGACAAGTATTTTCTCAAACATATCCCTTCCTATACTGTGAAGCACATATGCAGTATCAATATACACATTTGCCGAGGCAAGCGTATTATAAACCTCATCAAAAAGCTCATTTGCGCCCATATGCGCCAAAACAAGCTTTTCGTATCCACCTATTTTGTCAAGCAAATTCATTACTCTTTTTGGAGTGCATTTTATCGGCTGACCGACATATGCCCCGTCAAGCCCTGCGTGCGTTACTGTTATAAGGTCAAGCTCCTTTGCGTATTGGAGCAATTTCACATATGAGTCATCATCTATAAATTTGTCCTGATAGTCGGGGTGTATCTTTATACCTAAAAAGCCCTCGCTTTTTATTTCTTTCAGTCTTTCAAGAGCATTTTCCATATCGGGATGCACGCCTGCAAAGGAAATTATACGCGCACCTTTATATGACTTTTCGTTTAACTCCTTGGCAAATGCCTTAACACTATCATACTGACGTGGTCTTGTCAAAACAGGTAAATTTACAGAAATATCAACTCCTGACTCCTCCATTTGTGACAAAAGTCCTGCCATCGTTCCATCGCAATGTGGCTCAATAGATGCGTTTTTCGCAAGGGCGCTTACCGTTGAGTGCGCAATTTTATCCGGGAATATATGAGTGTGAAAATCTATTATCATTTTTTATTAGAGAGATGCTATCTCCTGACTTGTCATCGTGTCAATATGTCCTGATTTGAGAATACTGCACGCTAAATCAAGCTGATTTGTTTTCATAACTATTGATGCGTCCTCTGACTCAACTGAAAGACCATACATATATTCAATGCTTATGTTCTTTTCAGCTATAAGTGAAAGGATATTTTGAAGTGCGCCTGCAACGTGAGGAACCTTAATTATAAGAACCTCTGTGAGCATGCTTGAAAAGCCTGCCTCCAAAAGCACATCTCTTCCGTGCTCAGGATTGTTTACAATAAGTCTTAAAAGACCATATTCTGTTGTATCTGCAAGGCTGATGGACAAAATGTTTACATCGTTATCCTTTAATACCTTTAATACCTCTCCAAGTCTGCCCTGTCTATTTTCAATAAATACGGATAATTGATTTACTGTCATTTTTCGTTCCTCCTTAATAAAGCTTTCTGTTATCGATTACGTGAACTGCCTTGCCCTCGCTGCGCTTTAATGAGTTTGGACCCATTAGCTTAATTTTCGCGCTGATGCCAAGAGCCTGTTGAATAACTGTTGCTATCTTCTTTGTGAGCTTTTCAATACCACGAATCTCGTCGGTGTAATACTTTGTGTCAACCTCTACCTGAATTTCAAGTGTGTCAAGATTATTTTCTCTATCTACTATCATCATATAGTGAGGTGTTACCTCCTCAACGTTAACGAGTGCAGCCTCAACCTGACTTGGGAACACGTTTACACCTCTTATAATAAGCATATCATCACTTCTACCCTTGAAGCGAGAAATTCTTGCGCTTGTTCTTCCACACTTGCACTTTTCTCTTGTTATGCTTGTTAAGTCCTTTGTTCTGTAACGGATAAGCGGAATACCCTCTTTTGTAAGAGTTGTAAATACAAGCTCTCCTGTTTCGCCATCCTTTACAGGCTGAAGTGTCTTCGAGTCGATTATTTCTGGATAGAAATAGTCCTCGCAAATATGCAAGCCCTCGTGATATGTACAGTCACAAGCAACACCTGGTCCCATAATTTCGCTAAGACCATATATATCGTGCGCTGTTATATTAAGGCGACTTTCGATTTCGTTTCTCATTTTTTCTGTCCAAGGCTCTGCACCGCAAATTGCAGATTTGAGCTTTATCTTGTCAAGAAGATTTTCATCTCTTAAAACCTCGGAAAGATGCAATAGATACGAAGGGGTGCACGCAATTGCTGTTGCGCCGAAGTCAACCATCATTGTTGTTAGCTTTTTGGAGTTACCTGTGCTCATAGGAACAACCATAGCACCAAGCCTTTCAGCACCATAGTGTGCGCCTAAGCCTCCTGTAAACAAGCCATAGCCATATGCTACTTGAATTATATCATCATTTGTAACATTTGCCATAGACATACAGCGTGCAACGCACTCTGACCACATATCAATGTCGTTTTGAGTATAGCCTACAACCGTTGCCTTGCCTGTTGTACCAGAGGATGCGTGTATTCTTACAATATCTTTTCTTGGAGCTGCGAAAAGTCCGAATGGGTATGTGTCGCGCAAATCGTCCTTGGTTGTGTATGGAAGCCTTGTAATATCCTCAATTCCCTTTATGTCAGAGGGCTTTACTCCGTTTTCATCCATTCTCTTGCGATAAAATTCTACATTGTCATATACATATTTTACAAGCCTTACAAGTCTTTCACTTTGTAATTTTGTCATCTCGTCGCGAGACATACATTCCATTTGCTCATTCCAAATCATTTTAACCACTCCTTACTTCTCATAGCCAGCCTTAAATGCCTTAGTGTTTATTTCTATTGTCTTTGGTGGAACTGTATTCTTTAATACCTCAAGCCACTCATCCTCACTAAAGCCTATATGCTTTGCGGCAAGTCCAAGAACTACTGAGTTTAAAACCTTGCTATTTCCAAGCTCCTTGGCAATAGCTCCTCCATCAATTGTATATACCTTATGCTCCCCCTGAAGCCTTTCAATTATTCCCTCGGGGTATTCCTTTGCGCCAATAACTACTGTCATTGGGTCAATTCTTGTATCGTTTACTATCATAACGCCATCTGGCTTTAAGAAGTGTGCATATCTAAGCGCCTCAAGTCTTTCAAATGAAATGAGAACATCAACACAGCCCTCCTCAACAACAGGCTCGAAAACCTTTTTGTCGTATCTTACAAATGTAACAACGCTACCTCCACGCTGTGCCATACCGTGCACCTCTGAGAGCTTTACGTCCCAGCCTGCATTAAGGGCTGTTTTTCCTATAATTCTGCTGGTAAGAAGAGTACCCTGTCCACCAACGCCGACTACCATAATATTCATAAAATACCCTCCTTATCTTTCAACCTTTTCAATTGCGCCGAATTTGCAGTAATTTGTGCAAAGGCCACAGCCATTACACATTGTTTCATCAATTTTTACTGTTCCGTCGCTTGCTTTTGTAATTGCGGGACAGCCTATCTTTAAGCACATACCGCACTTTTTGCATTTTTCGCTATTTACAACACATTTATTAGGGAATTTTTGTCCCTTCAAAAGCGCACAGGGTGCTTTTGCAATAATAACTGTAAGCTCATCGCCCATTACGCTTTCCTTAATAATCTCCTCAAGCCCCTTTACATCGAAGGCATCAACCTCTATAACACGCTTAACTCCAACGCTACGACAAAGCTCGGCAAGATTTATTGCATATGTATCCTCACCCTTTAAGGTCTTTCCTGTTGCAGCGTGCTCCTGATGTCCTGTCATACCTGTTGTACGGTTGTCAAGAATCATTACTGTGCCACTTGCCTTATTGTAAACCATATTTATAAGTGAGTTAATTCCTGTATGAAGGAAGGTAGAGTCGCCTATTGTTGCAACCCAATTTCTTATGTATTCCTTGCCCTTTGCCATTTCCATACCGTGAAGAAGGGAAATTGATGAGCCCATACAAATAGTTGTGTCAATTACATTAAGAGGTGCTACTGCTCCTAAGGTGTAGCAGCCAATGTCGCCTGCTGCGTGAATTTTCAGCTTGTTCAAAACAGAGAAAACGCTTCTGTGCGGACAGCCAGGACAAAGAATAGGAGGTCTTGCAGGTGCATCGTTCCTTTCAAATGTCATTTCATCCTTGCCATAAAGCACGCGCTTTAGCATATTTGCACTATATTCGCCCTGCTTTGTAAATACGTCCTTGCCCTTTACCTTATAGCCCCAGCCTCTTACCTGCTCCTCAATTACAGGCTCAAGCTCCTCAAAGATATATACCTCATCTACTGATGAAATAAACTCCTCTATTAGCTTCTTAGGAAGTGGATTAACTATACCGAGCTTTAGTACGCTTGCGTTAGGAGCTGCCTCCTTAACATATTGATATGCAACGCCCGAGGTAATAAAGCCAACCTTTTTATCAAGATATTCAACCTTGTTGATTGGAAAATCGGATGCTTCCTGTGCCATAAGATTTTCTCTTGCCTCGACAACCTTATGTCTGCCAATTGCAGATGCTGGCATCATAACATACTTAGGCACATTTCTTTCATACACCTTATCCTCTGGCACTACTCTTTCACCAAGAGTAACTACGCTTTGTGAGTGTGAAAGCTTTGTAGTGGTTCTAAAAATAACAGGAGTATCGTATTTTTCGCTTATTTCAAATGCGTATTTGAAAAATTCCTTTGCCTCGTTTGAGTCTGATGGCTCAATTACAGGCAAATGTGCGCTTCTTGCTATCATTCTTGTATCCTGCTCGTTTTGTGAGCTTGCAATACCCGGGTCGTCTGCAACCACTATTACAAGTCCTGCATTTACTCCTGTATAAGCAAGTGTATAAAGTGGGTCAGATGCAACATTAAGTCCAACGTGCTTCATACAAGCCATACTGCGTGTACCTGCAATTGATGCGCCTGCGGCAACCTCAAGCGCAACCTTTTCGTTTGGCGCCCACTCTGTATATACCTCGTCATATTTTGCTAAAAATTCGCTTATTTCTGTGCTTGGTGTTCCTGGATATGCGCTTGAAACCTTAACTCCTGCCTCATATGCGCCTCTTGCAATAGCATCATTGCCAAGCATAATTCTCTTTTGTTCCATATCAGCTTTCCTTTCTTAAATCTCTAACTCTTTTTGCCTTACCCTCAAAGCGAGCAAGTGTATTTGGTGACTCAAGCTTAACCTTGGCATCAAGACCAAGCACGATTTTAAGCTTGCTTCTTACATTCTTTTCTATTGCTTCAAGCTCCTTAAAGGAGTCAGTTGCCTTGGCAAGCTCTACTCTTACTGTGAGCTTATCAGAGTAACCGTCCCTCTCGACAATAATTTCGTAGTGAGGACCAAGTCCGTCAACACTAAGAACAACCTCTTCAATCTGGCTTGGGAATACATTAACTCCTCTGATTTTGAGCATATCGTCGCTTCTGCCCGAAAGATTTTCCATTCTGCAAGTGGTTCTGCCACACTTACATGGCTCATAGTGAAGCCTTGTTATATCCTTTGTTCTGTAACGGATAAGTGGTAATGCTTCCTTCTTTATACAGGTAATAACAAGCTCGCCCCATTCTCCCTCGGGAAGAACCTCGCCTGTTTGGGGGTTTATAATTTCGGGAATAAAATAGTCCTCATTTATGTGCATACCGTTTATGTACTCACATTCACCCGATACTCCAGGTCCCATTAGCTCACTCATACCATAGTTTGAGGTAACGAGCATATCATTTCCCCAATACTTGTGCATTTCCTCACGCATAGCGTCTGTTAAAAGCTCACTTCCAACAAGACCTATTTTCACCTTTAAATCCCTTTGTGGGTCAATTCCTATCTCTCTTGCAACCTCTGCAAGACGAAGCGCATATGATGGAGTTGCAACTAAAAGAGTTGTGCCAAAATCCTTCATATACATAAGCTGCTTTTCTGAATTTCCTGTTGATGAGGGAACTATCGCAGCGCCTATATTTTCAAGTCCGTAGTGCAAGCCGAGCGCACCTGTGAACATACCGTAGCCAAAGCAAATTTGTGCTACGTCACTTGGCTGTGCTCCACCTGCGCAGGCAATACGTGAAACGCACTCTGTCCAAACGTCCATATCTCCCTTTGTATAGCCTACAACGGTTGGCTTTCCTGTTGTGCCAGAGGATGCGTGTATTCTAACAAGCTCATCCTTAGGTACTGCGAAAAGTCCAAAGGGATAATTATCTCTCATATCCTGCTTTGTTACAAACGGTAGCTTAGAAAGGTCCTTTAAGGATTTTATATCCTCGGGCTTTACTCCCTTTTCGTCCATCTTTTTTCTGTATGGCTCTACCCTTTCATATACTCTTTGTACCGTTTCCTTAAGACGCTCTAATTGAAGCGCCTCCATTTCTTCTCTTGATAAAGTTTCTTCCTTAGACCAAATCATAATAACACCTAAACTTATTTGATTTCATTTTCTATTGGCTTTTCAAAAGCCTCATATATTATTTCCTTTGATGGCTCCTTGGTTAAGAGACTGACTACGACTGTTATGATAACTGAGAATATCATACAAATTACACCTATCATTGGTGAAACGCCAACGCCTGTGCCAAGTGCCTGTGCGAATGTACAGTTAAATCCGTTCTTGTGATAACCAAAGAACAATATTAGAACTACTGTTAATACAAGCGAGGAGATTATAGATGCCCACGTTGCCTCCTTGGTAACTCTTTTCCAGATAACGCCAAGAACGTATGGGCCTATAAAGCATCCTGCAAGGGTGCCCCAGCTAATGCCCATCATATAAGCAATTGCAGTAACACCAAATATTTCATTAAGTAATGCAAGCACAACGGATATAAGAACGAATACAAGGCAAAGCACCTTCATTGTTATATTTACGCGCTTGTCACTTGCATCGGGCTTGATTTTGCCCTTATATATATCAACTGCAACAACTGATGCCGATGCTAAGGATACTGATGCAAGGGTTGACATGCTTGCTGAAAGAATTAGTACAGCTATAATTCCAATGAGTCCTGCAGGAATTACTGATTTTAGCATAACGGGAATGATATTATCGCCCGCAACGCCCTGTACAAGCTCTGGGAAAAGTCCTGATAGTGAGCCAACAAAGTATGCACCAAAGCCTATTATCAGAGCAAATAGTGTGCTCACAATTGTGCCCTGCTGAATAGCCTTCTTATCTCTTATTGCATAGTACTTATGTATTGTTTGTGGGAGCGCCCAAACACCGAATGAGGTTAAGAAAATAAGCGACAGCAAGCTCATTGTGTTTCCGTAAAGACCTGTATTTGTGCTCTCAAATGTAAACCAATTAAGGTTGGGGTTAGATGTAAGGTTAGATAAATTCCAACTGACATTTTCGTGATTTAGGAAGCAGAATACCATAAGCACAACGCCTATTAGCATTATAATTCCTTGTATAAAATCAGAAAGGGCGGTTGCAAAATATCCACCGAAGAATAGATATATAGCGGTAAGGATGGCAAGCGCTATCATAATAACCCAGCCAGGGATACCGAATACTATTCCAAAAAGGCTACTTAAGCCATTATATACTGATGCTGAATATGGAATTAAGAATATGAAGATTACAATAGCAGAAATAAGCTTTAGGTTTTTGCTACCGTATCTCTTTTCAAAAAACTCGGGCATTGTCTTAGCTCCAAGCCTTACTGTCATATTTTTGGTTCTTCTTGCGAGCACCATCCAAGCAATAAGTGAGCCAAGAATTGCATTTGCAATTCCTATCCATACCGAGGCAAGTCCGAATTGCGCGCCGAACTTTCCTGCATAGCCTATAAAAATAACTGCGGAAAAATATGTAGTTCCGTATGCAAACGCGCTCATCCATCCGTTAAGTCCGTTCTTTCCTGCGAGCAAGAAGTCATCTACCGACTTTGAACGGTTTTTTGTATAGATGGCTATTGCGACCATACTGACTGCGTAAAGTGCTAAAATAATGTAAGCTGGTACCATTGTTGTTCTCTCCGTGAAAATGAATTTGCCAAAAGAAATGAATTATTATTCACATTATTCATTCCATTTTACATAATAATATTTATATTATATACCACGCATATTAGGCTTGTCAACATTTTTCGAGGAATTTTATATCTTGATTTTGTTTTTTATTGCATTGCAAAATTATTTATGCTAAAATTATCTAAAAGGAGGAGATTTTAATGAATCGCTTTAATAAATTTTTAGCCTTTTTAATTTGTCTTATCTTAATTTTCAGCCTTGTTGCCTGCGGTGCTAATAATACTCCACAGGATTCGGACACTAACATACAAAATAGTAACGAGAATATAACCGACACAGGTGATGTATCTAAGCCGAGCGATGGCGAGCAAGCTTCCAATGATACGCAAAGCGAGGACAATAAGACTCTTGCTGATGATAATCCAACTGGTGATGAGCCAAATAATGAGCCACCAATAGAGGAAAAGGATCAGTTCGTTGATTTAGTAGATAGCTCTTTTCTAAAAATAACCTTAGATAGAGAAAAATCGTCAAATCGCAAAATATCCCTCGTGGCTTCATTTAAAGAAAATACAAGCGGTGTTTTTAGCTTGTATTATGCAGATAATGATGGAAACAAGCTTGGGTATTACACCGCCATAAAAAGCGCTCAAATAGACAACGCAAACAAATCAATTATTGTCGAGGACCTAATCATTCCAAACAAATGTGCACAAATATTAGTCGAGGAAAATAGCACCTCTGTTTGTCTTGCTAAGATTCCCGAGGAGTATTTAGGTAAAAAGGGCTACACCTTCTCTGCTCTTTCCGACCCACACTTTAATAAGGGGAACTATTTTGTTACCGCGCTTGACTTTTTAGACGGACTTGAAATTGATTTTGTCGGTGTGGCAGGAGATGTGACAGGCAACGGTGAGCTTTCCTATATGCAAAAGTTTAATAATGCTATTAAGGACAGAAAATATCCTGTTTATACAGTTGGTGGAAACCACGACACCCCTGCGCTTTCAAACGGCGCATGGATAGAAAATATGAATACGGACATTACTACAAATTTAGAGGTTGTAGATATAGCCAAAAATGGTATAGATTTTGTTTACAAGCCAACAAAAATGGCTGGTGACGTGTTTGTTTTTCTCACCCAAACAAGCTGGTCATACCCAGAAAGCCCAAAAGGCGATGAATACACTATTCTAACAAGGGAGCAGCTTGAATGGCTTAGCGGCGCGCTCGAAGAATACAAGGACACAACTGTATATTTATTCTTCCACACGCTTTTAAGTGCGCCAGATGGCACTCAGGCAAGCGCTGTTGGTAATTTAGTAACTCCAAGTGGATATTCATACGATCTTCCGTATAGCTATGGCGCTGCTGACGAGGTTGAGCTTAGAGGCTTATTAAAAAAATATAAAAATGTAATTTACTTTAGCGGTCACTCCCATTGGATGTTTGAGCTTGAAAAATACAATAGCAACCTAAACGTTTCTAATTTTGATGGTGAATATGCCTACATGGTGCACGTGCCAAGCGTGTGTGAGCCTCGAAGCATTGACGAAGACGGTAATAGAATAAGCAAAACAGGCGTCTATTCAGAGGGTTGGATTTTAGATGTGTATGATGACATTATTGTATTAACGCCCGTTGACTTTCTTGGCGAGGTATTTTATACCGAATATATGAAAATTATCCCGTTAAAATAACAAATAAGCGACACATACTCGCTTAAATACTAAAAATAGCCCTCCAAAAAAGCTCATACTTCGCTTTGGGAAAAACCCTATACAAAGAGAAAGGGAGAACAAATCGGTTTTATAAGCCGAAATGTTCTCTCTTTTTTCTGTTAGTGATGTTTTTGCTGACGCAAAAGTGATGTTATTGCTTCGCATAATGATGTTGCTCACATACGTTTTCAATGATGTGATGCTTGCTCACTGTGCCAAAGGCACAACATCATTCACAAAGTGAACATCATTGCCATAGGCAACATCATTTGCCCGTGAGGGCAAGCATCATTTAGCGTGATTTGTCCGTTAAGGACATCACGCTAAACGGAAGGCTATTTTATTATTTGATAAAATCATCAATGTTGTATTTTTTGTCCTTGAAGTAGTATTCTCTGTCGTGGTCGTTTATCTCTCTTAATACTCGGCAGGGATTGCCAACAGCCACTACATTACTTGGAATATCCTTTGTCACTACGCTACCTGCGCCGATAACAGAGTTTTCGCCAATTGTAACACCTGGCAATACGATTACTCCTGCGCCGAGCCAGCAGTTTCTGCCAATATGTACAGGTGCGTTGTATTGATAAACAAGCTCCCTTAGCTCAGGTAAGATAGGATGCCCTGCAGTCGCAATTACCACATTTGGTCCAAGCATACAGTAATCTCCAACGTATATATGCGTATCGTCAACGAAGGTGGAGTTAAAGTTTACATACACCCTTTTGCCAAAATGCAAGTGGTGTCCTCCCCAGTTGGAGTGGAGTGGTGGCTCAATATAGCACCCATCACCTATTTCGGCAAACATTTCCTTCAAAAGACTTTGTCTTTTTTCGTCCTCGCTTGGTCTTGTTTGGTTGTAGTCGTACAGCCTTTCAAGGCATTGTAGCTGCTTTTTCATTATTTCCTCATCCTCGCATAAATATAGCTCGGTTGTGTGCATTTTGTCCTTTTCCATTTTATGCTCCATATTACACCTCGGGGGTTAGATTTATTAATCACATAATATCACAAAATTTTATAAATGTATATATATATTTTGTAAAAAAGTCACTCTATTGACAAAAGTATTTTCTTATTATATAATGAGGTTGAAAACTAACCTAAGGAGATTATTATGGAATTAAATGAGCAGGCACAAAAGCTAAACGAAAACCAATCTACTCAGCAAAATAACGCGCCTACTAATCCTACTATTACTCTGCCAAAAAAGAAAATAAAGGGCACTAAGGACGTAAATCAGGTGTCACAGACAAGGGGCGCTAAGGCTTTAAGATTTATTTGGTCTTATTTTATAATCACCTTAGGCACACTATTTGTTGCTATTGGTGTATATTTCTTTAAGTTTCCTAACCATTTTACTGTCGGTGGAGTTAGCTCTCTTTCCGTTATTTTATCGCACTATTTCCCTGCGATTTCGGAATCGCAATTTATGGCTATTGCAAATATTATTTTGTTAATAGTTGCTCTTATAATCTTCGGCAAGCAATTTGCTATAAAGACTGTATATTCAACGGTGCTTCTTAGCGTTTTTACTCTCGTTTTTGAAAAGGTTATTCCTATTACTCAGCCACTTACAAGCGATAAGCTTTTAGAGCTTTTATTTACAATTGGTGGTATTGCTGTCGGTAGCGCGCTTTTGTTCAGCCAAAATGCAAGCTCTGGTGGAACTGACATTATCGCTATGATATTTAAAAGGTTTTCAAGCGTTAATATCGGCACTGCTCTTTTGCTCTCTGACCTTGTGCTTGTAATTCTTGGTGGAATTGCATTTAACCTTGAGACGTGTCTATATTCCTTGGTTGGTCTTATACTAAAATCGTTTATCGTCGATAATGTAATTGACGGTATTAACCTAAATAAATGCTTTATTATAGTTACAAAAATGGACAAGGAAATTTGCGACTATATAAATAATGAGCTACATAGAGGAGCAACTGTTTCAGTTTGTACAGGCTCCTTTACTCACGACGACAAAAAGATGATTATTACAGTTCTGAACAGAACCCAATCCTCTCTTTTAAAGAAGTTTATAAAGGAAACAGACCCAACTGCGTTTACTATTATAACGAACTCAACAGATATTCTTGGCAAGGGCTTTAGAATCGTATAGAATTTGGAGAAATTATGGATAAGAATAATTCAAGCGTAAATAAAAGCACACGTGGCAAATTTTTAAGCGCGCTTATAGTTTTCAGCTTAACAGGTCAAATTGCCTGGGTTGTTGAAAATATGTACTTTAATGTGTTTATTTATAAAATGTTTGGCGCTAATGAGACTGAAATTTCCTTAATGGTGGCGCTAAGCTCAGTGGCTGCAACGATAACTACTCTTTTGATTGGCGCATTGTCAGATAAGATAGGAAAAAGGAAAATCTTTATTTCAGGTGGTTATATTCTTTGGGGACTATCAATCTTGTCCTTTGCACTTGTAAATAAGGGCACTATTGGTGCAATTTTTCCAATGGCTACCTCGGTTAGCGCAATTTGTATAACTATAACTATTATTCTTGACTGTGTAATGACGTTTTTTGGCTCGGGCGCAAACGATGCGTGCTTTAATGCGTGGCTAACTGACTCGACAGATTCCTCAAACAGAGGTATGGCAGAGGGCATAAACGCAATGATGCCACTTGTGGCTATTTTGGCAGTTTTCGGTGGCTTTATCGGTCTTGATACCTCAAAGGAGGAAAGCTGGACTATTATTTTCTTAGTAATAGGAATTGCTGTTATTTTAATAGGCATTTTAGGCTTTTTTATAATTAGTGACCCCGAGATAAAAACCGAGGAAAACAAGCACTATTTTAGGAATATAATTTATGGCTTTAAGCCAAGCGTTGTTAAGAAAAATCCTAAGCTATATTTATATCTTTTGCTCTTTACGATATTTGGCACATCTATTCAGGTCTTTATGCCATATCTTATAATTTATTACGAAAAGAGCCTTTTAATGTCGGACTATGTTTTCATAATGGCGCCTGCTATCGTTTTAGCTGCTGTATTTACTGCCATTTGGGGAAGAATGTACGACAAGCTCCATTTTAACAAATCAGTAGTGCCAAGCCTTAGCATTTTGGCACTCGGCTATTTGATTTTGATTTTTGCAAGAACACACGTGCCTGTATTTATAGGCTCGCTCCTTATGATGTGTGGCTATCTTAGCGCAAACGCAGTTTTCGGCGCAGTTATTCGTGATAACACACCGCAAAACAAGGCAGGAATGTTCCAAGGACTAAGAATAGTCGGTCAGGTTTTAATTCCCGGCATTGTAGGTCCGTTTATTGGCGCAATGGTATTAAAGGGCGCAAAAAAGGAAATTATTGATGGCGTTTCTACCTTTATTCCAAACGAAAATATTTTCATAGGAGCATTGACTGTTGAGGTCGTTTTAGCTTTGGCGCTCGGTATTATAATATGGGTGGTTAAAAGACATGAAAAGGGCTGATATAATTCATTTAAAGACAAAAGAGGGCGAAAACATAACGGGTGAGGAATACAATTTCTACCCACGTCCACAGTTAGCTCGTGATTCTTTTTTCTCGCTTAATGGCAAGTGGAATTTATATGTATCGGACACAGAAAAATATGAGATTTTAGTTCCATATCCACCCGAATCAATTCTTTCGGGCGTTGGCAAGGTATTTGATGACGGGACAAAGCTCATTTATACTAAAAAATTCACACTCCCCGAGGGATTTTTAAGGGACAGGGTGATTTTAAACCTCGGCGCAGTTGACCAAATAGCAACCGTTTATATAAACGGGAATTTAGTTGGTGAGCATGTGGGTGGCTATAACGCCTTCTGTTTTGATATTACCGAATATTTAGATAGTGAAAACGAAATTAAAGTTGAGGTAACTGACACATTAAATGGCTATGTGCTACCATATGGAAAGCAAACGCTCAAGCGAGGTGGAATGTGGTACACAAGAGTTAGTGGCATATGGCAAAGTGTATGGCTTGAGAGTGTGCCAAGCGAATATATAAAATCGCTAAAAATAGATGTTGGCTTAGATTTTGCCAAAATTAAATTTGAGGGCGTTATAGATGGTACAGTTACCGTCCTTACTCCCGAGGGCGAAATTAAATTTCCTATTGAAAACGGCGTTTGTGATATTAAAATAGACAACCCTAAAAACTGGACTCCCACCGAGCCATACTTGTATTATTTCAAGGCGCAGGCAGGCAACGATTTAATTAAATCGTACTTTGCTCTGAGGACACTTGAAATAAAAACCATCGACACCTGTCCACGCCTTTGCTTAAACGGAAAGCCATTTTTCTTCCACGCACTGCTTGACCAAGGGTATTTTAGCGATGGAATTTATACTCCCGCCTCCCCTTCTCTTTATAAGGGCGATATTGTAAAAATGAAGGAGCTTGGCTTTAACACTCTAAGAAAGCACATAAAGGTTGAGCCAGAATGGTTTTATTACGACTGTGACAGACTCGGCATGGTTGTTTTTCAGGATATGGTAAACAACGGAAAATACTCGTTTTTCCGTGACACTGCCCTTCCTACAATTGGCTTTAAGAATATTAGCGAGCGCTTTATGAAAAGAACAAAGGAGCAAAAAATCGCATTTGAGCGCGCTATGGCTGAAACTGTAAATCAGCTATACAACCACCCCTGTGTTTGCTATTACACTATTTTTAATGAGGGTTGGGGACAGTTTGAGAGCGAGAGAATGTATAAGGCACTAAGGGAGCTTGACTCCTCGCGCTTTATAGATACTAACTCGGGCTGGTTTGGCAAGCATACAAGCGACGTTTGTAGTCTGCACGTTTATTTTAAGAAATTTAAGATTAAAAAATCTAATTTGCCAATAGTTCTTTCAGAGTTTGGCGGTTATTCCTACAAGGTCGAAGGCCACGTTGCAAATACAAAGAACACCTATGGCTACAAGAAATTCAGCGAGCAGTCTGAATTTGAGAATGCGCTTATTGCGCTTTACGAAAATGAAATAATTCCAAGCATTAAAAAAGGGCTTTGTGCCTCGGTTTACACTCAATTAAGTGACGTTGAGGACGAAACGAATGGTCTTTTAACCTATGACAGAGAAATTTTGAAGGTGTCAAAGGAAAAAATGCTTGATTTGGCAAGTAAATTAACAATAGAGGAGCAACAATGAAAAAAATTATAATAGCTGGTAGCCTTAATATGGACTTGGTTATAAATGCGCCATATATGCCCGTTGGTGGTGAAACCCTACAGGGTAGCGACTTTATGACAAATGCTGGTGGCAAGGGTGCTAACCAAGCGTTTGCGTGTGGTAAACTTGGTGGAAGCGCCTATATGTGTGGCTGTGTAGGTGACGATGCGTTTTCCTATGAGCTGATAAAAAGCTTAAATAGTGCAGGTGTTAACACTGATTTTGTACGTCACGTGCCAAAAACGCCCACAGGAGTGGCTGTAATTGTGGTTACAGAGGGTGAAAATCGAATTATTATTGATAGTGGTGCAAACGGGCATTTGTCAAATGAGGATATTGATAACGTGCTCAAAATTGCAAGTGAGGGCGATATATATTTAACTCAGCTTGAAAACCCAATTGATACCGTTGGTTATGGCTTATGTAAGGCAAAGGAAATGGGTATGTTAACCGTATTAAACCCTGCCCCTGCCAATAATAAAATCTGCGACTACTTAAAATATGTTGATATAATAACTCCAAACGAAACGGAGCTTGAAATTTTAGGTGGACTTGACAAGCTCTTTAGCTATGGCATAAAGACAGTTATTACAACCCTTGGCTCTAAGGGCTATGAAATAGCAACTAAGCAAAAAAGACAAATCTATCCCTGCATAAAAATCAAGGCTGTTGACACAACGGCAGCAGGTGACACAGCTACTGCCGGGCTTTGCTGTGGCTTATCACAGGGAAAAAGCACCGAGGAGGCAATGGCTTTTGGCTCACTCGCTGCATCAATTGCCTGCACAAGGCGCGGCGCGCAAAAATCCGTCCCTTCCCTTTCAGAGATTATGGAATATAATAATAAAATCGCAAAACAAAACCGAGGCTGAATTTCAGCCCCGGTTATTTTGTTATTCTTTGTTTTGCTCCTTGCTCTTTTTCTTGTTGTTGATTACCTCGACAACGCAGTTGAGAATAAGAACAAATGAAATTATTACTGCTGTTACAATAAAGATACCGAGCATTGCGTAGCAGGTGATAATTACTGACTCGCCAAGTGCCTCGCCATCTATTTTAAATTCCATATCCTGACTTTTTGCTACGTTTTTGCCACAGTCTGGACAGAAGCTACCCTCTATTTTACTTGCATCAACACAGGTTTTGCAGCTCGCCTGTGCGCCACAGCCACTACAAAATTCGTCGCCCTCTTGAAGCGTGGCATCACATTCTGTGCATTTAATCGCATTTTGCTCTGCGCTTACACCTATGGCAAAAATGCACATAAGAACGCTTAAGAGTGTTATAAATATTAAAATTCTCTTTTTCATAATAGCCCCTCCTTATTAAAGCGACTGAACGAAGGAGAGCAAAAGTCCTCCTGCGATTACAGATGCTACCTGTCCTGATACGTTTACGCCTATGGAGTGCATAAGAAGGAAGTTTTGGTTGTCCTCCTCAAGACCGAGCTTATGTACAACACGCGCTGACATTGGGAATGCTGAAATTCCTGCTGCGCCTATCATTGGGTTTATCTTCTTCTTTGAGAATAGGTTCATAAACTTAGCGAGCATTACGCCTGCGAAGGTGTCAAATACAAATGCTACAAGTCCAAGACCGATAATTACAAGGGTTTGAATGTTCAAGAACTCGTTGGCTGTCATTTGTGATGCTATTGTAATGCCTAAGAATATTGTAATAAGGTTTGCAAGAACCTTTTGAGCTGTGTCGGAGAGTGAGTTAAGAACTCCACATTCACGAATCAAGTTACCAAACATTAAGAAGCCTATAAGTGCAACTGCGCTTGGCGCTACAAGTCCAACGATTACAGTTACTACTATTGGGAACAAAATCTTTGTCAGCTTGGAAACGGGCTTGCCCTTGAAGTCCATTCTTATAAGACGTTCCTTTTTGGTTGTGCAAAGCTTAATAATTGGTGGCTGTACAACAGGCACTAATGCCATATATGAGTATGCTGCTACCATTATTGCCGCTGTGTAGTTGGATTGGAGCATATTAGCAACGAAAATTGATGTAGGACCGTCAGCTGCGCCGATTATCGCAATTGAAGCTGCGTCCTTAATATCGAAGCCGATAAGTGATGCTACACAAAGTGTAAAGAAAATACCGAACTGAGCCGCAGCACCGAAAAGCATAAGCTTAGGGTTCTTTAAAAGTGGCTCAAAGTCTATCATAGCACCTATACCTATAAATAGTATAAGTGGGAAAAGCTCGTGTGAGTTAATTCCTATGTCGAAAAGGTGGTCTATAACCTCCTTAGCACCTGAGTTTGGCAGGTTTACCAAAATTGCGCCGAAGCCCATTGGCAATAAAAGCGTTGGCTCCATTTCCTTTTTAATGGCAAGGAAAATTAGCACTCCTCCTATTATCCACATAACAGGCATTTTCCAGCCATCGCCGCGAAACAGCTCGGCAATGTTTTCAATTAATACTCCCATTTTGTTTTTTACTCTCCTTTGATTTATAAAAGCTTTATTTATAATCCGTTTAGCGTCTTGCCAAGCGAGCGCACGCCTCGCTTATAGCTTCCTTTAATTTGTCTGCCTCTTGTCTTGTGTTTTGTGGGCACAAGGAAATTCTAACAGAGCTATCAAGTGCGTTTTTGTCAAGTCCAAAGCCAGCTAAGGCGCGACTTTGCTTTTTTTGCGAGTTTGATGAGCACGCACTACCACTTGATACATATATTTCCTTTGATGAAAGGAAGTGCAAAAGCGTTTCGCTCCTTATACCGTTTACGGTAATATTTATTATATGAGGTGCGCTCCTTTCGGGCGCGTTTACCCTTACACCACTTATTGAGCCAAGCTCGCTCACAATATATTCTCGTAAGCTTGACATTATCTCAATTTCCTTATCAAGCACCTCAAAATGCTCCTTGGCAGCCTCGCCAAATGAGGCAATACCATACACGTTTTCAGTGCCCGAGCGCAAGCTCTCTTCCTGTCCACCACCTAAAAATAGTGGGGATATTTTCTTTGCCCTTAAAAGCTCGGGGCTTATGTATAAAGCGCCTACACCCTTTGCTCCGTTTATTTTGTGTGAGCTTATGCTAATTAGGTCAGCGCCAATTGATTTTGGCGAGAATTTAACCTTCATATAGGACTGAACGCAATCTGCGTGCAAAATAGCTCCGCTTGCGTTTTCCTTAACTATTTTAAATGCTTCCTTCAAATCGTAAAGCGCGCCTGTTTCGTTGTTTACGTGCATAAAGCTTGCCAAAATTGCATCCTTTGAATTTTGCCTTAAAAAGTCAAGGTCGATTTTCCCCCCTCTTGTTGGAACTCTTACAATATTGTAGTCTAAGGACTCCAAATATTTTAAAGGCTCCTCAACCGAGGCATGCTCGCCCTCGGTGGTTAGAATTTTTTCGTTGCCTCTTCTCTTTTTTGCAAAAACAGAGCCTAAAATTGCGATATTATTCGACTCCGTGCCACCAGAGGTAAATATGATTTCACCCCTTGTTAATCTTGATATGCCAAGAGTTGTCGCTATTATATTTCTTGCCTCAGTTAGCACCCTCTCGCCATCTAAGCCAAGGGTGTGAAGCGATGATGGGTTTCCGTAATTAGCCTCAATTACCAAGAGCATTTTTTCTCTTGCGCGCGCACTCATTTTTGTAGTTGCGCTATTGTCAAAATATATTTGCGCCATATTATTTAACCTTGAAGTTAGTTATAATCTTGTTGCAAATTTCGCTATCAACCATATAGTTTTGATAGGTTGTGAATACAACGTCGTCAACGCTATCAGGCGTTTCGGCAACTGGGTCCTGCATAAACGTAAAGGTAATTACAAAGAATATTCCTCTTTCAAGAACGACGGTTGTGTGGAATTTATAGTAAATTCCTGCCTCCTTAGCGGTGAAGATATATTCCTTTGCGCTATCGCCATACACACTCTTTGCCTTGGTGCTTAAAAATTTGACCTCAGTAAGCGTTTCATTCATTCTTTCCTTGTATTCCTTAGAAAAGTCGTCGTGTGTTTTATAGCCATCACTTGTTTGCCACCACATAACGTTTACGTTTGTTCTGTTTTTGTCAGACACCTGTGCCGAGCAAACCGATGGTGTTTGCTGATTTATTTGCCAGCCCTCGGGCACGTATAGATTATAGAACTGTGAATCCGAGGCAAGCTTCATTCCCTGTGGAACCTCGTCCTCTGTACCACAACCAAAAAGTGACAAGCACAAGAGTAGAGCGCTAAGTATTAGTGCAATTTTTTTCATATTTTTTCCTTATTTTCTCCTTAAAGCTTATTTGCAAGGGCACAGGTGAGCCTTACAGCCTCCTTAACGTCGCCCATATCTATCATTTCACACGATGTGTGAATATTTGCTGTTGGAATGGAAATTGCCGAAGCAAGTGCGCCCTTGCCTGCTGTTTGCATAGACGCTGTATCTGTGCCACCACGAAGAAGAATTTCGTTTTGGAATTTTATTTTTTCCAGATTTGCAATTTCGCGCATTTGCTTTACAAGCTCGGGGCTTGAAATAACGCTTGAATCCTTGATTTTTATTGTACAGCCCTTGCCAAGCTTCACATCCATTTTAGGTGAGCCAGGCTTGTCTCCTGTTGCTGTTACGTCAAGGGCAATTCCAATGTCGGGTGCTACTGTAAATGCAGCAGGACGTGAGCCACGAAGCCCAACCTCCTCTTGCACCGAGAATACGAAATATAGGTCGTTTTCGCTCTTTATCTGCTTCATAGCCTCAATAAGCACAGCGCATCCTATTCTGTCATCAAAGGGAGTACCTACATATATTTGTCCCATAAGCCTTTTTATTTTTGGCACAGGAGTGAAGAAATCTCCAATTTGCACCTTTTTCTCGGCTTGCTTTTTGGTTTTTGCACCAATGTCGATATACATATCCTCAATTTTAGGCATGTCCTTTGCCGACTCAGGCACCATAATTCCATAAACGCCACTCTCACTAACTACCTCGCTATATGATGCAGAAAGTGGGCTAACGCCACCTATGGGGCTTACCTTAATTAGTCCGTTATCGTCAATAAAGGTAACGAAAAAGCCTATTTGGTCCATATGCGCGCAGAACATTACTCTTTTGCCATTTCCCTTTTTTCTTGCAATAATATTACCAATGGCATCAACTGTAATTTCACTTGCATATGGTGTAATTTCATTTATAATAACCTCTCTTATTTTGTCCTCTCTGCCTGATACAGATGGAGTGCAAATAAGCTTCTTTATAAGCTCTACCATTTTTATTCTCCTTATTTAATTTCAGTAAAGATTACTGCCCTTGAAGCCTCGTATATAGTCAAAAAGTCACTATAGCTTATTACGTCGGCAGGTGAATGAATATATCTTGATGCGGCGGACAAAACACTTACCCTGCAGCCACTCGCATTCTTTTGAATGTTGGCTGAGTCGTTTCCGCCTGAGATAAATTTGTTTGTCTGATATTTTATTTTATTCTCATCGCATAGGCGCATTATGTGTCTTACTAAATCTCTGTCGTATATAGCGCCCTTGTCGGCAAAGGAGATTATAACTCCGTCACCAAGCGTGCACACCTTCTTTTCATCAGGCACACCGAATATATCGCTTACCGCCTTTGATTCTATTACTATTGCATAATCAGGCTTAATTTGCGCGCTTGCGCCAAATGCGCCGGAATAACCAACCTCCTCCTTGCAGGAGAATGAAAAATACAAATCAAAGGGTATTTCACTCTTACTTTCGGAAACGTCCTTAATTAGCTGACACATAATTGCGCAGCCAAGTCGGTCATCAAGCGCCTTGCACTTTAAAAGGTCCTCCCCATACTCGACAAAATCGGAGTCAAAGGTGAAATAATCACCTATAAAGGTTAGCGCCTCTGCCTCCTTTTTAGAATCTGCACCTATGTCAATTGACATATTGCTGATTTTTGGTGCTCCCTCGCTCTCCTCCTTGGTAAGAAGATGTATGGGCTTGGAAATTATATTTCCCTTAACACCACTCTCTGAAATAACGCGCTTTGCGCTTAAAACTATGGGGTCAAAGCCACCAACTGCGCCAAACTTCAAAAGTCCGTTTTGGGTTATGCCCGTTACCATAAAGCCAACCTCGTCCATATGCGCGCTTACCATAAGCCTTGGCTTGCCCTCGCTATTAAAATGGACTATTAAATTGCCAACGCCGTCCTTTATAACCTCGGCATTTTTTATATATGGCTCTATTTCCTTTTCTATCATAGCTCTAACCGAGTCCTCACAGCCACTTGGGCCAAAGGCAAGGCTAAGCCTTTTTAATAGCTCCTTCATAAATTCTCCTCATATGAAACTGCAACTAAAATATCTGCAAGCGATTTTATGTCCTGTAAATTAACCGTTTCGCTCGGTGTGTGCATTGATTTAAGTGGAATACTCATTAGCGCTGTGCGTATGCCATAGCCACTTATTGACACGGGGTCGTTATTTGTACAGGTCCTGCCCGGCTCGCAAACAAGCTGATGCTTTATTCCCTTTTCCTTTAAGAGATTTATTATATTTCTTGTAAGTCTTCTGTCTGTAAGGGCTGAAATGTCAACGCTTGCCCCACCCTTACATTCAATTGTTTCAAAGTCCTCTTCCTTCTCGGTTCTTGCAAAATTAACGTCTGTTATTATTGCAATATCGGGGTTTATATCAAAGGCAACCCTTGCTACCCCTGCCTTGCCTGTTTCCTCCTGTGCAGAGGCTGTAACGTAAACGTCATATTGAAGCATTTCCTTGTCCATTTTGGAAGCTGCCTCAATTACAGCAGCAAGACAAGCCTTGTCATCAAGGGAGGAGGCTGTTACATAGTCGCCACTTATAAAATCTATTTGTTGCTTGTAGGAAATAAAATCGCCAACGGATACGATTTTTTCAAGCTCCTCTTTTTCGTAGCCAGTATCTACCATTAAATCCTCAATTTTAGGATTCTTGCTTGACTCCTTGCGTAGATGTGGGGGCGTTGAGGTGATTAGACCATATATATCCCTTTTTCCGTGAACGACAACCTCAGTAGCCGGCAAAACCCTTGTGTCAAGTCCACCGATATTTACTACCTTCAAAAAGCCACCCTTCTTAATGGACGTTACCATTAAGCCAACTGTATCGAAGTGGGCATCTATTAATAGTCTTTTTGCGTTTTTCTTGTTCGATTTTTTTACAAGGATGTACGTGCCCATATTGTCGATTTTCACCTCGTCAAATACGTCACGGGCAAGAGATACGACAGCTTCCTTGCCCATTTTTTCATTACCCGAAACTGAGTATATTTGAAGTAGCTCCTTAAGTATTCTTTTTATATTCTCCATTTTCTAATCCTCTTAGAATTTCCTTGAATTTTTCTGCTCTTTGCTCGTAATTTTCAAACATATCAAAGCTTGCCGAGGCCGGGCTTAAAATTACGTAGTCCCCACCCTGCGCCTCCTTGTATGCAAGCGTAACAGCCTCATTAAGAGTATTTACATTTATTACTCTTTTTGCTCCCGTTACATTTTTTAGTATTTTTTCCCTGTTTGCGCCCAAGACAATGGCGCATTTTATCCCCTTGGTTGGCTCGTATAAGCTGTCATAGGAAAGGTTTTTATCATAGCCACCAAGAATAACTATTGCTTTTTCCTTATCAAAGGCGCTAAGCGTCCTTTTTGTCCTTGTCGGCGTTGAGTCAATTGAGGAGTCAACAAATGTAACTCCGTTAAGCACCATAATAGGCTGCATTCTGTGGCTTACTCCGCTAAATTCAGTAGCCACATGCTTTATTGCCTCAATATCTACATACGGATAAACAGTAGCAATAGCGCAAAGGATATTTGCTATGTTAAAATCGCCCCTTAGCTTTATTTTATCTATGTCAAAAAGGCGAGTGCCATTGTGGCAAAAATAGCCATTTGAGATATAGGTATATGAGTAATTGGGGCTCATTATGTGTGATAGGTCGTTTAATGAAAAGTAGCTTATATTCTCGTGAGTGAAAAATTCATTGTATGGGCAATCAAGATTTATAACCGCCCTTTTTGCCTTTTTCAAAATGTTGCGCTTAGCAAAAACGTATTCAAGAAACGACGTGTGCCAGTCAAGGTGATTTTCACTTATGTTAGTTATTACTGCTGTATCAATTTTTGGCGCTGTATCTATTAGCTGAAAGCTCGATAGCTCCGACACCACATAGTCCTCTTTATTTATCTTATCGAGCTGTGATATAAGGGGAGTGCCAATATTTCCACCAAGGTGCGAGCTATGTCCACCAAAAAGGAGCATATTGTGTATCAGAGTTGATACAGTTGTTTTTCCGTCCGAGCCAGTTACACCAATTTTGTAGGCACTTATATTTTCAAGAGAAAAGCTTGCCTCACAAAGAATTTGTCCGTGCGCTTTTATTCTATCGGGTCGTATTCCGGGAGAGCGAAAAACTATATCCTCATCTGCGTGTAAATAGTCGTTTGTAAATATCCCCTTTACGCCATTTGGCAGAATACACTCACTTTGATTTCTTACAATTGGATAAATCTCGTTTTTTAAAAGATAAGCTAAAACGTCCTTGTTTGATTTACCGTAGCCAACTAAGCTAACGCTCTTACCTTGGAAAATATTCATTGTTGCCCCTTTACGCGTACGTGTACGCATACATAATTTATTATACAATAAGGTTAGTTTATTTTCAATACTATTTAGAAAAGTTTACAAATTTATTATCGCCTCGACAAGCGAGGAAAAGGTATAACCATCATATATAAAGAGCTTTGGGAACATACTTATTTCTGTAAAACCCGGCAGAGTATTCACCTCGTTAAATATTACTCCTTCGTTTTCGGTTACAAAAAAATCCATTCGGCAAAGTCCGCTTAAGCCAAGGTGTAAAAATAGCTTTTTTGCATACTCTCTTATTTTCCTTTGTGCTTCTATGGGCGCGCTTGTTGGAATTATATACTCAATATTTTGCGAGGTATATTTGGCAAAATAGTCGTAAAACTCATAGGGGTAATTTATTGCGCCTATGGTTGAGGTGACTATCTCGTTATTTTTCTCAATTATAGCAATTTCGTTCTCCTTGCCATATATTTTTTCCTCGATAATTACCTTGTCAGACACTAAAAGCGCCTTTTCAATAGCTACTAATAGCTCTCTTCGCTCCTTTACTAAGCAAACGCCAACAGATGAGCCACCTTTAGCAGGCTTTACAAACACAGGGTAGCCAATTTTAGACACTCCCTCGTAGATTTTATCTAAATTATGTAAATCGTTCTTTCTTATTACTATGTCTTTTGCAACAGGCACGCCTATGCTTTTTGCTACAAGCTTGGTTAAGTGCTTATCCATACAGAGCGAGGCAGAAAAGGTGTTTGCTCCTACGTATGAAAGACCCATACATTCAAAAACGCCCTGTATTCTTCCATCCTCACCATATTCTCCGTGCATTACAGGCAAAATTCTATCCGGCTTAATTACTCTTTTTTGCGCTATGAATGTCCCGTTATTTATGTCTATGCTAACAGGAATTGCCCTTTCCTTCCATTTGTCACTTAATATTTCGTCCTTTTGCGCACTTGTTAAATACCATTTGCCCCCTTTATCTATTCCTATTTTTACAATTTCGTATTTTTCCTTATCAAGCGCATCTAAAACTGCGCTCACAGAGGAGAGTGACACCTCATATTCGGAGCTTTTTCCACCAAAAATCACACACAGGGTAGGCTTTTTCATATTTTTACCTCGCATTTAATAATTAGTCGCTATCTAAGCCAAGCCTCTTCCTTGGCACAATGCTATACACGATACCATATTATGCAAGGGTGGTAATTTTGGCAAAAATTATCTTTGTTATTGAAAAAATTTTTCTTGTATGCTACAATATTTTTACGAGGTGATTTTATGGAGCTTAATAATTGTATTAAACAAAGACGCAGTATAAGAAAATATGCGCCCTGTCAAATTGACAAGGCGACAATTGAAGAAATAGTTATGGCAGGTCAGCTTGCTCCGTCGTGGAAAAATTCGCAAACTCCACGCTATTATGCAGTAATTTCCGAGGAGGGCAAGGAAAAATTACGTTCTCTTCTTGCTTCCTTTAATATGGAAAGAACAAATGGAGCTGGCGCATTTATTGTGACTACCGTTCAAAAGGGGCTTAGTGGGTGTGATAGCGAGGGCAAGTATTTTAGCCATTTAAAAAATGGCTTTGAGTGCTTTGACAACGGCTTGGCTGCTCAAAATATGCTACTTAAGGCATATGAGCTTGGCTATGGCTCGCTTATTATGGGTCTTTATGATGAAAAGGCAATTCGCGAGTATTTGTCAGTACCAGAAAACGAGGACATCGTTGTAGTTATCGCCCTTGGCAAGAGGGACATTTGCCCAGATATGCCCGAGCGCAAGGACATAAATGAGGTTTTAAAGGTATTTTAAGCTATACAAGATGCAAAAAGGAACAGACATTGACGGTCTGTCCCTTTTTTAATATAGTGACTTATTTAAAATTTACGCAGGTGAATTTGTTCCATTACGTGATTTAATTTGTAAATATATCGTCAAAGAAGCCAACTGATACAATTTTAAACTGAGTATCGCTAAACAGCATTAGATGCTCTCCTATAAGCACTGCTCTTGTCAGGCTTCGGGTGCCTGTTAGCGTTGTATTAAGCTGCTCGGTTATTTTTGTGCCATCAAAGCGCAAAAGCAAATATCTATGCGCCTCGTCACCACTGTAGGCATAGTGAGTTACCCCTATTCCTATTAGTCCTTTTTCTCTGTCTATAAAATACGACTTATATTCTTCTGAGAAGTACGCATTTTCAACCTCATAGGAGTCAACGCTTATTAGCTCATCTCCACTCTGCTTATAAACCTCCACCTTTAAGCTTTGAGAGGTTTCTCCATAGCCGATTCCCAAAACATATCCGTTGCCAAGCTGTATTAGTGAGGTTGAATAGCCACTTATATCATCGGTCTTTATATAGCCAATATTGGTAGGATAAGTCAAATTAAATCTGAACACAGGGTCGGTAAAGGCTACTGCTGTGCACACATAAGCATAGTTGCCATCAAAGCGCACCGAGCGCACTCTTTCACCATTAGGGGCAAAATTTGTATTTCTGCCAACAGTCTTCATTTCGTTAATTGACACGCAATATATTGAAGCGCTTACTGTGGTTACGTATTTTTCATTAATTTCATCATAGCCTCTCTCGTTAATCGTGGTTACTACCCTTAAAATGCCATCCCTTTCATCAAGGCTGTATTGGTTGTTGAGATAGCCATCAAGCACTATATATTGATCCTTTGCATATGAAAGGGTCGAATCTGTATAGCTAATACGAGTTATTTCGCAAGCGTCCTTGCTTACGCTTCTTCCCCAATTTGTTATAATTCGATACGTTCTTGTGATATAAATGTTTTCATTTGAAACGTATATAATTGGCTTATCTGCTGCTCCAGCCCTTGTTATCTCCATTATATCTGTGTTATATGAAATCACTTCTCCTCTGCCATATGAATAAAATGCCACTGCATCATTTGTATCAAGAGTTTTTGCGTCAAGCCTTTGAATTACCATATATGAATTGGTTGAATAAACACCACTATCCGGCACAAAAATTTTGTCCTTAGGTAAATATTTGTATCCGTTTCCGTCGTTATATTGTGGCAAGAAGAAGCCACCTGCCGAGGAGGTTGTAAATAGTAATATTTCATTGTTTACAACACGAGAGGTTTCATATCTACCAAGAGTTGTCACTACTCTTTTTAGGGATATATTCTCAGGATTTTCAACGTTTAATGAAATTATAGTTACGTGTGGGCATACTGCATCTGACTGTGTAATTATATTTATAGTTTTTCCACCGTCAACCAAAAGCATTTCCCAGTTGTAGCTACCGACGTAGCTATCGTCTATTATATCTTCCTTTTTATCATCCTCATATGAGCTTTTTATTTTTTCATTTATTTTTTGAATAATTCCACCAAGGGCGTAGCTTGAAACCTTTTTAGTGCTTGCACCGTCAATTTTATATACGCTTAAGAATTTACCACGCAAATAAAATATATGTGTGCTTGTTCTTTTTATTATGTCAGCCTCCTCTACGCCATCAACCTGATTGTCGGTGGTTGGTTTTATTACACCTTGCTCCTGCTTCCCGATAGATTCCGACGACCCTTCTTGGCTTTCATCCTCAAGCGCGTCGTTTATTTGATCCTTAACTGCCTCGTTATTTATTTCCTCTTTTACATCATTTAGCTCCCAAAGCGCATCTATTTCTGCCTTGATTTCGTCGTAATCGCTTGGCACGCTTGTTTGTGGCTCGGATGCTTCCCAATTAAGGCTCTCATTGCCCGGCACCTCGACTATAACATCGCCTTCACCATCGGGACCCGGTATTAACGGATCGTCGTTTGACCTATTTAAAAACGGAATAAGTATTCCAACATTAAGAACAAGCAAGACTAAGCATGCACACAATGCAACTGTTGACCATTTTAGTGTTTTATTGCTTTTTTGCCCAACTTGCGTATTTTCAGGATTTGCCTCGCCTAAATACTTGTCGTCAACAAGATTTAGCATTTTATCTAAATTATCGTTTTTCATAACACAATCCCCTCCTTTTCCAAATGCTTTTTCAGCTTTTTGCGAAGTCTCATAAGAGAAACCTTTACATTAATTTCGCTAAGACCATTTTTTACTGCTATATCCCTTGTGGAGCAGTTGTACCAGTACCTTTGCAGGAATATAACGCGCTTTATCTCGGGTAATGAGCCAAGGAAGCTATTTATAGCATCCCTAAGTGCAATTTGGTCAGCAGGGCTTGATAGGCTACCGTCCTCTATTATCTCGCTAAGCTCCTCATAGGCAAGGTCATAATTTCCCTTGCGCTTTTGCGCCTTGCTCGCATTATATCTGTCAATAGCTAAATTTCTAACTATCTTACCAAGATAAAGCGAAAGCTTATCTGGCTTGCTTGGAGGTATAGAGCCCCAGGCTCTACTATATGTGTCATTTACACATTCCTCACTCTCCAAATCAGAGGACAAAATGTTGTTGGCTATATATTGAAGATATTTTTTATATTTCTTATCCGTTTCATAAATAGCCCTCTCGTCCCTTTGCCAATAGAGCATTACAATATCTTTATCGTCCATGCTGTCTCACCACCCTTGTGCGAAAACTTTAAGTAAAACCGGTCTTTCAATGTTTTCATCTAATAAGACGGAGGTTTTTTAAAAATGGTTACACATTTTTGTAATTTTATTTTAGCATATATTTTTTTGCTATTCAATATAAAAAGGGCCTTGCCATAATTGATATGGCAAGGTCCTTTAATATTTTATTTTGCCTTTGTTTCACAGTAAAGACATCTGTAGGTGCGAGTTTCTTTATCCGTTAGAGTAAAGATTTGGTCGAGCTCCTGCTCGCAGCTTGAAATACAGCGTGGGTTTTTACAGGAAATAACATTTTTTAAGGTTTCAGGCAAGGAAACGCTGTATTTATTTACAATTTTTCCTTCCTTAATAATATTTACAGTAACATCGGGGTCAACGTAACCGAGAATATCGGTGTTTAGCTCTATGTCTGCATCAATTTTGATTATGTCCTTTTTGCCCATTTGCTTACTGCCAACATTTTTGATTATTGCAACAGTACATTCAAGCTTGTCAAGCTCTAAAAGGGAGTAAAGCCTCATTCCGTTTCCTGCGGTAATGTGGTCTATTACAATACCGTCCTTAATTGAATCTATATTCATGCCTTACCTCCTTACTCTATTCCGAGAAGCATCAAAATCAGAGCCATACGCATATATTTTCCGTTGAGCGCCTGCTCAAAGTAGCAAGCACGTGGGTCGTTATCTACGCTAACGCTGATTTCATTTACTCTTGGTAGTGGATGCATTATACAAAGGTCCTTCTTTGCATTTTCAAGCTTTTGTGGGTTAAGTATATAGCTATCCTTTAAGCGTAGGTAGTCCTCCTCGTTAAAGAAGCGCTCCTTTTGTACTCTTGTCATATAAAGAATATCAAGCTCTGGCATTGCGCCTGCTAAATCGGTTGTTTCTACATACTCAATTCCGTTCTTTTCAATTACGTCTGTTTTAACGTAGCCTGGGATTTTAAGCTCCTCAGGGGAAATGAGAACGAATTTTATGCCCTCATATCTTGAAAGCGCAGAAATTAGAGAGTGCACGGTTCTGCCGAACTTCAAATCTCCGCAAAGACCTACTGTTAAATTGTCAAATCTGCCCTTCTTACGCTTAATGGTAAGTAGGTCGGCAAGCGTTTGTGTTGGGTGATTATGTCCACCGTCACCTGCGTTGATTACAGGTATAGATGCGTTCATGCTTGCAACTAATGGCGCGCCCTCCTTTGGGTGACGCATAGCTATAATGTCAGCGTACAAGGAAATTATCTTTGCAGTATCTGCAACGCTCTCTCCCTTTGAAGCGCTTGAGCTTTGCGCCTCAGAAAAACCAAGAACGTTTCCACCAAGCTCATACATAGCAGCCTCAAAGCTAAGACGTGTACGTGTTGATGGCTCAAAGAAAAGTGTTGCTATTTTCTTGCCCTGACATTTTTGTGAATATTTTTTAGGGTTTTCTATAATATCAAGAGCTGTATTTATAAGTGAATCAAGCTCGCTTACAGAAAGCTCCTTTATGTCTATAAGACTTCTCATATTACGCCTTCGCTCCATATACCTCAAGATATTTCTTGATGCGATTTACGTTTTCCTCGTTCTTTTTATCCTCTTCGAGGTATTCGATAATATCATATACGTCAACTACGGAATATACAGGGAAGCCAAACTCCTCCTCAATTTCCACCATAGCGCCCTTTTCGCCCTGTCCCTTTTCCTTACGGTCAACCATAACGAAGGTAGCAGCAACCTTAACACCTGGCAGGCTCTTCATAATTTCCATAGTTTCTCTTATTGCAGTACCTGCTGTAATTACGTCCTCAACAATTACAACCTCCTCGCCTGCCTGTGGCTTGTAGCCAACGAATACTCCACCCTCACCGTGGTCCTTAGCTTCCTTTCTGTTAAAGAAGAATGGAAGGTTAAGTCCACTGCTTGCAAGAGCAACGGATGTAGAAACTGCTATTGAAATTCCCTTGTATGCAGGGCCATAGAGTGCTGCATTTTTCTTGCCGAGCTTGTCAAGATATGCCTTAGCATAGAATGAGCCAAGCTTAGAAATGTGCTCACCTGTCTTTATTTCGCCTGCGTTTATAAAATATGGGATTTTTCTTCCACTTTTTGCAGTAAAGTCGCCAAATTTAAGCACTCCTGCGCTTTGAAGAAATTCGATAAATTCTCTTTTGTAGCTTTCCATTTTTGTTCTCCTTGATTTATAAGTTATTAGTCAACAAATTCTCTTACACAGCGTCTGTATGCCTCAACAGGGTCGGGTGCTGCTGTAATAGGTCTGCCAACTACTATATAGTCACTTCCTATCTTTTTTGCCTGCTCAGGAGTCATAACTCTTACCTGGTCGCCCTTGTCACCGTCTGCAAAGCGAACTCCAGGAGTAACTGTTAAAAAGCCTTGTCCACAGCTTGCGTGTACCTTTTCAGCCTCAAGTGGAGAGCATACTATACCATCAAGTCCTGCCTTCTTAGCATTCATAGCATAGTGCATAACTACCTTATCCATTGGCTCGTTTATAAGAAGGTCATCTCTCATTCTTTCCTCGCTTGTTGAGGTTAACTGAGTTACAGCTATAAGAAGTGGGCGTGTGCCGTCCTCGCGAGTGAGTCCCTCTAATGCTGCCTCCATCATTGCAATTGTACCACTTGCGTGTACGTTTGTCATATCTACGTCAAGGCGTGAAAGAACTGCCATTGCCTTTTTAACTGTGTTAGGAATATCGTGAAGCTTAAGGTCAAGGAATATCTTGTGTCCTCTTCTCTTGATTTCACGAACTATATCTGGTCCCTCAGCATTGAAAAGCTCCATTCCGATTTTTACAAATGGCTTTTCCTCCTTAAATTTTGAGAGGAAATCAAATACCTGCTCCTTGCTTGCAAAGTCACAAGCAATAATTACATCCTTTCCCATTAGTGCGCTCCTCCTATTATGTCCTTAAGATTTGTTATATTGTATTTTTCCATTACGCGAGGTAAATCCTCGATAATTTTCTTGCATGCGTATGGGTCAACTAAGTTCGCTGCGCCCACCTCTACTGCGCTTGCGCCAGCAAGCATCATTTCTATTACGTCCTCAGCTGTGGAAACTCCACCACCACCGACGATAGGAATTTTAACTGCATCGTAAACCTGATATACCATTCTTAATGCCACAGGCTTAATTGCAGGACCGGAAAAGCCTCCCATTTTGTTAGCAACAACAGGCTTTTTGGTCTTTAAATCTATTCTCATTCCAAGTAGGGTGTTTATAAGGCTGATACCGTCTGCACCTGCCTCCTCACACGCCTTTGCTATTGATACTATATCAGTTACATTTGGTGAAAGCTTAACTATTACGGGCTTAGTTGTTACTGCCTTAACTGCTCTTGTAACCTCGGCAGCAGCCTCGGGGGATGTGCCAAAGCTCATTCCTCCACCGTGCACGTTAGGACAGCTTACATTTACCTCAAACCAGCCGATATTATCCATTTTGTCAAGCCTTTCGCAGGTGTAAACGTAGTCCTCAACGCTAAAGCCACTTACGTTTGCCATAACAGGCTTGAAAAAGCATTTCCTTAGCTTAGGAAGCTCCTGTTCTATTACCTTGTCAACGCCAGGGTTTTGAAGTCCTACTGAGTTTATCATTCCTCTTTCGCACTCTGCAATTCTTGGTGTTGGGTTGCCAAAGCGTGGCTCCTTGGTTGTTCCCTTAAAGGAAAAGGTGCCAAGGCAATTTATATCATAAATTTGTGCAAATTCGTAGCCGAAGCCAAACGTTCCACTTGCAGGAATAAGAGGATTATCAAGCTCTATTCCACAAAGATTTGTTTTCAAGCTTACCATATAATCTCCTCCTTTTCAAGCACGGGTCCGTCCTTACAAATGCGCTTATTTCCGTATTTTGTCTTGCAGGAGCAGCCCATACAAGCTCCAAAGCCACAGCCCATACGCTCCTCGAAGCTATATTGACCTGAGGTTGTGCTCTTGTTATAAACAGCCTTGAGCATTGGCTCAGGTCCACAGGTATATACGTAGGTATATTCAACCATACAGAATGCATCTGTAACAAAGCCCTTTACTCCATATGAACCATCTACTGTCGTTACAATTACGCTTGCGCCGAGCTCCTTGAACTCGTTTTCGTAAAACACCTCGTCCTTACTGCCAAAGCCAAGGATTACAGTTGGCTTCTTTCCCTCGCTAATGAGCTTGCGACAAAGCAAGAACATAGGGGGCACGCCTGCTCCGCCACCAACTAAAAGTGGCTTATCTCCCGACTTTTCAAGGTTGTATCCGTTTCCAAGTCCTGTCAAGGTAAGAATTTCTTCTCCACCCTTCATGCTTGCCATTTGCTCTGTGCCCTGTCCAACCACCTTGTATATAAGCGTGAGCTTGTCGCCCTCCACGTTACATACAGAGATAGGACGGCGCAAATAAAAGCCGTCAAGCTTCAAATTGACAAATTGTCCTGATGCACTTATGTGGGAGGTGTCTCCCACAAGAGTACATTCATATGTGTTTTTAGCTATTTTTTTGTTTTCAAGTAGTTTAAAAATCGTATCCTTCATTTCGTACCGTCCCATTTAGGCATCTATTGTAGAAATTGTAAGAGTGATTTCCTCAAGCACGTCAAGAAGAATTCTTACTGTGTCAAGTGAGGTGAACAAGGATATGTTATTCTCAATAGCGAGGTGACGGATTTGGTAACCGTCCTTTTGCTCCTGTGTTGCGCTCAAATCGCTTGTATTGATTACGTATGCGATATGACCCTGGCGCATTGATTCGGGAATATCACTTGAGCCATCGCCAATCTTTTTCTTAACTCTCGTTCTAATTCCGTGCTCCTTCAAGAATTTAGCAGTTCCCTCTGTTGCCTCAATGTTGAAGCCGAGGTTGTAGAAGCGACGTACCAGTGGGAGAACCTCATCCTTGTCGTCATCTGCAACGGTTACAAGAACTGTACCATAGTTTTGAACCTGCATTCCAGATGCCTGAAGCGCCTTGTAGAAGGCTCTGTTCAAGGTGTCATCATAGCCGATAGCCTCGCCTGTTGATTTCATTTCGGGTGAGAGGTATGCGTCAATACCACTGATTTTCTTGTATGAGAATACAGGAACCTTACAGTACCAGCGCTTCTTCTCCTGTGGATACAAATCAAATATTCCAAGCTCCTTCAAGGACTTGCCAAGGATAACCTCTGTTGCAATATCAGCCAAGCTGTAGCCTGTTGATTTTGAAAGGAATGGAACTGTTCTTGAGGAACGTGGGTTAACCTCAATTATATAAACGTCGTCGTTTGAGTCAACAATGAACTGAATGTTGAAAAGACCAACTATACCAATGCCCACACCGAGCTTCTTTGAATAGGTTAGGATTTTGCCCTTTACCTTGTCGGAGATGCTGAAGGATGGGTAAACGCTTATAGAGTCGCCACTGTGTACGCCTGTACGCTCGACAAGCTCCATAATACCTGCAACAAATACGTCGCGTCCGTCACAGATTGCATCAACCTCGACCTCTTTACCCATAATATAGTGGTCAACGAGCACGGGCTTGTCCTCGTCGATTTCAACCGCTGTTCTTAAGTAGTGGCGAAGCTGCTTTTCGTTAGATACGAGCTGCATAGCACGTCCACCAAGCACGAAGCTTGGACGTACAAGCACGGGATATCCAACCTCCTTAGCTACTCTTACACCGTCCTCGATGTTTGTAACAGCCTGTCCCTTTGGCTGAGGAATATTAAGCTCCTCAAGGATTTTTTCAAACGCATCGCGGTTTTCTGCTCTTTCAATTGCCTCACAGTCTGTGCCGATGAGCTTAACTCCACGCTCTGCTAAGGGGGCTGCTAAATTGATAGCTGTTTGTCCGCCAAGAGATGCTATTACTCCGTCTGGCTTTTCAAACTCGATAACCTCCATAACATCCTCAACTGTAAGTGGCTCAAAATAGAGCTTGTCTGCAGTTGTGTAGTCGGTTGAAACTGTTTCGGGGTTGTTATTTATGATAATTGCCTCGTAGCCTGACTTTTTAATTGTGGTTACTGCGTGTACGGTTGAATAGTCAAACTCTACGCCCTGTCCGATACGGATAGGTCCTGCACCGAGAACTATTATCTTCTTTTTCTTTGTAAGTCTTGATTCATTCTTTCCTGTGTATGATGAATAGAAGTAAGGAATATAAGCGTCAACGTGCGCTGTATCAACCATTTTGAAAATTGGCTTTACGTCGTTTTGGTGACGGAAGGTATATACGTTAAGCTCAGTTGTATTCCAGAGCCTTGCAATAAACTTGTCTGAGAAGCCCATTTCCTTAGCTGACTTTAAAACATCCTTATTGTTTACGTTGTCGGAGAGCTTTTTCTCCATATCTGTAATTTTCTTTACAGATTCAAGGAAGTAGGATGTAATCTTTGTTATCTCGTGAAGCTTCTCAACGCTAACTCCGTGACGAAGAAGCTGCGCAATTGCAAATATGTTATCGTCGTGGAACTCACCGATATATTCAAGAATTTTTTCGTCGCTCCAGCTATCGAACTTAGGCATATAAAGGTGGCAAACACCAATTTCAAGGCTCCTTGCAGATTTGAGCAAGCACTCCTCAAGGTTAGCGCCTATGCCCATACATTCACCCGTTGCCTTCATTTGTGTGTTGAGCTTGTTTGATACTGTTGTGAACTTATCAAATGGGAATCTTGGGAACTTAGCAACTACGTAGTCAAGTCTTGGCTCAAAGGATGCCTTGGTTCCTGCAACCTCAATTTCGTCAAGAGTCATACCAACTGCAATCTTAGCTGTTACTCTTGCGATAGGATAGCCACTCGCCTTGGAAGCAAGCGCAGAGGAACGGCTAACACGTGGGTTAACCTCGATAAGATAGTATTCAGAGGTTTCTGGGTTAAGTGCGAACTGAACATTACAGCCACCTGCGATTTTAAGCTCTCTGATAATCTTTATAGCGCTATCGTTAAGCATCTTCAAATCGTGGTCGTTAAGAGTCATAATCGGAGCAACAACTATTGAGTCACCTGTATGAACACCAACAGGGTCGATGTTTTCCATACCACAAATTGTTATTGCATTGTCATCTCCATCACGCATAACCTCGAACTCAATTTCCTTGTAGCCCTTAACGCTACGCTCAACAAGAACCTGATGCACAGGAGATGCATCAAGCGCACCCTGAGCAAGCTCTAAAAATTCCTCCATATTGTAAGCAAAGCCACCACCTGTGCCTCCAAGTGTGAACGCAGGGCGCAATACAAGTGGGAAGCCTATTGTTTTTGCTGCTCTTATTGCCTCGTCCATATTGTTGGCTATTTCGGAAGGAATTACAGGCTCGCCAATAGACTCGCAAAGCTCCTTAAATAGCTCTCTGTCCTCGGCTCTTTCAATACTCTCGCCACTTGTGCCGAGAAGCTCAACGCCATTTTCCTTCAATACGCCCTTCTTTTCAAGAAGCATAGCCATATTAAGTCCTGTTTGTCCACCAATTCCTGGTACTATTGCATCAGGACGCTCGTGTCTGATTATCTTAGCTACATATTCAAGTGTCAAGGGCTCCATATATACCTTATCAGCTATTGTAGTATCGGTCATAATAGTTGCAGGGTTTGAGTTTACAAGGATAACCTCGTAGCCCTCCTCCTTAAGCGCTAAGCAAGCCTGTGTGCCTGCATAGTCGAACTCTGCCGCCTGTCCTATTACGATAGGACCTGAGCCTATAATCATTACTCTTTTAATGTCAGTTCTTTTTGCCATTGTTTTTTCTCCTTATATATTAAACTTCATTATAATCAACTATTTTATGATTTTTAACTACTGCCTTGCCATTTTTTACAGTAAGCAAGCATTCGCCAAAAAGCTCATAGCCATCAAAGGGCGTATGGCGACCCATTGTCAAAAACTCATCTGGATTTACAGTGTATTTTTTACCGAGGTCGAATACCGTATATGACTCACCAAGCTCAATTCCGAAGCGCCTTCTTGGATTATAGCACATAAGCTCAATTAGTCTTTCCATTGTAATTACACCTGTCTTAACAAGGTATGTGTACATTACGCTAAATGCACATTCAAGTCCGACAACTCCCATCTTGCTGCCCTTCAAGCCTTGACTTTTCTCCTCATCGCTATGTGGCGCGTGGTCGGTTGCTATCATATCTATTGTTCCATCCTTGATGCCCTCGATTAGCGCAAGCCTGTCCTGTTCGCTTCTAATTGGAGGATTCATTTTAAATCTGCCCTCGTCCTTAAGCATCATATCATTGAACACAAGGTAATGTGGAGCCGTTTCGCACGTAATATCTACTCCGTCCTTTTTTGCCTGCCTTATCAGCTCCACGCTTTCCTTTGTGGAGATGTGGCAAACGTGATATTTGCATTTTGTCCTTTTTGCTATCTCTATATCTCTTTTTATCTGTCCCCATTCGCTCTCGGAGCAAATGCCCTTCATTCCATTTAAGGCGCAATACTCTCCGTCGTGAATGTAGCCACCCCTTAAAAGGTCGTTTATTTCACAGTGGGCAACTATTATTTTATCAAGCGCCCTTGCCCCTTGCATCGCCTTTTCCATCATTTCCTCCGACTGAACTCCACGTCCGTCATCGGAATATGCAATGGCTAAGTCCTTCATTCCCTCAAAATCGGAAAGAGCCTCACCCTCTTGATTTACAGTAATTGATGCGTAGGGGTGAACTCCTATTATCGCATCGCTTTTTATAATGTCAAGCTGTTTTTGAATATTCTGTACGCTGTCTGGCACAGGGTTAAGATTTGGCATAGTGCACACGTCCGTGTAGCCACCGTTTGCTCCGCTCGCCGAGCCTGTTTTTATCGTTTCCTTATAAGAAAAACCGGGCTCTCTGAAATGCACATGCACATCACAAAATCCCGGTAAAATAACAATATTATCAATATCAAAAACAGTGCTATCGGATAAAGCGGCACGTACAAGGTGTTCATTTATTGAAAATTTAGTATAGCTTTTCATCGTACTGCCTCCTTAATTTCTAAAAAAAAGCCTATCTTTTCGGCAAGATAGGAGAACAAGCTATATCTCGCTTGTTATTCACTTTAAAAAATCTTGTCGAAATATAGTTATTTCTAAGATTACATATATTATAGCAAAGCACTTATTATTTGTCAATATTTTTTTTATAAATATTATTGGATTTTTTACGCAAACATTTTGTGCACATATAACAATATTTTTTATTGGTTAAATTAGCTAAACGATGATTTTTTTGTACATAATAACAAAAAACTTACTTTTTTCTTGCATTTATGAATTGGATTTTTGTGGAAAAATATGAATTTTTGCATTGACAATAACTCACATTTGTGATATGATTTAATAGGAGAATAAAATAACAGTTTTCGGAGGTAGTGCTTTTATGGAAATTGCTATCATTGCAGACGACACAAAAAAAGAGCTTATCACACAATTTTGTATTGCGTATTGTGGAATTTTGAGTAAGCACTCTATTTGCGCCACAAGCACAACAGGCTCGTATATCTCCGAGGCAACAGGCTTAAAAATAGAAAAGCTCCTTTCAGGTGAGCTTGGTGGAGAGCAGCAAATCGCCTCTCGTATTGCCTTTGACGAAATAGATATTCTCTTCTATTTCCGTTCAACCACTCCATCGCTTGACGGTTACTATGCTAATCACTACGCAGTTGAGCAAAACCTTTTAAGGCTATGTGACGTTCATAACGTGCTCCTTGCAACAAACATCGCAACTGCTGAAACAATTGTTTGTGCTCTTGACAGGGGCGACCTCGATTATCGTGAGCTTATTAACCCAAGGTCTGAATATAACCTGAAAAAGAAAAAGAGCAACAGATATTAAGTTAAAAACCAAGCTAAGTGGCTTGGTTTTTTGATTTCATATTATAAAACGCCAAAAGGTTAACGCGTTAAAAAGGCAGCACCGAAATTCAGCACGCCTAATTAAACAATAAAAAAGCCACAACCGTTTGGTTGTGGCTTTTGGAGCTACTAATCGGAATCGAACCGATGACCTCATCCTTACCAAGGATGTGCTCTACCAACTGAGCCATAGTAGCATTGCGAAAATATTATAGCAAAACAAATGTCGTTTGTCAAGCAATTTTTTAAAATAAGTTAAAGTGTTGACTTTTTAAAAAAGATGTCTTATACTTAAAATGAAAATTTTAAGGCGTGCGAGGTGTAATATGTCACAGGTTGATACTAATCCGTTTAAATATACGGACTCAAATAAAAGATACCATACCTACAATTACTACCTTTTAAATAAATTTGGCAAGAAATGCGCCAAAATTACACTCGACCTTGGCTTTACCTGTCCTAATATTGATGGCACTAAGGGCTACGGGGGGTGCATATACTGCTCAGGTGGTAGTGCCTCACGCATTACAAGTAAACAAGTGAGCGCTTTGGAGCAATACAAGCAGGGAGTGGCTGTTTTAAGACAAAAATGGGATACAAATAGCTTTATTCCATATCTACAAGCATACACAAATTCGTACACGTCCCCCGACAATTTTAGAAAAATCCTTTGGGAAGTGTCTGATTTTGAGGGTGCTGTAATGATAGATATAGCAACACGTGCTGACTGCTTAGAGGATGAGAAAATCGCAATTTTAGACGAGCTTTCTAAAAAAATTCCTGTTACAGTAGAGCTCGGCTTGCAAACGGTGCATGATGAAACTGCAAAAATAATAAATAGGTGCCATACCTATGAGGAATTTACCGACTGCTTTTATCGCATAAGGCGCTTAGCTCCAGATGTTAAAATCGGTATTCATATAATCAATGGACTACCAGGCGAAAACGGCGAAATGATGAAAAAAACCGCTAAGAGTGTCGCTAATTTACATCCCGACCTTTTAAAAATTCACCTTTTGCACGTTATAGATGGCACTCAGCTTGCAAGGCTTTTTAAGGACGGAAAATACACTCCTATGGAAAAGGACGCATATGTAAAAATCGTGTGCGACCAATTAGAGCTATTGCCACCTGATATGGTAATTGAAAGACTGACAGGCGATGGCTTGGACTCTACCCTTTTAGCGCCTCTATGGAGCAAGAAAAAGGTGTCCGTTATAAATGATATAGATAAAGAATTATTTAATAGAAACACTTACCAAGGTATCTATTATTCAAATGAAGGAGATATATAATGAATATTCTTTGCATCGGAAACAGCTTTTCACAGGACGCAACAAGATATTTGCATCAAATTTCAGATGAAAGGCTATTTGTTAGAAATTTGTACATAGGTGGTTGCTCGCTTGAGATGCATTATAATAATATTGTAGAGGAAAAAGCAGACTACGAGTACCAAAAAAATGGCAGAAAGCTAAAAATGATTTCAATAAATGAGGCTCTTACAAAGAAAAAATGGGACTATATTACCATTCAGCAGGTGAGTCAATTTTCCGGAATGGAAGAAACATATGAGCCTTATATTACCAAAATTATTGATTTTATAAAGGAAAAATGCCCAAATGCCAAAATAGCCTTCCACTCTACCTGGGCTTATGATGACAAGAGCGACCATTTTGGCTTTGCGTATTATGATAATGACAGAAAAAAGATGTACAATGCCATTTTAGAGGCAGGTGGCAATATTGCAAAAAGGCACAACCTTGAAATTATTCGCAATACTGAGGCTATTGAATTGGCGCGTGAGCTTGATGAATTCAAAAACGGTGGACCGCTAAATATAAATCGAGATGGCTTCCACCTCTCTCTTGACTACGGAAGATATTTAGCAGGGCTTACAATGTTCGGTTTCTTTACAGGCGACGACCCAACAAGTGTTACCTACGAGCCGGAGGACACGAGCACTGAGATAAACAAAAAGCTAAAGGAAATTGCAAAAAGGGTGAGTGCCAAGGCGTAAACAATAGTTTACAGCTGCGCAACCAGTAGTTGCGATATGCTCTTCTTTAATTATATCGGTAGTGCAAGCAAGCGTTTCTGTTTTTTTAAATAATAAGCTTATCTACAATTATTAACAGAGTTTAAATTACTTTTGAATTATAAATTTCAATATGAGCAAAGTGCACAATTTTAGCGTTGTGCGCTTTGTTTTTATTGTTAAATATTTGTGCAAAAGTACGAAATTCGGCAAATTTTGAAAAGTCAATTGACTATATTTTCTATAAATGTTATAATAAAGAGGCAATGGGGAGATATTCTCCCTAAATTCATCTGTAAATAATTGAAAGGAAAATATAAAGATGAAAAGAAACACACTTATTAAGCTTCTCATCGTATGTATGTTCTGTTTACTTGTTATTCCTATGATTGCATCATGTGGAACAAAGTACACAATAACATTCGACCCTAACGGCGGTACACTCGATGAAGCTGACATGACATTGGAAATGGGCGAGGATGAAGAGCTTCCAAGACTTCCTAAGCCAAAGAGAAACACCAAGATTTACAAGTTCCTCGGTTGGTTTGAGGACGGTGATGAGGACGAAGAGGTTGAAGAAGGCGACAGAGTTAGAGGCGATATGGAGCTCGTTGCTCTTTGGGAAATCAAGGTTCCTACAGTAACCGTTGAGTTTAACCCTGGTGAGGGCGCATTAGAGAGTGAGGAGACATTCGTTGAGGTTCCTCAAGGCGAGCGTCTTTCCGAGGTTTTAAAGGGACTACCAAAGGCTTCACTCGATGGCTATAAGCTCGAAGGCTGGTATCTCCCAGACGGAACAACAAAGATAGGTCTTACAACAATTTTTGATGCAGACACAATTCTTGTAGCTAAATGGGACCAAATCATTCTCTGTAAGGATGGCACAGAAAACCACAACTACAACGCATGGGTAGATAAAACACTTAAGGCTACATGTACCGAACCAAAGATTAGATCACACGTATGCTCTCTCTGTGGTTACGAGGAAGAAGACGAGGTTGAGCCAGCAAAGGGTCACCAATATGGCGACTGGGTTAACGGACAAATGGAAAGAACACATGTTTGTGGCGTTTGCGACAAGTCAGAGTCACAAAAGTTTGTTAACGTAACTAAGAACGAAGGCTTCTTTGAAAAAATTGAGCTTGTTTCTGGTGAAGGATCAATGTGGGCTATGCCAGCAATTTCTACTCTTGTTGACGGAACCTTCGAGGTTTATGCTACACAGGGTGGTGGATGCTCACCTAAATCTTCAGAGGTTCGCATTGAATTAACACTTAAAGAAGCACAATGGGTTGACGTTGTATGCATAACAAGTAACTCATATAACCCTACGGGCGCTACATTCCAAATCATGCTTACATACGAAGCTGATGCTGATGGCAACGTAAAGGAATCAGACCCTGTTCTTCGCGAATCTTCATTCGGTAAAGATATGTTACCTGATGGCTCATTTACTTACAAAACATCACAGTTTGACGTTTCTGCAAGAATCAAAAAGGTAACACTTATCGTTCCTATGGGTAATGATGGTCAGGACTTCATTGGTGAAATTGCGCTTGGTTGCGTTCCTTCATCTGATAACAAATAATTATAACGGCTATTTGCTGTGACTTCTTGTTCCCTCGGCGTGCCGGGGGAACATTTTTATAAAAGCAATTAAATTCGTATTTTTAAGCAAGCGCGCTATAATGTAAAATTATTTAAGCGCATATTTATCAAGGAGAATTTATGAAAAAGAAATTATTATCTCTTCTCTTCCTTGCTTTATTTGTAGCTTCCATATTAATTATTACCTCCTGCGGTGGACCAAAGTACATTGTCACCTTTGACCCAGCAGGTGGAACATTAGCAGGCGAAGCAACAATTGAAGTAACAGAAGGTGACAAAATACCTCAGCCAGAGAATCCTACCAAGGAAGGCTATATTTTTAGTGGCTGGTTTGCGAGTAAATCAAAGGATTCAAAATGGGATTTTGAAAACGATGTTGTAACAGGTGACGTTAAGCTTACAGCTTGGTGGAGTGGTGGAAACACGTGTGAGCACCAGATGGTTGAATTTACCGACCCATCATATACATATGCTCCAACATGCAAATTAGATGGACTCTCCACTCAGCGATGTGTTTTGTGTGGACTTCAAATGTCAACACCTATCCCTGCTTTAGACCACGATAAGATAGAGGTTACGATTGACCCTACCTGCTCAGAGGACGGATATTCCTATAAATACTGTCAAAGAGAAGGCTGTGGTTGGGTTGGCAGTAGGAATAAAATAAACACCAACCGTCCTGCACACGACTGGAGTGAATTTGAGACTGTTATAGGATACTCATATTACATTCCAGGCTCGGAAAAGAAGACCTGTGGCGCATGTGGCGCTGTACAAACCTTCCGCATTCCTCCTATGTGCGAAATGGAACCAGAGCGTCTTTGGGAGCTTGGCAACCAAATAGGTAACTACATTTACACTGGTGGAAAATATTCAGATGGTGCATGCTTTGTTAACACAAAGGAATATGCTGGTACATCGGCAACATCTTACTATTCAGTTTGCTCATCAAATAGAGCTATTGATGGCGATATGTCAACATATTGGTGCGCCGGAACATTAGCAGACGGGGCTTCATTCAAAGGCGACGAGTTTGTTATTGATTTCAACCAAGCACGTGATATCGGTGCAATAAAGCTTTTTGTTCCTATGTACTATTCATGGGATCTTGGCGAAAACTGCTACGTTGCGTATGATGTATATGCAAAAGTTGATGGTAAGTATCAAAAGGTTACTACTATAAGTGACAAAACCGCCGTATCAAATGGTGTTTATGGTGTTATTTTTGAGGAGCTTGATGCGCCAGTTTGCGCCGATGCGCTAAAATTCGTAGTTGCTCACTCAACAAGATATACTCCTGCTACCATATATGAAATCGACATTCTTGCAAAAACTGAAGAAACAGAGCGCGTTTCTGTTTCGCTCGGCACAAGCGCTACAATAAATATTTCAGGTAGACGTAATGAATATGCTGGCGGTGCTGAAAACTTGACTGACGGTGACTTCAACACAGGTTGGCAAACAGACTATAGAATAAAGGCAAAAGAAAATCCTGACCATGAGGTTTTCGCAGAATACGATTTTTCAGGTGATAAATTTATCGCTGCAATACAATTCTGTATAGGTACAGCCTCAAATAAAACCTTCAGCCTTTACTATATGGAAAACGAGGAATGGGTAAAGATTGGATCATATTCAATTTCTCGTGGTGCCACTACTACCTGCTCCGAGGGTGGTGAATTCATACTCGGAGGCTCACGCTGCGTATTTACAGCAACACTCGAAAAGGTAACTTCTAAGATCAAGCTCGTTGCAGACGAAGAAAAAGCAGAATGGGATAACTATGTTTATTCCTACGATGTATATACAATAGAAGAGATTGCTTTCGGTCTTCCTATTTATATGGGATGCAACCATGCTTCTGCAAAGAAAACCAACACAATCGCTCCTACCTGTACAACCGCAGGATACACAGAGTACACCTGCCAAGGCTGTGGCTTAGTAATGAAATCTGATACTATAGATGCTACAGGACATACATGGGGACCATATACAGTTACTACTGCCGCAACAGCTACAAGCTCTGGTACAAAAACATCAGCTTGTACAACATGCGGTCAAAAGCGAGAATCAATGTACACTGATAAATATGAAGCTCCTACAATCACAACATACCTAAACAACGCTCCAGCTGCGTGGTCTATGGTATTTGACGATGGTAACTATCTTTCAACATATGATTTTGTAGGTCCAAAGCTTAAGGAATATGGCTTTAAGGCAACTGCTGTTCTTACAGTAAGCATGATGCAAGGCTATGTTTCTAACTGGAAACAATACTTCGCAAGTGGTGTATTTGACCTCGGTTCACACTCTTATAACCACTCCCCTATTTATTCAGGGTCTGCAATTAACAAGTATTCAGCAATTGTTGAGGTTGAAAATGCTCATTTCTGGCTTATGTCTAAGTTCCCAGGACAAAGACTTCTCACCTTTGCTACTCCTAATGGTACTACATCACCACAGGCTGCGGAATATATTACAGGAATTATGGCAGCAGGACGACATGGTGACCAAGGCGGAAACTATAACAGAGTTGAAGACCTTACAAGCAAAAAGGCTTGGGGTAACCTTAACTCATACAACTCAAAGATTACCCAAACAGAAGGTCCATTTGTATTTGTAGAGGTTAATGATAAAAATGAGTCTAAGTTTGACACAAGCAAGACATACAAATATGTAACTGATGACCCTGAAATTGATCCCTCAACAGGCGAGCAAAAGGTCGATGATAAAGGTAATCCAGTATACAAGGCTCCTTATTATGCTTTAGTTACAGGCTCATATAAATCTGCTGATAAAGACTCCAAAAACTTTGTGGAGAATGCCTCAGGCGATTATATAATGGTTAAGAATCCTAATGGCTTCTACAAATTCCTCAAAAAGGAATCTATTGGTCAAAACTTCGTTTATGATGCTACAACTAATAGAGTCATCAATCAACCCGAGTTAACTGGTACATATTTCTATAATGCTGCTGAATACAAGTACGAATGGAAAGAGGTTGGCTCATACGATAAGAATGGTGATACCTATACCTTCCGTAATGACAACAACGGTAAGTATAGACTTCTCCACCCAGAGCTTGGTTCATTTGAAGACGGAATCAACATATTGCTCGATGGAACTCAAGGTACATGGACAGTTGAATGCTTACACGGTGTTATTGAATCAGACCAACCAATTGGATACATCACAATTTCTTACGCTGCTTTCATTTCAAAATGTGAATATCTTAAGAAGGCTGGTGTATGGTGTGGCTCATTTACAGAGGTAACACAGTATTTACAAGAGGCTCAAACAGCTACTGTAAAAACTATCTCACTTACTGATACCGAAATTAAGCTTTCACTCACAGACACACTTGATGATACAATGTACAACTTCCCACTTACAATAAAGGTTGATATTCCTGATGCTTGGACAGACATCACAGCAACTCAAAATGGAAAGGTACTTGAATACTTCATTGAAGATGGTTATGCATACGTAAATGCAGTTCCAGACTGTGGCGAAATCATTGTTAAAGCAAAATAATTTTAAACGTTAAAAAATAACAAGACTAAATAAAAACGGCTATCACGAAAGTGATAGTCGTTTTTAATTTGTGCTCTTTTTATATAATTTTAAAAAAGGTATTGACATTTTAAAAATAATGTGATATTATAATTTACGCACGAAATGACAATGCGCCTCTAGCTCAGCGGATAGAGTGCCCGGCTACGAACCGGTAGGTCGAGAGTTCGAATCTCCCGAGGCGCGCCATAACAAAAAGGACAGGTTAATCCTGTCCTTTTTGTTATGGTCTGCCTTCGGCAGAGAGAACGCGCCTTCAAGGCTTTGCCTTGAATTGAGTTCGCAAGTCCGCCGAAAGCCGTTGTCAGCTCGCTAGCATAAGGCTCGGCGAGACTCGTTGCTTTAGCAACGCATCTCCTATATAATCGTGAAACGATTATCGGGGCGCGCCCTTTTTATTTGTATCTCCCACAAAATGCGATACATTTTTGAGGCACGTTTGACCTTCGCACCATTCTATATCGACACCATTACGGTGCCTTTTTTTCTTTTTTAGGAATTTGTGAAAGAAGCACAGCGATTAGCATTAAGGTGCAGCCAACTATTGCTCTGCCACTTGGCAGGCTTTTTTCAAAAATACATTCAAATATTGTAGCAAATAGTCCCTCGGTTGCAAAAATAAGCGATGCAACAGCAGGAGCTGTGTTTTTTTGCCCTATATTTTGTAGTGTATAGGCAGCGCCTGCTGACATTATTCCACAATACAAAATAGGTAAAATGTTATTGGTTATTCCTTGCCACGTTAATTTTCCGAACAGTAGTCCCATAATAATGCAAATTATACCCGCTGTGAAAAATTGCGTGCAAGAGAATTTAAGCGTGCTTACCTTGCCTCCTACCCTATCTACAAATATCATTTGTGTGGCAAAGCCAAAGGCACAAATTAGGACCAAAATGTCACCAAGCTCAATTTTAAAATCGCTTGTTACTGACAAGAAATATAGTCCAACAATTGAAAACGGAATTGCAATCCAAACAAAAATTGACGGCTTTTGCTTAAATATAATAAATGTAGCAATTGGCACAATTATTAAATAAAAGCCTGTTATAAAGCCTGCGCGACCACTCTCGCCCGTTAGCTGTATTCCAAATTGCTGTAACACGGCAGATATTGCAAGCAACGCGCCAGAAATTGCGCCATATATAATCGTGCGCTTTAATTTTGGCTTTTGCTCCTTTTTCGGAGTGTCCTTTTCTCTTTCAAAAATCAAGAAAACAGGAATTAAAGCAATACCACCTATTAAAAATCTAATTCCGTTAAAGAAAAAGTTATCTATGTTGGCTGTGTCCCTGCCCACAATGTCCTGAAAGGGAAAGCCTGAGCCCCAAATTATTGCTGTTAACAGGCAAATTAGTGGGCCTAAGGGCTTGAATTTTTTCTTTTGCATTTTATATAGTCCTAAATAAATGTTTTTTCAAAGTCTGTTAGTATCTTTTCTATCTCTGGGTATGTTGTTGCCCCATTTATTGCGACCTTTATGGGCGCGTTGCCGCGTAAGCCCTTTAAATACCAAGAAATATGCTTGCGTGATTCGGGTATGCCTATTTTTTCGCCCTTTTCGCTAATAAGTATTCTCACCTGCTCCATTGCCACTTGAATTTTCTCAAAAATCGTTGGGGAAGTGTATGATTTATTCTCTAAAAGTGCTTTTATCTCCTCGAAAATAAACGGGTTTCCAAGCGCACCTCTGCCAATCATTACGCTATCAGCGCCTGTTTCATTCAACATTCTTATTGCATCGCGCGCTTCAAAAATATCTCCGTTGCCGATAACGGGAATTTTCACTGCGTTTTTTACAGCCTCAATGTATTTCCAATTAGCGCTTGGCTCGTACATTTGCGACCTTGTGCGCGCGTGAATTGTTATAGCAGACGCTCCACTCGCCTCAGCAATTTTTGCAATTTCAACACAGTTTATGGAGTCCATATCCCAGCCTGCTCTAATTTTAACGCTAACAGGCACACTTGATGCTTTAACGCACGCCTTGATAATTTCCTCGCATAGCTTCGGCTCCTTAAGCAGCGCGCTACCGTCACCTGATGAGACTATTTTTTTGACAGGACACCCCATATTTATATCAATTATTTCGGGGGGAGTGTCTGTTTTTGCATATTCATATATGCCACGTGATAGCTCGTATGCACTCCTTGCCATCACCTCTGGCTCGTGACCAAAAATCTGTATTCCAATAGGCCTGTCGTCCTGCGCGATTTTTGCAAGCGTTCCTGTTTTTTTATCGTTAAATGACATTGCCTTGGCGCTAACCATTTCACTTATGCAAAAATCTGCACCATATCTACGCGCCATTTTCCTGAACGCATAGTCTGTAACTCCTGCCATGGGAGCTAAAATTATTTTATTTTTAAAATCCATTTTCTCTCCCTTTCTTGTAGGTGATTTTTGTTTGCAAGCACATACTTGGCAATCTTACGATTGTCGAATTTGTGTTCGAGGTATAGCACAGTATTACGCTGTTTTTTGAGCGCGAAGGTTAATTCTGCTTTTGAACAGACTTATATTCATCATAATATTTGTAGTATGGGCAATTATCGTTCTTGTTTGTTAAAAACGCGAGGTATTCGTCCTCGTCCATATCTATTTTGCAGAGGTATTCACCCCACTCCTCGTCGTAGTCGTAATATTCACAGCTTTCGCAGTTCTTTGGCATTTGCTTCTTCTCCTTTAAGCTATTAAACAATACCCAGCCTTTCGACTGGGTAATTTGCTTAATCTAATTTATAGGTTGTGCCTTCCTTGGTGTCTATCAAGGTAACGCCCATTTCCTTTAGCTCGTTTCTTATAGCATCAGCTTTTGAGTAGTCCTTTGCCTTTTTTGCCTCTTGCCTGTCTATAATCATTTTTTCGATTTTTTCCTTAAGCTCGGGCGCAATATTAACTTGTTGCTCGGTATTTTCCTTGCTTTCCTCGCTCTTTTCGCTCTGCTGGAGCTCCATAGCCTTCTTTACAATACCAACTGACAACACCTTGTCGATATCCTCAAGCGCCATAAGCTTTGAGGTGTCGTCAACCCTTGCCTTTAAAATATCATAAATCGCTGTGATTCCGAGGGCTGTATTCAAATCAGAGCCTACGCTTTGAATGAATTTTGCCTTAATTCCTTCTACAAAGTCCTTATCGTAGCTTTCCCCTCTCTTTAGAGAAGCAACACGCCTTACAAGCTTATTGTAGGTTGCTTGCGCCTGGTCGAGCGCCTCGTATGAGAATGTAAGTGGCTTACGGTAGTGCGACTGCAAGCAGAAAAATCTATATGCGAGTGGGTCGTAGCCCTTACTCTCTATTAAGGAAACGGTTAAGAAGTCGCCCTTTGATTTGCTCATTTTACCACTTTCGTCATTTAAGTGGTGAACGTGGAACCAGTTATTGCACCATTTTTCACCTGTGTAAGCCTCACTTTGTGCTATTTCATTTGTATGGTGTGGGAAAATGTTGTCAACTCCACCACAGTGAATATCGAGCTTATTGCCTAAGTGCTTCATACAAATTGCAGAGCACTCAATATGCCAGCCAGGGTATCCAATTCCCCAAGGGCTTTCCCATTTTAGCTCCTGGTCATCAAACTTTGATTTTGTGAACCACAAAACAAAGTCACTCTTGTTTTTCTTGCTCATATCCTCGCTAACGTCATCACGCACGCCAACCATAAGCTCATCGCTTGAATGGCCTGTTAAGCAGTTGTAGTTTTCCACCTTGGAGGTGTCAAAATATACGTTGCCGTCAGCAATATACGCATAGCCCTTGTCCAAAAGCGTTTGCACCATTTCAATAAAGTTAGGTATGCAATTTGTCGCAGGCTCAACTATATCTGGGTATTTGATATTTAATTTTTCGCAGTCGGCAAAGAATGCCTTTCTGTAAAAGTCTGCAATTTCAAGAACTGTTTTGTGCTCTCTTTTTGCGCCCTTGAGCATTTTGTCCTCACCTGTGTCGCCATCACTTGAAAGATGTCCTACGTCGGTTATGTTCATAACTCTTGTTACGTCGTAGCCACTGTATCGAAGAAATTTTTCAAGCACGTCCTCCATTATGTAGGTGCGCAAATTACCAATATGCGCAAAGTGATACACGGTAGGTCCACAGGTGTACATTTTCACCTTGCCCTCTTCGTTAGTTGTAAATTCGTCAACTCTTTTAGTTAATGTATTATAAAGCTTCATTTATTATCTCCCTCATTTTCCTTAGTGTTCTTGTATATGCTAACTATACCATAAATGGCAACGGGAATAGCAAGTATTACTATTATATAGGGTATTCCACCCTCGCACGCTAAGGCTGTTGCATTAAAGCCCATATGCAATATTATGCAGGGCAAAATTGATTTTGTTCTTATAAACACCCAGCCGAGCAATACTCCAAATAATGTAGCATATATTATACCGATAGGATTACCGTGTGCTACGCCAAAGGCAAGGGCGCTTATCGCTATTGCCACCCAGCTTGGCATTTCCTTTTTGAGCGCGCCGAGCATTAAGCCTCTGAATAAAATTTCCTCAAGCAAGGGCGCCATAATCACAGTATATACAATTTGCATTGCCATACTCACATTTAAAATCGGTGCGTTTTGGTCGCTTAGCATATCTTGCCAGCTCTTAGGAATTACCTTTAATAGTGAGTTAAGTATCAAAATTATCACTATTTGCGATGATATACCAAGAGTAGCTGAGTTAAGTCCTACCTTAAAGCTTGTAGGTCTTATCTCTGCTCTTTCAAAAAGCGTTGTATTTCTTATTTTACTATAAAATATTGCAAAGCCTACAATTGAAAGCGCATTTGAAAAGACAGCTATTATTACTGATTTGCTCTCTACAAGCGCTGTAAGCTCCTCCTTAGTTGCAGGCTTAGAGGTAAGCTGAATCAAAAGGGTTATTATATATGTGGCTACGAAGCTCATTAAAAACCACGCGCCATAGTACAAAACGCATTTTAAAGAAGCTATTAAAATGCCTTTAAATGAATATTTGCTCATTTTTTCTCCCCCTTCTTAAATTACAGTTATTTTAGCACAAAAAATACCCTTTGTAAATATATTATAATAAAAATTTAAAAAATATTAGACAAAAGTATTGCAATTTGAAAAAACGCGTGCTATAATACAGATGGTTTCATACAATGGCGAGAGTGGGCAAGCGGTCCACTCTCATTTTTATGAATGATATTTTATAAGGAGGGCTTTATGAAATCATCCAAAAATATTGCAGGCAGGGTTTACCCTATTGCTGAAAGAGTGGCAAGTGAGCTTGGATATTTTATCTGGGACGTGGAATACGTTAAGGAGGGCACTGAATGGTTTTTGCGTATAACCATTGACTCCGAAAACGGGATTTTCATTGAGGACTGTGAAAAAATGTCGCGCGCAATTGACCCCATTCTTGACGAGGAGGACCCAATTGAGGGCGCTTACAGATTAGAGGTTTCCTCTCCTGGCCTTGAAAGAGAAATTAAAACTGACTTCCACCTCTCAAAATGCATTGGCGAGGTTGTTCAGGTTAAATTGTTCTCTCCGATACAGGGCGCTAAGGTTGCTCTTGGCACGCTACACTCCTACGATAGTGAGAACGTAGTTTTGAAGGACGAGATAGAAATTGTGCTTCCAAGAAAAAATATCGCAAAAATGAATATTTATTTTGAATTCTAAATAAGATAATAAAATTTAAAGGAGATATAAAAATGAACAAGGAGTTTTTCGAGGCGCTTGACATTCTCGAAAGAGAGCGCCACATTCCAAAGAGCTACATGATTGAAAAGGTAGAGGCTGCTCTTGCAACAGCTTGCAAAAGAGAGCTTGGTACTACCAACATTACTGTCGTTGTGGATACGGAAAAGGAGGACATCAAGGTTTACCGTAAATACAAGATAGTTGCTGTTGTTGAGGACGAGACAACAGAAATTACAAAGGAGCAAATTGAGGAGCTTGAGGCAAGGCAAAAGGCTGCTGGCATTAAGCATAAGGTTCGTTCACGCCGCCGCTCTATCGGTAGTGATTATGAATATGAGCTTCACACAAAGGAATTTAGACGCTTAAGCGCACAAAACGCAAAGCAGGTTATTATTCAAGGCATTCGCGAGGCTGAAAGAAGCTATCAGGCAAAGGAATATGAGGATAAGCGTGGAGAGATGCTCTCTGCTATCGTTACTAAGGTAGAGGACTCAACAGGCAACGTAGTAGTTGATACAGGTATTTCACAGGCAGTTCTTCTTAAGAGTGAGCAAATTCCTGGTGAGGTATTAAGAGTTGATGACAGAATTAAGGTGTTTGCAACACAGGTTAACTCAGGCGAAGCAAGGGGTCCACTTGTTTCTCTTACAAGAATCCACCCAACACTTGTAAAAAGACTCTTCGAGGCTGAGGTTCCCGAAATTACTGACGGAACTATTACTGTAAGAAGCATTAGTCGTGAGGCAGGCTCAAGAACAAAGATTGCTGTTTCATCAAGAGACCCAGAGGTTGACGCAGTTGGCGCTTGCATTGGTAACAAGGGCGCAAGAATTAACGCAGTTACAAATGAGCTTAACGGTGAGAAAATCGACGTTATTCCATATAGCGACGATATTTGTGAATATGTAAAGAGCGCTCTCTCCCCTGCTTCGGTTAAGAGCGTTGAACTTGTTGGTGACAGACAAGCAAGAGCTATCGTTCCCCCCGACCAGCTTTCCTTAGCTATCGGTAAAATGGGACAAAACGCAAGACTTGCTGCAAGACTTACAGGCTGTAAAATAGATATTAAGAGCGAGTAATTACTTGCCGAGTGCAAAGCATTTTGCACACATACGGAGGGTTTATGGAAAATAAAAAAATTAAAAGGGTGCCTGTACGAAAATGCCTTGGCTGTATGCAGACCTTCGAGAAAAAAAGCCTTATACGTGTTGTAAAAACACCCGAGGGCGAGGTTGTAATCGATTTAGTTGGCAAGCAAAATGGCAGAGGCGCTTATATCTGCAAGGATAAGAATTGTCTTAAAAAGGCAATTAAGTCAAAAAGAATCGGTGCGAATTTGGGCATCGAAATTCCAGAGAGTCTATACGAGGACTTGGCAAAGGAGCTTGACTAAATTGGCAAATAATAAATTCTTATTTATGTTAGGACTATGTCGCAAGGCAGGACAAATGATAATCGGCACGGACTTGGTGACAAAATCTCTCCCAGGTGGCAAGGTAAAGCTGGTTATCTACGCAAAAGACAGCTCTGATAACACTAAAAAAAGAGTTACTGACAAATGCGCCTTTTATAAGGTTAAATGTATTGAGAGTAGCTTTTCTTCAGAGGAAATTTCAAGCTGTATTGGCAAGGCGAGCAATATTTGTGTGCTTGGCATAGTTAACGATAATTTTTCCAATGAACTTCTAAACATTTCTAACGAAACGAGGTAAAAAGTATGGCACGAATCAAAGATTTTGCAAAAGATTTGGACCTTGATATAAAAGACGCTCTTGAACTTATTGAAAAATATGGTCTTGGACAAAAGCAGTCAACAGGTAACATAGACAGCGAGGAAATCGCTATATTCTTAAATAAAATAACTCTTGAAAGACAGTTCGCTCCTATCAACGATTATTTCGATGGTAAGGCTACTGTTGGTGGTAAAAAATCTGCTACTAAGGCTCCAAAGAGCGAGGCTGTAGAAAATAATAAAGAGGAAAAGGCTCCAATTAAGGCTGAGACTCCTAAAGCTGAGACTCCTAAGGCAGAGGTAAAAAAGGTAGATGCTCCTAAGAGTGAAGCTTCTAAGGCAGAGGCAAAAAAGGTAGATGCTCCTAAGAGTGAAGCTCCTAAGACAGAGGTAAAAAAGGCTGAGGCTACTAAGAGTGAAGCTCCTAAGGCAGAAAATAAAGCTCCACAAAAGCAATTTGAAAACAAATCCGAAGAGGGTGGCAAGCAAGGCAAGGAGTTTAACAAGTTTGAAAAGAAGCCTGAATTCAAGTCTGATTTTAAAAAGGATGGCTTTAACGATAAGTATGGCGATAAAAAGCCACAGTTTAACAAAAATCAGCCACAGGGTGCTCCCTCTTATAATCAAAAGAATAGTTTTGATAACAAGGGTGGCTACAAAAATGATGGAGGCTTCCAAAAGGGTGGCTATAAAAACGACCAATTCTTTGATAAGGATAAGGGCGAAAAGCGCACATATAATGTTACTCCTAAGCAAAAGAAGCCTGAGAGCAACGTTATAGAAATCAAGACAAAGACAGGGGCTACACGTGTTGTTGATACAAGAACATCAAGTGTTGACCTCTCTAAATATGATGAGAAGCTTGACAATTTTGCTTCAAGCTACGAGCATTACAACCAAGGCTCATCTAAGCAAAAGCTTAAAAAGCAAAACAACAAGGACGCTTACAGCTCCAAGAAGGAAAAGGAGCGCCTTGCTATGGAAAAAATGAAGCGCGCTGCGTTTGAAAAGGCTAAGAATACTCAGCTCAGTATTACCGTTCCTGATGAAATTACTGTTGGTGAGCTTGCCACTCGCTTAAAGGTTAACTCTGGCGAGGTTATAAAGAAGCTTATGATGATGGGTGTTATGGCTTCAGTTAACGAGGTTATCGACTACGATACTGCATATTTAATAGGTGATGAGCTTGGCGCTAAGGTAACAAAAGAGGTTGTTGTTACTATTGAGGAAAAGCTATTTGAGGACGAGGTTGACGCGCCCGAAAGTCTTGTGGAGAGAGCTCCTGTTGTTTGCGTAATGGGACACGTTGACCACGGTAAGACCTCTCTTCTCGATGCTATCAGACACTCACACGTTACAACTGGTGAGGCTGGTGGTATTACACAGCACATTGGTGCTTACAGAGTAAATATCAATGGCAAGGACATTACCTTCCTTGACACTCCAGGTCACGAGGCATTTACTGCTATGCGTTTAAGAGGCGCTATGGCAACAGATATTGCAATAATAGTTGTTGCTGCCGATGACGGAATTATGCCACAGACAATAGAGGCTATCAACCACGCAAAGGCTGCTGGCGTTGATATCGTTGTTGCTATTAACAAAATGGATAAGCCAACTGCAAATCCTGACAATATTAAGCAAGAGCTTACAAAATACGACCTTGTTCCAGAGGAATGGGGTGGTGACGTTATGTGTATTCCTGTTTCTGCTCACACAAGAATGGGTATTGACGACCTTTTGGAAAGCGTTCTTCTTATTGCAGAGGTTAAGGAGCTTAAGGCAAATCCAAACAGACTTGCAAAGGGTATCGTTATTGAGGCTAAGCTTGATAAGGGTAGAGGCCCTGTCGCTACTATACTTGTTCAAAACGGTACACTCAAATCTGGTGACGTTGTTATCGCAGGTAACGCAGTAGGACACGTAAGAGCTATGACAGACCATAACGGTAAGACACTTAAGAGCGCTGCTCCAAGCGTTCCTGTTGAAATTACAGGTCTTAGCGAGGTGCCACTTGCTGGCGATGAGTTCAATGCTGTTAAGGACGAAAGAATGGCAAGAGAGCTTGCTGAGCAAAGAAAGGCTAAGGCTAAGGAGGAGGAATTCAAGGCTAACGCAAAAATCAACCTTGATGACCTCTTTGCACAAATCAGCGATGGTGCTAAGGAAATCAACATTATTATTAAGGCTGACGTGGGTGGCTCCTGCGAGGCTGTAAAGGCTTCCTTGGTTAAGCTTTCAAACGCTGAGGTTAAAATCAATGTTATTCACACAGCTGTTGGTGGAATTACAGAAAGCGACGTTATGCTCGCTGCTGCTTCTAACGCAATTATAGTAGGCTTTAACGTTCGCCCTGACAAGAGCGCTATCGACTCTGCTGAAAGACAAAGCGTTGATATAAGAACACACAGAATTATTTACGAAATTATAGAGGAAATCGAGGCTGCCATGAAGGGTATGCTCGCTCCAACCTATAAAGAGGTAATTAACGGTCACGCCGAGGTTAGACAAACAATTAGAGTTCCTGGCGTTGGCACAATCGCAGGCTCATATATCCAAGACGGTAAAATCACTCGTAACTCTCAAATCAGAATTATCAGAGACGGTGTTGTTATTTCCGAGGATAAGATTTCATCACTTAAGCGCTTCAAGGATGACGTTAAAGAGGTTAACGCAGGCTATGAATGTGGCGTAGGTCTTGAAAAGTTCAACGACATAAAGGAAGGCGATATCTTAGAGGCCTTCGTTATGGAAGAGGTTGAAAGATAAATACAAAAAGGGGCTGTCGCATTAAGCGACGCCCCTTTTTAGTGGATAGTGAAATGAGCGCAGAAGGCGTGAAATCGTACACGTAGGCGTACTTCGTACGGTAGAGTGCGAGGTCGCGTCTAAAAAACAGATATTAAAATGAAGAGAGCTTGCAACAAAACCGCAAGCTCTCAACCTTAAAATTTTACTAAAATAATTGTTTATACTTAATTTCAAGAGGGAATGTGTCTGTTTTTGGTCTGCACTTATTGCAACATCCCCTTTTGTTTTCTTCTCTACCCTTTGCCATGTGTTGTAATACGATAATGGGTTGCCTATACCGTCATAGGTTAGCGAGGACGGTTAATTGAATTATTTGTGACAATTAACCGTCACCTGCCTCCCCTGTCTTATTCAATTTTCTAAAGCTTTCTTTTGTATTTTTAATTTAACTGAAAGCTTTTCGGGTAATAATTCACACAATGCTTTATATGTTTTTTCATTTAGTTTTAATTTTATTATGCTTGGAGTTATTTCTACATCATTTATATGCTCTATTTGATTATCTAAAAGTGCAAATTTACTCAAAACTATAAAGTACCGTTTTTGATATATGTGATTATACGATGCTATTTGTATATGCTTATAAACTTCATATACATTTTTCTTTCCCTTTTTAAAGCCATTGCATAATCTTATTCCTTCTTTGTCTATTTCGATATACGCAAACCAACGTGGAAAAAAAATGAAAAACAGAGTGAAAAGAAGAAGTGTCAACAATATACAAAAAATAGAAATGTAAACAATATCGTCCGTCTTTGGTGTGAATGTTAAACAAACAACCGATGTTGCTACTCCACTACCACATATTAAAAACAAATATACAATTCCCATTGCAGATAACATTGGGTCAATCAAAAAATTTTTTCTCATCTATTGCCCTCCAAATAAAAGCGAGTAACCTTTGACTCCGATATCCATCGCACTTGAATCAGCCATTGCTTTCATAAAATTTTTCGCTAAGTTTTCGAGTGGATATGTTGTTCTACTATATCCAAATGCACTAATTGAAAAATTTGTACGCATTGCCTTGATTTTAGAGCGTAAAGTAAATCCTTTGCTCATATAAGGAGATGTCGCTAATCCAAACGATGCCATATTAAATACGGCACTAACAGTTGCATTAACAAAAACTTCTTTAACAGACATCTCATCTAATTTATCATTTCCCGCAGCAACTATTACATCTTCTGTGGCACTTGCCGCAGCTCCTCCAATTGCAGCAATAGCAACACCACCAACACCACCGGTAGCAATTGCAAGATCGACAGCAAGACCAGATATCGCACCCGATACAGCACCTGCGCCAATACCTGCCCAAACATTCTCACCGTTTATAAAAGCGTTTACACCACCCGCGATTGCGCCAAATATTGCGCCTGTAATCATTCCCCAGAACTCGCCGCCTGTATCGCTACGCATTACCGGGTTATTATCACAGTAGGCATATAGATTTTTATCGGTTAAACCCTCGGGAGTGGCTGTAATTACGCCTATATCATCAGAATTTAGGAAGCGTTTTGTTTGTGGATCGTAGTATCTACTATTGAGATAATAATAGCCACTC
>JAGBEE010000005.1 GCA_017937135.1 Clostridia bacterium | reverse complement strand
ATGATAATCATTTTTTCTTCAAATGTATACTTTTTAAATTTTTGTCCCTTTTTAGCCATAATTAAAAACCTCCTATGGTTTCATTATACCATAAGAGGTTTTCGTTTTTTGTTTTTTGTGAACTAAATAGGGTTCACTTCAAAAGAAGAGAGCTTGCAACAAATTGCAAGCTCTCAACCTTAAAATTTTACTAAAATAAATGTTTATACTTAATTTCAAGAGGGAATGTGTCTGTTTTTGGTCTGCGCTTATTGCAACATCCCCATGACGCAGGGAGTTTTAATTTACTGTTCTATTATTATTGGGGTGTGGTGTACGGCGGGGAGATATTTGTTTAATATTTCGTCTGTTTTTAATTTTAGGCTTGAGGTGTTAATACATGGGTGGCAGCCGATGTGCTCAGGGACTAAAACGTCCTTGTCTATTACTAATTGGACATTGTTTTCCTTGTCGTTCATTAGTCCCATTATGCTAACTGAGCCTGGGGTTACGTCGAGATATTTCTCCATTGCATCCGTGTCGGCAAAGGACAGGCGCGAGGAGCCGATTATCTTTGAAAAAACTGCTGTACGAAATTCCTTAGATGCAGGCATCATTAGTAAATAAAATGATGTCTTTTGCCTGTTTGACAAGAAAAGATTTTTACAAAGCACTGTGTTTAGTGCCATATCTACCTTTTCGCAGTCTTGCATTGTGTTTGCCTCTGTGTGGTCCACGCGATAATATTCCATACCGAGTGAGTCAAGTAAGTCATAGACTCTTATTTCCTTTTTCTCTCTGCCCTCTTCGTTTTTGGGTCTTCCTATATATACTTGCATAATACCTCTTACTTCATTTCGCTTTGAAAGGCTACTGCCTTGCCAAGAATTTGCACCTGTTCAAGCTCCTTGCCAATATATACAAGTGGCTCATATTTGGGGTTTTCCGGGCTTAGGACAAGCTTTTTTTCATTCGGGTAATAATATACCCTTTTTAACGTTGCGCTATCGTCGATTAAAACTGCTGCGATTTCTCCATTTTCAACGCTTGGTTGCTTTCTTATAAATACAAGGTCACCCTCGTATATTCTTGCACCTATCATACTATCGCCCTTGGCAAACAGGCAAAAATCAGCATCCTTCATATAGCAGGGCGTTGCATAGCCATCTATGTTCTCCTGCGCAAAAATAGGCGTTCCACAGGCTATATTTCCTAAAATAGGTAGCCTTTTGTCCCCCTTGCCCTCGCCCTGTAAATCGGATATATCTATTCCTAAATAGCGTGATAGCTTTTGGAGCTTTTCAAGCTTTGGTGTGTATGTGCCATTTTTCCAATTGGTCAGGGTTGACTGGGAAATGCCTGTTTCCTTTGCTATTTTATATTGCGTTATATTTTTTTCCTTTAATATGCTTACAAAATTCAAATACATTCTTTTTGAATTGCTCATTTTTCTTCCTCCTTTTTTAAAAAAGGTATTGACAAATTATACCACTTGGGGTAAAATATACTTAGTTGAGAAATCTCAACTATTATAACCCGTTATATAATTCATTTTTCTCAACTACATTATAACCTTATTTTTACAAAATGTCAATACAAAGGAGGTTAAAAGGTGGGCGACTTTTGTAAAAACCGCGCTTTATGCTTCGCTAAGCATTGTAAAATATGTGGGGAAGCATTTTTAGAAAATGAATCTATATTGTCCCTTGGCAATGAATGCTTTCATTATGAATGTATTACTGACAATTATTCCGCCTCAGAGCTTTTGGAGCTACTCGGCATATTTCCACTCCCCTTCGTGCCGAAAAATGATGCACTTGGCGGACAAATCACAATAGGAAAATATAAAAATATTGTTGTTAGCGCACGCTTTTTTGAGTTTTTCAAAAAGCGCTTTAAATGCGCAAGAGATGTTATCAATTCCCTGTCTGAATATAAAAGGATTAAAGGAATTACCTTTTTTGACAGCGACCAGAGTGTGCTCGAAAAATGGGCACTTAAAAAAGAAAGCTTTACCCGTTAAATTACATAGGAATTTATTGAGTTTATATAGATACTAACTACGAAAGAGAGAAAATGGCAGAGATAAAAAAGGTAAAAAATGATTTAAGAGATTTAAAAAGCCACGCTCATATGATAAAAAGACTGAGCGAGGCTTACGATATGCATATTAAAAGAATTCAATTTTTGCAAAGGCTTGGAAATAGCGATGAGATTTTAGAAAATATAGAAAATGAAAAAAGGCTAATTGACAAGCTGGATGCAGGAAAATATATAAGAGAGGCACAAATCTTAGAGGAGAAATATATGTCGGCAATAAACGACCTCTCCCCTCTTGATAAGACTATTATCCTTGACGGATACGTAAACGGAAATCCTTATTGGAAGGTAGGAATGGAGCTTGGCTACACCGAGGACGGTGTGCGTAAGAGAGTTAACAAAATTATTGAGGATATTTCAAAAAGAGTTTAATTAAAAAGGTCGCACCCGAGGGTGCGACCTTTTGTTTTATTACTTGTAGAGCTCAATGAATCTCTTGAGTCTTTCGTATTTAGCCTTAGCTGCTTCCTCGCTCGCTGTGAAGAGCTGTTCTGCTCTTTCAGGGAACTGTTGAGCAAGACGGCTGTAACGTGTTTCGCTTGTAAGGAATGCACGGTAGTCGCCTGTTGGCTCCTTGCTATCAAGTGTGAATGGGTTCTTGCCCTCAGCCTTGAGTGCAGGGTTGTAACGGAAGAGATCCCAGTATCCAGCTTCAACAGCCTTCTTCATTTCGCCTTGGCAGTTAGTCATACCGCCCTTAAGTCCGTGCATTTCGCATGGAGCATAGCCGATAATGAGTGATGGACCCTTGTAAGCCTCAGCCTCTGCCATAGCCTTGATGGTTTGTGCAGGGTCTGCGCCCATAGCGATTTGTGCTACATATACATAGCCATAGGACATAGCGATTTCAGCAAGGTTCTTCTTACCGATAGCCTTACCAGCTGCTGCAAATTGAGCAACCTGACCGAGGTTAGAAGCCTTAGATGCCTGACCACCTGTGTTGGAGTAAACCTCTGTATCAAATACCATTACGTTTACGTCCTCACCTGATGCAAGCACGTGGTCAAGACCACCGAAGCCGATGTCATATGCCCAACCGTCACCACCGAAGATCCATACGGACTTCTTGGAGAGGTAGTCCTTTTCGTCAAGGATTTGTGGAGCTACTGGGCATCCAGCCTCAGCTGCCTTTTCAAGCTCAACGATAAGAGCCTTTGTAGCTGCCTCGTTAGCCTTTCCGTCGTCCTTAGAATCAATGTATGCCTTAGCTGCAGCCTTGAACTCGTCAGAAGCCTTGTCGCTTTCTGCCATTTCTGCAACCTTCTTAATAAGCTTTTCACGGATTGTCTTTTGTCCGAGATACATACCAAGACCGTGCTCAGCGTTGTCCTCAAAGAGTGAGTTAGCCCAAGCTGGACCTCTGCCGCTATCCTTGTTTACTGTGTAAGGTGTAGCAGGTGCAGAGCCACCCCAAATTGATGAACAGCCTGTTGCGTTGGAGATGTACATTCTCTCACCAAAGAGCTGTGTAATAAGACGTGCATATGATGTTTCAGCACAGCCTGCACATGAGCCTGAGAACTCGAGAAGTGGCTGGTTGAATTGGCTACCCTTAACAGAAATCTCTGCGAAAGGAAGGTCCTTCTTAGAAACATTTGCAACTGCGTAGTCAAATGCAGCCTGTTGGTCGATTTGGCTTGCTTGTGATACCATTCTGATAGGTGTCTTTTCTGGTGTATTATTTGCTTTTGCCTTGAGAGCAACAGGACAAACATTTACGCAAAGACCACAGCCCATACAATCAAGAGGACTGATAGACATTGTGAACTTGTAGCCCTCACAGCCCTTACCTATCATCTTAGGTGCGAATTTTGTAGATGCAGGAGCGTTTGCTGCCTCGTTTTCATCCATAGCGAATGGACGAATTGTAGCGTGAGGACAAACGTATGCACATTGGTTACATTGGATACAGTTTTCAGGAATCCATTCAGGTACTGTAACTGCAACACCACGCTTCTCGTATGCAGCAGCACCCTGTGGGAATGTACCGTCAACATAGTCAACGAATGCAGATACAGGAAGCTTGTCGCCTTCCATCTTTGAAACAGGAAGCAATACATTTTCAACGTACTTAACAAGCTCAGGACGCTTTCCTTCAACAGTTTCCTTAACCTCTACAACGTCAATATTCTTCCAGGAAGCAGGAATTTCAACCTTAACGAGTGAATCCTTACCTGCGTCAATTGCCTTGTAGTTCATCTCAACAACAGCCTCGCCCTTCTTCAAGTAGGACTTCTTAGCCATGTATTTCATCTTTTCAATTGCTTCATCGATAGGCATAATGTTAGCAAGAGCAAAGAAAGCGGATTGGAGAATTGTATTTGTTCTCTTACCCATACCGATTTCAATAGCCTTGTCAATTGCGTTAACGATATAGAATTGAATGTTGTTATCAGCAATATATTTCTTAACCTCTGCTGGGAGATTAGCCTCAAGCTCATCAACTGTCCATTGGCAGTTAAGCAAGAAGGTTCCGTTTGGCTTAACGTCGTTAACAATCTTGTAGCCCTTTGCAAGGTATGAAGGATTGTGGCAAGCAACGAAGTCTGCCTTTGTTATGTAATATGGGCTCTTGATAGCCTTGTCGCCGAAACGAAGGTGAGAAATTGTTACACCACCTGTTTTCTTTGAGTCATATTGGAAGTAAGCCTGAATGAATTTATCTGTGTAGTCACCGATAATCTTGATTGAGTTCTTGTTAGCGCCAACTGTTCCGTCGCCACCAAGACCCCAGAACTTGCAAGAAATTGTTCCCTTTGCGCTTGTGTCAACGGAAACTGTTTCAGGAAGTGAAAGACCTGTAACGTCGTCAACGATACCGATTGTGAAGTTGGATTTTGGCTCGTCCTTCTTCAAGTTCTCATAAACTGCGAAGATAGAAGCAGGAGTTGTATCCTTTGAACCAAGACCGTAACGTCCACCAACAACCTTAGCCTTTGAGCCCTTGATTGCGAGTGAGGAAACAACGTCGAGGTAAAGAGGCTCACCTAAAGAGCCAGGCTCCTTAGTTCTGTCAAGAACGGCAATCTTTGTAGCTGTCTTTGGAATTGCCTCGTAAAGCTTGTCTGCAACGAATGGACGGTAAAGTCTAACCTTAACAAGACCTACCTTCTCGCCATTTGCGTTGAGGTAATCGATAACCTCCTCACAAACGTCACATACAGAGCCCATTGCAACAATAACTCTGTCTGCATCCTGTGCACCATAGTAGTTAAAGAGCTTATAGTCTGTACCAATCTTTGCGTTAACCTGGTTCATGTAGTCCTCAACTATTGCAGGGAATCTGTCATAGTATTGGTTACAAGCCTCTCTGTGCTGGAAGAAGATATCTCCGTTTTCAGCAGAGCCACGAAGTACAGGGTGTACAGGGTTAATTGAGCGAGCACGGAATGCATTGATAGCATCCTTGTCAACCATTTCCTCAAGGTCCTTGTAGTCCCAAACCTCGATTTTTTGAATTTCGTGTGATGTACGGAAGCCATCGAAGAAGTTAAGAACAGGAACTCTACCCTTAATTGTTGAAAGGTGTGCAACTGCACCGAGGTCCATAACCTCTTGAGGATTTGTACAAGCCATCATAGCATAACCTGTTTGACGGCAAGCATATACGTCGGAGTGGTCTCCGAAGATGTTAAGCGCGTGTGATGCAACACAACGAGCAGAAACGTGAATTACGTTAGGGAGAAGCTCACCTGCGATTTTGTACATGTTAGGAATCATAAGGAGCAAGCCCTGTGAAGCTGTGTAGGTTGTTGTAAGAGCACCTGCTGCGAGTGAGCCGTGAACTGTTCCGGCAGCACCAGCCTCGGACTGCATCTCAGTAACCTTTACCTGCTCACCAAAAATGTTCTTAAGACCTGTTGCGCTCCATGAGTCTGTGAGCTCAGCCATAACACTTGATGGTGTGATTGGGTAAATCGCTGCAACCTCTGTAAACGCATAGCTGACAGTAGCGGCGGCGGTATTACCATCCATTGATTGTTTTTTTCTTGTTATCATAAAAAACCCTCCAGTTTTATTTTTATCAACTTAATTTTTTACGCGACAAAGTGTACGTGCCATACACGTACACAATAATAATAGCATTTTTTTATTAAAAATTCAATAGATATGGGCGTATTTTTTAAAAATTTATGTTTTTTTGTAGAAAATACAAAAAATTATATATCTTCATTTTCAAATTCGTTCATATCGACAGTTTCAAGTGCGCTTGGCTTTATATTGCCCTTTACTCTTTCAAAATATTGGATTTTCTGCCTTATCATAGACATTATCTGATTTTGTAGGGTCATACCCTCGCTTTTTGATACGTAGGCAAGCCTTTTAGCCACGTCCTCGCTCATTCTTATTTTTAGGGTTCTGCTTTTTTTCATATATACCTCTTTTATACTTGGTAATTATATATTAGCATATTTTAAAGATTTTGTCTTGCCTTTTGTAATATTTTATGATAAAATTTTTACATAATGATGACTTTTACATACGAGGTACAAAATGATAAGCTATTCATACAGTGCAGGGCTTTTTGGAATAGATGGCTTTGGCGTTACAGTTGAGTGTCACTCTACAAACAAGCTTAGCGTTTTTGAAATTGTGGGCTTGCCAGACAATGCAGTAAAGGAAGCAAAGGAGCGTGTGCGCGCTGCTGCTATAAACTCCCGTCTGCCCTTTCCTGACAATGAAATAATAGTTAATTTAGCCCCTGCCGATAAAAGAAAAGAGGGCTCGTCCTATGATGTTGCAATTTTGGTTAGCATTTTATTAAGCAATAGAGTTTTTAATTCTCCCGACAAATTAAAGGATGCTTGCTTTGTTGGCGAGCTTTCCCTCTCCGGAAGCATACGCCCGATAAATGGTGTTTTATGTATGACTGTCGCTGCTCGACGCGAGGGCAAAAAGCAAATTTTTGTACCTTACGAAAATGCGCGCGAGGCAAGTGTTATTGATGGCATTGAGGTTTATGGTGTAAATAGTATCGTGGAAATAGTTGACCACTTTAATGGACTTAGAGAGCTAAGCCCGATTTCCTTTGATATTAACGATGATATTTCTCCCGTTAAATATCCCGATTTCAGCGAGGTTATGGGACAATCACAGGCAAGGCGCGCAGCAGAAATTGCGGCAGCAGGCGGACATAATTTGCTCTTAATTGGCCCACCCGGCACGGGCAAATCTATGATAGCAAAAAGAATACCCTCTATTTTGCCGGAGATGACCTTTGATGAGTCTATCGAAACGACAAAAATACACTCCGTTTCGGGTATTTTACCAGAGGGCACATCGCTAATTAGACAAAGACCCTTTCGCTCGCCTCACCATACAATGTCAGCGCCCTCTCTTGTTGGTGGCGGCAAAATTCCACAGCCTGGCGAGGTGTCGCTTGCCAATAATGGAGTGTTGTTCCTTGACGAGCTGCCCGAGTTTAATAGACAGGTAACGGAATCGCTGCGACAGCCTCTTGAGGACGGAAAAATCACAATAACAAGAGCAGCAGGCAGAATTACGTATCCCTCATCGTTTATGCTCGTTTGCGCTATGAACCCCTGCAAGTGTGGCTACTACGGGCATCCAACGCACCCCTGCACCTGCAAAAAGGAAGAAATTAAAAAATATATTTCAAAAATAAGCGGACCGTTGCTTGACAGAATTGATATTCAAATTGAGGTTTCTTCTCTTAATTATTCCGAAATGTCATCAAAGCAAATGGCTGAGTCATCCGAAAGCATAAAGGAACGCGTTAACAAGGCACGCAAAATTATGCAAAAGCGCTTTGTCGGTGAAAAAACCGAGGCAGGCGCACCTATTACCTGTAATGCCCAAATGGAGGCAAAGCATATTAAAAAATATTGCTCACTTTCAAATGAGTGCTCTGCCCTTATGGAGCGCGCATTTACAGCCCTTGGCTTGTCGGCAAGAGGACACGACAGAATATTGCGCCTTGCAAGAACTATTGCAGACCTTGCAGGAAGCGATGATATTATGCAAAGCCATATAGCCGAGGCTATTCAATTAAGAAGTCTTGATAAAAAATATTTTAACTAATAATAAAAGAGAGAGAATGGCATCTTAACGTAATCCCTTGCCAAGCTCTCTCTTTTTCTATTGATAAGGCATTTACCATAGCAAGTGCGAGGCTTTACTATTTTAGCAAAATGCTTTCGATTTCAACCATATATTCATATCCGTTGCCTGATATATGGCAGGATTTTGGTGTTCCGTTTTTGCTTGTAACTATTTTGTAGCTTCCGTAATCGTTTGAAAATTCAAGCTCTGCTCCGTTTTCTATCTCGGTGGCGGTGGTCAGGCTTGCCTCGTCTAAGGAAAACATATTTAATAGGGCGCAAATGCCACTAAGGCTCTTTTTTTCTACCGGCACTCTTACATAGCCTGCTACTGCATATGCCTCGCCCTCATATACCTCAAATTTTACCGTAGCAAGCTCGCTCGGCTCTATTATTGAAAGGGTGTAGGAGTCATTGCCTTTAGTTATTTTTGCCTTGTATTTTTCGTTTATTATGCACTGTGCCTCTATGTCCTTGTCCTGATATGAAAGTATTCCATATTCTGTCCTTGTACATCCAAGCAGGCATAGAATTAAAAGAATAATTGGTAAAATTAAGGCTCTTTTCATTTTTCACCTCAAGAAAGCTTTTATTAGATATTTTATTAAAATATATGAAAAATTTCTTGTTTTATTCTACCAAAAGCACTAAAACGCTCATATCATCCTTTGCTGTGTTTCTTTCCTTAGCCTCGTTTATTATAAGCTGTGGTATATAATCAAGCTCATACATCCAGCTATCAAGCTCACTAAGCAGCTTGCTAAGCCAGCCTGCATCTCCCTTAGAGGAAACGACGCCATCGCTTACCATAACCAAAATATCTCCGCTTTCAAGCGTGAAGGAGAGCTTTTCGGCATCAAGGCTCTTCATAATTCCAATAGGCGCGGTTTTGGATTCGAGCTTAAATACATCGTTGCCTCTTTTGATAAACGAGGGCGCTGCTCCACTCTTTAAAAAGTCTGCATCCTTAGTTACAAGGTCTATTTCGAGCAAATCAACGCTTGATGAGCATTCAAGATTTTTTGCGCGAACAAGTCCGTTTAATATCGAGAGGGCAAGCTCCTTTTCACAGCTTACTGATAAAATCTTTTCAAGGAAGGTCGCACACATATTTGAGGTGAGCTGTGCCTCTCTTCCACTGCCCATTCCGTCACAAATTAGCATATATTCCTTCTCGTCAGTGGACTTGAAGGTAACAACTGTATCTCCGTTTTCCTCCTCCCTTTGATTGCAGGAGAGGTATGCGCTTTTTATATTACAGCGCGCCTTGCTTTTTACCTGCATAATTGCGTATTCGCCACAGGCTTCAAATTCAGGGGCGCAAAGCGGTATTTCTATTTCGTTTTCAAGCGCTTCTATTAGCTCCTTTGCTGAGCAGGTGCTTCTGCCCGCATCAATTCCTGTGGCTATTACTCTTTTTTGTCTATTTCCCACTACCTCGATTTTATCAAAGACAAGCCCTACCTTACTTGCTACCCTTGTAGCCTTCTTTCCAAGCTCAGATTCGACCATCTCATAGCCTGTCTCCTCGCCATATATAAGGTTAAGCATTTTTGACATAAGCTCATAGTCCTGCGCGCTTACATCAAGCTTGTCCCCCTTATAGCCACTTTTTATTATTTCCTTGCTCTTTTTGTTTATATCGTCAATTATTTTTTCTATATTAGGACAGCGATGCAAAAATCTTTCATCTATATCGCTCTTGCCTATTTCGCCCCTTGTAAAAATGCCCGTGCTCATTTTGGTAATATTCTTTTCGGTGGTGTCGTGGTCCTTGTGCCAGCAGATGTTATTTTTTGGGCAAAGATAGCAATAGCCCTCGCAAATTTCAAGGCACATATTACTAAAATAGCTCCTGTCGGGATTTTTTGTTCTGCCGGAAATATCCTTAAACATCAGGCTTATATCCTCAAATGCCTCGGATGCCCTTGCCATTCTTTCCTTTATTTCGTTATTCTTATTCTCTGCCACTACTGCCTCAATGCTTTTATTATCCCTTGCATCCTGTCTTATGAATTTTGGCTTAGGCAAAAGCTCAAATCTTAAGAGTGGATACATTATCAGGCACACAGCCAAAAGCTCTGGCGCTAAAAATACGATAGCCTCATAGCCTGAGGTTAAAATTCCATAGCCCATGCTTATTACAAAGGCTGACATTGTGGCAAGATACGCAGAAAACGACCACATAAGCCCAGAAATCAAGCCACCAAGTGCAAATACGGGCGCGTATATTGGATTTATTGCAATTCCCAAAATCGTGCCGACAAGAACTGCACGCGTGCCAGAAAGATATTTCGAGGTGTAAATTACTATTGCATAGGACAACAGTATAGATATATTTATTCCTGCAAGCTCAAAGCCACTAATTGCATAAGCAATACAAAACGAAAACGAGGCAACAGAAAACATTATCTGTCTTGCCCTTGCGCCACCTGCAAAAGCTCCTATAAATGAGTAGGTTAGTATTCCTGAGAATATCGCAAAGAAAACCATTGTGAATATATCGTAATACATATATCCGTTTTTGATTACGCTATAAAGTCCTATTCCAAGGGCGCTTAGCGCTGATATACATACCCTTAAATATACTCCCTCATTGAAGAGATTGTTTAAAGCTCCCTTTACTCGCGAGGTGCCCAAAACAAGCTGACGCTCACCCTCTCCCCTTACAAAAAACGAGGCTATTACCCTTAGTGAGATTATTCCAATAAGCGCCACTATGTAGGCTATATCCATATCCATAAAGAATACAACGGACAATAAAGCTCCACAAAATGCAAACGGAGTATATCTTCTGCTTGCACAAACAAGGCATAGACCGAAGGGGTAAATACCGAAAACAAATCTTACCGGTGTTAATACGAGGGCAAGAGCGAACAAAAGGCACTCAAAAATTATTGTTTTAAACGATGATTCACCCTTAAATTTTTCCTTTAGCTTAAATCCTGTCATTCATATTTTCTCCCTTAATTTAATATATTTATAGTTTGATTATACTCGCTCTTATGTGTAGATTTTGTCAAAGCGCGCTATCGTTTTTTATTATTTTTTTGGGGGAAATATTATTTCTCGTCTTATAAAATAAGGGTGTAACCCTTAATGTCGAAAAAAGACGCTCGATTTTTCACAAATTTATTGTATTTGTAAACAATAAATGCTATAATATACTAAATTACATAATGCAAATAGCGAGGTACATATGAGGGAAACAACCTGCTGCTTCACCGGGCATAGAATTCTCGGTGACGATTTTAAAAAGGAAAATTTAAGAAAAGCAATTCAAGATATGATAGATAAGGGTGTTACTATATTCGTGGCAGGGGGCGCGCTTGGCTTTGATACCGAGGCTGCGCTTGAGGTTTTAAGAGCGCGCAAAAAGGGTGCGAAAATTCAGCTTCACCTATATATTCCCTGCAAAAACCAGGCAGAAAAATGGTCGTTTTATCAAAAATGGATTTGGAAAAAGATACTTAAAAGCGCTGACTATGTTGATATGCCCGATTACGATTACTATAATGGCTGTATGAAGGTAAGAAACTACAAATTAGTTGATGCCTCGGCATATTGCATTGCATATTTTGATGGGTCTATTAAATCAGGCACGGGTCAGACCTTTCGCTATGCTCAAAGGAGTGGGCTTGAAATAGTTAATCTATGTACAGTGCCCTGGGAAAATTGATATGAATAAGGTTACTTGGCAGGGGGGAGCGCTTATTGCTCCGATACCTGCAGTTATGGTGTCGCTTGGCGATATGGAATGCTCAAATATAATAACGGTTGCCTGGTGTGGAATAACAAATACAGTTCCACCAAAAACCTATATTTCCGTGCGCCCTCAAAGACACTCATATAATATATTAAAGGAAAAGAAGGAATTTGTAATAAACCTAACCCCTGCGTCTCTTGCCAAAAAGGCTGACCTTTGTGGCGTATATACAGGCAAAAAGGTGGACAAGTTCCAAAAATGTGGCTTTACTAAGGAGAGGGCAAGCATAGTTAGCGCCCCTATGATTTCAGAGTGCCCTATTTCAATTGAGTGTAGAGTTACTGATATTATCCCCTTGGGCTCACACGATATGTTTCTTGCTGACATTGTGGCTGTAAATGTGGAAAAATCACTTTTACAGGATGGCAAGCTGTGCATAAACAGAGCGCATTTATGCACCTTTGCACACGGTGAATATTATAAATTGGGAGAGCGAATTGGAAAATTTGGCTTTTCTGTAAAAAAGAAAAATAAAATCAAAAAAGAGGTATGAAAAAATGATTTTTGAAAATGGTGATGCTATCGTTTTTGCAGGCGACTCAACAACTGACTGTGGCAGAAAACGCCCATACGGCGAGGGACTTTGGGAGGGTCTTGGTAACGGTTATGTAAGAAACCTTGACTCAATTTTGTCCGTTCTCTACCCTGACAAGCTATTGCGTATAACAAACGTTGGCGAAAGTGGTGCAACAAGTGGCGATATGCTCGCGCATTGGGAGCAAAACGTTGAGGCACTAAATCCAAATTGGGTATTCTTTATGATAGGCGCAAACGATGTTTGGAGACAGTTTGACGAGCCAAATCTTGATAACTCCAAGCTAATGCCCGACTGCTATAGAGCCAATCTTGAAGCTGTTTGTCAAAGAACTCTACCTAAGGTAAAGGGTATGTTTATTATGAGCCCATTCTATATGGAAGCAAACGACAACGACCCAATGAAGAAAAGAATGGTAGAATACGCAGGCATTGCTAAGGAGGTTGCTGACAAATATAATATTCCATTTATCGACCTTCAAGCTGAATTTGATGAGCACCTGAAATATCGCTATCCTGCTTATATTTCTTGGGACAGAGTTCATCCTAACTGGGTTGGTGGAATGATTATCGCAAGAAAAATTTTACAGGTTATTGAGGCAAAGCCACTTTATTAAGATAACAAATAGCGTGTAAAAAGCTACATAAAAACAGAGCAAGAATATAAGGACTTTGTCCTTTACTCTTGCTCTTTTGTTATTAATCCTTTAAAAAGGCTGTGTATTTTTTAAATGATAAAATCGAAAAAATTAAGCCTATTACTAATATTGCTATCCAAAAAATTATAGTTGCACTCCAGCCTAAATGCTTTGATATAAGCGCTATTCCATACATAGAGCCTGCTGCTCCTATATACGTACAGGCATTACAAAATCCACCTATGGTAGAGGCTCTGCCACTCTTGGCAAATCTGCCAGGCACGCACGAAATAAGAAGGAAGTTACACGAATGCATACAAGCGCAGGTAATAACAGCTAAAAATAGGCAAATTATTCTACATGCAGTATTCTCTACATTTATTAATATAGCTAAGGGTATGCAAAGAACAGCTGATATTGCAAATATAATGCCTGCTCCCCTTGCCTCGTTATTAAACACCTTGCCCTTGTGTATTATCCTTACCACAAATAATGAAATCATTGCGAATATCGGCAACGCTACTGAAACTAAAATTGACTCCTTGCTGTCGCGTCCAAACGCCTCGCTGTAAAGGGTTGGCAGCCACGACTCTATTCCATCACGCATAAAGCCCATTGCGATTATACATACAAAAATGAGAATTACACCAGAGGACGAAAAGGTTTTTAAAAGCGAGTCTTGCTTTGCGTTTATTTGAGTGCTTTGTAAGGGCTCCTTGCTTGCCTTCCTTATATCGGAGCTGTTTAGTATTATTGACATACTTGCAAGGAACAATATTCCAACCACAACGCAAAAGATAGTTGAGGTATAAAATACGCTCTGCCACGACATAAAGGAAATGCAAATTGGCGCATATACATATAATAATATTGTCGAAACGTGCGCGCCACAGGTTACTATTAAATTGGCTGTAACATATTTTTCGTGGCTCAGATTATCAGATAAAATTCTAACAATAGGAGGCCACAAAAGAGCCTGTGCAAAGCCATTTATTGCCCATATTGGTATCATTAAATATTGATTTGGCACAAGTGGTATTGCAAGGTTACAAATCGCAGAAATTACAAGTCCTGCAAACATAAGATATTTTGGCGAGAATTTATCTCCTAAATATCCACTTACAAGCTGTCCTGCACCATAAAAAATAAAAAGTGCTGTGCCAACAATTCCTGCTATATCTCTTTCAATAGCACCATTTTTTATCATCTCAACCATTAAGACGGAAAAGGTTTTTCTTGAAAAATAGCTTGCGAAGTAGGCAACGGTGCACATTAAAACTATTCCTCTTTTGGAATAGCGTGCCTTTAACATAATATCATCTCCAAAGCTACAAGTTAATAATATATGATATGAAATATTATCATAATTAGCGCTAAAAATCAATATAAAAAGTAAAAATCCCGATGAAACTCATCGGGATTTTCATTATTTGCTTGATTATTTAATCTCGTATGTTACGTGAAGCGCACGTCCACCTGTCAATACTATCATTTCAAGTGCTGTGTCTGAGAATTCAGCAGCCTTAACGTTAAGTGGCTTATCAAGAATACCTCTTGCCAAAACCTTAACACATTTAGCCTTCTTATCAATAATTCCCTTAGCCTTGAGCGATGCAATATCAACTGTTTCGCCTGCGTTGTATGCCTTAGAGAGTGTGTCGATGTTTACAATAGCCTTCTTTGTATCCTTAGCTGTTATGTAGTCAACATCCTCCTTAACTACAACCTCAACGTGTTGCTCCTCAACGATTTCGTGAGCCTCCTCTGCAGTTACGCTTTCAACGTAAACAGGAGCTTCTTCAACTACTGGCTCTTCCTCTACTACAGGAGCTTCTTCGACCACTGGCTCTTCAACCACAGGAGCTTCCTCAACTACTGGTTCTTCAACTACTACTGGAACCTCTTCAACCACTGGCTCTTCCTCTACTACAGGAGCTTCTTCAACCACTGGCTCTTCAACCACAGGAGCTTCTTCAACTACTGGCTCTTCTACAACTGGAGCTTCCTCTACTACCTCTTCCTCAATAGGCTTTGTTGATTTAACAACAACTGAATCATCAGCAACGAGAGCCTTAACAAGCTTGCGAGCAAGAAGTGCTTCTGTTTCCTCGTATGGATGCTTAGCAACATAATCAACTGTTTTTGCCTTTTCGTCCTTTTCAATACCGAACTTAGCCATTTCGATGTCAACGATTTCCTTAGCCTTTCTAAGACCTAAGCCACTCTTAATCTTAAGAAGCATAGGAACATCTGCGAAAATCTTTGCATCAATTGCCTCGTGGTGATATTTGGACTTGTCAAATTCCTCAGGATCAAGCGCACAGTATAGACAAATTGTCTTTCCACGGAGCTTCATCTTGAAGAGCTGGTCACGACCTCTATTATAGCTATCGAACTTCCAGCTAATTCTGGACTTAACGCCCTTATATGAGAGGATATGATTTTTAAGCTCGCTGTAATATGACTTAACGGTTTCGTCACTTTGAATTACATTAGCTGTAAAGCTACGGCTATATTTAATGTCAATTTTGTTTCCTTCATTATCAAAGTATGTAGGAACGATAGTTGGTGCAACCTCCTCGACAGGTGCAGGCTCTTCCTCTACTACAGGAGCTTCCTCAACCACTGGTGCTTCCTCAACGATAGGTGCTTCCTCAACCACTGGAGCTTCTTCAACTACAGGCTCTTCTTCAACAGCTGGCTCGTCGTGCTCCTCGATAACCTCGATAAATGGCTCGTTTTCTTCCTCTACTGCCTCTTCTACTACTTCCTCTTGAACAGGCTCTTCTACAACCTCTTCAACAACAGGCTCCTTAGCAACCTCTTCAACAGCTTCTTCAGCTACTGGCTCTTCAGTTGTTTCCTCAACAGCCTCTTCAACTACTGCCTCTTCAACTACTGACTCTTCAACTACTTCCTCAACGATAGGTGCTTCCTCTACAACAGGCTCTTCTACTACCTCTTGAGCCTCACAAGGAACGGAATAAAGCTGAATTGTAAATACAGAATCAAGTGAGCTTCTTTCAATTATAGGCTCACCATTTGGCTCTACGCCCCAACCCATGAACATTGTGCTGTCATCATAAACGTCAGGAACGCAAAGGTCTAAGTAGTGTGATTCCTTATAAATAAACTTACCTGTTACGCTATCGATAAAGAGAAGCTCTACTACGCTTGCACCGTCGATGTCGTGGTAAGCAGGCTCTGATGTTTCATCAAATATAGGATAGAGGTTGATAGCAAATACTGCGCTGCAATCATCGCTCTCAAGAACAATATCTCCACCCTTTTCAAAGCTCCAGCCCTTAACCTCAACAGGAATATCTTGGTCCTCGGGAAGCAAAGCATTGATTTTAACTGTATCAGTGTAGATTGTTTCCTCACAATCTCTGTCGATATAGTTGAACTGAACGAATACGCCCTCTGGCTTTTCCTCAGTTTCGAGAACTACCTCATCCCTTGCCCAAATTGCATAAAGCTGTGTTGTGTGTGTGAGAAGAATTTCTTCCTCGGCAACCATATATGTACCCTCTGGATCTCTGCTCCAGCCGATAAATCTCTTGCCTTCTCTCTCTGCTTGGCGAACTGTAACCTTTGCAAGCCAAGGATATTTTTCGTGGTGAACCTCATACTCCTCACCCTCATCATCCTGGTCAACGTACACGATTTCGCAACGCAATACCGCCAAAAGTATCATAAGAAGAACGCCGATTCCAATCACGATAGCACATCCAGTAACGCTTACGTTAAAGATGTTAATAGCGGCAAAATTTAACAATAAACCGTTAAACATTCTTAAAAATCCTCCATTTCATGTATATTCAGTTTAATATTGTATTTTAATTATACAACAATGTATATTTTTTGTCAATAAGAAATTTGCGTTTTTTTGCAAAAAATCGTACACTCCAAGCACTGTTTTTTAATTTTTGCTTGATTTTTGCTCTTTTTACGCCATCTGAAAAAGTTTTATTTGGCGTTTTTTACCTGCGCTATTGATTTTTTTGCGTTTTTAAGCTATAATAAACATAATTGAAAACTAATAACAAGGAGATTTTTATGGTAAACAAAATTATTGAAGCACTTGGCAAGTACGACAAGGACGTTGCCGAGGCAGTTGGAGCTGAGCTTAAAAGACAAAGACGTGGCCTTGAGCTTATCGCATCAGAAAACCTCGTTTCAGAGGCAGTTATGATAGCTATGGGCACTCCACTCACAAATAAATATGCAGAGGGCTATCCCGCAAAGAGATACTACGGTGGATGCGAATGCGTTGACGTGGTTGAGAAAATTGCTATTGAGCGCGCTTGTAAGCTTTTTGGTGCTGAGCATGCAAATGTACAGCCACATAGTGGTGCACAAGCAAATACAGCAGTTTATTTTGCGCTCTTAAAGCCGGGCGATACCGTTCTTGGTATGAACCTTGCTCACGGTGGACATCTAACACACGGTAGCCCTGTAAATATGTCAGGCAGCTATTTCAATTTCGTTCCCTACGGTGTTGGTGATGACGGATTTATTGATTATGACGAGCTTGAAAAAATCGCAAAGGAAGCAAATCCTAAGCTTATCGTTGCCGGCGCTTCTGCTTATCCAAGAGTTATTGATTTTGAAAGAATTTCTAAAATAGCAAAAGAGGTTGGCGCATACTTTATGGTTGATATGGCACATATTGCCGGTCTTGTTGCAGCAGGACTTCATCCATCACCCGTTCCATACGCTGACATTGTAACAACAACCACTCACAAGACCCTTCGCGGACCACGTGGTGGACTTATTCTCTGTCGCGAGGAGCTTGCAAAGGCTATTGACAAGGCAATATTCCCAGGCACACAGGGTGGTCCTCTTATGCACACTATCGCATCTAAGGCAGTTTGCTTCGGCGAGGCTCTTAAGCCTGAGTTCAAGACATATCAGGAGCAAATCGTTAAAAACGCCAAGGCTCTTGCAGACACTCTTCTTGAAGAGGGCTTCGACCTTGTTTCAGGTGGTACTGATAACCATCTTATGCTTCTCGACCTTCGTCCATTCAAGATTACGGGTAAGGAGCTTGAAAAGCGCCTTGACGAATGCTATATTACAGTTAACAAAAACGCAATTCCTAACGACCCAGAGAAGCCCTTTGTTACAAGTGGCGTAAGAATTGGTACTCCTGCTGTTACCTCAAGAGGTCTTAAGGAGGAGGATATGGTAACGCTCGGCCGTCTTATCAAGCTTTGTGCTACAGAGTTTGAACAAAAGGCAGACTATATTCGCGCTGAGGTTACAAAAATCTGCGAGAAGTATCCAATTTACGAATAATGCGCTCGGAATATTCCACCAAGCAACGCAGTGCTATTCTCGATTTTTTAAAGGAAAACAGCACGCACGTTTCCATTAGTGATATTCTATTTCATTTAAAGGAGAAAAATATAAAAATCAGCGTTGCGACTATATATAGAGCTCTTGAAAGATTTGAGAGCGAGGGAATCATTAGAAAAATGGTAGTAGGGCAAGGCACGGGCGCGTGCTACCAATATGTAGGAAGCTCCTCGTGCATGGAGCACTTTCACCTTAAATGTATAAGGTGTGGGAGGCTTATTCATTTGAGCTGTGAATTTTTGGAAAGCATGCAAAATCACATTCAAAGGGAGCACCGCTTCTCTATTAGCTCAGGCAGAACGGTAATTTATGGCACGTGTAGTGAATGCTCAGACGGAAAAATTGACACAGCACCCTGTGAAAATTGCCACAGCCACAAATAAAATTTACGCAAAAATCAAGTGGTTATATGCTTTATTCAACTGCTTTTTGTTAAGTTTTTGAAAAAAAACAATTTTCCTATTGATTTTTAAATTTATTTGTGTTATAATGCTTTCGCTTATGATTTTTACGAATATCAAAATAGGAGGAAAAAATGGCTCATACTACTGAAGAATTATTGAAGTTCAAAGAAGGCTTTGAGACTCAAATCAAGGACCTTGAGGCAAAGGTAAATGCTGAAACCTTACTTAGTAAGTCAGCTACCGAAAGAATGTATCCTGTTTTCATTGCTCTCAGTATCATTTTGTTAGTTGCAGCAGTATTTCTTGTTGTAGCAATTATCATTCAAAGCAATAAATCCCAAAAGCTATCAAGCACAATTTCAGGCGGTTCAAGCGATACCTATTATGGCAAAAACAAAAGTAACTCTGCAAGCAAAAAGCTATCTATTGTTACTATAATTGTTACTGTTTTCTTTATCGTTGCCGTAAGCGCGATGTACATTTTGCAAACAGACGTTTCCGAATCCGATAGCAAAATTGCTGAATTGAATAGCGAAATTGCAGTTCTTGAGGGCTATATCGACTCTGTTGAGGAAGAAAGCTCCAAGCTCGACTCTATGGCTAAGGAAGATGCTAAGAAAGACGATGCAAGCAAGGACGATGCCACTAAGGACGAGGGCAAGAAATAAGCTTAATGCAAGCTAATAGCCATGCCGAATTTCCATTCGGTAAATAAAAAAGGATATCTTTTACCGCTTTGGACAAAATAATCCAAGGCGGTTTTTTTATCAATGAATTGATATAAATACGGAGTGATTTCATCCACATTGTGAATTTATTCTGCCTTGGCAGATTTTTGAGCAAGTGCTAAGCTTGCGCCTTATGAGGAAAGGGGTGTTCAAATGAACAAGCAAATTGAAAAATTAATATTAGATTTAGTAAATGGTGAGGGATACTTACCTATCACGCCTGCTGAAATGCTTGGCTTAATTTGTGATGGGTCATTTGACGAGTCTGATTTTTGGCGCGTTGTTTCCACCCTTGAAAAAAATTTTGAAATTGTATTTACTAAAAAAGGAAAATTAGCTTCCCCAGCTGAAATGGGAATTTACAGGGGTGTATTCTCTGCCTCGGGCAAGGGTAATTTTGGCTTTGTTACAACCGAGAAGGGCGAGTTCTTTATTCCCCCTCGCTTCACTATGGGTGCTGTGTACTCAGATGAGGTAATTATTAAAAAGCTCGACACGTCCTCGCGCTTTTTTGGAAAAGGCAACGAGGCTGAGGTTATAAAAATAATCAAGCGTGGCATTGATACAGTTGTGGGCACGCTTACAGTTTACACAAATGGTATTCGCCCAATTGGTGAGGTTGAGCCTGAAAACGAACGAATACATTTAAAAATAAGAATACAGACAAAAAAGCTACATGGCTACAATGACGGGGACAAGGTAATTTGTAAAATAATTTCCTTCCCCGAAAACGACTACGACTACGCCCTTGGTGAAATTATCGAGGTGCTTGGCAAAAGTGACACGCTTGAAGCAAACTACAAGGCAATTTTACATTCAAACGGAATTTCAACCACCTTCGACGATAAGGTTATTAGTGATGCCGAGGCTGTTTCCAAGGAAAAATTAACGCTGGCTGGCAGAGTTGATTTGAGAAACGAGACCATTTTCACAATTGACTCAGCTGATGCAAAGGACCTCGACGATGCTATTTCATTAAAGGAAATTGAGGGTGGGTATATTCTCGGAGTTCATATCGCCGACGTTTCGCACTATGTAAGAGCAAATTCATCAATTGACAAGGAAGCAATTGAGCGTGGAACGAGCGTTTACTTTACCGATAAGGTTGTGCCAATGCTACCTGAAGCGCTTTCAAATGGCGCATGCTCGCTAAACGGTGGTGTTGACAGATATGCACTTTCCTGCTTCGTTACGCTTGATAGCTTAGGAAATATTATTTCAACAGAGCTTGTAAGCTCCGTTATCAATTCCAAAGTACGTGGCGTTTATGCCGAGCTTAACGACATTTTAGAAAAGAATGAAAATAGTGAGTTTTATCAAAAATACGCACACGTCATCGACGATTTTTATAAGATGATGGAGCTTTACAAAATTCTCAAGGCTAAAAGCGAGGCAAAGGGTGCTATGGAGCTTGAGAGTGACGAGGCGAAAATCATTCTTGACAAAAGAGGTATGCCAATTGACATAGTAAAGCGTGAGCGTGGCGAAAGCGAAAGGCTTATTGAGCAATTTATGCTCTGTGCAAACGAGGCTGTGGCAACATATCTTTATAATATGTCTATGCCTTGCGTTTACCGTGTGCACGACGAGCCGGACAGAGAAAAAATCGACACCTTTGCTATATTTGCAAAAAATCTTGGCGTTGATGTAAGTCCTCTCCGTACAAAAAATACTATTACTCCCTCACAGCTATCAAGGGTTTTGAAAAGCAGTGAGGAAAAGGGCTGCTCTGCTATTGTTTCCTCGGTGCTTCTTCGCTCACTTATGAAGGCAAAATATTCCTCTGTTCAAAAGGCGCATTTTGGTCTTAACACAGAGCTTTATTGCCATTTCACCTCTCCAATCAGACGTTATCCCGACCTTAGCGTGCACAGAATTATCAAGGCGATACTAAATGGTGAGATTACAGAAAAGAATTTTGGCACTTATGAAAAATTTGCCTCGCTCAGCGCTGATTTGTCAAGTGAAAATGAGCTCAAGGCTATCCACGCCGAGCGCGATATAGAGGACCTTTATATGTGTGCTTATATGCGTGAGCGAATTGGCGAGGAGTACGAGGCTGTAATTTCCTCAGTTACCTCCTTTGGCTTCTTTGCAAAAACAGAAAATCTTTGCGAGGGACTTGTTTCTATTGATAGTCTTGGTGGTGGCTTCTACTTTGACAAAAACGCTTATACCTTAGCGCGTGGAAAAACAGTTTACCGTCTTGGCATGAGGGTGAAAATCAGAGTTAAGGATGCCGACCTTGCGCTAAGACAAATAGATTTTGAGCTGATTGACGAAAAAAGAAGAAAAAATGACGAGGCTACTGAGCAAATCGAGGATGCGACTCAGCAAAGTGCAAGCTATCAAGGTGCGACTCAGCAGAGTGCAAGAGAAAAAAGGCGTCAAAGGGTGCTTGATAGAATAATTGCCGACAAAAAAAGGCATAGGAAAAATCGCTCACGCGATACTTACAGAAAGCGCAAGCGCTGATTTTGTTCCTCTGTGACCTTTAACTTATTTTTAATTGCTATGTAGTATCTATAATAAGCATAGACCAAATAAAGACACCTTCCCCTTTCAAAAACTTCGTTTCGAGGAACCCATATACAAAGAGAAAGAGAGAACAAATCGGTTTTATAAGCCGAAATGCTCTCTCTTTTTTCTGTTGGTATAAAGTGATATTCTTTGCTGACGCAAAGAGTGATATTGTCGCACAGCGACAGTGATATT
>JAGBEE010000032.1 GCA_017937135.1 Clostridia bacterium | reverse complement strand
TTTAAATTTAAAATAATTACTTTTTTATGGTTCTCTCCCTCAGTCGCCTTTGGCGACAGCTCTGCACAAGGCATACCCACAAGGAGCACCTCGTCAGATGGAGCCTATCATAATCACGCGATAGCGTGTATGGAATCAACCATATGGTTGTATGGAATCACACGCAGTGCGTATGGAATCAATTTGGCGCATTGCATGGAATCACCGAAGGTTGTATGGAAATGCACGCAGTGCGCATGGTAGCAACACAAGCCTCCTTCTGACGAGGTGCCCCGCTGGGGAAGCTAAAGGAATAGCCTGTGTCCTACAATGCTTTCATTAAAAATTCATTAAAATTTATGGCTTTTGACGACGGAAAATTAAGCGTGAAAGTGCACGCGCGTTAAATGGTATTAACGGATACAGATACGAGCGCTTTCCATTTATTGTTTCGGTTGATACAATTAAAATAATAGAAATCAATGCACCAAGAAGCAGTCCCCAAGCTCCTATTAGCTCTATGGCAATAAGAGTAATTATTCTCACAAATTTAAGAGCATATCCAAGCTCGTAATTTGACTGCGTAAAGCTCGCCATTGATACTATTGCCATATAGAATATTACATCTGCACTAAGCCAACCGACCTCCACTGCAAAATCCCCAAGTAAGAGTCCACCTATTACACCAAATGAGTTCGACATTACGCTTGGTGTATTTAATGATGCGAGCTTTAATCCGTCAACTACAAGCTCAACAAGTATCAGCTGAGCGAGTATTGGTACATTTCCATAGTCCTCGGGAATAATAAAATTCAGCCATTGTGGCACGACATCGGGGTTACTTACAAAATAGTACCATACAGGTGTTAAAACGACTGCTCCCCAGAAAACAAGCTGTCTTACAAGACGCAAATATGAGCCTGTTATTGGGGTAAAATAGTAATCATCTGTATCCTGCAAAAAGTCAAAAATTGAGGTTGGTAATATTAACGCCTCAGGGGACGTGTCGCAAATTACTATTACACTACCCTCTAAAATTGAAGCGCAGGCACAGTCCGGTCTTTCCGTGCATCTTACCCTTGGAAACGGATTATATCTTCTTTTTCTTAGCAAGCACTCAATAAGGCTTTGATGACCCATTGGCAGGGCATCTGTTTTTATTGACTCAATTTTCTTAATTAGTGATTTTACGTACACAGGGTCGGCTTTCCCTTCAAGATAGACTACCGAAATATCGGTTTTTGACTTCTCTCCTACATTTAGGTATTTGACCGTTAGCTTAGGGTCACGTATTCTTCGTCTTATCATTGCTGTATTAAATATCAAGGTTTCAACAAAGCCATCGCGTGCTCCACGCATTACCCTATCATTTCCTGGCTCCTCAGTTACTCTTGCAGGATAGCTCCTTGCATCGACTATAACTGCTCCATTGCCAAAGCCCTTAGCAAGTATCGCACTACAACCGCTTAGCACCATTGTGACGAGCATATCCATATCATAAACTGCATCAACCTCGACACTTGGTACGCTTTTTTTAACAAATTTCTCTACATCGCCCTCCTTGCCACTTCCAAATTCCTTAACTGTTGTTAGGTGCATAATGAGCTTTTGCATTATTGCCGAGGTTACAAAGCCATCTACGTAATACATAACAACCTTTTCGTTGTTTATGCTCATTTCCTTTTTGATTATATCAAAATTTTCTTCGACGTTTAGTATTTTGTCTATTTCCTTTATGTTCTCTTCTAAGTCAAAGGACAGCTCTTTCATAAAAAAAATCCTTTCGCAAATACTTCCTTTTTTAGTATTTACGAAAGGTAATTTTTTAATCATTTATTTTTGAAAAACTGGTAAAAGTAGCAGGGTATCATTCCGTTATAGAGCTTTCTCACCTTATCGGCGCGTCTGCCAAAAAGCTCTTGAAAGCCCTCATGGCTTGTTATTATATACTGTTGCCATTTATCAAGGGTTGAAAAATGCTTACCCATATTCTTGTAAAGGCTTTCTGTTTCCTTCATTGAAAGGAGCCTTTCTCCATATGGTGGGTTACATACTATTGTGCCACGTCTACCCTCAGTTTGTATTGTTAGTGCGTCCCTTTGGAATATTTTCATATTTTTAAATACTCCTGCGTGCTTTGCGCTTTCCTGCGCGATTTTTACACATTCCGGGTCTATATCGGAGGCATATGCTTCAAATTTACTATCTGTTATTATCTTATCTTTTGCCTCTTCTCTTGCATTTTCCCAAATTGATTTGTCAAATTGTGGGAAGGTCTGTGCTATGTATGCTCTATCAATTCCGGGAGCATAGTTTAGCATCTGCATAGTTGCCTCTATTGCTATTGTGCCAGAGCCACAAAACGGGTCCCAAAATAAGACGTCCTCTCTTGGTCTTGATAGCTTAGCAAGCGCTGCTGCAAGCGTTTCTCTTATAGGAGCTTCATTTGATTTTGGTCGGTAGCCTCTTTTATGAAGTGGAGTGCCCGAGGTATCTATCATTAAGGTGCATCTATTTTTGAAAATGAAAAAATCTATTTGATATTTTACGCATCTTTCCTCGAACCAAGAAATTCCGTACACCTTACTAAGACGTGATACTATTGCCTTTTTTATTATTTTTTGGCAGTCGGGAATCGAATACAAATCGCTTTTTATACTATGTCCACGAACTGGAAAGGAGTCGTCCTTGCGTATATAAAATTCCCACGGAATTTGTTTTGTTCCCTCAAAAAGCTCCTCAAAGCTACGAGCGTAAAACTCGCCCATTTTTATATAAAGTCTTTCTGCAAAGCGCAAATTTATACTGCATCTTGCAAGTGCAAGCTCATCACCTATAAAGGTTATTCTGCCATCCATTGTTTCAATTCTTTTATAGCCAAGTGAGTCTATTTCCTCACCAAGAAGCCCCTCAAGACCGAACAGGCATGTTGCAACATATTCTATTTTCATAAATTCTCCTATAAAAACAAGTCCGTTAAATCGGACTTGCTTTGATTATTAAACGTTAAATCTAAACAGAACTATATCTCCGTCTTGAATTACGTATTCCTTACCCTCGCTTCTTACAAGTCCCTTTTCCTTTGCTGCTGCCATTGTTCCACAGGCAACAAGGTCATCGAAGGATACTATCTCTGCACGAATAAAGCCCTTTTCAAAATCGGAGTGAATTTTTCCAGCAGCGCCAGGTGCCTTTGTTCCCTTAGTAATTGTCCAAGCGCGAACCTCCTTAGGTCCTGCTGTTAAGTAGCTTATAAGTCCAAGGAGCGAATAGCTTGCCTTAATAAGTCTGTCAAGACCACTTTCACTAATGCCCAAGTCCTCTAAAAACATTTGCTTTTCATCATCGTCAAGCTCTGCAATTTCAGCCTCTATTTCAGCGCAAACAGGGATAACCTCGCTCTTCTCTTCCTTTGCAAGCTCTACAACGCTTTGATAGAATTTGTTTTGACTAAGGTCGCTCGCAATATCGCTCTCGCTTATATTTGCTGCATATATTACAGGCTTAATTGTAAGAAGAGCTACCTCGGAAATCATTTCCCTTTCCTCTTCATCATAGTCAAGGCTACGCGCTGTTTTGCCCTCCTCAAGTGCCTTCATTACTCTTTCGTAAAGCTCAAGCTTTGTTGCAAGGGTTTTGTCACCCTTCATCGCCTTTTTTACTGCATCAATTCTTCTTTCAAGAATTTCCATATCGGAGAAAATAAGCTCCAAATTTATCGTTTCAAGGTCACGAACGGGGTTTATATTTCCGTCAACGTGAATTATGTCAGAGTTTTCGAAGCAACGCACAACGTGAACTATAGCATCTACCTCTCTTATGTGAGATAGAAATTTATTTCCAAGTCCTTCTCCCTTTGACGCACCCTTTACAAGTCCTGCTATATCAACAAATTCGATAACAGCCGGTGTATAAAGCTCGGGATTATACATTTTTGCAAGTACATCAAGCCTTTGGTCCGGCACCATAACTACGCCAACATTTGGCTCTATTGTGCAGAATGGATAGTTTGCGCTCTGTGCGCCTGCATTTGTAAGTGCGTTAAAAAGTGTACTTTTACCTACGTTAGGTAAGCCTACTATTCCAAGTTTCATTTTTATTTTCCTTTGCTCTTAGTTATATTTTATCATATCAATTATACAATATTTCCTTCAAGTGTGCAAGTAAAAACGAAAAAAAAGTAAAATTCTGCATTTTTTATTATTATCACACATCTTTTTCACTCAGTTTTCACATTCATAGTATAAAATGTATATAAGTTATTAACTAATTTTTAACTATATGTGATATTTTTTTAATTTTTTGTTTACAATTTCGTAATTTTATGATAAAATAGTTTGTGGAATTTTTTCGGAGGTTATATTATGCTTGGTACTAAATTACTTGTTATTGATGATGACATCAATACCTGTGAGCTTATTAAGGTGTATTTTCAAAACGAGGGTTATGAGGTTAATACTGCAAGTGATGGTGTAAATGGTCTTAATTTATTTAAGCACTATGAGCCTGATGTCGTTTTACTTGACCTTATGCTTCCCAAAAAGGACGGCAACGATGTTATTAAGGAAATACGAGCCATATCAAACAAGCCAATTGTAGTTATTTCTGCAAAGGGTGGTGTTTTTGACAAGGTGCTTGCATTAGAGCTTGGCGCTGATGATTATGTTATTAAGCCATTTGATATGAAGGAGCTTTTTGCAAGGGTTAAGGCTATTTTGCGTAGATGCAACAGCTCCGAAAGAAATTCTGATAAGGATACTCTTCGCTTTGACAATCTGGAAATTAGTCTGTCAAATCACGAGCTAAAAATCAAGGGTGAAAGCGTTGATATACCAAACAAGGAATTTATGCTTTTACACTTCCTTGCAAAGAATTATAACAGAGTTTTCTCAAGAGACCAGCTTCTTAATAAGGTTTGGAGCTTTGACTACCTCGGCGACTCACGTACGGTTGATGTACATATCAAGCGCTTGCGTGAAAAGCTTTCTAATGTTTCTACAAAATGGGAGCTTCGCACAATTTGGGGCGTTGGCTACAAATTTGAGGTTTATCCACAAAGCACGGAGGCTTAATCAGCTTGTAATAAATAAAAATCCCGACACACTGTCGGGATTTTTTTAGTGCTTTAATTCTGTAAAGCCGATTTTGCGTCTTACCTTTGACATAGTACGTCTTGCGTGTCGGTATGCGCTCTCTGCTCCTTGTGCCATTACCTGTTCAAGATATGCCTTGTCTGCCATTAAACGAGCAAATTCATCTCTTACAGGAGCGAGTGAATCTGCACACACCTCTCCAACTGCGAGCTTGAATTCACCATAACCCTTGCCAGCAAATTCCTTCTCTGCTTCTTCAATTGTTTTTCCTGTAAAGCAGGTATAGATGTTAAGAAGGTTAGTAATACCCTCCTTACCTTCACCATGAATAATTTCGTTCCCCGAATCTGTAACTGCTCTTTTGAATTTCTTTATAATGTCGTCCTTAGAGTCAAGTATTCTTACTACTGCGTTTTCGTTTGCATCGGACTTGCTCATTTTCTTTGCTGGCTCTTGAAGTGACATTATTCTTGCGCCATCCTTGGTAATATATCCGTCAGGCACAACAAAGGTTTCGCCATATATTTGATTAAAGCGATTTGCTATATCTCTTGCAAGCTCAAGATGCTGCTTTTGGTCGGAGCCAACAGGCACGAGCTCTGTTTGGTACAGAAGAATATCTGCTGCCATAAGTGACGGATACGTAAAGAGCCCTGCGTTTATATTGTCAGCATTTTTTGCGCTCTTATCCTTAAACTGTGTCATTCTTGAAAGCTCACCAAACATAGTGTAGCAGTCAAGAATCCATCCAAGCTCTGCGTGCTGTGGTACGTGGCTTTGTACAAAGAGCGTGTTTTTTTGTGGGTCAAGTCCACAAGCCATATAAAGCGCTAAGGTTTCGTAGGTTCTCTTTCTTAATTCGGCAGGAATTTGTCTTACTGTAATTGCGTGCATATCTACAACGCAATAATAGCAATGATACTCTTCTGAAAACGCGCTGAAATTTCTTATTGCTCCAAGATAATTCCCTATTGTCAGGTTTCCAGAGGGCTGTACGCCTGAGAAAACCACCTTTTTGTCGTTATACATAATAATCTCCTGTGATATGTCGTAATGCTTAGTTTTTTAATATATATGTTATAATATCACAGTTCTTTTTCATTTTCAACATTTTTTTTATTTTTAATACTTATATATGAGGTTTTTATAATAAAAGCAAGGATTGGAGCGACAACCATTCCTCCAATGCCTGCTATTTTAAAGCCTGCATACATTGCCAAAAGGGTTATTAAGGGGTGAACGTTCATTTGCGCGCTTAGTATTCTTGGCTCTGCGTATTGTCGCACTATATAAATTACCAGAGTCAACACAAGTAGCCCTATTGCAAGTGGTACGTTTTTATTGATTAATAGTATTATTGCCCACGGAATTAAGACACTCCCTGCACCCAATATGGGCAAAAAGTCGATAAATGCCACTATTAGCGCTATGATAAACGCATTCTCTATCCCCATAAACAAAAATCCTGAGAATAAGCATGCAAACGTGATTAAAAGAAGTATAAGATATGATTTTATATACTTACTTATAACACTTAAAACGTCGCGCTTTATGATAGGAATATATACACCTACCTTGCTTGGCAAGAAGGACATTACTCCATTTCCTATCTTATCGTAGTCCTTAGCAAAATAAAAAATCGATAATAGTATTACTATTGCTGTTATTGCTATTTGAGGTAGGCTTGTTATAAAATTTGCCACCCCTGTGGTTAATTTTACGCTTAAGTTCTTAACACCATCGCTTACCATTTCCATAACTAACGAGTAAACGCTCTCTCCATCGCCGAGAATATTGGCAAGAAACGGAAATCTCTTCTCTGTTTTGCTTATAAATTCAAAAATCATCGTTACGACGTTTTCTTCCCTGGACAGATTGTCAATAATGCTTTGGCTTATGTTGCCAAGCTGTCTTACCCCCTCGCTTATTATTACTGTCAATGCTAAAATAATTGTAATTAGCGCAAGGGACAAAACAAATATACTTATTACTGCCTTTGGTACTCTTGACCTTTTTGCTATTTTATTTATTGTTGGGCGAACCATTGCAACTATCAATAGCGCTATTAAAAATGGCAAAATTATACCAAGCAGATATTTTAAAAATATATATCCGAGTATAAGAAATATCAACACTCCTGCGCCAATATTTATAATTTTCTTATATTTTTCCATTCTATACCTCTAAAAAACATACTTCTATTTAGATATATTTCTCAAAAAGCTAAAATATTAAACATATAGGAAAAATATTGTTGTTTTTATTTGACTTTTTGCATATTCTCTGTTACAATAAATAAAAAAGCTATTATGAGGTGTTTTATGGTACGTATTGAAATGGAAGATGGTGGAATTATCGACATTGAGCTTTATGATGACAAAGCTCCTATTACCACACAAAATTTTAAAAGGCTTGTTAAAGAGGGCTTTTATGACGGTCTTATTTTTCATAGAGTAATTAGCGGCTTTATGATTCAGGGTGGCGACCCAACAGGTACAGGCTGTGGTGGCTCAAAAGAAACTATAAAGGGCGAATTTCTTTCCAACGGATTCAAAAATGAAATTTCCCACGTAAGAGGCGTTATTTCTATGGCAAGAAGCTCTATGAAGGACTCAGCATCATCTCAGTTCTTTATAATGCACGCTGACGGAAAATTCTTAGATGGCGAATATGCTGCATTTGGCAAGGTTGTTTCTGGTATGGATGTTGTTGATGAAATTGCTTCGGTAAAAACGAATTTTTCAGACCGACCCTTAAGAGATATGAGAATGAAAAAGGTAACATTAATAGAAGAATGAAAAACAAAAGGATAAGGGATATGATTCTTTTCACTATGCTTGGCGTTATTATGTTTTTGTCCAAGCTTATAATGGAATCTATCCCTAACGTACATCCTCTTGCTATGTTTATTACTGTTTTTACATTAGTTTACAGAGTAAGGGCGCTTATACCTATATACGTGTATGTTTTTCTAAATGGAATAATTGCCGGCTTTGACCTTTGGTGGGTGCCTTATACATACATCTGGGCGGTGCTTTGGTTGCTTGTTATGCTCATTCCAAAAAATGCATCGGACAAGGTAGTTGCTATTATGTCAACTGTTTTTTGTGCGCTACACGCTATTTTATTTTCTATAATGTATGCGCCATTTCAAGCGCTTGCATTTGGTCTTAATTTTGAGGGTATGATTTCGTGGTTGATTGTCGGTATTCCTTATGATATATTCCATTTATGCGGAAATATTGTAATGTCATTACTTGTTTTACCTCTTTACAAGGTTATGAAAAAATTAGAAAAAGAATAAGAGCAAGCTTTAGAATGAAGCCTGCTCTTTTTTATTTGAATTTTTTCCAAGGTGAAAGCTTTTCGCCCTTAACAAAAATTGCTTTTTTTGCGATTTTAGCCACAGGAGTATCTACATAACGGTCAGAATAAAACTCATCGATTTCTGCTTCGGGGTAAATTTCTCTAAATCTCTTTACTTTTTCCTCTCCTAAGCAGTTTGGCCCACTAAACTTGCCTGTATGCTTATCGGTTGGTGATGCAATAAGACATTCAACACCTAACCTTTTGCAAATTGGCTCAAGCAAAAACTCGGGAGAGGCGGAAATTATAACATCGCTTGGCTGTTTCATTTCCATATACCATTTGTGCATATTGTTTCCTTTTTCTGCCCAAAACTCCTCTACTGCCTTATCCACGTTGGGAACATCCTTTAAAAAGCTGAAAAATTTCTCCTTAAATTTGATTTTTTTGACGAGCCTTAATGCAAAGCCAATCCCCCAAAACGCACACTTGAAGAGGTATTTTTTCATTTTCGGGTATTTTTTTACACAATAAAAGAAGAAGTCCTTAGAGCTATCTCCGTGGTATATTGTGCCGTCAAAATCAAATACATTCATATTTTCTCCTTTAAAAAAAGGGTGCTTTATTCGGCACCCTTTTCCTCGTCATTTATAATAGTAACGTGAATTTGTTCAACCTTTTTCGCGCCGAGCTTGTAAATTTCTATTCTTAGGTTTTGATACTCAAAGCCATCACCAATTTCAGGAAATGCCTCAAGCTCCTTCATTATGAAGCCATTTACTGTTTGTGGCATATCCTCATCATCGGATACGTCAATATTAAAGCGCTCAAAGAAGTCGTCTAAGTCTGTTGAGCATTTTACTATGAATGAGCCATCCTCAAGCTCCTTATAGTCGTTAATTACCTTATCGTGCTCATCCCATACATCGCCGATAAGCTCCTCTATTATGTCCTCCATAGTAACAATTCCCATTGTTCCACCAAATTCATCAACTACTACTGCTAAGTGGCATTTTTTGCTTTTGAGCACCTGTAATAGGTCAGGAATTTTAATATGTTCAGACACGTGTACGGGTTTTTTAATATGTTTGTTTATAGTTTTGTTGTTATTGTGATATGCAACAAAGAAATCCTTCTCGTGCAAAATACCGATTATATCATCGATATCCTCATCATAAACAGGTAATCTTGAGTAGCCTGTTTCCATAAAAATTTTTGCAATATTATTTATGCTTTCATCTTTTGAAATTGCACAAATATCGACACGGGGTGTCAAAATATCGCCTGCTGATACATCATTAAATTCAATTGCAGATCTTATTAGATTACCCTCGTTTGATTCGAGAGTACCGTCCTCCTCAGCTTCATCAACTATGGTGATAAGCTCATCCTCAGTAAATGCCTGCTGTTCTTCAGAGTGGAACATTTTGTGCCATAGCTTACTCCAAGCGCCAAAAATTATGCTGAACGGAGTTAAAATTATCATTAAAGCCTTTATAATTGGTGCATATGCCATTGCAAAGGCATCTGCCTTTTCACGTGCGATAACCTTAGGTGTAATTTCTCCTACCAAAAGAACTGCAACTGTGGTTATTATTGTTGATATTGTTGCTGATAGCTCCTCTGATGTTGTAAGCAGGGCTACAAAATATATTGTTGCTATTGATGAAAGCGCAATATTTACTATGTTGTTGCCAATCAGTATTGTTGTTATAAGCTTGTCGTACTTATCATCAAGCTTTAGAACAAGATTTGCGCGCTTATTGCCATTTTGTGCTAAGTTTTTCATCCTTATTTTATTAAATGATGAAAATGATGTCTCAACTGATGAGAAAAAGAAAGAAAGTGCCAATAATACGAACATTATAATTAGCATCATATTATTAGGCTCAGGGTCAGGGTCCATTATATATAAATCCTCCATTAAATAATTATATATATTCTATCATATATTGTGTACTATGTCAAGTATGATTTGTCCAATTACCATTCTCTATTTATTTTCGTTTTTGTAATATTATTACTCGTTTAGGAATAATATTTAGTAAAAACCGAAAAAGGACGGGTATTCAAATGAATATATACGAGGATATTGCAAAGAGGACTAACGGAGAAATTTACATAGGTGTTGTAGGCCCTGTACGAAGTGGAAAATCTACATTTGTTAAGAAATTTATGGACGTTGTTGTTATTCCAAATATTGATTCCGGTTACGACAAGGAGCGCGCTAAGGATGAAACACCTCAAAGCGCTTCGGGTAAGACGATTATGACAACTGAGCCAAAATTCATTCCCGATGAGGCTGTAGGCATTACTGTTGGCAGCTCAAGCATGAGGGTACGCCTTATTGACTGTGTTGGATATATGGTTGATGGTGCAATTGGTAACACGGAAAATGGCCAAGCAAGAATGGTTATGACGCCATGGTCCGAGGAGCCAATGGAATTTGAAAGAGCTGCTGAATATGGAACTAAAAAGGTAATTTGCGACCACTCTACTGTTGGAATTGTGCTCACTACTGATGGTACAATTGGTGAGCTTGAAAGAAGCGCGTATGTAAACGCTGAGGAGCGAGTTATAAACGAGCTGAAGGCTCTAAATAAGCCATTTGTTATAGTTTTAAATTCACAGTCTCCGCACACTAAAAAGGCGCAGGAGCTCGCTCTTAGCTTAGAGGAAAGGTATGATGCTCCTGTTGCGCTTATAAATGCGCTTGAGCTTACAACCGAGGATTTTGAAGGGATTATAGAGCTTCTTTTGGGGCAATTTAAGGTGAACGAAATCAGGTTCAACCTACCAAAGTATCTCGCCTCCCTTGATAATTCGCACTGGCTTAAGCAAAGCATATACAACTCTATAAAAGCTTCATCGTCAAGTGCGTGTAAAATTGATGATTACAAAAAATGTGTTGCAGGAATTAAGGAAAACGAAAATATTTATGGTGATCCGAGGGTTAGGTGTGACCTTGGAAAGGGAGAGGTTGACATTGACGTTTCTCTTTTACCTGAGCTTTATTACCAAACAATGAGTGAGCTTTGTGGCTTTGAGATAAAAAATGATGAGGATTTGTTTATAAACATTAAAAGACTTGCAGAAATAAAGCGTGAATTTGATAAGTTTTCCTCTGCTATAGACGAGGTAAACGCAACTGGATATGGTATTGTTTTGCCTGATGTTGACGATATGACACTCGAAGAGCCTGAAATTGTAAAGCACTCGGGTGCTTATGGTGTTAAATTAAAGGCCTCCGCACCTTCTATACATATGATTCGTGCTTCTATTGAAACAGAAATCAACCCAATTGTTGGAAGCGCTGAGCAATCACAGGAAATAGTTAAAAATATGCTTGACGAATTTGAAGATGACCCAAGAAAAATTTGGGAATCAAATATGTTTGGAAAATCACTTTATGAGCTTGTAAATGATGGCTTACACGCTAAGCTTGAGCATATTTCGCCAGAATCAAGGAATAAGCTCTCCGATACCCTGTCAAGAGTTATAAATGAAGGCTCAAACGGCTTAATTTGCATAATTTTATAACATTTTACCCCGAAAGATTAATTTCGGGGTTTTTTATTTGGTTTCTGTGCAGAATAAGCATAGGTGGTGATAATTTGAAATCTATATGGAAAAAAATTACGGCGCTCCCTTCCTTTCCTGAGCTTCAAGAAAATCTTGAATGTGAGGTTGTTATTATAGGTGGTGGAATTTCGGGAATTTTATGCGCTTATATGCTAAAGAAGGCGGGAATTAATTGTATTTTGCTTGAAAGTGATACGATTTGCTCTAAGGTAACAGGTGATACTACTGCAAAAATTACCTCACAGCATGGTTTTATTTACTCATATCTTGTGAGGCACTTTAATTCAGAGCTTGCACGCTTATATTATGAGGCTAACGAGGATGCAATCTTAGAATATAAATCTCTTTGTAAGGATATTGACTGTGATTTTGAACTTTGCGATAGCTATATTTTTTCATTAGACGATAGAGAAAAAATTGATAATGAGCTAAAATGCTTGAAAAGTTTAAATATTGATGCTGAATTTACTGTCCTTGATGAGCTACCATTTAAAAGCGTTGGTGGGATTAGATTTAAAAATCAAGCAATATTTAATCCTTTAAAATTTATAAAGGAAATTGTTAAGGGTTTAACAATATATGAAAATTCGCATGTAATTGACGTAAAAGGTACTACTGCAATTACAAAAAATGGTTCAGTAAATGCAAAAAAGGTCGTATTCGCTACGCATTTCCCATTCATTGATAGGTTCGGCTTCTACTTTTTAAAAATGTTCCAAAGTCGTTCTTACGTAATTGCATTAAAGGGCGATGACAGCCTTAATTTTAGTGGAACATATATTGATGACAGGTCTAAAATTTCTCTTAGAAATTACAACGATTTAATTCTGCTTGGTGGCGAGGAACACAGAACAGGTAAAAAAAGCGAGGGTTGGACTAATCTTAAAAAAATGGCAGAAAAATACTTTCCAAATTGCAAAATCGTTTCAAAATGGGCAACACAGGACTGTATTACTCTTGACAAGGTGGCATATATAGGTCAGTATTCCTCACTAAAAAAAGACTGGTTTGTTTTAACAGGATATAATAAATGGGGAATGACAACATCTATGATTGGAGCGAAAATAATAACAGATTTAATAAATGAAAAAGAAAACAAATATGCAAAAATATTTTCCACAGATAGAAAAATACTAAGAAAGCAGCTTTTTGTAAATATTGGCGAGGCGCTATGTGGTTGGATAAATTTTAAAGCAAGACGCTGTCCTCATTTAGGGTGTGCACTTAAGTGGAATAAGGCTGAGCATACGTGGGACTGTCCTTGCCATGGCTCTAGATTTGACAAGAATGGAAATTTAATCAAAAATCCTGCAAATAAAGACCTAAAATGACACTTTTGTAATTAAAACAAATACTTGCTCATATGTTAATATGAGCAAGTATTTGTTATATTTTATTGTTTTTTTCTAATAAATGGAATTTTATGTTGTTCTTTGAGTGCTTTTTATAGCTTTATTTCCTTTATGAATTTTTCGGCAAGTCTTAGACAGCCCTCTTCATTTGGGTGTCCACCAAAACGAGAAATGTTTTCATTCGGTTTGTCCATTCCCCATACAGAAACGGTATCAAAAATCTCGGTTTTTTTAGAAAGGACTGTGTTGATATAATCATTTACCTCTTTCCATTTGTTTATTTTTTCTCCCTGCCAGTCAAATGGTGGAACTGTAAATAATATAACTCTAACTCCATTTTCCTTTAAAATATCAACTGTTTTTTCAATGTTATTTATAACAGTATCAGTGTCAAAGCTTTGACAAATGTCATTTACGCCCATACATAATGTGACTACATCAAGCTTTTTTGCTTTACTTAGCCACATTTTATCTGTTGCCACATCATCTATTCTTCCAAAACCTATTCCAAGATTCCAAAATGAATACTTTTCACCGATAAATTCAGCAATTTTTGCACACCACCAAGCATACGAATTTTTCTCTGTGCCAATTCCCTCAGTAATAGAATCGCCTAAAAATCCTACTTTTTTCTCAACTTTTCTGTCGCAACCAAGCATTGCACATAGTGGCGTTTTGTTATTTAATACCCATTTTTCGCCTTCTTTTACATATGCAGGTATTAAAATCTCCTCAAAATATGGCATTTCTGTGCCGCAAAATTCCATTTCTAAGCATATGTAATCATCCTTTTTTGCCTCAAATGGAAATGCATCGCACCAAAATATCTCCTCGTAGCCTACTTTTTTCTCTGTTTCGCCATTGAATTTTAACTGCTTTTTATTCATTAAAGCAGCGTTTGAAAAATCCTTCGTATCGCCTTTTACAAGCGCTACTGTAGCATTTTTTATTGTCCATTCCCTACAGCAATAGTTCTTTTGACTGTGACTTCCGTCTGCAAAGGTGCTATCTATTATGTTGGAAAACATAAGCGAATAATTGTACTTGCCGCCTGCAAAGACCTTATAAAATGACCTTGATTTGATAGGCAAATTATCGCTTAAAAAGTAGCTTTGATTACCCGAGGGCGCTAATGTGTTTGAAGAAAATTCCTTATAAAAATACATTGCTTTTCACCTTAATTTATAGTTATTTTACCCTTATATTCTAACATATTTTATTTGTTTCATCAACTATTTTATATTATTTCCTTGGAAATATTCTGTGTAAATAATAAAAAAAGAGTTTCCGAGGAAACTCTTTTTTATATTTTAATCAATTATGCAAGGATTTCAGAAACAACGCCTGAACCAACTGTACGGCCACCCTCACGAATAGCGAAACGGAGACCCTTCTCAATAGCGATAGGAGTGATGAGCTCAACGTTCATAACTACGTTATCACCAGGACGGCACATTTCAACATCTGCAGGAAGGCTGATGATACCTGTAACGTCTGTTGTTCTGAGGTAGAATTGTGGTCTGTAACCAGAGAAGAATGGCTTAGAACGTCCGCCTTCCTTTTCTGTAAGAACATATACTTGACCTACAAACTTTGTGTGTGGGTTGATTGTACCTGGCTTACAAAGAACTTGTCCTCTTTCGATTTCGTTCTTTTGAACACCACGGAGAAGAAGACCAACGTTGTCACCAGCTTCAGCGCTGTCCATCATCTTCTTGAACATTTCGATACCAGTAATAACTGTCTTTCTTCTGTCCTCAGTAAGACCGATGATTTCAACTTCGTCAGACATCTTAACTGTACCACGCTCTACTCTACCTGTAGCAACTGTACCACGTCCAGAGATTGAGAATACGTCCTCAACAGGGAGAAGGAATGGTTGGTCAGCTTTTCTGTCAGGAGTAGGAATGTACTCGTCAACATTGTTCATAAGTTCCCAAATGCAAGCGTATTCAGGAGCATTTACATCTGTATTTGTAGATGTGAGAGCTTCTCTTGCAGAACCACGGATGATTGGAATGTCATCACCTGGGAATTCATATTGTGAAAGAAGGTCTCTGATTTCCATTTCAACGAGGTCAAGGAGCTCTTCGTCGTCAACGAGGTCGCACTTGTTCATGAATACAACGATTGCAGGAACGCCAACCTGACGAGCAAGAAGAATGTGCTCACGTGTTTGTTGCATAGGTCCGTCTGTACCAGCAACAACGAGGATAGCACCGTCCATCTGAGCAGCACCAGTGATCATGTTCTTAACGTAGTCAGCGTGGCCTGGGCAGTCAACGTGTGCATAGTGACGGTTGTCTGTTTCGTACTCAACGTGACGTGAGTTAATTGTGATACCTCTTGCCTTCTCTTCTGGGCAGTTATCGATTTGGTCGTATGCCAAGAATTCGATGTTTGAGTTCTTGAGAGCGAGTGTCTTTGTGATTGCAGCTGTTAATGTGGTCTTACCATGGTCAACGTGACCGATAGTACCAATGTTAACGTGGGGTTTTGTTCTTTCAAATTTCTGCTTAGCCATTTGAATTTTCCTCCGAATTTTTTTATTATTTTTATTAAAATTGGTTAACTAAAATTAGTTATTGTTTTTTCCGCGAGCAGCTATAATGCCCTCTTGGATGTTCTTAGGAACTTCTGCAAAGTGATCAGGTTCCATTGAATAGTTTGCTCTACCTTGTGTTGAGGAACGCAATGTTGTTGCATAACCAAACATTTCAGCAAGAGGTACCATTGCAGTTACTTGTGTAGCTCCTGCAACAGGGTCCATGGACTGAATTTGTCCACGACGTGAGTTAAGGCTACCGATAACATCTCCGAGATAATCATCAGGTGTTACTACAACAACCTTAACGATTGGCTCTGTAAGAACAGGATCTGCCTTTCTCATAGCTTCCTTGAATGCCATAGAAGCGGCAATCTTGAACGCCATTTCAGATGAGTCAACCTCGTGGTATGAACCATCATAAAGTGTTACCTTAAAGTCAACTACGCTGTAACCAGCGAGTACACCAGTTTGTGCTGCTGCTTGAATACCAGCATCAACGCAAGGAATGTATTCCTTTGGAATAGCACCACCAACAACCTTGTTGATGAATTCATATCCCTTACCAGGCTCGTTTGGCTCCATAATGATTTTAACGTGACCGTATTGACCCTTACCACCAGACTGACGAGCATACTTATGGTCAACGTTTGCTTCTCTTCTGATTGTTTCCTTATAAGCAACCTGTGGCTTACCAACATTTGCTTCAACCTTAAATTCGCGGAGCAAACGGTCAACTATTATCTCAAGGTGAAGCTCACCCATACCAGCGATAATGGTTTGTCCTGTTTCTTCATCTGTGTAAGTTCTGAATGTTGGGTCTTCCTCTGCAAGCTTTGCAAGTGCGATACCCATTTTCTCTTGTCCTGCTTTTGTCTTAGGCTCAACAGCAACGCTGATAACGGGCTCTGGGAATTCCATTGATTCAAGAATTATAGGATTCTTTTCATCACAGAAGGTGTCACCTGTTGTAGTGTTCTTTACACCAACAACTGCGGCAATATCACCTGCGTAACAAATATCGATATCCTGTCTGTCATTTGCGTGCATTTGAAGGATACGACCGAATCTTTCGTTCTTATCCTTGCAGGAGTTGTAAACGCTTGTTCCTGCTTGAACAGATCCTGAGTATACACGGAAGAAGCAAAGCTTTCCTACGAATGGGTCTGTCATAATCTTAAATGCGAGTGCAGAGAATGGCTCTGTATCGCTTGCGTGACGCTCATCAGGCTCGCCTGTTTCAGGATGAACACCCTTAATAGCAGGAATGTCTGTAGGAGCAGGCATATATTCGATAACTGCGTCAAGGAGCTTTTGTACTCCCTTGTTCTTGTAAGAGGTTCCACATGTTACTGGAACTATCTTGTTTTCGATAACTGCTTTACGAAGTGCAGCCTTGAGCTCCTCTGTTGATGGCTCCTCGCCTTCAAGGTACATCATCATAAGATCGTCATCTGTTTCGCAAATAGATTCAATCATATTTGCTCTGTATTCTTCAGCCTTCGCTTGTAATTCAGCAGGGATCTCTTCAACTCTCATATCCTTGCCAAGGTCATCATAGTAAACATCGGCTTTCATTTCAAAAAGGTCGATGATACCTTTAAATGTGTCCTCGGAGCCAATAGGCAACTGAATCGGAACTGCGTTAGCATGAAGTCTTTCCTTCATCATAGATACAACTCTATAGAAGTCTGCACCCATGATGTCCATTTTGTTAACGTATGCCATACGGGGTACGCCGTATTCGTCAGCCTGTCTCCATACGGTTTCGGACTGAGGTTCAACGCCACCCTTAGCACAGAATACAGTAACGGAACCGTCAAGTACTCTCAAAGAACGTTGAACTTCAACGGTAAAGTCAACGTGGCCAGGGGTATCAATGATGTTGATACGTGTAGCCGGGAACTGCTTTGCTGAGCCAGACCAGAAGCATGTTGTAGCAGCTGAGGTAATTGTGATACCTCTTTCTTGCTCTTGCTCCATCCAGTCCATTGTAGCAGAACCTTCGTGAGTTTCACCTATTTTATGTGTTTTACCTGTGTAAAACAAAATACGTTCTGTAGTAGTGGTTTTTCCGGCGTCAATGTGAGCCATGATACCAATATTACGGGTATTTTCAAGTGAATATTCTCTTGGCATCTGTGTTTTTTCCTTTCAATTAAATAAGGGCGACTATTAATATCTGTAGTGTGCAAAAGCCTTGTTTGCTTCTGCCATTCTGTGTGTTTCTTCTTTCTTCTTGAAAGCTCCACCCATGCTATTCTTAGCATCGAGTATTTCGCCTGCAAGTCTTTCAGCCATAGTCTTTTCACCACGGTTTCTTGAATAAACGGTTATCCAACGAAGACCAAGTGTTTGACGTCTTTCTGCTCTTACTTCCATAGGTACCTGATAGTTAGAGCCACCTACACGGCGTGCTTTAACCTCCAATACAGGCATTACATTTTCAAGAGCCTGAACGAACATCTCAAGACCGTTCTCTCCAGTTTTCTCTTCAACGATTTTGAATGCATCGTAAACTATCTTTTGAGCTACACCCTTCTTACCATCAAGCATAATGTTGTTGATGAGCTTTGTTACGAGCTTAGAACCGTAAAGTGGATCTGGTAATACATCTCTTTTGGAAATTTGACCTCTTCTTGGCACTTTACTTCCCTCCTTCATTAAAAATATGATATCATTGGTACTCGAAAGAAATTCTCCCGTCGTGTCCTGTACAAGTGTCACTGACAAATAAACATTTATTTCAGCTACAAAGTTAGGAACTACGATAAAATTTTACTTTTTGTGTTACCCTGCAAATGAAGAATTATTTCTTCTTTGCGCGCTTTGCGCCGTACTTAGAACGGCTTTGGTTGCGGTTTGCTACGCCTTGTGCATCAAGTGTACCACGAATGATGTGGTAACGGCAACCTGGCAAGTCACGAACTCTTCCTCCACGAATGAGAACAACTGAGTGCTCTTGGAGATTGTGTCCGATACCGGGAATGTAGGATGTTACCTCCATACCGTTTGTAAGTTTAACTCTGGCAATTTTACGAAGAGCTGAGTTAGGCTTCTTAGGTGTGGTTGTTGTAACCTTTGTACATACGCCTCTCTTTTGAGGTGCACTCTGATCAATCGCTTTGTTCTTCAAGGTGTTGAAGCCTGTTTGAAGAACTGGAGTAACAGACTTGTAGGTCTTGTTTGTTCTACCCTGTCTAACGAGCTGATTAAAGGTTGGCATTTCGTTCCTCCTTCTTTAAAAATAAATGTTTATACGTCAGCGCCTTGACGACGCGATGTATCTTCATTATGCGACGAGGCAAAAAGGGCGCAAATATGGCATTTCTCGCGCTCGCACACAGTAGTATTATAGCATTTGACTCTTTTAAAGTCAAGCATAAGTGATTTTTGATGAAAATTTCTACATTTTGCACAAAAAAATTGTAAATTTATTTTTTGATTTGATTATTTTTTATACATTTTTAATGAAATTTGATTGTTTTAATCTTTTTCTTCAATTATTTAATAAGTACATTACTAATAGAAATAAAGCCACCAAGATGGTGGCTCTTTATTAATACTTTTCGTCAAAGTCCTCGCTAACACTTTTCCTACGAGTTTCATTTACTATTTTGAGAATATCCTCAATTTCCTCATCACCAGTTGTTCTATTTACGGGAGTGATATTAATTTCCTCATCAGGAGATATTTCCCTTGTAGCTTTTTTATCGAAGCCTGTTGCAATAATAGTTACCTTAATTGTATCCTCAATTGTTTCGTCGAAGTTTACACCCCAAATGATATTGGCATTTGGTGATGCTTCACTTGTTATCATAGAGGATGCTGCATCAGCCTCGTCAAGCTCAACACCGGGAGACACGGTAATGTTGATAAGAATACCTGTTGCGCCACGAATTGACGTTTCAAGGAGTGGGCTTGCTATAGCAATTTTAGCAGCCTCAATAGCCTTATTCTCACCCTTTGCCTCGCCAACGCCCATATGCGCTAAGCCTGCATCCTTCATTACAGAGGATACGTCAGCAAAGTCAAGGTTTACAAAGCCATGCACGTTAATTGTATCAGATATACTTTTAACACCATGCTCCAATACTCCGTCCGCCTTAGCAAACGCATTCATAAGTGTTATTTTTTCTTCTGAAATTTCTTTTAATCTTTCGTTAGGTATTACAACTAAGGAGTCAACATTCTTTGCAAGCTCAGCAATGCCACTATCTGCCTGTGACATTCTTCTTGCGCCCTCAAACTTGAAGGGCTTTGTTACGATGCCTACTGTAAGGATTCCCATTTCCTTTGCTATTCTTGCTACTACAGGTGCAGCACCTGTTCCTGTGCCTCCACCCATACCTGATGCTACAAATACCATATCTGCGCCCTTGATAGCATCCTTGATGTCGTCAACGCTTTCCTCAGCAGACATTGCTCCCTTTTGAGGGTCTGCACCTGCTCCGTTACCTCTTGTTACCTTTTCTCCAATGCAAATTTTCTTTGCCGCGCCACATCTTGCAAGTGCTTGTCTATCTGTATTTACAGCGATAAATTCTACGCCCTTTATATTTGAAGCTATCATACGGTTTACTGCGTTATTTCCGCCACCACCGACACCTATTACTCTTATATCTACACCTGATTCAAAATCATTATCAAGCTCAAAAGCCATTTTTATTTCCTCCTTTTAGGAATATAAATTCACAATATTACATATCTATACATTTTAATCATACACTATTATTTCACTTTTTGCAAGTGTAAAATTTAAAAAATATTGTTTTTTTGTATTTATATTTTTCTTGTTGACTTTTTTCGATAAATAAAGTATAATTATTACGCTAAAGTCAACTTATTTTGGAGGTTCTTGTGGGTAAGCTAATAAAAATACGCTTACTAAAAGCGTTATTTTCCTTTGGTGGAATTATTCTCTCGTATCTCATTTCCACCTCTTTTGCGACACTTTTACTTGATGACACAATAAATATTTATTTTTCTAAGTATTGGATAAATTTACTTGTTGGAATTGGAATTATAATAGTTTTCACGCTTATAACTAAGCTTTACGCCTCTTCCTTTAGAAATGCCAGCATTTCTGAGCTTGTTAAGGTTGTTATTATAGCTCTTGCTGTTTTACTTGGTAATGTTATAATCGTAGCAATACAGGACTTGAAAAAGGTAAGCATTGCTTGGTGCGTTCTCTCCTTTCTTTTCTTGCTTGTGTTATCGGGCTTTTTGGTTTCGTCACTCAAAATTCTTAGCTATACAAAATTTACTATACATAATGCCAAGACGGAAGGCAGAAAAAGAGTTTTAATCGTTGGTGCTGGTGTAGCCGGAACAATGATTTTACGTGAAATTCAAACAAGTGATAAAATCGACTATAATGCTGTTGGCTTTATAGATAACGACCCTGTAAAAATCGGCTCTTACATTTTAGGTGTAAAGGTTTTGGGTCCTTGCGAAAGCATTGCAGAGATTGCAAAGGATACTAACACGGATATAATTATAATTGCTATTCCATCTGCAAGCGCGCAAACTATCAAGGAAATTTCTAACAGATGTCTTGATACAAAATGCGAAATTAAAACCTTGCCCGGTATTTATCAGCTAATGGATGGTCAGGTATCTGTTTCAAGACTGCGTAACGTTGATGTAAACGACCTTCTCGGCAGAGAGCCTGTAAAGACAAACCTCAAGGACATTATGGATTACATTGAGGATCAGGTTGTTCTTGTAACGGGTGGTGGTGGCTCTATCGGTAGTGAGCTTTCAAGACAAATAGCTGAGCATAATCCTAAGCAGCTTATCATTTTAGATATATATGAGAATAACGCTTATGATATTGAGCAGGAGCTAAAAAGAAAGCTACCAAATTTAAATCTTACTACTCTTATCGCTTCGGTTCGTGATAGCATAAAGATGGATGATGTTTTCAAAAAATACCGTCCCGATATTGTATTTCACGCAGCTGCTCATAAGCACGTTCCTCTTATGGAGACCTCACCTAACGAGGCAGTTAAAAATAACATAATAGGCACTTATAAGGTGGTTAAGGCAGCTGACAAGTACGGTGTTAAAAAATTTGTACAAATTTCAACCGACAAGGCTGTAAACCCAACCAATATAATGGGTGCTACCAAGCGTGTTTGTGAAATGATTATTCAGGCTTATGCAAAAAAATCAAGCACCTGCTTTGTTGCTGTCAGATTTGGAAACGTGCTCGGCTCAAATGGCTCTGTTATTCCACTATTTAAAAAGCAAATTGCAGAGGGTGGTCCTGTTACTGTTACACATAAGGATATTATAAGATACTTTATGACTATTCCTGAGGCTGTTAGTCTTGTTTTACAGGCTGGCGCTAATGCTAAGGGTGGTGAAATCTTCGTGCTTGATATGGGCGAGCAGGTTAAAATTTATGATTTAGCCGTAAACCTTATAAAGCTATCGGGCTATGAGCCACACAAGGATATTGAAATAAAAATCACGGGACTGCGTCCCGGTGAAAAGCTCTATGAGGAAAGACTTATGGAGGAGGAGGGGCTCACTAAGACTGCTAATGACAGAATAAGCATTGGCAAGCCACTTGAAATTGACGATGAAAAGCTCTTTGCTACTTTGGACAAGCTTTATGACGAGGCTTACAGTGAAAGCGAAAAAATGAAGGACCTCGTTAAGGAGCTCGTTCCTACATATAAAATTGACAGAAGATAACTAAAAATCCAAGCTGTTGTGAACCTGTAGTTCACTTGGCTTGGATTTTTTATTTAATTTCCTTTGCTCTTTTAAGAAGCTCTTCTCTTTCGTTTTTGAGCTTATCTTCAATTACCTCGTCAAGAAGTGCGTTTAGTACATATCCGATTTTTTTGCCCTCGGTGATTCCTATTGATATTAAATCCTTACCATTAACCTTCAGGCTTGCAAGTGAAAAGCATTCCTCTCTTACTATTTCGCGTGCCATTTTTTCTATGTTGTCTATTCTTTGCAAATTAACAAGCTCGGGGTTTTGTGCCTTGTTGTCTGCTCTTTGAATTTCTATCAAATCAAAAAATCTATCAGCGCCAAGTCGGTTAAGGCGCTTTTTTATAAAGCCCTTATCCTCTTGTATTGGTGTATCGTGAATTTTAACAAGGCTATAAACTGCGTCCTTAGTAAAATTATCATACTTGTATTTATTAAGAAAATCCCTTGCTATCTCAGCACTTTTTTCGTTGTGTCCCCAAAAATGTCCCACTCCGTTTTCGTCGGTAAAAAATGTGTGCACCTTGCCTGTGTCGTGAAGCAATAATGCAAGCCTTATGTGAGGTACTTTTAGAGATGCTTCAACTGCTACTGCTGTATGAGTTAAAATATCATAAATATGCCACTTATTTTTTTGGTCAAAGCCCTTCATTTTTAGATATTCAGGTATAAGAACTCCTAAAACTTCATAATTTTCAATTATGGCATTTTTTACGTTTTTGCCAAGAAGGAGCTTTGTTAATTCGGTATTTATTCTTTCAGCTGAAATATTATTTAAAAGGTGCGCGCACTCAATCATCGCTTTTTTAGTTTCTTGTTCAATTTCAAAGCCAAGGGTTGACGAAAACCGAGCTGCTCTGAAAATGCGTAGCGCATCCTCGGTAAAGCGTGTTTTTGCATCGCCAACTGCTCTTATTATATGATTTTCTATGTCGCTCCTTCCACCAAAAAGGTCAATTATTCCGTCCCTCTCGTTATACGCGAGCGCATTTACAGTAAAGTCACGTCTTGATAGGTCGTCACTTAAATTTCTTGTAAATTCAACGCTTGCGGGATGTCTATTATCCTTATATTCACCGTCTATGCGATAGGTTGTTATTTCAATTGGCTCACCGTCATAAATTACGGTTAATGTGCCGTGCTTTATTCCTGTTTCAATAACCCTTTCGTTTTTGAATACCTCTTTCATTTCGTCGGGAGAAGCACTTGTTGTAATATCATAGTCGTGTGGCTCTATTCCCATTAGCATATCACGCACACAGCCACCTACTAAATAAGTCTCATAGCCGTGCTTATTAAGCTCGCTTATAGCTTTTTTGGCATTTGCAGAAATTGCAATCATTGCTTACTCCTTTCTTATGAGCTATTTGCACATATTCAAAAATTCTTCCTTATCAATTATCTTAACACCTAACGCTTGTGCCTTGGTAAGCTTAGAGCCTGCTGCCTCGCCTGCTAAAACATAGCTTGTTTTCGAGGAAACTGATGATGAAACCTTGCCTCCCCTTGCTTTTATCATTTCGGCAGCCTCATCTCTTGTCATATTTTCGAGAGTTCCTGTCAAAACGAAGGTAAGACCCTCAAATTCGTTGCTGACTTCCTTTATTTCAAGAGATGTGTCAACACCTGCATTTTTAAGACGCTCTACTATATATTTTGTCGTGTCCTTTGAGAAAAATTCAACAACGCTCCTTGCCATTACATCGCCAAAGTCGCCTATTTGCTTTATTTCCTCCTCGGTAGCCTCAAAAAGTGCATCTATTGAAGAAAACTTTGATGCAAGCTCTGCTGATGCGACCTCTCCTATATGTCTTATTCCAAGAGCATAAATTACTCTTGCAAGTCCCATTTTCTTTGATGCCTCTATTGATTTTGCAAAGTTGCTTGCACTCTTTTCTCCCATTCTTTCCAAGGAAGCAATTTCCTTTGTGTCAAGATAATATAAATCTGATGCATCGTGAATCAAGCCATTGTCAAGAAGCGCCTTTACAAGCTTTCCACCAACACCCTCTATATTCATAGCCTTTTTAGATGCAAAATGGGTTATATTTCTTTCAAGCTGTGCAGGACAGGATGGGTTTGTGCAACGAAGCGCACCTAAGGTAAAGTCCTCTCCATCGTCAACAAAATCATCGGCATCGTCATAAATTAAGCCACCACCACAGGACGGGCATTTGTCGGGCATTTGATATGGCTCCTCGTTTCCTTCACGGTCCTCCTTTACGCTACCTACAACCTCGGGTATTATGTCCCCTGCCTTTTGTACTATAACGTAATCACCAATTCGTATGTCCTTTTCCTTAATTATATCTATATTGTGTAGTGTTGCTCTTGATACGCTTGTACCTGCAAGTCTTACAGGCTCTAATACTGCGTTAGGAGTGAGCACTCCTGTTCTGCCTACCTGTATTACTATATCAAGAAGCTTTGTTTTCTTTTGCTCTGGTGGGAATTTGTATGCAACTGCCCACTTTGGCGTGCTTGTGCCCTCACCAAGCTCTTTTCTTTTCTCTAAGGAGTTAACCTTTATTACTGTACCGTCAATGTCATAATCAAGCGCTTCCCTATCCTTGCCAAGCTTTTCTACTGCTTCTATGATTTTTTCCTCGTCTGAGCCAACATAAAGAAGTGGTATTACCTTAAAGCCGAGGGAGCTGATTTTTTCTATCGTGTCCTTGTGCGTTTTTATATCGTCGCCAATCTCTCCTGCTTGAAAATTGAAAACGAAAATATCAAGTCCACGCTTGGCTGTTTCCTTTGAATCAAGACAACGAAGAGAGCCTGCTGCAGCATTTCTCGGATTTGCCCATAGGTTTTCTCCATTTCTTTCCTTTTCCTTGTTTAATCTCTCAAAGGATTTATGAGGCATATATACCTCACCTCTTACTGTAATGCTTGCGCTCTCGTTTAGCTCCAAGGGTATGCTTTTTATTGTTTTGATATTAGCGCTAACGTCCTCACCTGTTGTTCCGTCGCCACGAGTTGCGCCAACCTTCAAAATACCATTTTCATATTTTAACGATACGCTAAGACCATCTATTTTCGGCTCTACTGAAAACTCGGTATCCTCTCCGACCTCCTCCTTCACCTTGCGTATAAATGCGCGAAGGGCTTCAAAGTCGAAAACGTCAGTAAGGCTCGCCATTTTAACCTCGTGCCTTACCTTCTCAAATTTATCAAGCGCCATTCCACCAACGCGCTGTGTTGGTGAGGCTTCGCTATAAAATTCGGGGTGAGATGCCTCAAGCACCTTTAATTCCTCGAACATTTTGTCGTATTCAAAATCCGATATTTCGGGAGCATCATTTTCGTAGTATCTTTTTGAGTGGTACGTAATGAGCTTTCTTAAATGATTTATTCTTTCCTCTATATTCATAAATACCTCTTGGCAATACAAATTTAAACTATTTTTAGTATATCACAATGGTATATAAAATTCAAGTTGAAGTTATTTATCGCAGAATTTTTCATTCTTTATTGGGTAACGACATTTCCCATTGTCGTTTATCGTCGCTTTGTCGTTTGATGGTGATTTGTGTCTTACGATTTATGTTTAATTGGTAAATTTTTCCTGTATAATTAAGTCATACATAAATTCGGAAACAAAAAAATTAAAAGAAAGAGAGAAAAAAGGAATGAAAAAATACTTATCTTGCATTATTCTTATTTTACTATGCTTAGTTTGCGCTATGGTCTTTTATGCTAACGCAAGTGATTTGTGGGGGGATGAGGAGCCTATCGACACAGATACACCCCATACAAATGTTGGAAGTATGACTGACATTGAGCTTACTCCTGACGATTATGAAAAGGCTGTAATTGACCAAGCAGGCACTATTCGCAGTGAATACTTAGCATCTACAAATTTAAGAATTGAGTGGGCTATGATAAAGCCCGAGGGGAAAAACATAGTTTATTTTAGCGCAGAGCTTTATCTTGATACTCCAAATACTGTTACTACTCCAGGTAGTGGTTATCTTATGATAAATGGACAAAAGGCTGAGTTTAAGTCTGAAACTTTTGCTGGCACATCTTCTCTTTTAACCACTAATGCACTTGCAATCGAAGCAACTGGCGATGTAGAGATTAACGTCGAGGCTTTTATAGATATTGATATTTCAACACAGGAGGGTGTAAAGCTTAGCTCTCTTAGTGCAAAGGGCAAGGTTTTAGCGAGTGAGGCTTATAAGAATATGCCATCATCAAAGCTACTTGAAATTGAACATATATCCCAATATCCCGAGCTACCAAGTGGCGATGAGGTTACGTCGCTTGCAATGGTTTTATCCTATCTAAATTATGAGGTTGACAAGAGTGACCTTTGCGATTTGTATCTTGACAAGGGTCCTGTTGGCTACACAAGCTTTTTTGAGGCTAACGTTGGCAACCCAAGACACGCGCACAACTCGTATGGCTGCTTGCCTCCTGTTATTATAAATGCTGCAAATAAGTTTATCAAAGCAAATGGTGGAAAATATACACCGTCTGATATGAGTGGAATGAACACAGAGGCGCTTTATTACGAGGTTTCTCTTGGAAATGCTGTTATTGTATGGGCATGCGAGGATTTTGATATTACCCCGTCAATTTCTCGCATTTGGGTAATAGACACACAAACCTTATACTTAAAGTCAAATATGGCTTGCATGGTGCTTATCGGATACGATTTTGATAAGAATACCGTAACGCTCTCAGACCCTGCAGGCACTGTATTTGAAATAGATATGGACCTATTTGAGGAAAGATATAATCAAATGGGTGCGTACTCGCTTGTAATAAAATAAGCGTTTGCCCCGCTTATAGTGCGTTTAATACCTAACCCAAAAACCGTCTGCCGTGAAAACGGACAGACGGTTTTTTATGTTATTGTGGGGGAAAATAGTGGCGCTTTTAATTTATTGTTTACTTTTGTACAAGGATGGTAATCCACCCTTGATGATATACACGCTGAAGCGTGATGATATGCCAAGTCTGCGACTTGGATAAAAAAAGAAAACCGACTTTTTAGTCGGTTTTCTTTTTTGGGGTGGGTAATGAGATTCGAACCCACGGCCTTCAGAGCCACAATCTGACGCTCTAACCAGCTGAGCTATACCCACCAAAGCGCGCTCTCCCTAAAGGAGAGATATATAGTCTTACCGAAGGGCAAGACCCCAAACCGTTATAAACGGTTGGCGTACCTGGAGGGATTCGAACCCCCGACCTACTGCTTAGAAGGCAGTTGCTCTATCCGACTGAGCTACAGGTACATAGCAAAAAAATGGAGCGAGTGATGGGAATCGAACCCACGCGACCAGCTTGGAAGGCTGGAATTCTACCATTGAACTACACTCGCAAATCTGTATTTCGTTTTTGCTCTCATATAATATCACATAAAAATGGCTTTGTCAATACCTTTTTTTAATTTTTTCAAAATTTTTAAAGACTCTGCTTGTATATGCTTTTTAAGCGTAAAAAGTGCCGCAAAATGCGACACTTTTTGCTTTGTTACAGTCTTTCAAGAAATTTTTGAAGCTTGCTTGCGATTATCTTTTGTCCCTCGTCATTTGGGTGGAGTCCATCAGGCATATATTTTTCGCACCACGCCCAAACGCGCGCATACATTTCGCTATCTCTATACATATCAAGCACAGGAATAGAATAGCGCTCACAAACAGCTCTTATTGCCTTTACAAAGTCACTAAGCGGTGCTGCTGTGGGAAGCTTTTCCTCTACTCTTTTATTATAATCAAGGTCCTCGTTTAATCTATGTAGTGGTGTCATAAACACAATTTGCTTATCGGGATAATTGTTTATAAGATATAAGCAAAGGGTGTCAAGCGCTCCATAGAAGGTATATTCATCCTTATCGCTTGGTATTCCTAAGGGAATGGTTGCGTGTCCAAAATCATTTGTGCCACCAAACACAACTATTACGTCAACATCTGGGTCCATTCTCCTTGCGCGAAGGTTAAAGTCCTCGTCTGAGGGAATATTTTGTGGGTTTGGCACTCTTGCAATTCGGCTACCACCAACTCCGTAGTTTCTTGCCTCGGCAAGCTGCGCGTTTCGTTTTATTATATTAGGGAAAAAGTTATCTGGTGAATCAACTCTTGCCCCCTCTGTAATGCTATCTCCAATAAAATTTATTTTCTTACCCTTTAATTCCATAGCGTCACCTTATAGATTCTCAAGGAATTTCTTTAGCTTATTAGCAATTATTTCATAGCCCTTATCGTTTGGATGGAGTCCGTCTGGCATATATTTTTCACACCAAGTCCATACGTTGCCAGGCATTTGCCCCTCCTTGTACATGTCAAGCACAGGAATTGAATAATATTCGCATACCTCTCTTATAGCGTTTACATAATCAATAAGTGGCCTTTGCTCTACGCCCTCGGGCTTCCATGTGCCTTGCATTGTGTCCTCATTCATTCTATGTAGCGGGGTTAAAAATACTATTTTGTTGCTTGTATATTTTTTAATGAGCTTTAAGCAAAGAGTGTGCATAGCTCCGTAGAAGGTAAACACCTCTCTGTCACTGAATTTACCAAGCTCTGCCTGACCGTGACCGTAGTCGTTTGTTCCACCGAATACTACGACAAGGTCTGCATCCTCCATTATATCGGCGCGCATATTGAAATCGTTATCAAATGGAGAGTCGCTCATTACGCTTTGTCTTGCAATTCTCGTTCCACCTATACCGTAGTTTCTTGCTTCTTTAAGCTCACAGCTTTTTTCCATTAAGCTAACATAATTCTTTTCTGTTGATGAAGCACCTACGCCCTCTGTAATGCTATCGCCCAAAAAGTTTATTACTTTTCCCTTGAGTTCCATTGCTTTTTACCTCTTTAATATAAATTGAAGCGCTAATTGCCCTTCAAAGAACATTTTATCACACTAAAAAAATTTTTCAATAGGTTTTTAGAAAAGTATTGGAAAAGTGAATAAAAGCTCTCTTAATTTTGCGTATATGCTCGTTGTCTCACTAATGGGTAATGGATTTATTCCCTTGCCACATTCTATCGTGAACGAGGGCTTATTAAATTCCTTTATAAACCAGTCACTTAGTCCTCCGTATGATGCTGTATCCTGTGGTGTGCTCAATTTATATCCTGTCATTCTTGAAATTATTTTAGATAGGTGCTTGCTCCTTTCGGGGATTTGTCCGTTTGATGAAAAATATATTTCCTCGCCCTGTGAATGAAGGGTAATTATTCCATCAAGCTCATCTGAATTATATCTTATAAAATTGCAAAGAGCCATAACCTCGGGCTCGCTTTCCGGATATTCGCCACTATATTTAGTTGGCCCCGGCATTATTTCTCTTTCTCTTTCAAGCTCCTTGTATTCGTTAAAATAAGCATCGTAATTGTGATTTAAGTCAACACCCCTTGCATTAGCATTCCATTTTGAAAAATCATCTGAGCCATTATAGGCTAAAATTCTGTCCTTTAGTGGATTTTTATCATCTAATCCGTTAAGCCTGTAATCTACTCCGTCAGGATTTAGCATTGGAATTATATAGATTTTTCTCATTTTAAAAAGATAGCGAAGATTTATTTGACATATCTGCCCAAAACGCATATAGGCATTTAAATATTCCTCGATAAATTTTAAAAGCACGCTTGTGCATATGTTTTCACTTGCGTGGTGGGTGCTTACATATAAAACGCTTTTTGTTGCACTTCTGTCTCCTAAGGTGATTAGGGGAATTGATTTTCCTAAAACGCTCGCTCCGAGATATGAAAAGCTTATGTTTTCATATCTTTTTGCTAATTCGTTTAATTTTTCGCTAAGAGTGGTGTAATCTAATTCATTTTCAAGCCTCATATTTGCTCCTTTTGTGAAAGTTTTCTGAATTTTTTCAAAGATTTTAAAAAATACACTTTATTTTTATATAAAAGTGTGATAAAATATGACTTGCGTGTACATTGAATATATATTACAAACATATGAGGTTTTATGAGCAAGAAATTTATCAAATTTTCAATTATAGCAGTTTCCTCAACAGCTATCTTAGCGGTTTTATTCTCGTTACTTAATTATTTTTTGAGTGAATATGTTGTTGAGCCGTCAATGCTAATCACCTTTTCAGGATATTTGAAAAGATTTTTTAATTTAGTTTCACTATTTACCGGTTATGGAATTATAATTTACTCATTCTCAAGGTTTAAACCGCTTGAGGCTTGTAAATCATTTTTGATATTTGGTATTTCCGTTGGAATTTCCTATATTTATCAAACCATTGCCTCCTCTATCGTTGCAGCGGCTGAGTCTGCCACTGTTGGCGAGGCTTTTGGTATAGAAGCATTTTTAATGGCAGTATATATGTGCCTTGGTCAATGTATAATATCTCAGGTATTGCCTGCATTGCTTGTTGCATTCTTAACACATGTATTAACTAAAAATGGCGCAAGAAAAATTGAGAAATTTATTTCGTGGAAGAATCCTATTCAAAGGGCGATGATTATTATGTCGCTTATTATATTTGGATTTTACTTCCTATATCTTACATTCTTTGTTGTTTTGCCATTTCTTATCGAAGCAGATGTCTTTCTTTACGGTATCTATCCGTCTGATCTTGCTGACATTTTACTTGAATACTTTAACTACATTGTATTTTATTTTGTTCTTCAATATATCGTTTATTACTTTACCTACCTTCTTTGCTACAAATTTGAGCAGGGCTCGGGTAAGATTAGTAAGACTAATATGAAAAAAATTAAAGATACAAATACTGATAATTTGTTGGAGGAAATATGAAAAAAAGCCTTATTTGCTTGCTTCTTGTTGCTTTGATGGCATTTTCACTTACATCATGCTTTAGAAGCGAGATAAACTACGACTACGACGATTTTTCTGAATTTATTAAATTACCAGAGGACGCTGTTGGACATAAGCTTGATTTTGATTTAATTTCTTTACAAGCAGCAATAGACTCCTACCTACTTAAGTATGCCACAGAGTACAAAATTGAGCCTGGCGATGATATTTATGTTAACTTTAAGCTCTATGAGGAAAATGTACTTGTTGATGAAAAGACAGGCAAGGAATATATAGTTCAAGCCGAGGAGCCAAGCGTTACTCTCGAAAATCACCTTGTTAAAAATTTAGGCGCTGGTACTATTTGCTCAGCTATTGAAGGACTTATCATTGGAAAAAGCATTGGTGATTCAGCAGCAAGAGCTGAATACAAGCCAAAGCCTGATGGAACGGGCGCTACAGAGCTTTCTGATTTCTATTTATCCGAATATAAGGACAAGCACGTATATATTGAAATTCAGCCAGTAAATAAGGTTACCAAGGTTGGTGACGTTGTCAGCGTTTCTTACAAGGGATACCTTCTTGATAAGGACGGAAACAAAAAGAAGGGTGACGACGGAAAGGAGCTTGACCCATTTGATAAATCAGATGCATCAAGCTATTACCTTGGCTCTCACTTAGCAATTGAGGACTTTGAAAACAACTTGATTGGCAAGCTCTTAAATCAAGAGTTTTCATTTAATGCAACCTTCCCTGACGATTACGAAACCGGTGATGAAAAGCTCGATCTAAAGGGACAAACCGTTCTTTTTGAGGTTACTATAAAATCTCTCTACGAGGCTCCTATTTATGACAATGCCTTTGTTAAAACATACTTCTCTAATTACACTACTACTAAGGAGCTTGAGGAAGCTATAAGAAAGGATTATATTTTAGCTACTGTTTACGATTATATTCTTAAAAATAGTGAGGTTTTAGAGTATCCGAGCTATGAATATAAGCAGCATATGGCAAACCTTGAAAAATTAGAGCCTGAATACTACGAAAATTACAAGCAAACAGTCGATGAGTATCTCCAAAAGCAACACGGTATGACTCGTGAGGAATATGTAAAGTCAAGCATGAAGGGTGAGCTTATTTATTACTCTCTTAGCAAGCAATACAATTTAATTCCTACCGATGCTATGCTCCAAAATGAAAAAACAAATTTACTTGATTACTACAAATCATATTATATGTCTTATCAGGGCTTAGACGAGGCTACTGCTCTTACTTCTGCTAACATTTTTGTTGAAAAGCTTGGTCCACAGTACATTTACGATAATGTAATGTACACTATGGTTGAGGAGTTTTTAGTATCAAAGGCTGTTGTAACAGACATTCCTATTCCAGAGGATAAAATTTCCATTACTGCTACACTAAACAAGCCTGTAACTGAATAAAGAAAAAATCACCTCAATTTGAGGTGATTTTTTGTTTTATTTCTTTCTTCTATCGCTTTCAATATAGTATGTAGCCTCCATATCGGCTGTGGATAAAGCAAACGCGAGTGGGAACATTTCAAATGCCTTGCCAACTGAATTTATTGCCATTTGTGTTTCTACATTTGAAAAGCCCATATGATATCTTATTGCAAATGCCTCTTCTCTTGTTAGCTTCATAAAGGGGGTTATCATATATACGCTTTTTTCGCCGTGTCCATATGGTAGGGTGTCGTCAAATTCAAAGTATGGTACCTTTTCCCAAGTGCCCTGCTCGTTTTTTACATTGCGATAGCTAACCTTATATACATTCATTTTGCAAAGGTCGTGCAAAAGTGAAACTATCGCTATTGTTTCATCACTATAATTAAGTCCGTATTTTTCTCTTGCTACATCTCTGTCAAGATATGCGCAAAGGCAATCATATACGTTTAATGAATGCTCGCACAAGCCTCCCTCGTATGCGCTATGATATCTTGCGCTTGCAGGGGCTGTGAAAAAATCAGAGGATGGGGACATTATAAAATCAAGAAGCTTGTCTGCGCCCTCTCTTTTTATTTTTGACTTGAAAATTTCGATAAATCTGTCTCTTGCGTTCATTTATTTTTCCTCCAATAAATACTCTATCATATCGGCAATTCGATTGCATTGGTGCTTTGCCCTTTGCTTTACCTCGTCCCTTGCATTTGATACTGCAAAGCCACAAAACTCCTCTATCATAGGTATGTCGTTTATATTGTCGCCCACTGTGTAAATTTCGGGACTATCAAAAAGCCCTGCGTACTCATAAATTCCAGTTACCTTTGAAACATATGCAGGGGGCATATCAACTGCTGTTCCATTTTGGTGAGCGCTAATTTTATCCCCATAATTTTCGTTTACATATTTTGCAAATGCTGTTGCATTTTCGTCCCTTGTAAAGCCTGTATTTGCGTGAGTAAAGCTACTTAACGCATCAAGCTGTGAGGGGATTTTCCCCTTTATGTCAATTATGCATTTTAGAAGTACATCTCCTATTGCAAAGCCGTAGGCACCAAGCTCTTTTGCCTTTTCAATTATATCGCCTATAAAGGGTCCTATTTCTCCCTTCTTTTGGTAAATAATTTTACCATCACCGTCTTTAATAACGCCACCTGTACAGCAAATAACAAAATCAAACTCCAAGCCGTTTTCCTGCTTTATCCATTGGGCAAGGTCCACGTCTCTTCCTGTTACAATGCCAAATTTATGTCCTGCTTTTCTGAACTTTTGTATGGCTAATTTATCTTCATCACTAATTTTGCCGTTGTAGTTTATCGTTCCGTCATAATCACTTGCTATAATCTTCACAGCTTATCTATCTCCTTTTCGCTATACACAGCTATGCCATTTTTAATTAAAAGACGAGTTAATATGCCATCTCCCTTAATTAAGGCTCTTTTAAAGGTACCGTCATAAACCTCGCCCTTGCCACAGGATGGGCTTTTGGACTTTAAAATTGCTATTTTGCAATTGTTTTCCTTAGCGATTTCCAAAATTTTGTTAGCTCCCTTATTATATTCGTAGGTTACATCTACGCCATCCTTGCGTATAACCTTATTACCTATAATCTCTGCTCCTATTCTTGGGGTGGTAAGTCCACCTAAAACCTCGGCACAAACGGGTATTAATTCATATTTATTCTTTAATGCCATTACCTCTTGTTGTGGCTTTGACTTACCATCATAACGACAAGGCACACCCAAAAGGCAGGCACTTACTAGTATCTTTTCCATAATGCCCTCCATTATGTTTATTTTATCATATATGCCTATCTTTTGCAATATTATAATAAAATTAACCTGTTGACTTTTTTTGAATAGTATGATATAAATAAAAGATAAATAAAGGGAGGCTATGCTTTATGAAGGATATAATACCACAGCTTTGGTTGTTAATTGATATATTATTGTCAGCTTTTTTAGGATTTTTTATTGGCCTTGAAAGGAAAAAGCGCTTTAAGGAGGCAGGAATTAGAACACACACTCTTGTTAGCATTGGTGCTTGTCTTATGATGATTGTGAGCCTATACGGCTTTGGGCCTGATGCCGATACGGCAAGGGTTGCTGCGCAAATCGTTTCCGGTGTGGGCTTTTTGGGTGCAGGTATAATTATTTACCGTAAGCAAGAAATAAAGGGCCTTACAACAGCGGCAGGTGTTTGGGCAACAGCTGGTGTTGGTATGGCTTGTGGTGGTAGACTATACATATTAGCCTTTGGCGCAACAATTATAATGATTGGTATACAAATGCTATTTCATCTTAAAATTGCGCCCTTTAAAACAGTAAAGCATTTTTCCGTAAACATTGTTTTTCTACAGATTAATGGAGCAAACAAGAAAATCAAGGGAATTTTTGGTGTTGATAGATTTAATCAGCTTATAATTGTTCGTGAGGGTGAAAGCATTAAATATAGTGCTACTCTTATTACTGACAAGGAGTTATCCTCAACTCAGCTTGACGAAATTATAAGAGAAAATGACTTTATTTACTCAATTGAAAGATGCGATGATAATTAGGGTGTAGGATATAGGATATAGGGAAAGGGGCTGTCGCATTAGCGCGATACTCATAACGGAGTATCGCGCTAACTCTATTCGCCTTCGGCGAGTTCTATTGCTACGCAGTGATATTCAGCTTACGCCGAGTTATATTGCGGCTTTAACGCCTATTTGCGTTCAAAGCCGAGTTTTAGGGCGAATAGAATATCACTGAAGCCGCAAGGCTTCAATATCACTGTCGCTGTGCGACAATATCACTCTTTGCGTCAGCAAAGAATATCACTTTATACCAACAGAAAAAAGAGAGAGCATTTCGGCTTATAAAACCGATTTGTTCTCTCTTTCTCTTTGTATATGGGT
>JAGBEE010000031.1 GCA_017937135.1 Clostridia bacterium | reverse complement strand
AATCTCCTTTTTTTCTTGTTTTGTTTTTCCTCTTATTTGATGTTAATTTTGGGCATAGCTTCCCCCTCCCTTTCGGGTGCTCTACTATAATAAACACACGTTTTTTTGAAAAAGTCGGTTTTTTTACAAAATTTTTTAAAAATTTTTTATTTTTCTGATTTTTTTCGATAAAAATATACCCAACCTCGTTTGAGGTTGGGTTTTTGGTGTTTTATTCACTTAAGCCTCTGCCTGTGGCTTTAGTTATTTTTGCTATTTTAAATTTAAGCTCTTCCTTAAAATCAGCTTCACTCATACGCCAAGTCCAGTTTGCAGACATTGTCGAGGGCTTATTTATTCTTGCTCTACTATCGTACCCAAGATAGTCCTGTATTGGTATTATACAAATTTTTGAGTTGCTTCTCATTACTGCGCCTATTATAGGCATATTTATTTCGGAATTCGGGGTGTGATAGTCACATAGATAATTTCTTACCGCCTCCCTCTCTTCCTCTGTAATTTCAAAAAACCAAGAAATAATTGTAGGATTATCGTGTGTTCCTGTATAAGCAACAGAATTTTTTTCATAATTGTGTGGTAAATAGTCGTTTTTTGCTCCTGTGTCACGTAAATCAAATGCGAATTGAAAAACCTTCATTCCTGGGAATTGACAATAGCTTAAAAGCTCCTTTACGCTATCTGTTACAAAGCCTAAATCCTCTGCTATTATTTCTTTTTGCCCATATTTATTCTTATATGATTCAAAAAGTTCCTTACCATATGCCTTTTTCCATTCCCCTTTTTTGGCATTTTCGCTTGGATAAGGTATTGAATAATACTCATCAAAGCCCCTAAAGTGGTCTATTCTTAATACATCAAAAATTAAAAACGCATTTTCAAGTCTTTTATGCCACCACTCAAAGCCTGTTTTTTTATGGTATTCCCAATTATAAAGTGGATTCCCCCATAGCTGACCATTTTTAGAAAAGCCATCGGGTGGGCATCCTGCAACTGCTATTGGCTCGTAATTTTTATCAAGCTGAAACAGCTCCTTGTTTGCCCATACATCACTACTATCGAGCGCTGTATATATTGGAATATCTCCTATAATTTTTATTCCTAAATTATTAGCATATTCCTTTAATTTTCTATATTGAGAATAAAATTTAAACTGAATATATTTCCAAAAGTCGATTTGCTTTTTTAGCTTTTCTTTATATTCATTTATTGCTTTTTCTTCTCTTTCTATAAGTGGTCTTTCCCACTCTTGCCAGCTTTTCCCCTCTTTATTGTCTTTTATTGACATAAATAGCGCGTAGTCCTCTAACCAAAAGCTATTTTCATTTACAAATTTTATATATTCCTCGGTGTTTTGATGGACACTTCTCTCATATGATATTTTTAAAAGTGGAATACGATTTTTAAAGATTTTTTCATAATCTACTGTTCTTTCATCCTTGCCAAAATCACAGCCTTCACATTCGATTTCCTTCAGTGTGCCCTCATTTATAAGCTCCTCTATGCTTATATAATACGGATTGCCTGCAAAGGATGAAAAGGACTGATATGGGGAATCTCCAAAGCCTGTCGGACCTATGGGCAAAATTTGCCAGTAGGTCTGTTCTGCTTCCCTTAGCCAATCTATAAATTCATAGGCATCCCTTGAAAAGCATCCTATACCATACTTGGATTTTAACGCACTTATTGGTAACAAAATTCCTGCTTTTCTCATTTTGCTTCCTTTCCTCAAAATGTTACCATTACACCATAGTGATCGGAGATAATTTCTCCATTTTCACCATTGAATATTATTTTTGATGAAATTATTGGTACATTTCGGTTTGTAAATATATAATCTATGCGCTTATCCTTGCTATTTTTCTCCCAACCATCAATTTTCCCCTTTACGCTTATTCCGTCGTCCTTGTCCTTAGCAAGTAAATACGTGTCGTAAAAATCATTTTTTATCAGGTTATATGCCTCGTTTTGTTCCTTTGCATCTATATTAAAATCCCCAAGAAGCCATGTTTTTTCATTTCTTTTGGTTTTTATTAAAAGACTCTTCCATTCATCCGAAAATGGACTCTTTTCATCATCCCACCATCCAAAATGAACGCAATAAAACCATTCGTCGTTTATTTTTATAGCTATTGCCTTACGAGTTTTGAAGCTGTTATAATCTTCAAATTTTGTTAGCATCAATTCCTTTACTCCCAATATCTCTTGATTTGTTAATATACAAAGTCCCTCATCGTAGTCATTGTAGGCTTCCTTAAAGCCATGCCATACAAGCTTATAATCTAAGCCTTTCTCTTTAAGCTTATTTAAAACGTTTACTGCGTGGTTTCCCTCTTTTGCCGGTATTTTACCAATAGTGTACATTTCTCCTCTGAAATGTGCTTCATTTGCGTTCTTAGGCTGCATTACCTCTTGTAGTGCAATTATTTCGGGCTTGTTTTTTACTATTGCATCTACAAAGGCATCTAATTTTCTTTCATAGTCCTTTTCCATCAGGCTATGAGTATTAAGAGTTAGTAGCTTCATTATAAAATATCGTTGATGTCGGACTTTATTACGTCCGCCTTCGGTCCGTAGGGTATTTGGATGCCATTTCCCTTTTTAAACAAGCCAAGCGCGCCCGTTTCCTTAAACGCTTCCTTGTCTGCAACCTTGTCGGGATCCTTTACTGTTACTCTTAATCTTGTCATACAAGCATCCACAAGCTCTATATTTTCTCTACCACCGAGTAGCCCAATAATTTTTTCGGCAGTTGTATTGGAGGGTGTTTGCGAGGTATTATTATCTCTGCCTTCCTCTTTTTCCGAATCTACTGTATTATCAACCGATATATCCGCGTAGTTTCCAAGTCGTCCCGGGGTTGCATATTTGAATTTTCCTATGATATAATATGCCACAAAGTATCCTACTATAAAAAATAGCACGCATGCGATTACAAAGTTTATAATATCTCCTGCAAGCCCTGCCTTTATTGACATTGGCAGTCTTGTAAAGAGTTCTAAATTACCAAATGAATGGAGCCTTAAATTGACAATTCCTGCGCTTGCAAAGGCCAAGCCCTGAATCAAGGAATAAACTATATAAAGTGGTATTGCACAGAACATAAACATAAATTCAATTGGCTCCGTTACACCTGTTAAAAATACTGCTAATGCTGTTGAAATAAACATTGAACGGTATTTTTTTCTTTTATCCTTGTCTATTCTTCTGTACATCGCTAAGGCAATACCAAGGAGCAAGCCTGTTGCGCCTATCATCTGTCCGACCTTAAATCTTGCAGGTGTGATACCTGTTAAAAGTGCCTCATATGCGCCTGTATCACCTGCATTTTTGTGATTTATAAGGTCGTTTATCCATGCAAGCCATAATGGGTCCTGACCATAAACGGTGCTTCCTGCGTTTATTCCTGTTTGTATTACATAGCTTCCGCCAAACGAGGTATAATTCATTGGAATTGTCAGCATATGGTGTAATCCAAATGGCAAAAGTAATCTTTCAAGCGTTCCATATATAAATGGAGCTAATATAGGCGATGTATTAGCTGAGTTTGCTATCCATACACCAAATGAGTTTATTCCAAGCTGAATAAGTGGCCATATTATTGCAAATAAAAGCGCTACAATTAAGGATACTCCTATTACAACAAGTGGCACAAATCGCTTACCATTGAAGAATGATAATGCATCGGGGAGCTTTCTGAAATTATAAAATTTATTATATACTACTCCACCGACAAAGCCTGCCACTATACCAACAAACACGCCTGCGTTTAATGCAGGAGAGCCTAAAACTGATGTGAAATATCCATTAACCGCTATTTCCTGCCCAAAAAGCGTATGCGTTACCGCATCAGGGTCTGCAAGCATTGCGTTTGTTACACCAAAAATATTTCCTGTAATATTATTGATTAAAATGAACGAAAGAAGAGCGGCAAATGCTCCTCCTGCTCTATCCTTTGCCCAAGAGCCTCCTATGGCAACTGCGAAAAGAATATTTAAGTTTGTAATTATTGCCCAGCCTATATTTTCAATTATAGCGCCTATTCTCAATAGCCATGCTGCCTCTACTCCAAATGTCGGAATAAGCTTACCTATACTTATCATTATTCCAGCAGCGGGCATTACTGCGATAACTACCATTAAAACCTTACCGAGCTTTTGTAAGAAGTCAAAAACCTTAGAGCGATCAAAGCGTTTTTTATTTGGATTTAAGGTAGCTTCACTTTTGGTTTTACTGCTCATAAAACTTCTCCTTTTAAGTATTTGAAGTTATTATTTGCTCAAAAAGCTCTAATATTCCTTTTTATCCTTTCCATATTTGCCAAATATTAAAAGCCCCGTTTAAAACGGAGCTTTCATTTTTATTTGTTTTTATTTTTTTGAATGAATCTTGTTATAAGCTTAACAATTTCAACTATTGGAATTACTGCAAATGCAAGACCGATTGCTACGCCATATTCTCTTATTCCAAGAGGCATTAGACTGAAAAAGTCTGCTAATACAGGAACTTGAAGTATTAATGTTGTTGATGCAAATGAGAATATTGCTGCTGCCCAAAGAACAATATTTTGCTTTTTAATTGTAAATATTGATCCCTTTAGCGAGCGCATATTAAAGGAGTGGAATACCTCGGACATAGCAAGAGTTAAAAATGCCATTGATGTACCGAGAACCCCTATATTATCACCAGTTAATCCAAGCTCGGGTGCAAATACCTTTGCGCCTAAGAAATATGAAATCAAGGTTAGGGCTGCAACCATTATTCCCTGATACACAACACCAAAGCCAAGTCCGTCTGCAAAAACGCCCTCCTTTGAATCTCGTGGCTTTCGCTTCATTATATTTTCCTCATGCTTCTCTAAGCCAAGGGAAACAGCTGGGAACGTATCTGTGATTAGATTTATCCATAGTAGATGCGATGGCTTAAATAATGTTGCCACGCCTATTAGTGATGCAATAAATATTGCAATTACCTCTGAAAGATTTGAAGCAAGAAGGAATTGAATTGCTTTTCTTATATTGTCATAAATTCTTCTTCCCTCACCGACTGCTGAAACTATTGTTGCAAAATTATCATCTGTTAAAACCATATCTGCAACATTTTTAGTAACGTCAGTACCAGTAATACCCATACCAACACCAATGTCGGCATTTTTTATTGATGGCGCGTCATTTACTCCATCACCTGTCATTGCGGTAACCTTACCCTTTTTACGCCAGGCGTTTACTATTCTTGTTTTGTGCTCGGGCTGAACTCTTGCATAAACTGAATATTTTTCTACAAGAGTTTCAAAATCCTCTTCTGAAATAGCATCAAGCTCTGCGCCTGTTATTGCTTGTTCTGCGCTTTCAATAATACCGAGCTGCATAGCGATAGCTACTGCCGTATCCTTGTGGTCGCCTGTAATCATAATTGGTCGTATTCCTGCGCTTCGGCATTGGTCGATAGCTGGCTTAACCTCTTCCCTTACAGGGTCTATCATTCCAACAAGTCCTACAAAGGTAAGATTATTTTCTACCTTTTGAGCCTCGTATTCCTCGGGAACGCTTTCGAGGCTCTTAAGACCTACTGCAAGAACACGCAAGGCTCTGTCTGCCATATTCTTGTTGGTTGCAAGAATTTCTGCTCTTTTTTCATCAGTCATTTCAACTGATTTTCCGTCTTGATAATATGCTACACAGCGCTTTAATATTTCATCCGGTGCACCCTTAGTAAATTGAATGATTGCTCCGTTATTATTATGAACGGTTGTCATCATTTTACGCATCGAGTCAAAAGGAACCTCTCCAATACGGGTATATATATGCTTCTGCTCATTTTTAGAAAGGTTTAATTTTTCAGCATAGTTTACAAGCGCACATTCAGTTGGCTCGCCTATTGCTGTGCCCGCCTCGTTATCAAACTCGGCATCTGAGCACAGAGACATTGCAATAGCAAGCATTCCCTCATCGTTTCCATAGCTTTCAACTACGGTCATTTTATTCTGTGTTAGTGTTCCTGTTTTATCAGAGCAAATTATCTGTGTACAGCCAAGCGTTTCTACTGCTGTTAGCTTACGGATAATTGCATTTCTTTTTGACATATTGGTTACGCCAATTGAAAGCACGAGAGTTACAACGGTTGAAAGTCCCTCTGGAATTGCAGCAACTGCTAAGGAAATTGCTAACAAGAAGGTATCAAGTACTACCTCACTTGGCTTTTCTGCACGAAGCATATTTATTGTAAACATTACTGCACAAATGCCAATTACTATAACTGTAAGAACCTTACTTAGCTGACCGAGCTTTTGCTGAAGAGGTGTTTTTCCCTCACTTGCATTAGCAAGCGCATCTGCTATTTTACCCATTTCGGTATCCATACCAGTAGCTGTAACAACTGCTCTTCCTCGCCCATAAACAACTGTGCTTCCCATAAATGCCATATTTTTTCTGTCACCTAAGGAAACGTCTCCGTTTGAGCTAGCTTCTATTGTTTTATCTGTTTTAGTTACAGGAACGCTTTCTCCTGTAAGCGCTGCCTCTTCTATTTGAAGGCTGGCGGATTCGATAATTCGAGCATCAGCAGGAACTGCATCGCCTGCTTCGAGTATAATTATATCGCCGACAACCAAATCCTCGCTCTTTACGCTTATTTGGTGTCCGTCACGAATAACCTTTGAGGTTGCGGCGGCTATTTTTTGAAGTGCTTCTATCGATTTTTCCGATTTACTCTCTTGCCATACACCAAGGCATGCATTTACAAGAACAACCACTAAAATAATTAATGTATCTGTTGGGAAGCCATGTGGTGCTTCAACTATTGCTGAAATTATTGCGGCAATAATTAAAATAATTGTCATTGGCTCAATGAGCTGTTTAACAAAACGCATTAAAAGAGTTTCCTTTTTTGCCTCAACAAGCTTGTTTTTACCGTTTGCTTCCAAACGCTTTTCTGCCTCGGCTGATGAAAGTCCCTCTTCGCCTGTGTTAAGAGATTTTAACACTTCGTTTGAGTCGGTTAAGTATTCTTTCATTTTTTCTCCTTTCATAGTAAGTAATCTTGTAAAAAAAGACTTATCTGCAAAAAACAGATAAGTCTCATCATTTAAAATAAAGCCAGAACTATAGTCCATGTGTTGACTTTATTACGGCAAGCGTCGATTACTCCCTTACTGATAAGATTTTATCACTTTGCAGGATAATTGTCAATACTTAGAAATGAATTTTATATTAAAATTTTGCTTACAAAGGTCTTTGCTTTAAATTTTATGGATTAGAATACCACTTCTTAATTTTGGCTCAAACCAGGTTGATTTTGGTGGCATAACATCACCAGAATCTGCAACAGCCATCAAATCATCAAGTGAGGTAGGATACATAGATATTGCAAGCTTCATATCCTCATTACATCTTTTTTCAAGATATGAAAGTCCTCTTATTCCACCTGCAAAATCTATTCTTTTATTGCTACGTGGGTCGTCAATTCCTAAAATTGGCAAAAGAAGGTTATCCTGCAATATTGAGCAGTCTAGCCTTTTTACAGGTGTATTTGCATTGCATATATGATTATAAAATTCTACCTTATACCACTTTTTATTCAAATACATACCGATTTCGTGTTTTTTTGTAGGGCGATATGCACCATCTTTATACTCCGTAATCGTTCCTATTTTTTCTTCCACGATTTTTAAAAATTCCTCATCACTCATACCGTTTAAGTCCTTTACAAGACGGTTGTAATCAAGAATTTTCAAGCTCTTTGCAGGAAAAATTACAGATAGAAAGAAGTTAAACTCCTCATCTCCTGTATAGTTCGGATTTTCTTCTCTTTTCATAACACCAACCTTAACAGCTGATGCTGCGCGATGGTGCCCATCTGCTATATAAAGTGCATCGGTTTTTAAAAACGCTTCTTCAATTTTCAAGTTAACTTCATCTGAGCTTTCCCACACTGTGTGTCTTACCGAATCATCTGCTACAAAGTCATAAAGGGGTGTTTTTTCGGTTTCTTCCTTTATTATACTCTCCAATTCGTGATTCTCCTTGAAAGCGAGAAAAATAGGTCCTGTGTGCGCGCTACAGGTGTTTACATGCTTTATTCTGTCAACTTCCTTGTCTGCGCGTGTAAATTCATGCTTTTTTATACGATTTTCTAAATAATCATCAATAGAAGCACAGCCCACAATTCCTGTTTGCGCGTGGTCGTTCATTATTTGACGATAAAAATAATAACGCTTTTTATTATCATTTATATAAATTCCGTAATTTTCAAATTTTTCAAGGTTGTTTTTCGCTTTAGCATAAACGCGCTCATCATATATATCAATAGATTTGTCAAGATCTATTTCTGCTTTATCGATATGCAAAAATGAATAAGGATTATCCTTTACCTCTTCTCTTGCCTCGTCACTTGACATAACGTCGTAGGGCAATGCTGCTACCTTACTTACAAGCTCTTCCTTTGGTCTTAATGCAAAAAAGGGTTTTACCTTTACCATATTTTCACCTCAACTAAGAATAGGGCGAAATATATATTCGCCCTACTTATTATTTTAATAGCATTTAACTCTTAATACGCCTTCAATAGACTTCAAATCGTTAATTGTTTTTTCGTCAACCTTTTCAACCTCTGCGATTGTATATGCAGCATCGCCCTTTGAGCCATTTGCAAGGTTTTCAATGTTTACACCCTCATTTGAAATAGCGGTTGTAATTTGAGAAAGCATATTTGGAATATTTTTATGCATTACACAAATTCTTGCATTTGATGAGCGTGGCAATGAAACTGCTGGGAAGTTAACGCTGTTTTTGATATTACCTGTTTTGAGATATTCGTCAAGCTGCTTTGCCGCCATTACAGCACAGTTGTCCTCTGATTCAAATGTTGATGCTCCAAGGTGAGGAATGTTAACAATTCCACTCTCGCATACTGTTTCCTCAGTTGGAAAGTCTGTTACATATACGCTTACCTTCTTGTCAGCGATTGCCTTCTTAATATCTGTAGCATTTACAAGGTCTGCACGTGAAAGGTTAATTATTTTTACGCCATCCTTCATTGTAGAAAGTGATGCTTCACAAATCATATTCTTTGTTGTTGGTGTTGCAGGCACGTGGAGTGTGATATAATCACATGTTTTAAAGATTTCCTCATATCCACTTGCTTGCTTAATAGAGGGAGCTAAGTTCCAAGCTGCCTTTGGTGTTAAGTATGGGTCATATCCAACAACATTCATACCAAGAGCATTAGCAGAGTTTGCAACCATACCACCGATAGCGCCAAGACCTATAACACCGAGAGTTTTGCCTAAAAGCTCATTTCCAACATATGCACTCTTGCCCTTTTCAACAAGCTTTGCTACACCTGCTTCGTCCTTTAAGGTTTCTACCCATTTAATGCCACCGACAACGTCTCTTGAAGCCAAGATAAGAGCGCAAATAGCAAGCTCCTTAACACCGTTAGCGTTAGCACCTGGGGTATTGAATACTACAATTCCGTTTTCTGTGCATCTTTCGATTGGAATGTTGTTAACTCCAGCGCCACAACGAGCAATAGCTTCAAGCTCTGAGTTAAATTCCATATCGTGAAGTGCTGCTGAACGAACCATTATTGCTTGTGCATTTTCTACATTTTCTCCAACGTTGTACTCGTTTTTATCAAAATTGTCAGTACCAACCTTGGCAATTTTATTCATTAACTTAATATTTTTCATTTTACACTCCAATTATGCCTTAGGATTATTTTTTGCAAATTCCTTCATGAATTCTACGAGCTTTACTACGCCCTCGTATGGCATTGCATTGTAGATAGATGCTCTCATACCACCAACGCTTCTATGTCCCTTAAGGTTCTTAAGTCCTGCCAAATCTGCTTCCTTAGCAAACTTCTTATCAAGCTCAGCATCTCCTGTTACAAATGTCACGTTCATCATTGAACGGCTTTCCTTTTCAACAGGTGCAATGTAATAGTCCTGGCTATCAAGATAATCATAAAGAACGTTTGCCTTCTTTTGATTGAGCTCCTTCATCTTTTCAAGTCCACCAAGTGACAAAATCCACTCATAAACAAGCTTTGCAATATATATGCAGTAGCATGGTGGTGTATTGTACATTGAATCATTTTCTGCCATAATGCTATAATCAAGCATTGTTGGAATTTTTTCATTTGCTTTTCCAATGAGGTCTTCTCTAACGATAACGAGAGTAAGTCCAGCAGGAGCCATGTTCTTTTGTGCGCCTGCATAGATAAGACCGAATTTAGAAACGTCAACAGGCTCACTGATGATGCAGGATGACATATCTGCTACTAATGGAATATCTCCTGTGTCGGGAATATAAGGGAACTTTGTTCCATAAATTGTGTTATTGAAGCAAATATGAACATAGTCAGCATCGGGTCTGAATGAACTACGATCTGTCTTTGGAACAAATACGAAGTTAGCATCCTTGCTTGTTGCAGCGAGTGCGATATCGCCATATTTTTGTGCTTCCTTGTATGCCTTTCCTGAGAATTGTCCTGATACTATGTAGTCTGCCTTTCCACTCTTGTTAAGAAGGTTAAGGGGAACTGCTGAAAACTGTGTTGATGCTCCGCCTTGAAGGAAAAGAACCTTATAGTTGTCAGGAATGTTCATAAGCTTTCTAAGCAAAGCCTCTGCATCCTTAATAATTTTATCGTAAACAGGTGAGCGGTGACTCATTTCCATTACGGACATTCCGCTATCCTCATAACAAAGCATTTCTTTTGCTGCCTTTTCAAGCACTGGCAAGGGCAACATTGATGGTCCTGCCGAAAAATTGTAAACTCTCTCCATTTTTATCTCCTCCATGGAATCTTTTTTATATTTATTCAGTTTAAGTGGTAATATTATAATACTATGCTCAAAATGAATATTTATTTCATTGTACTACTACGCTAAAGTAATTTCAAGTCTTTTTTTCATTTTTTTCAACTTTTTTTGAACTTTTTTTAGTTATTTTTTGGTGCTTTAACAGATATAGCAAGTTGTTCGTGGTTCGCGTACAAGTGTTTTTGTATTTAGGATAAATTTTGTCTTTATTATTATAAGAATTATAAAAAAAGGCTGAAAATCAGCCTTTTTTAGTTTATTTGAAGAATTTAACAGCAGATTTGAACATCTTGATGTCGTATTCGCCATAAACGTTCTTGTAAAGACCATTTGCGATACGCTCGGAGTGTCCCATTTTACCAAATACACGTCCGTCTGGTGATGTTATACCTTCTATTGCAAGGGTTGAACCGTTGGGGTTGTATTGGATGTCGTAGGTCGCTTCTCCATTCAAGTCAACATACTGTGTTGCAATTTGTCCGTTTGCAATAAGCTCCTTAATTGTTGCGTCGTTTGCTAAGAACTTACCTTCTCCGTGTGAGATTGGAACGTTTACTATATCACCTACATTACATTCATAAAGCCAAGGTGACATATTTGATGCTATTCTTGTTCTTACTATCTTCGATTGGTGACGTGAGATATTGTTAAATGTAAGTGTTGGACAATTTTCGTCTGTATCTATAATCTTACCATAAGGTACAAGTCCGAGCTTTACAAGCGCTTGGAAGCCATTACAAATACCACACATAAGTCCGCCTCTGTTATCAAGAAGCTCGGTAACTGCGTTCTTAACGTCGTTTCCTCTTAAGAAGGCTGTAATGAACTTACCTGAACCGTCAGGCTCATCTCCACCTGAGAATCCACCTGGGATAAATACAATCTGACTCTCTCCCACCTTCTTTGCAAATTCCTGTGCACTTCTCTTGATGCCTTCAGCACTTAGGTTGTTTATTACAAAGATTTCACTTTGTGCACCTGCATCCTCAACTGCCTTAGCAGAATCATATTCACAGTTTGTACCTGGGAATACAGGGATAAGAACCTTTGGCTTTGCAACCTTAATATTTGCACCAAAGCGCTTTTCTGTGTTGTAGGAAATTGTTTCGGGCTTTTCATTATTGAATGCGATATTGCAAGAATATACGCTCTCGAGCTTGTTTTCGTAGCCGTCATTAAGCTCGCACATAGACACCTTACTTCCGTTATAGGAAATTTCGCCATTGTCGCTTACCTTACCAAGAGCCGTACCGATATTTATATCATCTGTAAGCTCTAAGATAAATGAACCATAGTTATATGAGAAAATGTCCTCCATAGTAACGTCTGAAGCAAATTCAAAGCCGAAGCCATTACCGATAGCCATCTTATAAATAGCCTCTGCAACACCACCTATTGTTGGTGTATATGCGCTTGCAACCTTGCCTTCTCTTGCTAACTTAGTTACCTTGTCGTAAACACTAAGGAGTGAGTCAGTTACAGGAAGGTTATTTTCATCATATTCGGGCTTTAAGATAACTACCTTATTACCAGCCTTTTTAAATTCAGGTGAAATAACATCACTTGTTTTACCCATTGTAACAGCAAAGGAAATAAGTGTTGGTGGAACGTCGAGCTTTTCAAATGAGCCACTCATTGAGTCCTTACCACCTATTGAGCCAATACCAAGATTCTTTTGAGCCTTAAACGCTCCAAGAAGCGCAGATAATGGCTTACCCCAGCGTGTTGCTTCCTTTGTTGGCTTTTCAAAATATTCCTGGAATGTAAGATATACATCCTCATATTTAGCGCCTGTTGCGATAAGCTTTGATACAGATTCAATTACTGCAAGATAAGCTCCGTGATACGGGCTTTTTTCGGAAATGTATGGGTTATAGCCCCATGACATAAAGGAGCAGTCATCTGTATGAGCCTTTTCAACTGATACCTTTTGTACCATTGCTTGAATAGGTGTACGTTGGTTTTTACCACCAAATGGCATAAGAACTGTGCCTGCGCCAATTGTTGAGTCAAAGCGCTCGCTAAGTCCTCTCTTTGAGCATACATTAAGGTCGGTTACAACTTCGTTCATACCACCTTCAAAGCTTGAAGGAATTTCCTTTTCGTAGCTTTGCACCTTATTACATTCAATATCTATGTGCTTTTCTGCACCATTAGAATTTAAGAACTCACGACTAATGTCACAAATGACATTACCATTCCATACCATTCTAAGTCTTGGCTCTTTGGTAATTTTTGCAACAACTGTTGCCTCAAGATTTTCCTTATTTGCAAGCTCTAAGAATCTATCCTTATTTTCTGCCTCAATTACAACAGCCATTCTCTCTTGAGATTCACTGATTGCAAGCTCAGTTCCGTCAAGTCCGTCATATTTTTTAGGAACCGCGTTAAGGTCGATATAAAGACCGTCTGCAAGCTCACCGATAGCAACTGATACACCACCTGCACCGAAGTCGTTACAACGCTTTATCATTCTGCAGGCTTCATAGTTTCTAAAGAGTCTTTGGAGCTTTCTTTCCTCGGGTGCATTACCCTTTTGTACCTCTGCTCCACAGCTTTCAAGTGATTCTACTGTGTGAGATTTTGATGAGCCTGTTGCTCCACCACAACCGTCACGTCCCGTTCTACCACCGAGGAGTACTACTATATCGCCATCCTCGGGAACCTCACGTCTAACGTTTCTTGCAGGAGCAGCTGCTATAACTGCGCCAACCTCCATATGCTTTGCAGCGTAGCCATCATGATAAATTTCGTCAACTATGCCTGTTGCAAGACCTATTTGGTTACCATACGATGAATAGCCTGCTGCAGCTGTTGTTACTATCTTTCTTTGAGGTAGCTTGCCCTCAATGGTTTCTGAAATCGGACGCAATGGGTTAGCAGCACCTGTAAGTCTCATAGCACCATAAACATATGAACGGCCTGAAAGTGGGTCACGAATTGCACCACCAATACAGGTTGCGGCGCCACCAAATGGCTCTATTTCTGTTGGGTGGTTATGTGTTTCGTTTTTGAAAAGAAGAAGCCATTCTTCGCTCTTTCCGTCAATTTCTACGTCAATTTTAACGGTACAAGCGTTGATTTCTTCACTTTCGTCAAGCTTTGGAAGCTTGCCTTCCTTTTTAAGATATCTAACAGCAAGGGTTGCAATGTCCATTAGGTTAATGGGCTTTGTTCTGCCAAGCTCTTTTCTTGTTGAGAGGTATTCTTGATATGTCTTTTCAAGAACCTCGTCGTGGAATTTTACACTGTCGATTGTTGTTGAGAAGGTTGTATGACGACAGTGGTCTGACCAATATGTATCTATCATTCTTATCTCTGTAATTGTTGGGTTTCTTCCCTCTTTTACAAAGTAGCTTTGACAGAACTTAATATCGTCAAGGTCCATAGCAAGACCATATTCCTTAACGAAGGCGGCAAGTCCGTTTTCGTCAAGCTCAATAAAGCCCTCAAGAGTTTTTACGCTTGTAGGAATTTCATACTCTGTTTTAAGAGTTTCCTTTTCCTCAAGTGAGGCTTCTCTTGCTTCAACAGGGTTTATAACGTGCTTTTTGATTTTTGCTATTTCATCATCGGTTAATTTTCCATAAAGTGCATATACTCTTGCGCTTTGAATGGTTGGCTTTTCACCTTGAGAGATGAGCTGAATACATTGTGCCGCTGAGTCTGCTCTTTGGTCGAATTGTCCTGGGAGATACTCTGTTGCAAATACTACTGCATCCTTCGCCTCAAAGGTCTTTGTCGCGTTATCAAGCTGTGGCTCCGAAAATACTGTCTTTACAGCATAATCAAAAAGCTGTTCTGTTATGTTCTCAGCATCATAGCGGTTAAGTATTCTTACCTTTTCGATAGAGTTTATACCGAGAAAGGTTTTAATTTCTGAAAGCAACGCTCTTGCTTCATTCTCAAGCCCTGCCTTTTTTTCTACATAAATGCGATAAACCATTATTTCTCCTCCGTTGCCAAAAGCGCTCTGCCACCTATGTCGTGACGGTAAAACGCATTATCAAATTTGATTTTTTCAACCTTGGCATATGCGCCATCAATAGCGCCCTTTAATGTGCTACCAATATCAGTAACACCAAGAACACGTCCACCGGCTGAGTATATTTTGCCATTTTCGTACTTTGCTCCTGCAACATATACGTCCTTTTCGATGTCCTCTGGAATTACCATTTCAAATCCACTTTGGTATTTCTCGGGATAACCCTTTGACGCCATAATTACACAGCACGCGTTTTTATCAGCAAATTCAACCTCGCACTCGCTAAGTGTGCCATTTGTGGTTGCTTGCATAATTTCAAATAGGTCGCTTTCAAGTAATGGAAGAACTACTTGTGTTTCAGGGTCTCCAAAACGACAGTTATATTCAATTACCTTAGGACCATCCTTTGTAAGCATAAGCCCAAAATACAAGCATCCTCTGAACTCTCTGCCCTCTTTTTTCATCGCCTCAATTGTAGGCAGAAATATCTTTTTCATACACTCCTCGGCAATTTTTTCAGTGTAATAGGGATTAGGCGCTATTGTACCCATACCACCTGTGTTAAGTCCCTTATCACCATCAAGTGCGCGCTTGTGGTCCATTGAGGAAACCATAGGCTTTACACAGTTGCCGTCAGTAAATGCAAGCACAGAAACCTCAGGACCCTCTAAAAATTCTTCAATTACGATATTATCGCCACTTGCACCAAACTTTTTATCTGTCATTACTGACTTTATTGCATCCTCTGCCTCTTCTCTTGTAAGTGCGATTATAACGCCCTTTCCAAGAGCCAAGCCATCAGCCTTTATTACTGTGGGGATTGGAGCTGTTTTTATAAAGTCAAGTGCCTTTTGAGCATCCGAAAACACCTCATAGCTTGCTGTGGGAATACCATATTTTTTCATAAGGTTTTTGGAGAAAACCTTGCTTCCCTCAATAATTGCAGCCTCCTTAGTAGGACCAAATGCTGGAATGCCTACCTCGTTAAGTGCGTTTACACAGCCAAGCACTAATGGGTCATCAGGTGCTACTACTGCATAATCGATTTTGTTTTCAGTAGCAAATTTTACTATTGCATCTATATCCTTTGCACCAATATTAACTAATGTTGCATCCTTGTGCATGCCACCGTTACCTGGTAAAGCAAAGATTTGTTCTATTTTTTTGTTTTCCTTTAATTTTCTTATTATGGCGTGTTCTCTTCCACCGCCACCAACTACCATTACCTTCATCAGCTTACCTCATCAATGGTGGAATAATCTCATTTTTGTGAATGCCATAACAATACCATACTTATTACAGCAATCTATAACAATATCATCTCTTATAGATCCACCTGGCTCTGCTATGTAAGAAACGCCGCTGCGTCTTGCCCTTTCAATGTTGTCGCTGAATGGAAAGAATGCATCTGAGCCTACGCTAACACCTGTAATCGTATCAAGATATGCTCTTATTTCCTCGTTTGTGAGTGGCTCTGGCTGGGTTGTAAAGTATTTTTGCCACACACCGTCTGCGCAAACATCTTCTTCATTTTTATTTATATAACCGTCAATTACATTATCTCTGTCAGGTCTTGAAATTGTGGGAAGGAAAGGAAGATTTAATACCTTCTCATGTTGACGAAGGTGCCATGTATCTGCCTTAGTTCCTGCTAAGCGTGTACAATGGATTCTTGATTGCTGACCTGCTCCTACGCCGATAGCCTGTCCGTCATATGCATAGCATACAGAGTTTGACTGTGTATATTTAAGGGTAATCATAGAAATTATAAGGTCAATAATTGCATCCTCGGGGAATTCCTTGTTTTCTGTTACAACTTCGCTAAAAAGCTCCTTGTTGATTTTGAAATTATTTCTTCCCTGCTCAAAGGTGATGCCATAAACCTGCTTCTTTTCTTGCTCCTCGGGAATATAATTAGGGTCAATTTTTACTATATTATAATTACCCTTTCTCTTAGATTTAAGAATTTCAAGTGCCTCGTCTGTATATCCAGGAGCTATAACACCGTCAGAAATTTCTCTCTTTATAAGTGTTGCAGTTGTTTTATCACATACGTCGGAGAGTGCAATCCAGTCACCAAATGATGACATTCTGTCTGTTCCTCTTGCTCTTGCATATGCACAAGCCAAGGGAGATTCATCAAGTCCCTCAATATCATCAACAAAGCAAGCCTTTTTAAGCTTATCAGAAAGCTTTTTACCAACTGCTGCAGATGTTGGACTTACGTGCTTAAAGGAAGTTGCACAAGGCATACCTGTTGCCTCCTTAAGCTCCTTCACAAGCTGCCATGAGTTAAATGCATCCAAAAAGTTTATATAACCCGGTCTTCCACAAAGAATTTCAATTGGAAGCTCTGCACCATTTTCCATATAAATCTTTGAAGGCTTTTGATTGGGGTTACAACCATATTTAAGTTCAAATTCTTTCATTGCGTTCTCCTTATACCTTTAAATCCTCTTTGATTTCTTCCTTATAATATTTATCTATTACGGGCTGTGCCTCTGTTTTTATAAATTCGTCAACCTGACTTTCGCTTCTACCAATGTACTTTTTAGGGTCAAGCTGAGATAAAATTTCTTCCTTTGTTATCGGGAAGCTATCATCATTTGCAATTCTATCAATAAGGTCGTTCACTCCACCCTCGAGCTTAACCTTAGCTGCTGCTGCGTGAGAATGAACACGAAGCGCCTCGTGAAGCTCTTGTCTGTTTCCACCACGCTTTACACATTCCATCATTATATTCTCTGTTGCCATAAATGGAAGCTTTTCCATCACTCTGCGAGTAACGACCTTATCGTAAACTACAAGCGCTGATGTTACATTTATATAAATGTTCAAAATTGCATCAACTGCCAAGAATGCCTCGGAAACAGAAATCCTCTTGTTTGCTGAGTCATCAAGAGTACGCTCGAACCATTGTGTGCCTGCTGTCATAGCTGGGTTAAGCGAATCGACAATTACGTATCTTGCAAGTGCAGATATTCTTTCACTTCTCATTGGGTTGCGCTTATATGGCATTGCAGATGAGCCGATTTGATTCTTTTCAAATGGCTCCTCCATTTCCTCAAAGGATTGTAAAATTCTTAAATCGTTTGAGAATTTATATGCGCTTTGCGCTATTCCTGAAAGAACTGAAAGGAAGTAAGCATCTACTTTTCTTGAATATGTTTGTCCTGATACAGCAACTGAGCCCTCAAAGCCCATTTCGTTAGCGATAAGCTTTTCAAGCTGCTTAATTTTTTCCTCATCACCCTCAAAAAGCTCCATAAAGCTTGCTTGTGTTCCTGTTGTTCCCTTCTGACCTAAAAGCTTAAGGTTTGAAAGCTGATATTCAAGGTTGTGTATGTCCTGAAGTAGCTCATACATCCAAAGCGTTGCTCTTTTTCCTACAGTTGTAAGCTGAGCAGGTTGGAGGTGTGTATATGCAAGGCATGGTAAGGATTTATATTTTTTAGCAAAGTCGGTGAGATTTTTTATTACCTGTGTTGCCTTCCTTATTACTATGTTTGACGCCTCACGCAAAATTATTATGTCTGTATTATCACCAACATAGCAAGAGGTTGCGCCTAAGTGAATTATAGGCTCAGCCTTAGGACATTGCTTTCCATATGCGTAAACGTGGCTCATAACATCGTGACGAACAACTTTTTCTCTTGCCTCGGCAACGTCATAATTAACATTATCCTTATTTGCTTCAAGCTCTGCAATTTGCTCATCAGTTATATCAAGACCCAGTGTTTTTTCCGCTCTTGCAAGGGCAATCCATAGTTTTCTCCATGTTCTGAACTTGAAATCTGCCGAGAAAACATATTGCATTTCATCACTTGCATATCTTGTGGAAAACGGGGAAATGTAGCGCTCTTTATCCTGCATGATTTTTCCTCACTATTATTTGTTCTTATTTATCATTCTGTTCTCTACAGCACCTGTTTCAAGGTCAATGTAGCGAACATACAAGGAAATTTTATTATTTTCGTTAAGATTTGTCCAAATCTCGTTTGTAAAAGCATCGATATCTGATGGAATTTTTACTCTTTCGGGCTCGCCCTGAAATGTTGGGATTGGATTGCCATCACATACATATGTATGAATGAAGTGTCCAAGTCCGTTAAGTGCTGTATATTCATAGAAATATCTATTACAAGCACTGCCCTTTTCGTCTGCGCTCTTAAGAATGCTCATTTGATAATTAAAATCTCCATTTGCAAACTTAAGAATACCACTTATTCTTGGTGTGAAGTTAGGTGCATCAGGCTCAAATTCTCTTGTTTTGAGTGCCTTTTTAAAGCATCCACAATCCTTCAAATGATTATAAATAGTATCTGTTTGGTCTCCATTCGTTACGATAAGCTTATTTTCAAATTTTCTTATTGCAGCGTAGATAATAAGCGATGGGTCCTCAACCTTTGAAAAATCAAATGGCTCGGTAAATACATCACCATCAACCTCTTTAAAAATACGATTACGGCTGTTCTCGCTTCTACCCATAATAAAATATGCTACTGCTGCCTTTTTTCCATCCTCAGTCTTTCCTATTACAATTCCTCTGCCAGGATATGTATTTGTGGAAAGAAGGGAGCCTATATCGTCGATTTTATAGATATTCATTTCGTTTCTCCTTGCAAAAATCCTTTATTATTGATAATTTCCTTACAAACCTTTTCACAGGACATAGGAAGTATCTTCCACTCAGCCTCTTGCATTATTCTCTTTTGCAAAGTTTCTGGTGTATCGCCATCATGTATCTCTACTGCCTTTTGCATAATGATTTTTCCACCATCTGGAACTTCATTTACAAAATGAACCGTTGCACCACTTACCTTCACCCCGTATGCAAGGGCTGCCTCGTGAACCTTTAGTCCGTAAAAGCCCTTTCCACAGAAGGAAGGAATAAGAGATGGATGTACATTTATTATTCTATCCTTGAAATGATTTGTAAAATCAGCGCTTAAAATACTCATAAAGCCTGCTAAAACGATTATATCGGTGTTTGCTTCCTCTAAAACGCGAATAAGCTCCTTTTCAAATGCCTCTTGTGAGCCGAGCTGATTCTTTATTACGGTTTTAGATGCTATACCTGCGTTTTTCGCTCTTTCAAGAGCATATGCGCCTTCCTTGTTTGAAACCACAAGTCCAATTGTTCCACTGCTTATAATGCCACTCTTTTCGGCATCAATAAGCGCTTGAAGGTTTGTGCCTCCACCTGAAACAAGGACAGATATATTTGCCTTTAGCATAAAACTACGCCCTCGTCGGACTTGATGATTTCACCAATTACGTATGCATCCTCACCATTTGCCTTAAGTATTTCAAGAGCTGTATCTACATCCTCTTTTGCAACTACAACGCTCATACCAACACCCATATTGTATGTATTGAACATATCTCTTTCAGGAATGTTGCCTTCCTTTTGAATAAGGTCAAATATAGGTAGAACACGGATATCCTTCTTTGCAATTTTTGCGCCAAGTCCTTTAGGAATGCTTCTTGGAATATTCTCATAGAAGCCACCACCTGTAATGTGTGAAACACCCTTAACTGTTATTTTGTCAAAGAGCGCAAGCATTGGCTTAACATATATTTTTGTAGGAGCCAAAAGCGCTTCTCCAAGGCTTCTTCCCCCGAGCTCTACCCTTGGTGTCTTAAGATCTGCGTTTTCAATATCAAATACCTTACGTACAAGTGAAAAACCATTTGAGTGTACGCCTGTTGATGGCAAGCCGATAACGACATCTCCCTCTACCATCTTGGAGTTATCGAGAACCTTTGATTTATCAACAACACCAACACAGAAGCCTGCCAAGTCGTATTCGTCAATTGGGTAGAAGCCAGGCATTTCTGCTGTTTCTCCACCGATAAGAGCTGCCCCTGACTGTACGCATCCCTCTGCTACACCCTTAACGATGTCTGCAATTTTCTCTGGCACGTTCTTGCCACATGCAATATAGTCAAGGAAGAAAAGCGGCTTAGCGCCTGCACATACAATGTCATTTGCGCACATTGCAACACAGTCAATACCTACTGTATCGTGCTTGTCCATAAGAAAAGCAATTTTTAGCTTTGTACCAACACCGTCTGTTCCACTTACAAGTACAGGATGTGTAATACCTGTCAAGTCGAGCTCAAAAAGGCCACCAAATCCTCCGATTTCGGAATCTGCTCCTTTAATAATAGTTCTTGCAATATGAGCCTTCATAAGCTCAACTGCCTTGTAGCCTGCTGTGATATCAACGCCTGCTGCTGCATAGCTTTCGGATCTTGAATTCTTCATTTCTTAGTTCTCACTTTCAGATATTTTATTTTCAAATTTATTTTTATTTTTTACTGGTATTTCTGTGGGATATACCCCATCAAAGCACGCTGTGCAATATCCACTACATGTACCACTTGCACCGATTTTGGAAACATCCTCCAAATTCAAGTAAGCCAAGGAATCAACCCCTACGATTTTTGCAATTTCATCTATTGTATGAACACATGCTATTAAATTTTCCTTTGAATCAATGTCTGTTCCATAGTAACAGGGATTTATAAATGGCGGTGCCGAGGAACGAAGATGAACCTCTGTTGCTCCTGCATTTCTTAGTAGCTTTACTATTCTTGCACAGGTTGTACCACGAACTATAGAGTCATCAACCAAAATTACTTTTTTTCCCTTCACAGTTGCACTAACAGGATTGAGCTTTATTCTAACCTTATCTTCTCTAACATCCTGTCCAGGAGCTATAAACGTTCTTCCTATGTATTTATTCTTTATAAGGCCTATTCCGTATGGGATTCCGGATGCCTCTGAATAACCGAGCGCTGCGTCAAGTCCCGAGTCCGGCACTCCAACAACCACGTCAGCCTCAACTGGATTTACAGTTGACAAATATGCACCAGCCTTTTTTCTTGCCTCGTGCACTGAACAGTTACATATTACAGAATCAGGACGTGCTGTATAAACATATTCAAATACACAAAGAGCCTCAGGCTTTTTATTACAATGGTCCTTGATTGAAGTGATGCCCTCGTTTGAGAAAACAAGAATTTCTCCTGGTTCAAGCTCTCTTATGAAAACTGCTCCTACTGAATCAAGCGCGCAGCTTTCACTCGCTATTACATATTGACCATTTTCTCTTTTTCCATAGCAAAGGGGATGCAATCCGCTTTCGTCTCTTGCGGCAATTATTTTTTGTGGAGACATCAAAAGCAAGCAATAGCCACCCTTTAGCTTACACATTGCCTTGTTTACCGCTTCTTCAATAGAGTTAGATGTTAATCGTTCCTTTATAACAACATACGAAACTATTTCCGCATCACTCGTGGTATGGAAAATCATACCTTGAAGCTCAAGCTCCTTCTTTAATTCATCTGAATTTACAAGTTTTCCATTTGTCGCAATAGCCAAATGACCCTTAACGTGGTTTACTACCAGAGGCTCTGCATTTACTCTCGCCTTTGTTCCGAGCGTTCCATAACGAACATGACCAATCGCCATATTACCATCACCGAGCGAGTTAAGAACATTGTGTGTAAACACATCATTTACTAAACCAGAATCCTTATGTGTGTGGAATACACCATCATCATTTACGACGATTCCACAGCTCTCCTGTCCTCTGTGCTGGAGTGCATAAAGACCATAATAAACGCTTGATGCGACCTTGGCCTTTTCTTCTCCAATAATTCCAAATACTCCCATATATTCTCCTTATGTGCTATGATTATATATTAAATTTTTCTTCAATTGCCTTGTTCTTTTCAAGAACCTTTTCTTCTCCTGCCTTGCGAGCCTGTAAAAGCTTGTTATAAAGTGCATCGTCAGACAACGCAAGAATTTCAACTGCTAAAAGTGCTGCATTCGCTGCACCATCAATCGCTACTGTTGCAACAGGTATTCCAGATGGCATTTGTACTGTCGCCCAAAGCGCATCAACGCCACCGGTGTTTTTGCATGAAACAGGAATGCCAATAACTGGTAATACTGTATTTGCAGCAACTGCGCCTGCTAAATGCGCAGCCATTCCTGCAGCGGCAATTATTGCGCCAAAGCCATTTTCCTTAGCATTCTTTACAAACTCTGCTGTTTGCACTGGAGTTCTGTGTGCTGAATATACGTGTACCTCAAATGGTACGCCATACTCTTTTAATACATTGATTCCTTTTTCAACGATGGGAAGATCACTATCACTACCCATAAGAATTGCGACTTTTTTCATATTATTCTCCTTAAAATTATTTCAATAAAAACAAAAAATAGGCGGTACTACCCCATAAGGTAGAACTGCCCAGACGGTCGACAAATTATGTTTTTGCTCCCCTGCGGTGACCCGCAAATCCGTCAGTTGCAAAAACCTTACCGCTATTTATTTTATCATGCACGCGCGTTATTGTCAATAGATTTTCTTTTGTTAACACGCAGAAAATAATAAAATTTTATCAAATTTTTTTGGTAATTATTACTTAAAATCGTTTTTTGGTGTTTTTTTCTTATTATTCTTGTAATTTTGGAAAGAATATATTAAAATGTGAATGAGGTGATATTTATGAAAATAGCTTTCTTTGATTCTAAATCCTACGACATCGATTCATTTAACAAATTTAAAAGTGATAATTTAAAGTTTAAATTTTTTGAAACAAAGCTAAATCCTGATACTGTTTCTCTTGCAAACGGGTATGATGGAATTTGTGTTTTTGTTAATGATACTGTAAACAGCGAGGTTATTGATAAGCTTGTATCCTATGGTGTAAAGCTGATTGCCCTGCGTTGTGCCGGATTTAATAACGTTGATTTGAAGCACGCTTATGGAAAAATCAATGTTGTAAGAGTTCCTGATTATTCTCCATATGCTGTTGCTGAGCATACGCTCGCTCTGCTACTGACTTCTGTAAGAAATATTCATAAGGCTTATATTCGTACAAAGAGCTTTAATTTCGCTTTGACTGGTCTTATGGGCTTTGATCTGCATGGGAAAACAATAGGTGTTATCGGTACAGGTAAAATTGGTAGTATTTTTGCTGGCTTTTGCAAGGGGCTTGGAATGCGTGTATTAGCATATGATAAATTTCCAAACAAGAATTTAGATATTGAATACACGGAGCTTAATAAGCTATTTGAAGCAAGTGATATTATTTCTCTACATTGTCCACTTAATGAGGAAAGCTATCATATGATTTCTAAAAATAGCATTGACAAAATGAAAAATGGTGTTATTATTCTTAATACTTCACGAGGAGCGCTTATAAACTCTGAGGATTTACTTGAGGAAATAAGATCGGGAAAAATCGGTGGTGCTTGTCTTGATGTTTACGAGGAGGAATCAGAGCTGTTTTTTGAGGATAACTCAGATATGATCATCAAAGATGATACTCTTGCCCTGCTTATGACAATGCCAAATGTAATAGTTACATCACACCAAGCGTTTTTCACAAAAGAGGCAGTATCAAACATTGCGAGCACTACTGTAAATAATATAAATGAATTTTTTGAAAACGGAAGCTGCGACAACGAAATAAAAAATTGCCCGAAATAATCGGGCAATTTTTTATTTATAGAATTCTTGTGCGTATCTTACGCTATCCATCGCATCCTTGCCATATTTGTCAGCACCAATCATGTTTGCATATTCCTCGGTTAGCACTGCTCCACCGACCATAACCTTTACATCTGGAAGCTCGGTCTTTAAGAGCTTTATGGTTTTTTGCATTGACACAACAGTCGTTGTCATAAGTGCAGAAAGTCCAACAAGCTTTACTCCTGTTTTTTTAGCATAATCAAGTATTTTTTCAGGTGAAACATCCTTGCCAAGGTCATGAACCGTAAAGCCGTAATTTTGCAAAATCACCTTGACAATGTTTTTACCTATATCATGAATATCGCCCTTAACGGTTGCTAATATAATATCGCCCTTCTTTGCCTCGCTATCAACAGAAATATTCTCCTTTACAACATCGAAGGCAACAGTTGCCGTTTCGGCGCTCATTAGTAGCTGAGGCAAAAAGGTTTTTCCCTTTTCATAGCCTTCTCCGACCTTATCAAGTGCTGTAATTATATGATTATTTACAATTTCAAGGGGGGGAGTGTTTATAATAAGCGATTTAGTAATTTCGCGAGCTTCCTTTTTAAGTCCCTTGATTATTGCCTTTTCAAGAGTCATATCACTTAAATCTTTAATTGTTTCTTGGCTAATAGTATTACTTGCGAAATTGATATACTCTTGACAATTTTCGTCTATGCCCATAAGAGTATTGTGAGCATAATACGCCTTCTTCATTTCCTCTGAATATGGATTCATTATAACAGCATCAAGCCCTTTTAAAAGTGCGTGTGAAAAGAATACCGAGTTTACTATGTCGCGTGATGGCAAGCCGAATGAAACATTTGAAATACCAAGCGAGGTTTTTACACCTAACTCTTTTTTTATTATTTCAATAGCCTCAAGGGTCACACTTGGTGCTGTCTTATCAGAGCTGACCGTGAGACAAAGAGGGTCAACAATTATATCCTTTTTGTCTATACCATATTCTCTTGCTCTATCTATAATTTTTTTGGCTATATTCAATCTTTCACGGGCCGTATTTGGTATTCCGTTTTCGTCAAGAGTTAAGGCTATTACTACGCCACCATATTTTTTTACTATGGGGAATACGCTATTTATGCTCTCTTCCTTGCCGTTTACCGAGTTTACAAGTGGCTTTCCGTTGTAAATTCTCATAGCACTTTCAAGAGCATCTTTATTTGACGTATCAATTTGAAGTGGTAATGTTGAGACTGCTTGTATTTCTTTTATTGCTTGTGTCAAAACAGCTTTTTCATCTATTTCAGGCAATCCAACATTAACATCAAGCATATGTGCACCATTTTCCTCTTGTCCTATTGCCTCTTTTATTAAATAATCAATATTGTTTTCTCGTAATGCTGCCTTAAGCCTTGGCTTTCCTGTTGGATTTATTCTTTCACCTATCAGAACGGTTTTTTTATCAAAATAGCACGCATGAGAATAAGATGATGCTACTGTATAATTCTTTTTAACTATTGCTTTTGTGGGTGTTTTTTTAACAGCCTGTGTCATTTTTACTATGTGCTCAGGTGTTGTACCACAGCATCCACCTAATATTCTTGCACCCATATTAGCTATTTCGACCATATCACAAGCAAATTTATCGGGTGATTGCTCATATGTTGTTTTTCCATCGCAAAGTATGGGCATTCCTGCATTTGGGTTTACTATTACAGGTAATGATGATGCTTTAATTATATTTGGAATATATTTTTTTAATTGCTCTGCCCCAAGTGAGCAATTCACTCCAAGAGCGTTGACTCCAAGTCCCTCAAGCATAGCAACCATAGCATCCACATCACAGCCTGTTACGCTTTTTCCATTCTCATCAAGAACAAAGGTTGTAAATATTGGCAAATTGGAGTTCTCCTTTGCAGCGAGAACTGCAGCCTTTAGTTCATAAGTGTCGCTCATTGTTTCAATAAGTATCAAATCTGCGCCTGCCTCTGCCCCTGCCCTTACAGCTACAGAAAATGCTTTATACGCATCTTCAAAATCAAGATCTCCAAGTGGCTTTAATAGCTTACCTGTTGGGCCAATATCAAGTGCAACATATTGTTCACTTGAATTTACTGCATTTTTTGCATTTTCTATGGCACATCTTATTATTTCTTCTGTATTTGATATCTTAATTGGGTTAGCACCAAATGTGTTTGCAGTCGCAATGTTTGCACCAGCTAAAAAATACTTTTTGTGTATTTCTGTTATAGTTTCGGGATGGGTTAAATTCCAGTTTTCTGTACACTCCCCTGCCAAAAGTCCGTATTTTTGTAGTTCGGTGCCCATAGCACCATCAAAAAATACATAACCCTCTTTTATCCTTGATAAGATGTCCATTTTTCTCTCCATAAATCAAATTTTTATTCCTATTATGGCACTTACAGATTTAGTCGGCACCATCATATAAGAATTAGTTAATGTTATACCTACTCTTTTGCTTGCATCCAGAATATTTAGTAATGCTCCCTGGTGCTTTATGGAATAATCACCATATCCAGGCGAAAAGCGTGGACATAGTGTTTCATTAGCTTTTAAATATTCATTAATATAATCGCAAAAGCTTTCTATCAAGGAGGAAGCAATTGCATCGCAAACAGATGCCTTTGATGGCTCTATTTTTAAATATCGTTCAAACAATCTGTCTATTTCAACACCAAGCGTTGCTACAAAAGCATAAGCCTCCTTACAGCCTTTTAAATTTTTAGCAAGCTTTTTGCTTTCTACTCTATCAAATCCGAAATCAATTATATCTTCGCAAACAGAAATTTCTGTTCTTATGAAAGCTCCTCTTGGATTTGCGTTTTTATATACGAGCTCCTTACATTCATCTAAATAAGCAATTATATCATCGCTTTTTTTATTTATTTTAAGATAACGTAAAACCTCATTTATGTTGATTTTTAAGGCTTTTACATCGCTTATACTTATCAATGTGGGAGCTGTCACTTTATTATCTCCGAAATATTTTCCATTATCTTTTGCGCAACATCAAATTTATTCATTGAATATACGTGAACAGCATTTACACCATTGGCAAAAAGATCAATTATTTGTTCCGTTGCATATGCAATTCCCGCTTGCTTCATCGCATCGGGGGTATCTGCGTATCTATCGACTATTGTTTTAAATCTTTGTGGTAGCTGTGAGCCACAAAGAGCGCAGGTCCTTTTTATTTGCCTTCCGTTAGTTACAGGCATAATTCCTGCAATTACTGGTACATCTATTCCCTTATCTCTTATTTTATAAAGGAAATTATAAAGGATATTATTGTCAAAAAACATTTGTGTCGTTAAAAAATCGCATCCTGCTTCCACTTTTCTTTTCAAATTAAGAATATCATCACTTTGATGCTCTGATTCAGGATGTCCCTCTGGATAACAAGCTCCACCCACGCAAAAATCATACTCCGCTTTTATTTCCTGTATTAGCTCGTTAGCGTATCTATAATCCCACTTTTCTCTATTTTGATTCTCTGGAGTTATATCTCCTCTTAATGCCAAAATATTCTCAATTCCACTCTCCTTAAGCTCCCTTAAACGCGCTTTCACCTCGTCTCTTGTGGAATTAACACAAGTTAGATGTGCAAGCGCAGTTACTCCGTGGTTTTCTTGAATACTCTTAGCAATAGAAATTGTATATTTACTTGTTCCTCCACCTGCGCCATATGTAACACTCATAAACGATGGCTTTAGAGTTGCAATTTTATTAGTTGCTCCTATAACGCTTTCAAAAGTATCGCTTGTTTTAGGTGGGAATACCTCAAGTGATAATGAGGGTGATTTTGATTTTATTATTTCACTTATTTTCATATTGTTTCCTTAATGGTTAATTCCCGTGGCTTTGTCACGGGAATTGCGTTTATTTTATTTTAAAAATCCATTTACTATTTGCTCCTCTGCCTCTTCCTCGGTTAGTCCAAGTGTCATAAGCTTTAAGAGCTGTTCTCCAGCTATTTTTCCGATGGCTGCCTCGTGAATAAGGCTTGCATCAATGTGATTTGCTGTAATTTCGGGAATAGCACTAACCCTTGCCTTGTCCATTATAATAGCATCACATTCTGTGTGTCCTGCACATTTATTATTTCCATTTATATTTGAAAGGAATACCTGATATGATTCGTCCTTCGCAACTGAACGTGAAATAACGTTTGCTGAAGAATTTTCTCCATTTAAGTCAACGGTAAAATCAGTTTTTGCATATTGCTTGCCATGTGTCATCAAGCTTTCCTTTATAACAAGCTTTGCATCATTAGCAAGTGATGCGTTAGTAACCCTTACTGTCGAATCGATACCCTTGATTTGAGTGGTTTCCATTTCCATATATCCACCCTCGTCAATTTCGATAACCGTGGTTGGGTTCATAACCCTTTCACCTAAGCCATCTCCGTCTCCATAATGCTTCTCAACATATTTTATTTTTGCATTTTTTCCTACATGGAAGGAGTGTATTCCATCGTGACTTGACTTTTCATCGCCATTATTATGAATTCCACAGCCTGCTACAATAACTACATCTGCATTTTCGCCAATATAGAAATCGTTATATACAAGATCATTTAGTCCGCTTTTGCTAACAACAACAGGAATATGAACACTCTCATTTTTTGTATTAGGCTTTATTATTATATCAATTCCTGGCTTGTCCTCTTTTGACACAATATCTATGTTTGCAGTTGTGTTTCTGCCACCCAAGCCACCATTTGCTCTAATGTTATATGCGCCCTGGGGCACCTCGTGCAAGCCAGTAATCTTTTCAAGCAAGCCCTTTTCAATTATATTCATTTTTATCTCCAATTAAAGCTTTACACAGCCGAAATTTGTATTCTCTTTTCTTAAAAGCTCGGGCAAAATTTCTTCCTTGCTTCCGTACTTTTTAACCTCACCATTTGCAACTAAAGCTATCTTGTCGGCAATATCCAGTATTCTCTCCTGGTGAGAAATGATTATAATCGAGCCATTTGTTTTCTCGTGCATTTTTTCAAATACTCTTATAAGGTTATTAAAGCTCCAAAGATCTATTCCCGCCTCAGGCTCATCAAAAACAGAAAGCTTTGTTCCTCTTGCCATTATCATAGCAATTTCAATTCTTTTAAGCTCTCCCCCCGACAACGATGCATTTATCTCTCTATCTATATAATCTCTTGCACAAAGTCCAACCTCAGAAAGATATGTGCACGCCTCAGATACTGTAATCTGCTTTCCCGCCGAAAGTGTAATCAAATCACGTACTGTTAAGCCCTTAAATCTTACCGGCTGTTGAAAAGCGAAGCTAATGCCTAAATTTGCTCTTTCTGTTATACTTTTATTTGTAATATCAACACCATCAAGCAAAATTTGTCCCGTCGTTGGCTGGTAAATGCCCGCTATAATTTTTGCAAGTGTTGATTTTCCTCCACCGTTTGGCCCTGTTATTGCAACGAATTTATCATCAATTACTAAATTTACATTCTTTAAAATTTCCTTTTCTTGATTTTCTACTGAAACCTTAAAGGAAATATTTTTAAGTTCAAGCATAGTTTTCCTCTTTACAATATATCTTTTCAGTTTATTTTATCACATTTTCACTTTATTGTGAAGAGTTTTTTTATATTTAATGATATATTTTATAATTTGATGTATTTTATAGTGAAGGATGGTTAATTTATTATCTATTTTTACAAAAAATAATTATAGCGGTATGAATTCTCACACCGCTATAATTATAACTTAATTATTTTGCCAAAACGCTAACACGCTTCTTGTCCTTTGCCATGTAGTCGAATTTAACTACACCGTCACTAAGAGCAAAAAGTGTATCATCTTTTCCGATACCTACATTTGCACCGGGATGAATTTTTGTTCCTCTTTGTCTAACAATGATGTTGCCAGCGATTACACTTGCACCGTCAGCCTTTTTAACGCCGAGACGCTTAGATTCACTGTCACGACCGTTCTTTGTAGAACCAACACCTTTTTTGTGTGCGAAGAACTGTAAACCAAGTCTTAACATTATATGTTCCTCCGTTTAAATTTTACGTTTATTTGTTACCGTCATATTCCTTTTCGATTACATCAACCGAAAGATGATCATAATACTCTTCTACCAAATCATTTAATTGATAGTAGTATGCCATAATGAGCCCAGAGATAGCAAATCTCTTCTTCTCATCGTCCTCATAGCTCGGTAACGCGCTACGAGAAGTAACTCGTACATTTGTTGTCTCATCGTCTATTTCGTAGTTTACATCAGATGCATAAGCAACCTCTATAGCATTTATGACAAGCATTGTCATTGCTGAAATTGCTGAGCAAAGTATATCCTCTCCACTTGCTGCGAAGCCAGAATGTCCTTGCTCCTCGAAGCCCCAAAAAACTCCGTTAGACTTGAAAAATACGACCTTTGTCATATTGATTTCTCCAAATTAGCCAACAATTTTTTCGATTTGTACTTTTGTATAAGGCTGTCTGTGACCGATCTTCTTTTTCTCGTTCTTCTTAGCCTTGTACTTCATAACGTAAATTTTCTTTGCTTTACCGTTACGAACAACCTTTGCTGTTACGGAAGCGCCGGAAACATAAGGAGCACCTGCAACAAAGCCGTTTTCATTTGATACAGCAAGAACTTGATCAAATGTAACCTCTTCGCCTTCTTGTGCGCCGAGCTTCTCAACGAAGATAACATCTCCTTCGTTTACTTTGTACTGCTTTCCGCCTGTTAAAATAATTGCGAACACGAAAAGCACCTCTCTTTCACCAAAACTCGCTAAGCCGGGTAAGATAAACTGTTTGAGACCATCGGCATTATGCGGCGATATAGATTTTATCATAAGTGTTGCTTTTTGTCAATACTTTTTTAGAATTTTTTTGTATATATTATATATAGCTGTTTTTGTTCACGTTTTTGCGTTAAAATATTGACAATTTTTAGCTTAAATGCTATCATTGATTATATTAATGCTTGCAAGGAGGAAAAAGTGGAGGTTTACGAGCTTATAATTACTGCTGTGGCTCTATCTATGGATGCTTTTGCGGTTGCCATTTGCAAAGGACTTGCTATGCAACAAGTAAAAATCAAGGAAATGGCGATTGTTGGTCTTTGGTTTGGTGGGTTCCAAGCACTTATGCCACTTATTGGATACTTTTTAGGTCACGCTTTTCAATCATATATTGAAGCGTTTGACCATTGGGTTGCTTTTGTTTTACTTGCTTTAATTGGTGCTATGATGATTAAAGAATCATTTTCCAAGGACGAAGAAAAGCACGATTGTTCTCTTGCGTTTAAAATTATGTTAATTATGGCTATCGCTACAAGCATTGATGCTTTAGCTGTAGGTATTTCATATGGTATTTTACCCAATGTAGATATCGGTGTCGCTGTATCCTCTATTGGTTTGATTACATTTGTTCTTTGCATGTTAGGCGTAAAAATAGGCAATATTTTTGGAGCTAAATATAAATCAAAGGCTGAGCTTGCTGGCGGAATAGTTCTTATTTTAATCGGTGTAAAAATCTTGATTGAACATCTTTTTGGAGGTTGAAATATGAAAAATCATATTAAAACAATTACTCTTTGTGCTCTATTTGCTTCGATTACCTTTGTTGCAACTATGTTTATTTCAATTCCCACAGGAGTTGGAAATATAAATTTAGGTGATGCATTTATTCTTTGTTCGACATTTTTATTGGGTCCTATCTATGGAGCTATAGCCGGAGCAACGGGTGCCATGCTCGCTGATTTACCATTTTACACCCTATATGCTCCAGCAACATTTATAATAAAAGGTCTTATGTCGTTGGTTGGATATTTTATATTCACTTTATTTTCCAAGCTGATACATAAGGATTTACCATCTATGATAATTGGTGGTATTGCCGCTGAAATCATTATGGTTCTTGGATACTTCATTTACGAATGGATTTTTGTATTAAAAAATGCATATGGCGCTCTTTTAAATGTTCCATTTAATTTGATTCAAGGCTTTTCAGGAATATTAGTAGGCGTTATTATTACAAATCTATTAAAAAGCAACAAATACATTAAAAATTTTCTAAGTAAGCAATAATAAAAAGTCACTGCCGTTTTGCTCGACAGTGACTTTTTTACTATTTGAGATTTAAATCAAATGTGAAGTTGATTTTCTTTTCAGAGAATCTGAATTCAGGCTCAAGGTCAGGTCCGCAGGATGCAGAGCCGACACCTGAGTTATTATAGTCAATTCTTACATGTGTAGCATAGCTTTCACCAATTTCGTCGGTGTGCTTTGCACGCCAAAGCTGCTCTATTGAATATTTAGAAACATTAAACTCAAAATTGTCAGCTGTAAATTCAAGCTTGTTTTCTATATTCAAAACTCGTGCTTCTCTGTGCAAACCGTGCTCTTGTGGCATTGGATAATTTACGTATTCATTATCACAGCTACTCTCGAACCAATCTTGTCTTACGTGGTGTGACATATCTGAATAGTTATCGTTAGGACCAAGAGCAAAATATTTGAAGCTTTGATTTTTCTTGTTAAGTGCGAACTCACAGCCTAAGCGAGGTAGCCAAACAGTATCTTGTCTTATATCACCATTTATAGAATAAGTGATTTTTCCGTCAGTAAAGAATGAAAGCTTAGCCTTGAAACGGAAGAACGGTGTACGAGAAATACCTGCCATAGACATATCTGCAACTATTTCATTTCCTTCAACTTCAACAGAATAAACGTTAGTGAAAAGATAGTCTAAGTTTTCGCCCTGCCATTCATCAAGCTTTGCCCAACGATGAATCATATGCTTGTCGTTATCAATTGCTGCTCTAAATGCCGAATATTTACATGGCTCTGCCAAAAGCTCCTCACCATTAATCTTAATGCTATCAAGGTTACCGATTTGCTTGTTGAAGCGATATTCAAAATCATTACCCTTGGCATATGTAAAGAACTTTTCATCAAAAAGCTCAAGTGCCTTTGATTCTGAATCTATTTTAGCCTTTTTGCAATCTATTCTTTGTGAAAGAACGCCTAAAGAGCTTCCGTTTTTATCAAAAAGCTCCACATCAATGCTTGCGCCAAGCTTGCAAACATCGGGACACGTGTCTGTTTTTACAGTAAATGTCTTCTTTGGCTTTATGTCAGTATAAAGTGTTTTTTCTTCAACTGTTTTTTCATCAACTCTGATTTTGTACTTCAAGGTATATCCATCAAAGGTAGTAAAATCATAGTGATTTGTAATTTTAAGTGTTCCATTCTTAAATGTAAAACGGAAGGGGGCGTATGCGGCTTTTGCCTCAAGCGTTCCTGATTTGAAGCTTCTGTCAGCAAATACAAGTCCATCGCAACAGAAGTTTCCATCATGTGTCAAATCATTAAAATCTCCGCCATATTTTGCAACACCATCAACCATTACAACATGGTCTGCCCATTCCCAAATACAACCACCTACAAAGTTGTCATATTGGTACATAAGTTCAACATATTGCCATACGTCTCCAGGGCCATTACCCATAGCATGCGAATATTCACAAAGATATAATGGTTTTTCGTATTTATTTGTTTTAACAATATCAAAAATGCGTTTTTTATTAGGATACATAACAGAAAATACATCTGCTTTGTGTACATGTATCTCGTTCCAGTCAAGGCTCTCGAAATGAACAAGTCTTTCTTTGTCGTGTTCTCTTATGTAATTTATCATTGGGTCATTACATATAGGAGAATATCCCGCCTCATTACCAAGTGACCACATAATAATTGATGTTCTGTTTTTATCTCTTTCGTATGTACGAGCCATTCTATCAACATGCTCATCTACCCAGTCATAATTTGATGCAGGCCATTCTTCAGCCTTCATATCATAATGATAGTTAACATTAGGATAACGACGAAGGAATCCATGCGCTTCATTATCACATTCAAGAACTACATAAAGTCCAAGCTCGTCACAAAGCTCAACAAATCTTGGGTGTGGTGGATAATGTGAGGTTCTGACTGTATTCATATTGAGCGCTTTCATAAGCTCAAGGTCACGACGCATTTCAGCCTCGTTCATACAGAAGCCCTTGTAAATCATTGTATCGTGATGGTTGATACCCTTTATTTTAATCGGAGTATCATTTACAAGAATTTCATTCTTTTTTGAAACCTTTATTGTGCGTAAGCCAACTCTTTGCTCAATAATTTCACCATTATATTCAATAACTACCTTATACAGATAAGGTTCCTCTGCATTCCATAAATGAGGATTTTCAATTGCAAATTCGCACACTTCCCCCGACTTTTCTGCCAAAAGAGCGCACTTATCGTAAATTTTAACGCTTGCTTTTTTATCAGTTTTTACAACTATTTTTTTGTTGTTTTTGCTTCTTATATCAATGTCTGTAATATGGTCATTTGGACGTGAAAGAATATAAACATCACGGAAAATTCCGTTATAACGGAACATATCCTGGTCTTCAATGTAAGTTCCTGCACACCATTTATATACATTTACTCTTACAGTATTTTTGCCATCCTTAACATACTTGGTAATATCAAACTCAGCCTGTAAATGGCTACCCTGTGTAAAGCCAACGTATTGTCCGTTAATAAACAAAACTGCACAGGAGCAAACGCCCTCTAAAATAAAGTAAAGTGCTCTATCTTTGGCTTTAACCTCAAATTCTCTTTCATACATACCCATTGGGTTGATATTTGGAACGTATGGCATATCACACGCAAAGGGGAAATTAATATTTGTGTAATTTGGAAGCTCGTAACCCTTTAATTGCCAGCAAGATGGAACCTCTATTTTGTCCCACTTTTCTGGTTCGGTTGCAAGATCACTATTTTCAAAAAAAGCAAAATTCCATTCACCGTTTAAGTCAACATATTCGCAGTTACCCTTCGGTATATAGTAGCTTCTTTGTTTTTCTCTGTTTTCAGAGGTCTTTTTTGGGTTTTCGTAAAATCTCATTATTTGCTCCTTTATTTTACTGAAATTTTATTAAGTTTATTTTATCATACTACATAATATTAGTCAAGAAATATATTTACATTTAAGTTAAAATATGATAAAATATATCATAGTAAAATCATATTTAAAGGATATTTTATGAATAAAACAGTTTTTATTACAGGTGGTAGCAAAGGCATTGGCGCTTGCGCAGTTCGCGAGTTTTCACGTCGTGGCTACAATGTTGCCTTTACTTACTTATCGTCCTTAGAAAAAGCTACTTCTCTTGCAAATGAGTGTGGTGCACTTTCTATATATTGCGATGTTTCCAAAAGCGAGGATATTAAAAAAGCGATAAAATCAACTATAAATAGTTTTGGGAAAATTGATATTTTAATAAATAATGCAGGAATTGATGAGTTTTCTCTTTTCACTGACATCACTGATGAAATGTGGCGCAAAATGATAGATACCAACCTTTCAAGCGCGTTTTATGCATCGAGAGAGGTTCTTCCTGATATGATTTCAAGGAAGGATGGTATAATTATCAACATTTCCTCTATGTGGGGAGAGGTTGGCGCATCCTGCGAGGTTCACTACTCCGTATCAAAAGCGGGGCTTATAGGACTTACAAAGGCTCTTAGCAAGGAGGTTGGTCCGTCTGGAATAAGAGTAAATTGCATTTCACCAGGCGTTATAGATACAGATATGAACAAAAATCTTTCAAGTGACGACATTGAAGCTTTAAAGCAGGATACTCCACTTGGTAAAATTGGAAGATGCGAGGATGTAGTTAATACAATGCTATTTTTGTGCCAAGAATCATCTGCTTTTATTACTGGACAGATTTTGGGCGTTAATGGTGGATATATAATATAAAAAAGAGCTTCAAACGAAGCTCTTTTTATTTGTTTATTTTGTAGCTATAAAATGTATTGCCAAGATATGTTAGGGTTCCTGTATGTCCACTTTTAAGCTTTTTATAAAGTCTTTTAGGTATTGGAAATTCAATACTATCATTTTCTGATAGTCTGAAGGTTGCAAAATAGTTTGTATATGGGCCGGATGCTCTTAGCATAAGCTGTTCTCTTTTTGTTATAAACTCTGCTTGCACTATCTTTTTCTTAGACAAAAGGTTTTTTGTGCTACTATACGCAGCTCCACCAAACAGCTTGAAAAGTAAAATCACGGCGAAAACACCCAAAACAAGCGGAATTGAAATAAATAATATTATAATTGGCATACCTTCACAACCCTTCTTTAATATTATTATATCATAGTAAGATTTATGTGTCAACGCTTTGTTATTTGAATAATTTTGTAAAAAAATACCCAAGCACCGAAAGTGCTTGGGTATAATTTATTCTACCTTTTGAGTGTTAATTAAAGGCCTCTTTTTACATACTTTGTATGTAGAATCTCGTGAGCCTTGTGGCTACCTGGAGCACCAAAATACTCATCGTAAAGCTTCTTAACAGCTGAGTTTTCATGTGACTTTCTAACGTCCATATTCTTATCTGCTGTATAAAGAACCTTTGCGCGAAGTGCCTTAAGGTCAACGTTGTTACGAACAACTGCAGGCTGTGTAGGCTGTCCACCACCATTTACGCATCCACCAGGACAAGCCATAACCTCAATAAAGTCATACTTTTCTTCGCCTGATTTAATTGCGTTAAGGAGCTTCTTAGCATTTGCTGTACCACTTACTACTGCTACTCTAACCTCAACGTCACCAATCTTGTATGTAGCCTTCTTAATGCCCTCTGTACCTCTTACGTCATCAAATTCAAGCTTTTGAAGCTCTTTCTTTTCGATAACCTCAGCTGCTGTACGAAGAGCTGCTTCCATAACACCACCTGTTGCGCCAAAGATTGCTCCTGCGCCTGAACCGATGCTGAATGGCTCATCAAACTTAGCATCATTAAGGGATCTAAAGTCGATACCTGCTTGTTTAATCATTCTTGCAAGCTCACGTGTTGTGATAGCTATATCAACATCACATACACCTGCTGCATTTTGATGATCTCTTGTTACCTCAAATTTCTTTGCTGTACAAGGAATGCAAGAAACGAATACGATATCCTTAGGATCAAGTCCTGCCTTTTGTGCGTAGTATGTTTTATACATAGCACCAAACATCTGTTGTGGTGATTTACAGGATGAAAGATTATCTGTAAATTCTGGGAAGTAGTGCTCGCAGTACTTAACCCATCCTGGTGAGCAGGATGTGATAAGTGGCAAGTTCTTACCCTCCTTAAATCTCTCAAGGAACTCAGTTGCCTCTTCCATAATTGTGAGGTCAGCTGTCAAGTTCATATCGTAAACACCATCAAAGCCAAGAGCCTTCATAGCTGCAACCATCTTGCCCTCTACATCTGTGCCTACCTCGTAGTCGAAGCATTCACCTATTGTAGCACGAACTGATGGGGCTGCGCAAATTGCAACATGCTTTGTAGGATCTGCAAGTGCTTCAAGAACCTTTTGTGTATCGTCCTTTTCATAAAGTGCTCCAACAGGACAAGCAACGATACATTGTCCACATCCGATACAGGATGTTTGATCAAGTGTCTTTTCAAATGCAGATGCGATGTGTGTATCAAATCCACGGTCATTAGCACCGATAACACCGATTTGTTGCATATTCTTACATGCAGCTACGCAACGGCGGCAAAGAATACATTTTTCGTTATCTCTTACTATGTAAGGTGTTGTAGCATCAATAGGATATACATTGTTGTTACCTTGGAAGTGGTCTTCATCTACACCGTATTCCAAAGCGAGCTTTTGAAGCTCACAGCTTGTTGAACGGATACATGTAAGACATTTCTTCTTGTGAGCTGAAAGAACAAGCTCAAGGTTTGTCTTTCTTGCTTTTCTGATTGCTGGAGTATTTGTAAATACCTCCATACCCTCGTTTACAGGATATACGCAAGCAGCAGCCATGCCTCTTGCTCCCTTTACTTCAACGAGGCAAAGACGGCATGCACCGATTTCATTTATATCTTTAAGATAGCAAAGCGTAGGAATATCAATTCCAGCATATCTTGCTGCTTCAAGCACTGTTGAATTAGCAGGAACTGCATATTCTCTATTGTTAATTTTAATATTTACCATGTTTTCCATAATATGTAGCCCCTTTCATTAACCCTTATAAATTGCCTTAATCTTCTTACAGCTTGGTAAGCAAGCTCCACATTTTACGCACTTAGAAGCATCTATTGCGAAGGAAGCAAGCTTGTGTCCCTCTGCAACATAGTCTGTTCTTGAAATTGCATCAGCAGGACATTGCTTTGCACACATACCACAACCGATACATTTGTCAGCGTCGATTTTATATGTAAAGAGGTTCTTACATACGCCAGCAGGGCATTTCTTATCTACGATATGTGCGATATACTCGTCACGGAAGTTCTTAAGTGTTGAAAGAACAGGGTTTGGTGCTGTTTGTCCAAGACCACAAAGTGAAGCGCTCTTAATGTAGTTAGCAAGCTCCTCAAGCTTATCGAGGTCTTCCATTTCACCGTTACCACTTGTAATCTTATCAAGGATTTCAAGAAGTCTAACTGTACCGATACGACAAGGTGCACATTTACCACAGGACTCGTCAACTGTAAATTCAAGGAAGAATTTAGCAAGGTCAACCATACATGTGTCTTCATCCATTACGATAAGTCCACCAGAGCCCATCATTGATCCTTGAGCAATAAGGTTATCGTAGTCAATCTCAACATCATATTTAGAAGCTGGGATACATCCACCTGAAGGACCACCTGTTTGAGCAGCCTTGAACTTCTTGCCGTTAGGAATGCCTCCACCGATTTCCTCAACAACCTCACGAAGAGTTGTACCCATAGGAATCTCAACAAGACCTGTATTTGTAATCTTACCACCGAGAGCAAATACCTTTGTTCCCTTGGACTTTTCAGTACCCATAGATGTGAACCAATTAGCGCCCTTTAAGATGATTTGAGGAATGTTTGCATAGGTTTCAACGTTGTTGATGATAGTAGGCTTGCCCCAAAGTCCCTTAACTGCTGGGAATGGAGGACGTGGACGTGGCTCACCTCTGTTACCCTCGATAGATGTAAGAAGCGCTGTCTCTTCTCCACATACGAAAGCACCAGCACCAAGTCTGATTTGAAGGTCAAACTCGAAGTCTGTTCCAAAAATGTTTTTGCCAAGAAGACCTTGTTCTCTTGCCTGGTCAATAGCCTTTTGAAGTCTGTTTACTGCGATAGGATATTCAGCACGAACATATACAAAGCCTTGGTTTGAACCAATTGCGTAAGCAGCAATTGCCATAGCCTCAATAAGAGCGTGTGGGTCTCCCTCAAGGATAGAACGGTCCATGAATGCTCCTGGGTCACCCTCGTCAGCATTACATACAACATACTTTTGTCCCTTAGGCTGTGCAGCAGCGAAAGCCCATTTTCTACCTGTTGGGAATCCACCGCCTCCTCTACCACGGAGTCCTGAGTCAAGAATTGTATTGATAACAGTTTCGGGTGTCATCTCTGTAAGAACCTTACCGAGAGCCATATAACCGTTTGTTCCTATGTATTCGTCAATACACTCAGGGTCAATAACACCACAGTTACGAAGTGCAACACGCTTTTGCTTTTTATAGAATGCTGTTTCGTTAAGTGAAAGAATTTCATCTCCCTTAACTGTTTCAGAGTAAAGAAGGTTCTTTACAGGATTACCATTTACAAGATGCTCCTTTACGATTGTTTCAGCATCTTTAATTTCTATTCTGGAATAGAAGGTTCCCTCTGGATATACGATAACAATAGGTCCGAGTGCGCAAAGACCGAAGCATCCTGTAAGAACTACCTGTACCTCGTCTGCGATTCCTGCTTTTGCAAGCTCTTCTTCCATTTTTGCCTTAATTTGAACGCTCTTTGAAGAGGTACAGCCTGTACCACCACAAATAAGAACGTGCTTTTTAATTTTACCATCGGATACAGTTTGATCCTTGCTGTGTTGACGGAAAGCGATCTTTCCCTCATAAGATTCTCTGATCTTAGCGAGTTCTTGTAAAGTTTTAATCATTTTTTCTTCCGTCCTTCCATTAGTTATATTTATCAAGGATGCCCTTGATCATATCAGGTGTAAGTCTTCCGTAAACCTCTTCGTTTACTGTAAGCACGGGAGCAAGTCCACATGCACCGATGCAACGAGTTGCATCAAGGCTGAATTTTCTGTCAGCAGAGATTTCTCCATTTTTAATTCCAAGGAGGGATTCAAGCTTATCCATAAGCAAGCCTGCACCTTTTACATAGCAAGCTGTACCAAGGCATACTGCTACTGCATATTCGCCTTTTGGATTGAGGATGAATTGTGAGTAGAAGGATGCAACTCCATAAACCTCAGATAGTGGAACATCCATTGAGAGTGCAATGTGCTGTTGTACTTCGATTGGCAAGTATCCATAAATACCTTGTGCGCCTTGAAGAACAGGCATAAGTGCGCCCTTCTCACCTTTGTGCTTTGCAATGAGTTCGTCAAGCTTTGCAAGCTGCTCAGCTGTACCATTGAAAGCAACAGTTGTCAATTTCTTTTTCATAGGGGAACTCCTTTATATAAAATTTTATTAAACTAATTTATTTTCGATGGTTTTACTTGCATTGTCAAGATAATCGTTTTCCATAAGCTCAATTATTCCCTTGTCACAAAGTGCAGTAAGTCGTCCATCCATTGGAAGCTGACCAAGTATTTCGTAACCGTACTTTTTAGCTACCTTGTTTGTCTTTTCTTCACCAAATACATATATCTTCTTTCCACAGTCGGGGCATTCTATATAGCTCATATTCTCTACTATACCAAGTACTGGAATGTTCATCATCTGAGCCATTTTAGTAGCCTTTTCTACTATCATAGAAACAAGATCCTGAGGAGTTGTAACGATAACAATTGCGTCAACAGGAAGCGATTGGAACACCGTTAGTGGTACATCTCCCGTTCCTGGAGGCATATCAACAAACATATAGTCAACCTCATCCCAAACCACGTCGGTCCAAAATTGCTTTACTGTACCAGCAATTACAGGTCCACGCCATACTACAGGCTTGGTTACATCCTCTAAAAGAAGATTTACTGACATAATGTCAATTCCTGTTTTAGATGAAACAGGTAATAGATACTGACCGTTAGAGGTAGCCTTTTCCTTTAAGCCAAAGTTGCTTGGAATAGAAGGTCCTGTTATATCAGCATCAAGAATTGCGGTTTTATAACCTTTCCTTTGCATAAGAACAGCAAGCATAGAGGTTACAATAGACTTTCCTACTCCACCTTTACCACTTACTACTCCTATTACGTGCTTTACTGAGCTAAACTCATTTAGCTTGTCCTTTGGGATAGCCTGTGAGCATTTGCTTGAACAGTTTGCACAATCGTGAGAGCATTCTGCCATTTTATTTTCCTTCCTTATATCATTAGATATAATATATTTTCTACACAATATAATATCATATACGCAAGAAATTTTCAAGTATCTTTGAAAAGATAATTTAATTTTAGTCACTTTTAATAATTTTTTCAATTATTTTGTACGAATTTTTTATTTTATCAGGATTTTGATAATCTACATAGATAAATTTATTTTCTGAAAGTAGCACTGTTGCTGCTCTTTTAACGTTTTGTGGTCTTTTTGTATCCTTGCTTTTTTCAAGAAGGGTAAGATACTCTTTTATAATTGGAGAATGAACCTTTAAAAAATCCGGTAATGTTCCCATCCTATTTGTTGACAAGCGATCAAGTGCCATACAATCGCGTAGCTTGCTTGGATTCACCTCTTTCTTCTTAGAAAAGAAGTCATAAACAGCCTTTGTAAACAAATCAAGATTATTTGGTATGTTGGATTTTTCAACGAACAATGCAAGCTCCATGAGAATCTTGAAGCTGCTGCTGTATAATGAAAAAACATATTCGCAGGTTCTTTCAAAGCGTGAGGAATTATATAGCTTTTCAAACACGTCCTCAAGGATATGTAGCTCTTGAAGCTCTTTTTTACTCATGTGCTCTGTAGATATAACCTCGTATGGAGGCGTAGGTGAAAACTCACACTTGTACTTTTCTCCATCTTCACGCATATCTGCACCATGAAGTAACTTTAAAAAACCTAATTGAAGCATATCTGGTTTTAAAGAAAGCGCTTTATTAAAGCTTTTTTCAAAGCTTTCCATATCCTCATATGTCATTCCTGCAATCAAATCTATATGCACATGAATATTTTCAAGCTCTATAATTCTTTTGATGTTGTAAGTTAATTTTTTTAGGTCCGTTTTCCTGTTTATATGCTCAAGTGTTTTTTCATTAAATGTTTGTAAGCCTATTTCAAATTGAAATAGCCCCTTTGGAGCTTTTTTTAGCACCTCGATGGTTTTATCATCTATCAGCTCACCCTCTATTTCAAAGTGAAAACAGACACTCTTTGGCACTTTTTTGCCATATTCATCAATTATGAACTCAAAAATTTCTATTGCCCTTTTTCTATCTGCATTAAATGTTCGGTCTATAAATTTTACCGTTTTTGTCCCACTATTAGCAAGTAGTATTATTTTTTGCTTCGATTCATCAAGATCAAAAAATCTCACTCCACCACATCTACCAGATAAACAAAAAGCGCACCTGTATGGACACCCCCTACTCGTTTCGATATAGGCAATTCTTCCATTTAAGGCGTTAAAATATTTTTCAACATATGGTGATGGCGGATTTTCCATTGAAACATAAGGCTCTTTTACTATTATCTTATCTCCTGTGCGATAGCATAGCCCAGGAATCTGATCGAAATTCCTCCCCTGCGCCAGCATTGAAAAGGGCTCCTCACCCTCTCCACTTATTATGTAATCAACATATTGGCACTCTTCTAAAACTTCTTTTGCATTGTAGCTTACCTCTGGTCCACCCAAAAGAATTTTTGCCCCTGTTTTTTCTTTTACTCGCCTTGCAAGCTCCTTTACATAGCTTACATTCCATATATATGTCGAGAAAGCAACTAATTCATAATTTCCTAAGGTTAATTTTTCACATGTGTTGTCTATATTTTCATTTATCGTTCCCTCAAAAATATCATACTCTACGTCACTTGCCCACTTTTCAAGTGCTCCTGCCAAGCACCATACTGCAAGAGAGGAATGAATAAATTTACTATTTATAGCACATATCAACGTTTTCAAGTCAATCCCTCCATTCATATTAAATTTTATCAAAATTATACTTTTTTGTCAACATTTTAACACCATTTCTCTTCTAATATAAAAATTATTTTATTTTATATTCTATTGACAAATTACGACCATTGTGGTAGAATACTAATTGTGTAAAAATTCACAAGGGAGTATTGTTTTGTACGATTTAATAGATTTACATTGCCATATTCTTTCGAGCGTTGATGACGGCGCTTATGACGATGACATGATGAAAAGCATGCTTGATATTGCTTATAATGATGGTATTAAAGCTATTTGCTTTACTCCTCATTTTAAAATTCATCAATTTAAAAATGATGAGCATATAAGAAAATACAACTTGCATATTGAAAGGGTCTTTTCCTCTGCTCTTGAATATGTCAACGAAAAATATTCTGATATGAAAATATATCTTGGCAACGAGGTTATGTTTCACAACGACATTTGTAATTCATTGTCTACGGGAAAATGTAGATTTTTAGCAGATAGCTCTTATGTTTTAGTCGAGTTTAAGCCGGAAACACCAATGTTTGATATTGAGAATATAGTGTCTAAGATTTTACGTAAGGGATATATTCCTGTTATCGCTCACATTGAAAGGTATAGTGCTCTTGTTAATGACCCATCAAAGCTCAAAGAGCTACGAGGTCTGGGGGCATTATTACAAATAAATGCAGGGTCAATATTAAAATTTTGGTTTGGCAAGACCGCTCGTTTTATTAAAAATGCTCTAAAAAATAAGCTCGTTGATATTATCTGTACTGATGCACATAATGACAAGGAGCTATCCCCTATTCTTTCTAAAGCGCACGATAAAATTTTTAAGCGCTACGGAGAGGAATATGCAAAAATGCTTTTTTTCACTACACCAAATGCTATTATAAATAATGTAAAAATATATTAAGGAGTTAAAAATGGATTCTAACAACAATGTTAAGAACAACGAGATTGATATAAGGGACATTGCAAGATTTCTTCTTGGCAAGCTTTGGATCATCGCTCTTGTTGTTATCTGCTTTGCAATTATCGCTTTCGTTTACACCAGTTATTTCGTTACACCTAAGTATTCTTCTACTACAGATATGCTAATTGTAAACGATTCAGGCAGTACTAATATTACCTCTAATATGACGGGTGGTCAACAGCTTACTTATGCCAGCCCATACATCATTACAGGTGACTTTTGCGATGACGTCGCTGAAAAGCTGAATAAGAACGATTTTCCTATGGATACAATTTTAGGTAAAGAGGCTAAGGATTACGACTTCTTAACCAAATTTGGCGGAATAGTAGGAGAAATGATATCCGGAGGTCAAATCCGCTCATATATTTCCGTTTCTGGAAACGAGGATTCTCCATTGGTTTCTGTTACTGCGACAACTGTAAACCCAGAGCTCTCTGCTGTTATTTCCAATGCCGTTCTTTACTACTATGAGGACTATGTAAAAAACCTTATGGGTGAAAAGATTGAAAACGAAGATGGTGATGTAATAGAAGTAATTCCAAACGAAAATATCAAAACTGATATTTATTCAAGAGGAAAAATAAGCAACAATCCATCTAATATCAGCTTGACGAAAAACATTTTTATTGCTGCTCTTATTGGTGCAGTTCTTGTTTGTGCAATTTTAATTGCTATATTCATCTTTGATGACAAAATTAAGACACCTGATGACATTCAAAAGCATCTTGGCTTAAGCGTTTTGGGCGCGATTCCCGAAATTGATGAGGCGTGAGGTATAAAATTATGAATAATACAGTTTTAAATGAAACTAAAAAAATGAACTATTCCGTAAGAGAGGCTTTCAAGACTCTTCGTACAAATTTCCTCTTCTCTGGCGATGATGTAAAAACCGTTCTAATCACAAGCTGTGTTAAAAATGAAGGTAAAAGTACAATTTCACTTGAGCTTGCTAAATCCTTAGCTCTTGCTGACAAAAAGGTTCTTTTAATAGACAGCGACCTTCGTAAATCAGTTTTTGCAACAAAATATACCACTAACGAAAATGAAATTCTCGGTCTTAGTGAGTATCTTTCTGGTCAAACAGATTATGATAGCGTGCTCTACTCTACACAATTTGAAAATCTTTATATGGTATTTGCAGGAGCAGTACCTCCTAATCCAGTTGAGCTTCTTGGCTGTAACAAATTCAAGGATATGGTGGCCAATGCACGCAATGAGTACGATTATGTTATTATAGACGCAGCTCCTCTTGGCGCAGTTATTGATGCTTCTGTTATCTCTGCCTTTTGCGACGGTGCTATTCTTGTTATTACTGCTAATGACATCAGCTACCGCTTCGCGCAAGATGTAAAGGAGCAGCTCGAAAAGAGTAATTGCAGAGTTCTTGGTGCTATTCTTAATCGTATTCCAATGAAGTCCGGCTCTTATTACAATAACTACTATAAGAAATACTACGGAAAATACAAAAAATCTCGCTATGGTAAATACGGCTATGGCTACGGTCAATACGGTGGTTATGGCTACGGCGATGATTCTGAAGAAAATAAGAAATAATCTACAAATGTAGGAATTCGGAATTAGAAGTCCGAATTCCTATTTTAGTTAGGAGATATTATGACAAAATTTGTTGAAAGGTCTCGTACATTTTTAAATAGCTATTATTATCCCTTGGCTATTTTTCTTATCGCTCTTATTTGTCATTCCCTCTCTATTGAGGTTTTTGGAGCATCATTGATAATTTCAAGCGTAATCATTGGTCTATTGACCTGTGATGATTTAAAATTTATCATCTCTCCATTGATTATGTTCATTATGATGTTTTCTGAAAAAAGCATAATGAGTGGTAAATTTTATACCACGCCATATATTGTTGCAATAATTATTCTCGCTATATTGCTTGTTGGTTTTTTTATTGCTCATTTTATAATTTATAGAAAAAGCATTGATTTTAAAAGCTTTACAAAATCTAAATTATTTTTAGGCTTTGTATTTTTATCAGTATCCTTTTTACTGAATGGCTTTCTAAATTTTGATGAATATGTTTTTGGTAATTTTACCTATGCGCTTATTTTGGTAGGCTCAATTTCGTTGATATTTTGGTTATTTTACGTTAACTTAAAAATTACTGATAGCTTGAAAAATTATGTTTTTTATATTCTTTATTTAACTTCTCTTCTTGTCACTATCCAGCTTTTCCTCTCATTTGTTCACCAAATTGAGTTTAATAATGGCTCTATTGTTAAGGAAACCATTCGTGTTGGTTGGGGAATGTGGAACAATATTGGTGGAATGCTTGCATTTTTACTGCCGATACATTTCTATTTTGCTTCTACCGTTAAAAAATTTGGCTTTATTTTCTATTTAACAGGTGGTATATCCTTCATAGCAATTATTTTATCTCTTAGTCGTTCTTCTCTTCTTTCGGGCGGTATAACAATAGTTATTTGTGCCATTGTCAGCTGTTTTGTCGGAGTGAACAAAAAAATCAACAGAATTCTCACCCTTAGCGCTATTATTTTATGCTTTGTGGGAATATTTATTTATTGGGACAAAATCGCTTCTATTTTAAACGATTATTTACAGCGTGGTCTTGATGACAATGGTAGATTTGAAATTTACGAGTATGGCATTATAAACTTCTTTGATAATCCTATTTTTGGCACTGGGTTTTATTCCGATTGGGCTTATGATTTTCAATTTATTCCATTCTTGCCATACAGATATCATAATACAATAATACAAATGATGGGCGCGTGTGGCATTGTAGGCTTGTTTGCTTATTTATGGCATAGATTTGAAACACTTGAGCTTTTGTGGCAAAAAAGAAGCGTTTACACGCTCTATATGGCACTTGCGATAGGAACCTTGTTATTTGGAAGCTTGCTTGATAATCATTTCTTTAATATGTATCCAACATTTATATATTCGCTTCTGCTTGTTCTTTTAGAAAAGTGTAGCTTTGATACCGATAAAAAAATCGACGGCTAATCAGCCGTCGATTTTTATTTTTATTTGCTTAAGGTCTCTGTCTTTGCTGGCTTAAATTCGCCATTTTCATAAACGCCTATTTCTACCGTTACGGAGCTTTCATTTGTTGTGATATAAAGTGCTGCCTTCTCTAAATAGTCCTTTGGTAGCTTAAATTCTATTATATCCTTTCCGTTTGTTATTCTCATATAAGCGCCTGCTACGCATTGCGCTTTATTTTCTATAACTCCAGAAATATATTTAGCACTACCTGAGGTTGCTTGAGGCTTCTTTGTGGTAGAAAGCATTATTACCTTTCCACCATTTACTGTAACAGTTCCGTTTTCTCCCGTGTCAAATTTATCGTACAGGTAAACTATTCCATTGGTTATAGTTATATTTTTTCCGTTTATAGCATCCTTATCAGCAACGATATCAACCTTTCCGTTTTCTATCTTTACTGTCTTTGCATTTATTCCCTTTTGTGAATATACCACTCTGAAATTAGCAGTGCCAGAAATTGTTACACTATCTGTATCAATACCATCTATCATAGTATTAACGATAATTTCGCCACTTGAAATAGCAACTGTAGTAGCCTTTAATGCATCCTCATATGAGTTAATGCCGAGTGTTACATTTGTTATGGTCAGCTTATTGTCAGACTTAATACCCTTACAGTCTCTGCGCTCGTATAAAACAGGGTTCTTTTGTGTGTGAACATCAGGTCTGTAATTTACGTAAGCATCCTCGGCTTTTATATATGCCTTTACATATTCATCATCGGCTATTTTTATGTAAACATCCTCATTTGCATGCTCTGTATTTTTAGCATCGTATACCTTATATTCGCCACTTATCTTTACATAAGCAAAATTATCAAATCTTGTAATTCTAAGATAAAGTGCTGAGGTTTGAATATATATTATACCCTTTGTAGATACTGTTACATTGTTTCCAGAAATACCATTGCCTGTTGTTTCAATTTTAACATTAGCTTCACCTGAAATTGAAACATCCTTTTCGGATTTTATCGCAGATTTTGCGGAATTGATTATAAAGGTTCCGTTTTTGATTTCAACATTTTCAGTTGCATCTATGCCATTTCCATCCTTGGCTTCGATTTTAAAGTATCCATTATCAATTGTAACTGGTCCAAAGCAATTAAATCCATTTGTTCCACATTTGAGCTTTGCGCTACACTCGTTTATTACTATGTAGCCTGGCTCTGGTTGCTCATCTTTTTCATTTGCATGGTCATTACCACTCTTAAACGCGCTCTTTTGCACATCCATTGTATATTTACCAGCCTTTACTGTAAGGCCTTCATTTCCGTAAATACCGTGTTCTACAGAGGTAATGTCGTATTCTCCACCCTTTATTGTGAGCTTCTTGGTGTTAGAAATAGCATATTTTTCCTTTGCATCTATTGTAAGCTTGCCCTTGCCATCAAGTGTTAAATCACAGCTTCTAACTCTAATAACTCCCTTTTCTCCATCGTTATTAGATGCATCACTAAGGTAATTCTCACTACCATCTACTAAAATTATTGTTACTGATTTGCAGTCCTCTGCATAGATGGTGGGTGCGCCCGCGCCAAATGTAAGGTCCACGTTGTCAAGAAGAATCACAACGTCCTCTGTACCCTTATTTTCAGGCTTAACGTATATTTGGGCATTTTCAGATTTACCATGAAATCTATATGCTCCACCATATTTAATTTCATATTTTCCTTTAAGAGTGATTTCTGAAACGTCTACATCAGTTACGCCCTCGTATCCAAGAGCTTCTCCGCCTACTTCAAATTTATCCTTTGCATCGAAGACATCCAGCTTGCTTCCTAAAAGCTCAAGGATTTCAGGCACGTCATAATTTGATGGAATGGTAACCAAATCCTCATCTGGCTGCAATGCCTCGCCCGAATTTGTTCCTTCTTGCTTAGAGCTTGTATCTATTGGTGTCTCTTCATCTCCACAAGCTACCAAAAATACAAGAGTCAAAAGCGATATAAGTAATGCAATTAGCTTTTTCATTTTACACTCCTTTTGCAATATGCACAAAAAACATATATTTATTTTTTATATTTTATCACATTTGACCCTAACAGTCAATATTTTTGTGAGAGTTAATCAAATATTTACTTATTTAATTTTCAATTTTTATTTGATATTCATTCATAAGAGCAAAAAATTCATTTGTTTTCTCGTTTTTGAATGATATAAACGAATGTATATTTAGTTCTTGCTCCTTTGTTATTATAGTTACATCGAATGCTCTTTTGCTATTTTGTATTATGACTTTTTCAATGTCACTAAGCAATATGATCGTTTCTGTGGGCTTATATATAATTAGCCGTTCATTCTTGATATCAAGCACCTTTATATCCCTATAAACGCAAATTATGCTTATTGCGACGCCTAATATGCTAAGTGTCAAAAAAATTACAATCATAAATATCGAGATTTCCATAAAATTAACCATATAGAAAAGTGATATTAGAAATGATATTATTGAAAAAGCAAATATTATTGCTACATAAAATTTAGAACGGTAAATTTCAAGCTCTTTTTTCATATTATTCTCTCACCTTCTTTTTTTGCTATTCCAAGCTTGTGGAATATGTACACTGGTATTGCGCTCCAGCCGTGACATAGGCTTCCTGCATTATCAAAGGCGCTTGGACCATCTATGGTTTCCCATACAGTATCCGAGCCATAGTCTAACATTTTTTTGTAGTTTGTTCTGATGTCGTTTAGCACAAACGCCTTGTATTTTTCACTATTTACATAAAGAAGCGCTTCATATTCAAAAATCTTCATACTAAGAGAGCAATCGTGCATTTGTCCGTTGATAATTTTTTCACAAAGATAATGTGCTTCTTCTTTTGTGGCTACCTTTGCTAAAATCGCCAACGAATTGCCAAGCACGGTTATTTCATCAGCGTTTCTGTGAACTGTAAAGGTGTTGCTATTTGTCAAAAATTCATTTCTTGTTTTTAACCTTAGATTTTGTGCAAGCAAGACATAATTAAAGCTTTTGCCTATACGCCCAGCTATTTGTTCCAAGCAATCAAGCGCGATTATAAACAGGCAATTTACAATCAAATCGCTCTTTGCATCCTGTGATACACCAAGGCTTCCGGATAGGAAAGGCGACCAGTCATAAAAATTCCACATTTCATCGCCTGAAAACTTGTTTATTAAGCCGTTGGGGGAATTCTTTAAAAACTCGTCTATAATTAAACACATTTTTTCATATAGCTCGCCACTTAAGCTTGTATCACGGGTGTAATCAATGTATTCCTTCATTTGAAGTATGTAATAAAGCGAAAATGAGGGAATTGCTAAGCTCGTGCCACAGGGATAGCATATTGATAATAAGCCATCATTACGTCTATCCTGTCCTATAAGCTTTAAATTTGCTCTTGCGTAGTCCTTGTTTCCGTCTTTAAAGACGTAATATCCACAAAGCATTTGATTTCTTGAATCGAAGGCATAAAGCGCCTGCTCTCTCCAAGGACAATCTACATAGTGCTCCATCATACAAAGCTTTAGCGTATTTACGCATATATCATATATTTTTCTGTCAAGAGCACTCTCTATTTTACATTCATTCTCTTCAATCTCATATATTTGAGGAAGAACACCAACATATTTTATTTCAATTGGTGAGCTTGAAAACACCTCAAGATAGCGACACGCTAAGCGTAGCATATAATTTGTAAATTGGTTATGTCCCTTTTTTGCCTTATATTCATAATAGAAATTTCTGTCATAAATAGTTTTTCTGACGCATCCGTCCTCTATATGCTCACCATATGCAACTGTAATATCAGCTTCATTCTCAGACACTATTTCAAGCGTGGGAAGCCCAACTATCTCCGTGCCCAAATCTATCAAGTAATGGCTATCACTATATACTTTTATGCTCTTTATTTTTTGTCTATCTTTAATAGTTTGCTTTTTTATTGGACGGGGATAAAATGTACAGCTTTTTTCTACAATTCTTGATATATCATATCCAAGCTTTGTTTCCTTGGTGGAATCATATGAGAACGTGAAGCCAAGCTGAGAGCTTACCCTTATTTTTCTGCCACTTATATAGGTAGGACTTTTGCGAGAAAGTGTTTTTTCGCTACTGTATGCAATTATGCTATTATCGCATATAACCTCGTATATTAGTCCACCTTTCCCTACCTTGTATCTCTGAGAATTCTCACCAAAATAATGCACGAGGATTTCAATATTGTTTTCACCCTCTTTTAAATAGTTAGATATTTCTATTTCATCATAGATTTTATAATGCTCGTAATCTCCATATTGATTAGAGGCGACATATTGCTCATTAATGTATAGTGTATAATCCGAATCACAGGATAGACGTATGCTCGCTTTTCCACCATAGTATTCAAGCTTATCGCAAAATTCGGCGTATTCATCCACGTCTGCGGCCTTTTTTATCCATATCCATTGACTTTTTTCAAATATATTCATGTTTTTCCTACTGCTTATATTTCTTGAATTAATCCATCATAGGCAACATATGCGCCAAATTCTTGTGCGATTTTAACAGTATCCGAATGTGGCTTATGTAATGATGGTGCTAAATGCGAAAGATATATTTTTGTATTATCATCTATTATTCCAAAGCTTTTCAATGACGGTAGTAGCTGCCTTATCATTGGTATGGTGTTATGCTCTGCTATACGATAATCGCCAACATAATCACCACAGGTGCAGTCAAGAATCGCCATATCAAGCCTTGCGTCCTTTAAATAATAGTATGTGGGATTTAAAATCCACGCTCCGTCACAACCATAAAATATTTTCTTATCATTACTTTCTATCAAAAAGTGCTGTGGAAATGAATCTTGGTCGTGATTTGCAAGAAGCGAGGTTATATATGCTCCTTTTACCTCATAACGTACAAAGGATTTCATTTTTATTACATTTACGTTTAATATTTCGGGGATATCAGCATCTTCTCTTACCCATAAATTGAGTGGTATTGAATGATTTTTCGCAAGCATTTTAATATTATCAATATCGTAGTGGTCGCTATGCAGATGAGTTATAAACAAATCCGTTATTTTTGTCTTATCTATTTTAAGAATATCTAAGGAATTTATAGTGTGTGTGCCACAGTCAATAAGAAAATTGTCGTTTAATAATACGGAGCTTGAGCGCCTTGCATCACAATCGAGCTTATCCTTTAGTTCTTTATCCAATTTTGGCGAAAAATCACACGCACACGTGCCTAAAAAGGTGATTTTTATCGTTGCTTTTTTCATTATATATCCCTTTCATCTACAAGTATTCTCTATAATTAGTCTCTTATTTTCTCCTTATTGCTCGATAAAATCAATTATAGGCTGTACATTCTCTAAAGAATGAGGATGATGCTTACATTCTGGCTTAACTATGGAGATAATATCAATATTGTTGTTCTTGCAATACTCTATCATTTTGCCTGAGTTTTCCTCAAATGGCACAACCTCATCGCTACCACCAGCTACTAATAAAAGAGGAATATTTAATTCAAAGAACTCCTTTAAATTTTCAATTGGGTGCCCCTTAAATATTTCTAAGGTTTCCTCTGTTAAGGTATACTCTTGATAAACCTCTTCTCTTTCACGGCTTCCCTTTGGTGGCCATGAGCGCATATCTAAAACTGGCGCATCAAGGTATATTTTTTCTACATATTCGGGATAGGACATCGCAAAATTAAAAGCATATAGTCCACCTCTACTAAAGCCGAATAGCACACATTTTTTATCAAGGTTAAATTCTTTTACTATAAAATGATAAAATTTGTGCATAAGACGCACTGCCTCATAGCTACCATATTTGTCGCTTATTTGATAATATACGCGAGTATATCCCATTTCGCAAAGTGCCTTTTCTGACGCATCAAAGGCATATAAAAACTCTGTTTTCCATATCCATTTTCCGTTTGGATTTTCTGGGCGAATTACAGTTGCCTCATAACCATTAAAGCTTAGTTTAACTGTGTTCATAATATCTCCTTATTCTTCATCAGTATAGGTATAAGCCTCCCCACATTCGATATAGCGTGTTTCAAATGACTTATATTCCTTTTTCATTCGCTCGGCAAGCAAGCGCATTCCATCTCTTTCAGATGGGATATGTCCCATAACTATAATTGATTTATTTATACCAAGCAGTGATGCATCTCGCGCGTATTCACAAAGCTTCCACTCGCAAGCCTCGCCTGTTAAAACTATTTCTACATCATCACTTGTTAATAACTCGTAAACACCTGCGGGAGTACCGAAGCATGCCGCAATTTTAGTTGATTTTTTGTTTCTTTCTCCTGCTATTCTTACATGCTTTATGCCAAGCTTGTTTTCCATGCGATTTGCAAGCTCAAGAGCTGTAATTGGCTCATTTGCTGTAAACATATATGATGCATCATATGGTGTTTTACTTACTGTGCCATCAAGCCTCAAATAATGTAGTTCACCCTGGGTTATTTGGTCAATGTCTCTTGAATGCATATGGTCGTGATAGCGAAAAACTACTATTCCACTTTCATCAATCAATTTCTTTTTTGCTATGGTAACCTTATTTTCTTCTACTATGTCCCAATGGTCGTAATATGTAGGCTCGTGTACTATAAGCATATCTGCTCCCCACTCCTTAGCCTGGCGAACAACGTCAACGGTTGCAAACATTGTTACCATAACGCGTTTAAGCTCTTTTTCGGGGTCTCCTGCTTTTATTGTATCGCAGGTTGGCTCGCGCTTGTATGCTCCGTATATCAATTTCTCAATGAGCTCTTTTGCTTTCATATGCTTATTCCCTTCTTACACGTATGTAATCTTAACATTTCCGATTTCATTTAATTCATCTATTATGGTGCTATTTTCTAATTTTTTTGGCAATATTGCTTCCTTAAGAGAGTTGCAGCCTGAAAATATATAGTAGCCATATAAATTTGACGCTTCACCTACTACTAAGCGTTTTAATCCATTGCACCCGTCGAATACATTATCACTAACAATGGCATTTATAAGCTCTAAGGTCTCAATTGAGGAGCATTCCATAAAGGCTCCAGACTCAATTGTTATTCTTTGATTAGGAATTTTAATAGATTTTAGCCTTTTACAGCTTGCAAAGGCACATTCATCAATTAGCGTTACGTTACTTGGTATGTTGATAGCTTCAAGCTCATAGCATTCTTGAAAAGCATTTTTACCAATTTGTACTAAGCCATCTGGTAATTTTATATTTTTTAGATTTTTGCATTTAGAAAATGCGTTAGAGTATATTATTTTACAGTTACTATGAATGTCTATATTTGAAGTATTTTTATCCTTTGGCTTTACAAAGCAAAGATATGGATTTTTATCACTTCCAAAATAGCAACCTTCCTTGTATTCATTGTACCTAATGTCATTATAAGCAAAGGCACCACAGCCAATATAAAGAATTTCATTTGAAATACTAACCTCTTTTAGGCTCACCATACTAAATGCGTTTTCACCAATGTATTTTAAGCTATTTGGGAGTTGAAGATTTTCAATGCTACAATTTTCGAAAGCACAGCTATATATTTTTTCAACACCTTCTGAAATTTTTACTTCACTTAGTGAGTAACAGTTGTAAAACGCCATGTAGCCTATTTGCCTTACAGTTGACGGTATTGATATGCGTACTAACTCACTACACAGATCAAATGCGTTTCCCTTTATAAGCTTACAGCCTTCTTTTATATCATGCTCTTTTATATTTTTCTCTGCTGAAACAAGCACAAGGTATGGATTGTTTTTATTTCCTAAATATCTTACTCCGTCAGCTTCATTAAATTTAAGATTTTTACATTCTATAAAATTAGTTTCATCTATTATTTCGATGCCGTCTGGAATTGAAATTTCTTCAAGCAAATCACAATTATAAAAAACACATCTTTCAATTTCTTTTACACGATTTGGTACAACAACAATTGAGTCATTACCCTTGTATCTTTTTAAAACATTGCTGTCTGAAATTTCAAATTTATCCATTTCGCTCATTTTGTTTTTCTCCATCGATATGTTATATCACGTTGCTTGGCTGTCCAAGCCAGGCAAACCACGCTTTCGACGTGGGGCAAGAGGTCAAAAGGTATATTTTTGTGTCAAAAACGGGGGGTGTGAAGCCAAAAAGTATCACTTTTTTGCCTTTAGTTGAAACCGCTCTGCCGATTTTATTGCTTTATAGTTACTTGATCACTTTTTGACGGTCAATGATCTCACAACCTATTTGGCACAAATCATATTTCCTTTTTCCTGCGAGTGATTGACACAGTTTATATGTCAACACCCTTTTGTCTTTATAGTGGTGCATCAACATCCAAACTGTATAGCCACTTCGGGTAGTTAGCCTTCTCAATTTAATTTTGTATTGACTTGAAAGAATGACCAACTGCTTTTTTTAAAAGCCCATTTTTATACTTAATTTTATCAGTAAAAACAAGCAAATACTGCTGTTCCATACACAAGCAAGTTATAAAACGAGAAAAGCACAATTCCAATAACCGAATCTATCACGATGACAATGTCTTTCAAAATCAAGCCCTTCTCCTTTTTGCTCGCAGGCTTTCCAGCTTACGCGACAAAAGATAATCCAATTGACCAATCAACTTGAGCATATCACTTATTTGAAAGCGAATATCAGCTGTTTTCCCATCTTGCTCATCGAGCTCGATAAACAGATTTGGGTAACCGTTCACCGAAACAAGACGCACTTCGCAATCCAATTGCCTTTGAATGGCTTTTAGCATACGGTTAAAATCCCACTCGCCACCGAAATCAATAAGCAAATATTCAAGTAAAGAAGGAGAATAAAAGAATCCGTCAAGCCGCTCTCCTTCGTACGTGTCCACACAGGCGTAATATATGTAGGCGTGATCGGTAGTGTGGTCTCCTTGTACCAGCATTTTAGTATCCATGACATAGGCAGGAGTAGGAAATCCAAAGGAAAGATCCCTGTTGGAGCTATCATCAAAGCCGTATTTTTTCAAAAGTGCACAACGCTCAGCAGATATTATTTTCATATCGTTCTCCTTTGTGGATTTATAATTTTGTCAGACAAACCACGCTTTCGACGTGGGGCAAGAGGTCAAAAGGTATATTTTTGTGTCAAAAACAGGGGGTGTAACGACAAAAGGTATATTTATAGTCAATCAAACAGCTCATCAGCGAATTTTACAATCCACCCAAATTTATCTTTAAAATTCTTCAAAGCATTCTTTGCAAATCCAATAACGCATATCTTTTGTACAATAAAACTCACAGACCATACTTGTCATTGCTTTTTCCCAACAGAAATCGCAGTGTTCGTGCCAAAATAACTGTATTTTTTCACCTTCAAGATATTCCTTTGTATTAGGGAAAGCCTTAACATGATTTTCGGCATATCTTAAAATGCTTTGATAAAATTCGTTTTTATCAGCAAATGCTTTCGCCCAAAAATCAGGGAAAACAATTCTATAGAGGACTACATTTTTTAAATATTCCTCTTGACCATTCAGTCTCAAATCTTGTTCCATATCGTCAATTCCTTTCGATTGTTATACCGTACTACTGTAAAATGCACTTTCGAGTTTTGCTCAAAACTCACATTTGTCCCAATGCTAAATTGGGGCATTTTTTGATTTTGAACACTTATTTATTGTATTTTTAACTCTATAAATTAAAGGAAACATATATTCCAAAGAAGGATATATGTTGCTCTCGCGCCGAGAGCGTGACACGATACGATGAAAGCGTGTTTCGTTCTCGCCTTATGGCGATCCCTCTAAAATCACGAAGTCAATATATCCTTACGTGCAAGCACGACGCCTATCTTGCCGTCGGATTTTTGCGTTTGTCTTACTCGCGAGTAAGACAAACCACGCTTTCAACGTGTTTTGTCCTAGGAAACATATTAAATACAGACACAGGGGAAGAAATTTTATAGTCATTTAAAAGGATTTTTAAGTCTCTTGTTAGGGTGTCGGTATTGCAGGAAACGTAAACTATGCGTTTAGGCTTTAGGCGCAAAAGGGTATTTAGCATTAGCTGTGAACAGCCCTTGCGAGGTGGGTCAATTATACATACATCTGTTTTTTTGTTAAAGGCTTTTGCATCGCATGCTTCAAATGTAGCATTTGCTATACCATTTTGTGTTGCGTTAAATCTTGCGTCCTCTACTGCACTTTTTACTATTTCTACTCCGTTAACCTCGGCTCCTGTTTTTTTAGCAATAATTATTCCAATTGTGCCCGTTCCACAGAAAAGGTCAGCGCAAAGGGTTCCTTTCTTAGCATCTGCAAGCTCTATCGCCTTTTCATACAAAAGAGTTGCACAGGGGTGGTTAATTTGATAAAAGGACTCGGGTGATATTCTAAAATTGACACCACATATCTCATCGTTTATATATCCGTTGCCATATACTGCTTTAAATGTCAGCTTTTCAAGAGTAAAATCACTTTTTTCGTAGCTTGACACCAGTATTGACTTTATTTGCGGGAACTCATTTGTAATATCCTTTACAAAAGTGCTAATATCCGTGCTTTTATAGAAAATTGGGCACACCATTATTTCGGGTACGCTATGTGAGGATTTTCTTAAATATAGCGCCCTTAGGTTATTGCTTTTTATGTGCTCCTTTGTAAAACTTGCTATTTTATCAAATATATCGGGGTTCAAGTTGCAAGTGTGATGCTTTACTATTTGATTTGTGCCCTCTTTCATGTACCCAAAGTCGTTACCATCAAAGAACAAAACTACCTTGTTTCTGTATTTTTCGCACACAGGTGAGACTGTTTTTTCAAAATCTGCCTCTATTTTTTGTTTTTTAAACGCACTTTTTACATACTCATTTTTTATATAGTTTTCTTCTTCAATATCCATATGTAAAAATGAGCATCCACCACACTCATTATACACTTTACAGGCTGGGACCTGCCTTTTATTTGACGGAGAAATAATTTTATCGCACCTTGCAAAGGCATACGTTGGCATTACCTTAGTAATTGTAATTTCGCACTCTTCACCCTGTAAGGTATTGGGCACAAAAACAACCATATTATCAATGTGACATACACCATTTGCAAAAATATTGCATTCTTCAATTGTCACTGTGTAGGCTTGTCCTGACTCTAACATAATTTCTCCTTTTCTTCTTGATTTGTTTATACAAATATATTATAATATATTTAGTTACAAAAATCAACCAACTATTAGGAGATATTATATGTTTTTGTGCCCCATTTGTAAAAATGAGTTAAAAAGAAATAATAACTCGCTTGTGTGTGAAAAAAGACATTCCTTTGACATTTCAGCCTCGGGGTATGTTAATCTATTAAACCCTGGCAAGATGAACAACAAAAAAGCCGGCGACTCTAAGGAAATGATAAAGGCACGTAGCGATTTTTTTGCATCCTGCGCGTATAAGGGAATTAGCGACAAGCTATGTGATATTGTATCTAAAATTAAAAACGACATCATTGTTGACGCCGGTGCCGGCGAAGGTTATTATACTCAAAATTTAGCAAAAGCTCACACGTCCTCCTTTGTTTTGGGATTTGATATGTCAAAATACGGATGTGAGCACGGTGCTAAGGTTGCTCGGCGTGAGGGAACTACAAACATTGGCTACTGCGTTGGGAACATCTTTGACTTGCCTTTGAAAAATGAGTACTGTGACGTTGTTACTAATCTTTTTGCACCTGTTGCAGGTGATGAGTTTTTAAGGATTTTAAAAAAAGGTGGTCATTTAATAGTTGCCTCGGCAGGAATAAATCACTTAGACGGGCTAAAAGGAATTTTATATAACGAGATTTACTTGAACGAGGAAAAATTTTCTCCCCTTGATGGCTTTGAGCTTGTTGATATTGTAAATTTAAAGTATCAAGCACAAATATCAGGTAATGATACAATTAAAAACCTATTTACTATGACTCCTTATTATCATAGAACATGCTTAAAAGACAAGGAAAAGCTTGAGGGAGTGTCTGAAATTAACACTTGTATTGAGGTTAATTTCGCTATTTATAAAAAGAAGGGGATGTTGCAATAAGTTTAGACCAAATAAGGACACATTCCCTCTTGAAATTAAGTATAAACATTTATTTTAGTAAAATTTTAAGGTTGAGAGCTTGCGGTTTTGTTGCAAGCTCTCTTCTTTTAATGTCTGTTTTTTAGGCGCGACCTCGCACTCTACCGTACGAAGTACGCCTACGTGTACGAATCTCGCCTTGGGCACATATTT
>JAGBEE010000004.1 GCA_017937135.1 Clostridia bacterium | reverse complement strand
CTTCCAAATAAACAAGGATGCAATCGAAAAGTATATGACTCTTTCAGGCAAGGACGTTAAATATGGTATTTTAGCAGCATCAGGTAATGTGGCTAACATCTACCAAGGAGTATTCACTGATAATGTAATATCTGTAGATTTTACAAACAGAAGCTACGACATAATGGAAATGAAGATATATGGCATAGGAGAGGCACATTATGCAACAGAGCTTTACTGCTGTGGATATATCTTAGTAGATGGAGAAATTATATATATGGATGACGGTATGGCAGAAGGAGCTATAGCACCATCAAAGGTTACATATAATTCCATAGCAAACAAGGCAGTTGTTCCAACTACACCTGAAGCAACTGTTACAAACAAAGAAGATGAGGTAGCATAATGAGATATACCGAACCTAAGTACACAAAAGAGATTATCGAAACAAACGACATTATGGAAGAATCTGTAGCGTCAATAGTACATACAAAGGAACCCGTTCTTGATGAGGGCGGAAATCAAATTGGCGTAGTAAACAAGGGCACAGGCGTAGTTAATATCGAAAGCCTATTGGGATTCTAATAAAAGCAATAAAAAATGCGACTTAACCGAGTCGCATTTTTTAATATAGCATAAAGTCCATTGTGACATAAATCTTGATTTTTTTATAATACTGTGATAAAATGATAAAAACGCAGTTAAAGGAGACCTCGTATGGGCGTAGTAATAGGAATAGATATAGGTGGAAGCACTACAAAAATAGTAGGCTTTGACCAAAACAAAAGCTTAATAAAGCCAATGATAGTAACAGCTGACGACCCGGTAACGTCTATATATGGCGCATTTGGCAAATTTACCGATTCAAATAGGCTCGGTCTTGACGATGTTGAAAAGGTAATGATAACAGGCGTTGGCTCATCATTCATAAATAAATCAATATACAATTTAAAATGTGAGCACACTCCGGAGTTTAAAAGCATAGGACTTGGAGGACTTTATCTATCAAGCCTTAAAGAGGCAATAATTGTAAGTCTTGGTACAGGAACAGCCTTAGTTCACGCAAAAAAAGGGCAATCCCCCGACTATCTTGGAGGTACAGGCGTAGGTGGAGGAACTCTTATGGGACTTTCTAACAAGCTCTTAGGACTTAGCAAAATAGAGAGCATAGACGAGCTTGCAAAAAGCGGAGATATAAATAATGTTGACCTCAAAATCAAGGATATGTCCAAAAAGGATATAGGCTTAAGCAGCCATATGACAGCTGCAAACTTTGGTAAAATAAGTGATACAGCAACACATTCCGATATGGCAATAGGTCTTATAAATATGGTATTTGAAACCGTTGGTATGATTTCATACTTTGCAGCAAAGCAATATAATCTCAAGGATATAGTTTTAACAGGTAATCTTACCCAAATTTCGCAAGCGCACGAGATATTTGACACGCTTAATAAAATGTTCAATATGAATTTTGTGATTCCGGAAAACGCACAATATAGCACAGTAATAGGTGCTGCGCTTTCATATTTTGATAAGTAATATGTCATTTAGTCAAGTTGATAAAAAAATATTCGATTCGATAAAAAAGGCAAGGGATAATAATTTCCTTGTCTTTTCACGAGTAGCCACATATTTGAACGAATTTCCTTGCCTTATAACCGAGGATGCAATAAAGGAAATAACGGGAGGAGTGGTTGAAAATGAGCAAATGGCGTTTTATATTTTCCTCTCAGGCGCGCTTAGCGAAAATGACACACTCTCAAGGCTTTTTGAAAGAGAATACTTTAATAGGGGTGTAAGGAAGCTTGACCCAAGGGAGTATTTAGAAAATCCATATTTTAAAAATATAAAAATTCCAAATAAGCAAGCTGGCACATGGACTCTTGGCTATCAAGCATATAAAGCATACGAGGGCTTTATATGGAAGGATATTGAGGTGCTTGATGACTACAAGGAAGTTCCACAAATAGGCTTTTTTGACAGGGAATTTTCCTTCCCGACAGTTTTCGAAAATGGTGTAGAGTGGATGGCAATAAAGCCAAACGAAATTGAAACGATGAAGCATCACATACAAAAAATGCGGGGACGTGTCGCTGTTTTTGGCCTCGGAATTGGATATTTTGCTTATATGGTAAGCGAAAAAAGTGATGTAGAGGAAATAGTAATTATCGAGCGCGACGAAAATGTAATAAAGCTTTTTAACGAATACATTTTGCCACAATTTTCAAACAAGGATAAAATCAAAATCGTAAAGGCAGATGCCTTTGATTATGCCGAAAACAAAATGCCCGATGAGCAATTTGACAAGGCATTTGTTGACCTGTGGCACGATACCTCTGACGGAGTAGATTTGTACATGAAAATAAAAAAGCTTGAGTGCAAGTCACCCAAAACAGAGTTTTGCTACTGGATAGAAAAATCAATTTTATCAAGCATACGCTGGCGCATTTTTGAAGCGATAGAAAATCAGGTGGAAAGAGAAAAATTTACGGGTACAATATCCGACATAAAAACCTATTTGAGTGAGAATTATCTTAAAAATTTCGTAAAATTCATTTAAAAATTCAACAGCACCCATCGGCTAATTAGTCATTGGGTGCTGTTTTATTATTTGCGTCTATTTACAAAATCCTTTAAAATGTCAGGAACTCTTATATTTTGTGGGCATACACTAACGCACGCGCTACATCTTATGCAAGCAGATGGGCGTTTATTTTCTGGTAATGCATTAAGATTCATGGAAACTATAAAGCCACCACCCGAAAATACCTGCTCATTATAAAGTGATAAAAGCTTAGGAATATCAAGCCCCATAGGACAATATTGTGTGCAATATCTGCACGCAGTACAGGGAACTGTCTCTGTCATGGTTTTGCCAAGTGATAATATATCCGAAAACTCCTTTTCGCTAAATGGCTTCTCACATTCAAAGGTTTTTATATTTTCCTTTACCTGCTCAAAATTCGACATACCCGAAAGAGTTACACAAACCTCTTTAATGCTTTGCACAAATCTAAATGCAAGCGCAGGCGCACTCTCATCATCTCTTATGGACTTAAGTGCTTCAAGCTCCTTATCTGTCAGATTAGCAAGACGTCCACCACGCACAGGCTCCATAACCCACACAGGAATATCAATCTTGGATAAATATTCAATTTTAGCCTTGGCATTTTGAAATTCATAATCGAGGTAGTTAAGCTGTATTTGACAAAACTCCATATACTTGCCATACTTGTCAAGAAAGCGTTTAAAATTATCAAAATCAGCATGTGTAGAGAAGCCAAGATGCTTTATTCTGCCGTTTTTCTTTTGCTCAAGCAAATATTCAACCGTTTGATACTTAGAGTCAAGATAATAATCAATGTTTGTTTCACATACATTATGTACTAAATAAAAGTCGAAATAATCAACCTGGCATTTTTCAAGCTGCTTTTCAAAAATCTCCTTAACCTTGCCCATATTGTTAATATCATAGCCGGGAAACTTGGTGGCAAGATAAAATTTATCTCTTGGAAATTTAGACAGCACACGCCCCATAACAGTCTCAGACTGACTCATATGGTATCCCCAAGCAGTATCAAAGTAATTTACACCCTTTGAAATAGCGTATTCAACCATTTGATAGGTCTTGTCCTCGTCGATTTTTGAGTTGTCGCCATCACACACAGGCAAACGCATTGTGCCAAAACCAAGAGCGGATAACTCTAAGCCCTTAAAATTCTTATAAATCATTTTTCTTCCTCAATTCTGAAATCGTATTCCTTATCGCATTATATGCCAAATTTACATCATCAATATCTATAACAGCGCTTTCGATAGGACAAAACCCGTCACCACCCCTGTTTATTATTCTGTCAACCAAATTATCATATAATGCAACAATTCCAAATCTATAAAGCGTAGTCTTGGCACTAATACTCATAACAGGCGCATATACGCAATGTGCACCTAAAAGCACATACAAAAACGCAGCGCCCTTGCCAACAACCCTGTCAGCACAAGAAAAGCCCTCAAGGCGAACACCATTTTCAATATATTCAAGAAGTGTGCCAACACCTCTTAGCTTGCTTTTGTAAATTATATCTTCCTTGCAAGCGACTAATGTATATCCCTCTAAAAGAGTCTTTTTTGCAACATATAAATCAGTATTCAAAAAAACACCTCACTTTAAAACCATTTTATCATAAAATCAAAGCAAAGGCAAGAAAAAAGATGTTTTTGCTTTTTAACAGATGGATTAGAACCCACATAGAATTAAATGCTTTTTGACTAAAAGAAAAAAAGCTCCATCAGCACCTTATTCACTTTTACCTATTACCTAATCGACAAGTTTCGCAAGAGAAGAGTGAAAAGTGAAGAGGTAATAGTGAAGAAGTAAAAATCGACAAGCCTCTGTCGAAACTTGTCGATTTTTGGTCTGCCCGATAGGATTTGAACCTACGACCTCAAGAGTCGGAGTCTTGCGCGCTATCCAGCTGTGCCACGGGCAGGAAATATAGGTGCAAAAATCACAAAAAAGCTTGGTTGCACACGCATATTTTAGCACAAAACGATATTTTTGTAAATATTTATTTAAAATATTTGAAATTTTACTTTATATATGATACAATGAACTTAAAGTATTTTATATTAAGGAGCAAAATTATGCTTACAGACATTGAAATTGCACAAGGTGCAAAGCTAAGCCACATTTCCGAAATTGCAGAAAAAATCGGTCTTTTGCCCGAGGAATATGAGCAATACGGACATTACAAGGCAAAAATCACAGATAAATTTCTTGACAGAATGGCAGACAAGCCAGATGGAAATCTAATTTTAGTTACAGCCATCAACCCAACACCTGCAGGAGAGGGAAAGACAACAACAACCGTTGGTCTTGGTATGGCTATGAGCAAAATAGGCAAGAAAACTATTATTGCCCTTCGCGAGCCTTCATTAGGTCCAGTATTTGGAGTAAAGGGTGGAGCAGCAGGTGGTGGATATTCACAGGTTCTTCCAATGGAGGACATTAACCTTCACTTCACAGGCGACTTCCATGCAATTACAACAGCAAATAACCTTTTGAGCGCAGTAATAGATAACCATATTCAGCAGGGCAACGCGCTTGGAATTGACCAAAGACGTATTCTTTTCCCAAGAGTTCTTGATATGAATGACAGAGCTCTTCGTAATGTAGTTATAGGTCTTGGAGCAAAGGTTGACGGTGTTCCGAGAGAAGACCACTTTATGATTACAGTTGCAAGTGAAATTATGGCTATTCTTTGCTTGAGCGAATCAATTAAGGACTTGAAAGAGAGACTTGGTAAGATTCTTGTAGCATATAAATACGATGGTAGCCCTGTATATTGTAAGGACCTTGGTGTAAACGGAGCTATGGCTGCAGTTTTAAAGGATGCCCTTAAGCCAAACCTCGTTCAAACACTTGAGAATACCCCTGCAATTATTCACGGTGGACCATTTGCAAATATCGCGCATGGCTGTAACTCAGTAAGAGCGACAAAGCTTGCATTAAAGCTTGCTGACTACACAATTACAGAGGCTGGATTTGGTGCAGACCTCGGAGCTGAAAAGTTCTTTGACATAAAATGTCGTTTTGCAAATCTCAAGCCTAAATGCGTTGTTTTAGTTGCAACAGTACGCGCACTTAAATACAATGGTGGAGTATTAAAGGCTGACCTTGCTAACGAAAATGTTGAGGCGCTTAAAAAGGGAGCAGTTAACCTTGAGGCGCACATTGACAACCTTCAAAAATATGGTGTTCCAGTAGTAGTTGCAATAAATCGCTTTGGCACAGATACAGAGGCTGAGCTTAAGGCAGTTGAAGAAATGTGCATAGCTAAGGGCGCAGATTTTGCTCTTTCCGAGGTATTTGCTAAGGGCTCAGATGGTGGAATTGAACTCGCAAACAAGGTAGTTGAGGCTTGTAACAAGGAAAGTAGCTTCCACGTTCTTTACCCTGATGAAATGTCAATTGAGGATAAAATCACAACTATAGCAAAGGAAATCTATGGTGCTAAGGACGTTAAATTTGACGCAAATGCTAAAAAGGCAATTAAGGAATTTGAGGCACTTGACCCAAGCTACTCACGCTTTCCTGTATGTATGGCAAAGACACAGTATTCACTCTCTGACGACCCAACAAAGCTTGGAAGACCAAAGGACTTTACCCTTACAGTACGTGAGGTTAAGCTTTCAGCAGGCGCAGGCTTTATAGTAGCTTTGACAGGCGCTATTATGACAATGCCGGGACTTCCAAAGGCTCCTGCAGCTTTGAATATAGACGTTGACGATAACGGAAAAATTACAGGACTTTTCTAATGATAAAGAAATATCACTCACAAAGCACAAATCAAACAGAACAAATAGCAAGTGATTTTGCCAAGGAATTTCTCCTTGGCAAGACTCACGAATTTGTGGCGATGTATGGCGACCTCGGCGTTGGTAAAACTGCATTTGTAAGAGGAATTGCAAATGTAATAAGTCCAAATGCAAGAGTAAAAAGTCCAACCTATACTGTTGTGAATGAATATACGCAGGGGCAAACCCCATTGTATCATTTTGACGTGTATAGAATAGAGGATGAGGACGATTTATATTCCGTCGGCTTTTATGAATATTTGCCAAAGGGAATATGCGTTGTCGAATGGAGTGAGAACATACAGGACTCTATTCCAAGCGATGCCTACAGGGTTACAATTGAGCGTAGTGAAAATGAAAATGAAAGAATCATAACTATCGAAGGAGTGGAGAAATGAAGATACTCGCAATAGATTCAAGCGCTAAGACGTCAAGTGTTTGTGTGCTTGAAAATGAAACACTCCTCGGACTTTTTTCGGCAAATATAAAAAATACTCACAGTGAAACACTTTTACCAATGGTAAAAAGCGCACTCGATACATTGAAGCTTAGCGTTGACGATATTGATGCCTTTGCTGTATCAGAGGGACCAGGCTCCTTTACAGGAGTAAGAATAGGTGTTGCCACAATAAAGGGGCTTGCATTCGGCAAGGAAAAGCCCTGTGTTGGTGTTAGCACAATAGAGGCTCTTTATGAAAATATGAGTGCCTTTGACGGAATAATTTGCCCAATAATGAATGCACGCAGAGGACAGGTATATACAGGCGCATTTTTAAATGGCAAGCGCATACTTGAGGATACCTGTATGATGCTTTGCGACCTCATTCCAATGCTTGAAAAATACAATTTACCAATTTATTTTAATGGTGATGGCTATGAGCTTGTTTTGGATAAGGAAATTAAAAATTTCAGACACACCCCCGAGCTTTTGGTATATCAAAACGCATATTCGGTAGGAAAAGTAGCATATAAAAAGCTCCTTGCTGGCAATAAATGTACAGATAGCGAGCTAAGAGTTGAATATTTACGCAAGGCGCAAGCAGAGCGTGAAAGAGAAGAAAAACTAAAAAAGGAACAAGAAAAATGAAAAAACCAATAGCAATAGCATGTGACCACGCAGCCCTTGATATGAAGGCTGAGGTGATTAAGCACCTTAGTGACAATGGCTTTGAATGTATAGATTATGGCACATATACAAAGGATAGCTGTAATTACCCAGACTATGCCGAGAAGGTATGTACAGCTGTATATGAGGGTAAGCATGACCTTGGCATACTTATTTGTGGCACAGGCATAGGAATGAGTATGGCAGCAAACAAGTGCAAGGGCATAAGAGCGGCGCTTTGCTCTGATACATTTAGCGCAAGATTTACAAGATTGCATAACGATGCAAACATACTTTGTATGGGCGCTCGTACAATAGGTGCAGGCTTGGCATGCGATATCGCAGACATATTTGTAAACACACCATTTGAGGGTGGCAGACACAAAACACGTGTAGATATGATAACTGCCCTTGAAGAAAAGCTTTCAAAATAAATTGCGTAAGCGAGGAGAAATATAATGAAAAAGGTTTATTTTATCACAGGTAGCCAAGACCTCTATGGTGAGGAGTGTCTTAGACAGGTAGCAGAGGATAGCCGCGTAATCGCAAGCTATCTAAACTCAAAAATCGACGGTGTAGAAATCGAATATTGCTCAACAGTAAGAGATGAAGCAAGCTGTGTTGAAGCGTGCAAAAAGGCAACGAATGATGAAAGCTGTATTGCAGTAATTACGTGGATGCACACATTTAGCCCTGCAAAAATGTGGATTAAGGGACTTCAATTCTTGAAGAAGCCACTCCTTCATTTCCATACACAGGCAAACGAAAAGCTTCCATATGATACAATAGATATGGACTTTATGAACCTTAACCAAACAGCCCACGGTGGACGTGAATATGGCTTTATGTGCACACGTCTTGGCGTAAAGCGCGAGGTAATAGTTGGCTATTACGAGCATGAGGAGGTTATCGAGAAGATAAAGAGGTTCATCGATGTTGCAAGAGCAGTTGATTTTTCAAAGAACTTGAACGTTGCTATGTTTGGTAGCAATATGAGAGAGGTTTCTGTAACAGATGGTGATAGAGTTGAGAGCCAAATTAAATATGGCTGGAATGTAAATTACTATGGTATTGGCGACCTTGTAAAGCTCGTTAACGAGGTAACAGACAAGGAATTAAACGACAAAATGGCAGAGTATAACTCTCTTTACATAATGAACACTGATAACCTCGATGCAGTAAAGGAGCAAGCAAAATATGAAATTGCACTTGATAAATTCTTAACAAGTGGCAATTTCGGCGCATATACAGACACCTTCCAGGACCTTCACGGCTTAAGACAGCTCCCAGGACTTGCAACACAAAGAATGATGGCAAAGGGAATAGGCTTCGGCGCAGAGGGCGACTATAAGACAGCAGCACTCAACGCAATTTTCTGTGAAATGGCAAAGGGAAGAAAGGGCTCAACCGGCTTTATGGAGGACTACACCTACGACTTTACGAGGGGTGAAGAGGTAGTTCTCGGCTCACATATGCTTGAGGTATCTCCTGATTTTGCATCAACTCAGCCAAAAATTGAGGTTCATCAGCTTGGCATAGGTGGTAAAGAGCCACCTGCAAGACTTGTATTTGACGGAGTAGAGGGCGATGCAGTTGCAGTATGTATGATAGACCTTGGTGATCGCTTTAGACTTATTTGTGCAAAGGTAGAGCTTGTAAAGCAGCCAAAGCCAATGCCAAAGCTCCCTGTTGCAAGAATTATGTGGAAGCTAAAGCCCGACCATCAAACGGGCGCAGCAGCTTGGATATATGCAGGTGGAGCACACCATACAGTAGTATCAAGCGCACTTACAGTTGATGATGTAAGACTCTTTGCAAAGTTAACAGATACAGAGCTTGTTGTAATTGACGAAAATACAGATTTGAACGCTCTTCAAAAGGAACTTGAAATCAACGACCTTATTGCAAAGCTCAAATAATAAAAGTGCAAAACCCACGACACGTGTCGTGGGTTTTCTACATTTTTAGTTATATAAATAAAAACTAAACAAGATACTTACTCTCTAATAACCTATTTAATATTGATAATTTAATAACGCAGTTCTAATACACTATATATAGAATAAAGTAGAGCAGTTTTTCTAAAAAAGCTTGCAAATTTTCAAGATTTTTTCTTGTAGCGAATGAATAATTATTAACAAATATTCAGAAAATATTCACTCTAAACCTGTGTATATTCACAAAAATATATATAAATAATAAAAATGATGAAAAAATATTGAAAAACCCCTTGACAAATGAAAAATTAAGATATATAATACAAGTCGTAAAAATGAATAATATTTCATCGGAGGAAAACAAAATGGATAAGAAAAATATTAAAAAGGTAGTACTTGCATATTCAGGCGGACTTGATACATCAATTATCATTCCGTGGCTTAAGGAAAATTACAACAACTGTGAGGTTATCGCAGTTTCAGGTAACGTAGGACAAGCAGACGAGCTTGAGGGACTTGAGGAAAAGGCTATCAAAACAGGCGCATCAAAGTGCTACATTGAGGACTTAACAGAGGAATTTGTTGATGATTATGTAATTCCAACAGTAAAGGCAGGCGCACTTTACGAGGAATATATGCTCGGTACATCATTTGCACGTCCTGTAATTGCAAAGAGAATTGCAGAGATAGCAATAGCTGAGGGCGCAGACGCTATCTGCCACGGCTGTACAGGTAAGGGTAATGACCAGGTTCGTTTTGAACTCACAATAAAGGCATTCGCTCCTGATATGCCAATAATCGCTCCTTGGAGAGAGTGGACAATCAAATCTCGTGAAGAGGAAATCGAGTACGCTGAGGCGCACAATGTACCTCTTAAGATAAACAGAGAAACAAACTACTCAAAGGATAAAAACCTCTGGCACCTTAGCCACGAGGGACTTGACCTTGAGGATGCAGGTAACGAGCCAATGTACGACAAGGAAGGCTTCCTTGAGATGGGCGTTTCTCCAATAAAGGCTCCCGATGCACCTACATATGTAACACTTGATTTTGTTAAGGGCGTTCCTGTAGCAATAGATGGTGAAAAAATGAGCGCAAAAAACATTATATTAAAGCTCAACGAGCTCGGTGGAAAGAACGGTATCGGACTTCTTGATATTGTTGAAAACCGTTTGGTTGGTATGAAGTGCCGTGGCGTATATGAAACTCCAGGTGGAGCAATTCTTTACGCAGCACACAGCTACCTTGAAACGATATGTCTTGACAAGATGACAATGCACGAAAAGCAAAAGCTCTCCATCACATTTGCAGAGCTTGTATATAACGGACAATGGTTCACCCCATTACGCGAGGCACTTAGCGCATTTGTTGACAAGACACAGGAAAATGTAACAGGTAAGGTTAAATTAAAGCTCTACAAGGGCAACATTATAAAAGCAGGCGTTTGGAGCGACTACTCACTTTACTCTGAGGAAATCGCAACCTTCGGTGAGGACAATGTTTATAACCAAGCAGATAGTGCTGGATTTATCAACCTCTTCGGTCTTCCAATTAAGGTTCAAGCGCAGGTTAACGCAAAGAATAAGAAATAATAAGACAGCATACGCCTTCCCCAAGTGGGGAAGGTGTCCTGCGTAAAAGGAAAGGGAACAAAAATGGAAAAAATGTGGGCAGGAAGATTTGAAAAGGCGCTTGACAAGCAAGCAGACGACTTTAATTCTTCCATTCATTTCGATAAAAAAATGTATAAAGAGGATATAAAGGGCTCATTGTCACACGCCCTTATGCTTTCGTCATGCAATATTATAAGCGAAAGCGAATATCAAAAAATAGCCGAAGGACTTAACTCAATACTTGACGATTTGAATAGTGGCGCGCTCGCATTTGATATGGATGCTGAGGACATACATATGTTTGTCGAGGCTGAGCTCACAAAGAGAATCGGCGATACAGGAAAAAGACTTCACACAGCAAGAAGCAGAAATGACCAGGTTGCCCTTGACCTTCGCTTATATATGCGCGCGCAGGTAAATAATATAATCTCTCTTTTGAAGGAGCTAATTGGAGCTGTAAAGGACAAGGCAGAAGAAAATCAAGATGCAATAATGCCTGGCTACACTCACCTTCAAAGAGCACAACCGATTACATTCGCACAGCATCTTTTAGCATATTGTATGATGCTTATACGTGATGTAACAAGACTTGAGGATGCGCTAAAGAGAATGAATTATTCACCCCTTGGCTCTTGCGCCTTAGCAGGAACAACATATCCAACAAACAGAGATATGGTGGCAAAGGACCTTGGCTTTGATGGCGTTTGTATGAATTCAATAGATGGCGTTTCCGACAGAGATTATTGCATCGAGCTTGAAAGTGCATTCGCACTTATAATGATGCACCTTTCTCGCTTCAGTGAGGAAATAATACTTTGGTCAAGCTGGGAGTTTAAATTCGTTGAGCTTGACGATTCATACACCACAGGCTCATCAATAATGCCACAAAAGAAAAATCCAGACATGGCAGAGCTTGTTCGTGGAAAAACAGGCAGAGTATATGGCGATTTAATGGCAACCTTAACAACCCTGAAGGGCTTACCGCTTGCATATAACAAGGATATGCAGGAGGATAAGGAGGCTATCTTTGATGCTTGCGAAACAGTAATAAAATGCCTTGAGGTATTTATTCCAATGATAAAGACGATGGCTCCTATCAAGGAGAATATGTACGCAGCAGCAACAAAGGGATTCATAAATGCTACAGACCTTGCAGACTACCTAACCAAAAAGGGAATGCCATTTAGAAGCGCATATAAAATAGTTGGCACAATAGTGTCAGAATGTATAAAGAAGAACATTACACTTGACCAAATGTCACTTGACGATTACAAAAAGCATAGTGATATTTTCGAGAGTGACTTATATACTGAAATTTCGCTTGAAACCTGTATTTCAAAGCGTATTTCAAAGGGCTCAACAGGCTACGAGTCAGTAAAAGAGCAAATTCAGTACGTAACGGAGCTTTTAAAACAATGAAAAAGATATTTATAGACGGTAAGGCTGGCACAACAGGACTCAGAATAGAGGAACGCTTAGCCGAGAGGGATGACGTTGAAATTATTTCCTTACCCGAGGAATTAAGAAAGGATCCCGAAGCAAGAAAGAAAATATTGAACTCAGCAGACATAGCATTTCTTTGCTTGCCTGATGTAGCATCAATTGAAGCTGTTTCAATGATAGAAAATCCAAACGTAGTAGTAATTGATACCTCTACAGCACATCGTACAAACGATGACTGGGCATATGGCTTTGCTGAGCTTGGCACAGAGTTTGAACAAAAAATAAAGAATAGCAAAAGAATAGCAGTGCCTGGCTGTCACGCAAGTGGCTTTATTGCACTTATCCATCCTCTTGTGAAGAGTGGTATAATTTCAAAGGACATTCTTTTGAGCGCCCATTCATTAACAGGCTATAGTGGTGGTGGCAAGAAAATGATTGCCGAGTACGAGGATGAAAAAAGAGATATGTTGCTTGATGCTCCAAGACAGTATGGCTTAACTCAAAAGCATAAGCACCTTCCGGAAATGAAGAAAATCACAGGCATAGAAAATGAGCCAATTTTCTGTCCGATAGTATCTGATTTCTATTCTGGTATGGAGGTAACAATTCCGCTTTTTAAGAACCAGCTTAACTATGGTGGCATTGAAGAAATTAAGGAAATATATAGAAAAGCATACACAGGACCTATTGTTTCCTACAAGGAAGGCTCGGATGAGAGTGGCTTCTTGAGCGCAAACAAGCTAAGTGGCTATGATTCAATGGAAATAGAGGTTCTTGGCAACGAGGACAGAATTATTTTAGTTGCAAGATATGATAATTTAGGCAAGGGCGCATCTGGTGCAGCAGTAGAATGCTTAAACATAGTTTTAGGCACAGACAAAACAAAGACACTTGCTATTAAGGAGTAATTATGAACATTATAGAGGGTGGCGTTTGCGCCGCAAAGGGATTTTTGGCGAATGGAATACATTGTGGCATTCGTAAAAATAAGGAGAAAAAGGATTTAGCGCTTATTTATTCTAAAGCAAAGGCTAATGCAGCCTCTGTTTATACAACAAATAAGGTAAAGGGCGCGCCCTTAACAGTAACTAAAAATAATATAAGCGACGGATATGCACAGGCTGTTATTTGTAATAGTGGAAATGCAAATACCTGTAATGCAAACGGAATTGAAATTGCAGAAAAAATGTGTGAGCTTTTAGCAAGCGAGCTTAAAATCGACAAAAGTGATGTAGTAGTTGCATCAACAGGCGTTATTGGACAACCTCTTGACATCACTCCTATTAGGGATGGAATTGGCGCGCTTGTAAATGGTCTTTCAAGCGAAAACAGCAAGCTCGCAGCCGAGGGCATAATGACAACTGATACAAGGCTTAAGGAGCTTTCTCTTAGCTTTGAAATTGGTGGTAAGGAATGTAAAATAGGTGGTATTGCAAAGGGCTCTGGAATGATACATCCCAATATGGCAACAATGCTCGTATTCATTACAACAGACTGTAATATTTCAACAGCTATGCTTCAAAAGGCGCTTTCAACAGATATCCAAAATACCTTCAATATGGTAAGCGTTGACGGAGATACCTCTACAAACGACATGGTAACTATTCTTGCAAATGGTATGGCAGGAAACGAGGAAATTACAAGCGAGGGTGAGGACTTTGATAAGTTTATGAAGGCGCTTAATACCTTGACAGTATATCTATGTCGTAAAATCGCAGGCGACGGCGAGGGCGCAACAAAGCTTCTTGAATGTGAGGTTGATGGAGCAAAGGATGAGGAAAACGCAAAGATAATTGCTAAAAGTGTTATTTGCTCATCGCTTGTTAAGAGTGCAATGTTTGGCTCTGATGCTAACTGGGGACGTGTCCTTTGTGCAATTGGTTATAGTGGTGCACAGGTAGATGTAAATAAGGTGTTTGTATCCTTCAAATCCGAAAAGGGCGAGATAAGTGTCTGCGAAAATGGCGCTGGCGTTGATTTTTCAGAGGAAAAGGCAAAGGAAATTTTGCTTCAGGATGAAATAACAATAAAAATTGTCCTTGGCGATGGTAATGCAAGAGCTACTGCTTGGGGCTGTGATTTAACCTATGATTACGTAAAAATAAACGGAGACTATAGAACCTAATGGATAATAATGTATTGCCAATAAAAATAACAAATGCTCAAAGAGCAGAGGTTTTAACACAAGCGCTTCCATACATTCAAAAATACTACAACAAAATTGTAGTTATCAAGTATGGTGGAAATGCTATGATAAATGAGCATCTGAAGGAACAGGTGATGGAGGACATTGTTCTTTTGTCCTTGATAGGTGTAAAGGTTGTTTTGGTACACGGTGGTGGACCGGAAATCACTGATACACTAAAAAGAATAGGCAAGGAATCTGTATTTGTAGATGGCTTGCGCGTAACCGACAAGGAAACAGCAGACGTTGTTCAAATGGTTCTTGCAGGTAAGATAAATAAGAGTCTTGTAAATAAGCTTCAAATCAAGGGTGGCAAGGCACTTGGAATTTCAGGTCTTGATGGACATATGATAGAAGCGGAAATGAAGGATGAGCGTCTCGGCTACGTAGGAAAAATTACAAACGTTGACGTAAGTCCTATTATGGACCTTTTGGAAAAGGGCTACATTCCCGTAGTTTCTACAATTGGCTGTGATAATGAAGGAAATGTATATAATATAAATGCAGATACAGCAGCTGCTTATATCGCAGGTGGGGTAAAAGCAGAAAGACTTATAACAATGACAGATATTGAGGGTATTTTAAGAGATAAAAACGACCATTCCTCAATAATTCCTTGCATAGATTTAAAAATGGCAGAGGAGCTTTTTGCAAGCGAGGTTATCAGTGGTGGCATGATACCAAAGGTAGAATGCTGTATAGATGCAATTCATAAGGGTGTAAAGAAGGTAATCATTCTTGACGGACGCGTTCCACATGCATTACTTATAGAAACACTCACAGACGAAGGAGCCGGCACAATGGTAGTGGCGGATATGAAGGAAAATGAATAGCTTTAAAAATACCGACAAGGAATATATCGCTAATACGTATGGAAGGTTTGATATTGAAATCTCTCACGGAAAAGGCTCATACGTGTACGATATTAACGGAAAAGAATACATAGATTTGGCAAGTGGAATAGCTGTAAATACCTTCGGTATGGCTGATAATGAGTGGATAGAGGCAGTAACAAATCAGCTTAAAAAATGCCAGCATACCTCTAATCTTTATTATTCAGAGCCATGCGCTACTCTTGCAAAAATGCTATGTGAGAGAACAGGCGCAAAAAAGGTATTTTTCGGCAATTCAGGTGCAGAAGCAAACGAGTGTGCAATAAAGGTTGCAAGGCTCTGGGCAAGTGAAAATAAGGGCGAGGAATATTATAATATTATTACTCTTAAAAATAGCTTTCATGGAAGAACAATAACCACATTAGCAGCCACAGGGCAGGACGTTTTTCATAAATACTTCACTCCGCTGACTGAAGGCTTCTTATATGCTGAGGCAAACAATCTTGACTCCGTAGAGGAGCTTCTCAAGCAAAATAAGTGTTCGGCAATAATGGCTGAGCTTGTACAGGGTGAGGGAGGCGTAATGGCTCTTGAGCCTGATTTTGTAAAGGGAGTGTCCGAATTGTGCGAAAAATACAACGTTCTTTTTGTAGTTGACGAGGTCCAAACCGGCAACGGAAGAACAGGTGCACTTTACGCATATCAAAAATATGGAATTACTCCAGATGTTATAACAACTGCAAAGGGACTCGGTGGTGGCTTGCCAATTGGTGCGTGCCTAATGTTTGAAAAAACAAAGGACACCTTGAAGCCCTCGCTTCACGGTTCAACCTTCGGTGGGAATCCAATTTCCTGTGCATCAGCTATTAACATTTTGAATAGAATTGATGATAGCCTTTTAAAAGAGGTTAATGAAAAATCTGACTACATTTTCGACGCTTTAAATGGTGCAGACGGTATAAAAAGCGTTAGTGGCCTTGGACTTATGATAGGCATTGAAACAGTGGCAGACGTGTCTATAATTTTGCAAAAATGTATGGAAAATGGTATTCTTCCAATAAAGGCTAAAAACAAGCTAAGGTTGCTCCCACCTCTAAATATTCCTATGGAGCTTCTTAAAAAAGCAGTTGATATAATCAAAATGGTTGCAAAGGAGAATAAATAATGAACTTTTTAAAAGGAAAAGACTTTTTAAAGCTACTTGATTTTTCCCCTGAAGAAATTGAAAAGCTTATTAATTTAGCAAGTGATTTAAAAGCAAAAAAGAAAAATGGTATCGCACACGACACCTTAAGAGGCAAAAACATTGCCTTGATTTTTGAAAAAACAAGCACACGTACACGTTGTAGCTTTGAGGTTGCTGCATACGATTTAGGTATGGGCGTAACCTATCTTGACCCAACAGGCTCACAAATTGGAAAAAAGGAAAGCATTGCTGATACAGCAAGAGTTCTTTCCTCTATCTATGACGGAATAGAGTATCGTGGCTACGGACAAGAAATCGTTGAGGAGCTTGCGAAATATTCAAGCGTTCCAGTATGGAATGGCTTGACAAATGAATTTCATCCAACACAAATTCTTGCAGACTTTTTAACTATTAAAGAGCACTTTGGAAAATTAAAGGGCATTAAGCTTGTTTATATGGGTGATGCTCGCTACAATATGGGTAACTCTTTGATGGTTGGTTGCGCTAAAATGGGACTTGACTTTGTTGCCTGTGCCCCTAAAAAGTATTTTCCAAATAAGGAGCTTATAAAGACATGTCAGGAAATAGCAAAGGAAACAGGCGCTACAATTAGCTTTGAAACAAACCCCGATGTAGCAGTAAAAAATGCAAATGTAATTTATACTGATGTTTGGGTTTCAATGGGTGAACCAACCGAGGTATGGCAGGAAAGAATAAACGATCTATCTCCATACCAAGTAAATAAAGCGCTTATGGAGAAAGCAGATAAAAACGCAGTGTTTATGCACTGTCTTCCAGCCTTCCACGATATGAAAACCACCGTTGGCAAGGAAATGGGAGAGAAATTTGCACGTCAAGATATGGAAGTTACCGATGAGGTGTTTGAAAGTGAGCAGTCTATCGTCTTCAAAGAAGCGGAGAATAGGATGCATACTATCAAAGCAGTAATGCTTTCAACTTTATAAACTTCACATAACTGCGTTGCTCCTCGTATGTGACCTCGACAATCACAAGATTGCCATCGTCCACCTACTGTGGTGTTACTTGCAATTTACAAACCAAAGCAAGCAATCAATAAATTAAAAAATCCCAACGAGAACGTTGGGATTTTTTAATTATTTTTTATCAATGAAAATTTCAATGCACTTTAAAGCCCCGAAAATTCCAGTACCAGCATAGAAGCACATGCCAAGAAGACGGTTCATAATTGCGCCAAACATGCTTTGTCCGAAAAAGCCATAAGCGTCGCTATTAGCAAAAACATCAAATAAGCCAATTAGATTGTCGAATAAAAACCATACGCTTGCAACAGTTACTAAAATAGCAGCTACCATTGTGCCAATTTTCTTAAATTGTTCCATTTTATTACTCTCCTTATAATTATTGTCGCTATGAGTATAACACAAATATATTTAAAATGCAACAAAATTATGAAATATGCACTAAAATTACCAATAATTCAAAATGTAATCATATGAACATATGAGCAATTATATCAAATAATTAATAAAAACTGACGATTTAATGGGTGATATTCTTAGCGGAGAATTTGAAAAAACCACTAAGTGCGAGCATCGCATTTGAACGGCCAAATATACTTGGACTAAGCCCAAAGCTATATAAGCGAACCCCTATACAAAGAGAAAGAGAGAACAAATCGGTTTTATAAGCCGAAATGTTCTCTCTTTTTTCTGTTAGTGATGTTTTTGTTGACGCAAAAGTGATGTTATTGCTTCGCATAATGATGTTGCTCACATACGTTCGCAATGATGTGATGCTTGCTCACTGTGCCGAAGGCACAACATCATTCACAAAGTGAACATCATTGCCATAGGCAACATCATTTGCCCGTGAGGGCAAGCATCATTTAGCGTGATTGTCCGTTAAGGACATCACGCTAACTCGACGGTATTGTTTATAGCTTTTTCTTTTTTATGTTTTCCCAATAAGCCTTTGCTGCTTGCTCAGTTTTGTTTTGCCCAAATTCATAATATTTTGCATTTTTTATATCATTTGGTAAATATTGCTGTTCAACATAATCATTAGGAAAATCGTGTGGATAAACGTATCCGTTAAATAGTGGTGCTTCAAGGTGCTTAGGTATAGCCCCACCCTTTCCGGCTCTTATATCAGCCGATGCTTTATCAAGAGCCAAATATGCAGTATTGGATTTTGGTGCAGTTGCAAGCATTATCGCGCAGTTAGCAAGTGGGATTCTAGCCTCAGGCAAGCCAAGCTCCTTTGCGCTTTGACATAGCGCATATGTGATTTGTCCTGCCTGTGGAAATGCAAGTCCAATATCCTCGGAAGCAATTACCTGTAATCTTCTGATAGGAGAAATAATATCTCCACCCTCTAAAAGCTTAGCAAGATAAAAAACAGCAGCATCAGGGTCAGAGCCGCGAATTGATTTTTGCAATCCCGATAAAAGGTTATAATGCACATCACCATCTCTGTCGAACAGTCCTGCACTAACTGAAGGGATAAATTCCTTTATAACATCTACAGTTATCTCATTTTCTGAAGCATAATATGCGCCCTCAAACAATGTGATTGCGTGTCTTACATCGCCATGCGCGCTCGCGCTTAAAAATTCAAGTGCTTCATCGCTTGCGCTCTTGCTTAGAGAGTTTTCCTCGTTTAAAGAAGTCAGCGCACGCTTTAAAACAGGCACAACCTCCTTCGGCTGAACACTCTTAAATTCAAAAACTGATGAGCGTGATAAAAGAGCATCATAAATATAAAAGTAAGGATTTTCAGTGGTTGAAGCAATAAGAGTAACACGTCCGTCCTCAATGTATTCAAGCAAGGACTGCTGTTGCTTTTTATTAAAATATTGAATTTCATCAAGATAAAGTAAAACACCCTGTGAGCCAAAAATAGAATTAGTACCTGCAACAACCTCTTTAATGTCAGCTAAGGAAGCAGTAGTTGCATTTAATCTGTATAGCTCCATACCCGAGCTTTTTGCAATGATATTAGCAACAGTAGTTTTTCCTGTGCCTGGAGGACCAAAGAAAATCATATTAGATATTCGTCCCGCCCCTATCATTCTGCGTATAACTCCATTTTCTCCAATTAAATGACTCTGCCCAACAACCTCGTTAAAGCAGGTAGGACGCAAAACATCTGCAAGTGGTTTATTAGTCATATGTAACCTCAAAATAAAAATCGTATAGAATTATTTTAGCATAGAAAAAACGAAAAATCAATATAATATACAACAAAGTAAGAGCTCACGACTAACTATATTACATAATGAATATATGTAACTGGGGGTAAATATGAAATATACAATAAAGGAAGAAAAGAACAAAATAAAAAAGAAAATACAATATGCTTGGGAGATAATATCACTTGTATTTATTCTTAGTATTTTTACACTTATAATGGCGCTATCAAGCTTTGAAAAAGAAAAGGAAGCTCAAGTAAATGATTATGTAGAGGTGTTTAAGGAGAGTGAAATGTATGACATCTTGGAGTTTGACGAAATATATAAAAACACCGACCAAGTGTGCGAAATTGAGCCAAAAATTGACGATAATATAGAAAAGTAATGGATATAATAAGTAACAAAATTGGCATATTGGCATTGTTCTTAACTATGTTAGGAATAAGCGCAAGCCCACATCCATTTGTGTTGATATTTACATATTTAATTCATGAGCTTGGGCATATCATTTTCGCAACACATCTTGGAGCAAGGCTTAAAAAGTTCAAGATAGGTGCTTTTAAGCTATGTATATCATACGATACGTCAGAGCTAAGCTATTTAAAGGAGCTGCTTGTCTGTTTTGGTGGCATTGTTTTTAATTTGATAAGCGCTATAATAGTAGCAATTTTACCCATTTTCAAGGGGGAAGTGTCTGATTTTTTTATAATTTGCAATTTTTCGTTGGCAATAATGAATCTATATCCAATCTCGGTTTTAGATGGTGGAGGGATATTGCGTAGCACTCTTATGATAATCACAAATGAAGAAAAAAGCGAAAAAATATGCAGGGGAGTGTCGTTAATTTGTGTTTTAATAATGTGGCTTGCAAGCGTTTATTTACAGCTTGTTTTTTCATCTAACCTTTCAATGTTTTTTATTTCCGTTGTTCTGCTTATCGAATTTTGCTTTTCTCTAATAAAATAAATATAAAATATTGTAATTTTTTTGCCCGTAAGTATTGCAGAATTAAACATAATCTGTTATAATGCAATTGATTTACCAAATTTGATGATTAAAGAGGATTTTTGTCAAGGTAAATCGAATCTATGAAAGAACGGGGAGAGAAATGAACGAAAAAAAGATCATTGAGCCTAAGGGTGTGACTTTCGTCGATAATAGCGAAGAAGTACAATATAAGAAAATCGTTCAGCTTAAAAATGTTGCCAAGTCGTTTGATGGTGAGATAATACTCGACCATATAAACCTCGACGTGCACGAAAAGGAATTTATGACCTTACTTGGTCCGTCAGGCTGTGGCAAGACTACAACGCTTCGTATTATAGCAGGCTTTGTTACACCGGATACGGGAGATGTGATGTTTGATGACGTCAAAATAAACGACGTTCCACCATATAAGCGTCACGTTAATACCGTGTTTCAAAAGTATGCGTTATTTCCGCATCTTAATGTTTATGAAAACATTGCTTTCGCTCTTCGATTGAACAAGGTGTCAGAAGAAGAAATTTATAAAAGAGTAGAAGAAATGCTCGCAATGGTAAATTTAAGGGGCTTTGAGAAGAGGGATGTTAATCTTCTTTCAGGTGGTCAGCAGCAGCGTGTTGCTATTGCAAGAGCTCTAATAAATAATCCCAAGGTGCTTTTGCTTGACGAGCCACTTGGCGCGCTCGATTTAAAGCTTCGCAAGGATATGCAGAACGAGCTTAAAAATATACAGAGAAGAACAGGCATTACATTTATATATGTAACTCACGATCAGGAGGAGGCACTTAGTATGTCCGATACCGTTGTCGTAATGGCAGATGGTAAGATACAGCAAATAGGTACTCCTACCGACATTTATAACGAGCCACAAAACGCATTTGTTGCAGATTTTATTGGCGAGAGTAACATAATTGACGGTGTTATGCTTGATGATTATAGAGTTAGATTTTCAGGTCACGAATTTGAATGTCTTGACAAGGGCTTTGATAAAAACGAGCCTGTTGACGTTGTAGTTCGTCCTGAGGACGTTGATGTGGTTGAAGAGGGTAAGGGTATGCTTGTTGGCACCGTAACCTCCGTAACCTTTAAGGGTGTACACTACGAAATTATAGTTAGCATTAAGGACTTTAAATGGATGATTCAATCAACCGACTATGTAGAGCCAAACAAAAAGATTGGCATATATATTGAGCCTGATGCTATACACATTATGAAAAAGTCCGAATATTCCAATATGTTCGGAGATTACTCATCCTTTAGTGACGAGCTTGAGCGCTTGTCTGATACAACAGAGGAGGACGAGTAAAAAATGAACAAAAAAAGCATACTGAGGCAGGCAGCTGCCTATCCACATATAGTGTGGGCAATACTATTTATAATTGCACCGCTTATATTTGTGGCATATTATGCTTTTACAGACAAGGAAGGCAATTTTACCTTTTCAAATATAGCCTCACTTGCAGAGGCGAGCTATTTAGAGGTTTTTTTACGCTCCGTATGCTTTGCTTTTTTAGCAACAGTAATTTGTCTTGTAATTGCATATCCGGTTGCTTATTTCATTTCAAGAACAAGTCCAAAGGCGCAAAGAATACTTATAATGCTTATTACCCTGCCACAATGGCTCAATTTCCTTATAAGAACCTATTCTTGGATGGCGCTTCTTGAGGATAATGGAATAATCAACTCATTTTTAGGGCTCATTGGCATAGAGCCTATTCATATGATAAATACACCCTTTGCAGTAATACTTGGTATGGTGTATAACTTTTTGCCTTATATGATAATACCGCTTCACTCAGTAATGAGCAAAATAGACCCACGTCTATACGAGGCAGCAGCCGATCTTGGCTGCAATCCCATTAAGACAATGTTCAAGGTCGTTTTCCCACTTAGTCGTAGTGGTATAATTTCAGGAATTACAATGGTATTCGTGCCGTCAATTAGTACCTTCTACATTTCGCAAAAGCTCGGTGGAGGAAACTTTGATTTGATAGGCGATACTATTGAGCGTCAATTCCAGACAGCATATAACTATAACTTAGGTGCAGCAATGTCCTTTGTTCTTATGATTCTTATCATTATCAGTATGGCGATAATGAATAAGTACTCCGATGAAGACGGAGGTGTAATAGTATGAAAAAAGGAATTGCATCTAAAATTTATACAGGTCTTGTATTCGCATTCTTGTACTTACCAATACTTGTATTGGTGCTATTTTCCTTCAACTCCTCTGATAGCACAGCGGTTTTTGAGGAATTTTCGCTCAAATGGTACAAGGAGCTATTTACAGACGGCGCAACCTTGAATGCGCTTAAAAACACGCTTGTTTTGGCTATACTCTCATCAGTTATATCAACCGTAATAGGCACAGCAGCTGCATATGGTATATCCAAAATGCAAAACAAGCATTTAAAGAACGCAACTATGTCTGTTACACAAATACCGATGATAAACCCGGAAATTGTAACAGGTATTTCGATGATGCTTTTGTTCGTGTTTGTCGGAACACTTGTAAATTCATCATCCTCACTTGGCTTTGGAACAGTTTTAATAGCGCACATTACCTTTAATCTCCCATACGTAATACTTTTGGTATTGCCTAAATTTAAGGAGATGGACAAGCACTTGCCCGAGGCAGCGCGCGACCTTGGCTGCACCCCCCTTCAATCCTTTTTCAAGGTTGAGCTTCCACAAATAATGCCTGGCATAGTAGCAGGCTTTATTATGGCATTTACCTTGTCACTTGACGACTTTGTAATAAGCTATTTCACAACAGGAAGTGGCTTTGAAACCTTGCCTATAAGGATTTATTCAATGACCAAAAAGCGTGTAACACCTGATATGTACGCGCTATCAACACTTATTTTTGTAACGATCTTAGTGCTTCTTCTTTTGTCAAATCTTGTATCAGATGATAAGAATAAAAAAGAGAAGTCTAAAAAATCAAGCAAGCTTACAAAGATACTCCTTGGCTCCTCATTTGGACTTATAGGAATAATCACCATAATAGTTTTATGCGTTTCTGCGGGAACAAAAACATTAACCCTTAATGTATATAACTGGGGTGAATATATTTCTGACGGTGGAGAAGGGTCGTATAATGTAAACAAGGAATTTGAAGAATATTACGAAAAGCTTCACTATGATAAAACAGGCGAGGAGGTAGATGTTGTAGTCAACTATACCACCTACGCAAGCAACGAGGATTTGTATGCAAAGCTAAAGAGTGGAGCAGGTGGCTACGATGTAATCATCCCCTCTGACTATATGCTTGAAAAGCTCAAGAAAGAGGAGCTAATTCAACCACTGGGTAAGGTAAATGATATAAAAGAGGTTATTCCAAATATTAAGCATCTAAACTCTCAATTCTCTGAAATGTTTGTATATCCAAACAGTGACGGAGAGCTTGAATTATATGGTGCTATGTACACTTATGGCGTAATTGGTATCGTTTACAATAAAAACATGCTCTTGCCTGAGGACCTTGAGAAAATAGAGAATGGAGAGCTTGGCTGGGAGCTTTTCTATGAAAAGGAATATTTAGAAAAGTATAAGGGCCAAATTCTTCAATTCAATAACTCCCGTGATGCAGCAGGAACTGCTATGTACTATCTTGGCTATGATGTAAACACAGCAACCAAGGAGCAATGGGAGGAAGCATTTAAGCTTCTTCAAGAGCAAAAGCCCTATGTTCAAAGCTATGTTATGGACGAAATCTATAACAAAATGGAGGGCGCACAGGCAGCAATTGCAGCATACTATGCAGGTGACTGCTTAGCTATGATTGAAAACTCAGTTGATGAAAATGGCGAGACATTCCTTGGCTTCTTCTATCCCACTAAAGGTAGTGGCGAGGACAAGATTTACGAAACAAATATCTTTGCAGATGCTATGTGTATTCCAACAGGCTCTGAGAACAAGGAGCTTGCGCTTGAGTATATCAACTTTATGCTCAGCGAGGATGCAGCGGTTGCAAATGCAGAATATATTTACTACTCATCACCATATGACCACGTAAAGGATAATTTTGATTATAAAATTTACACTGGTCTTTATGAGTATATTTATAAAACAGACGAGAATGGCGAGCTTATTCTTGATGAAAATGATGAGCCTATACACGTTCTTGACAAAGACGGAAACAAATTATATGAGGCAACCGAGGACGGTGGCGACTACGCAGTAATTTACTATTCCGAGTTTGAAAATTCCCTTAAGGAAATGTTTGCAAAATATGCATACAAGGACTTAGATACAGCAGAGAATGCTAAGATTTCTACATCTCAGCTCAATACTTATTGGGAAGGACTTAAAATTGACTCAGCCTCGTTTGGTAACGATGTTTATATTATCTGCGCTGTAATACTTGGCGCAATAATAGTTTTCTTCGTTTATTCATTTATTAAGAAAAGACGTCAAAGACGCTTCTATTGGAATAATACGGCAGAGCCTAAAAAGGCACCAGCCAATAATGCTCCCGATGCAGATGCGATGTCAGAAACGATGACTATTGCAATATTAAAGGCGCAGGGTAGAGAAAAGGAGCAAAACGTAGAGAGTAAGAAGTCGCCTACAAAAAAGGCTATTTCTAAAACGCTCCCAATAACAAGAACCAATAAGGCTCTTAAGGTAACATTACCAAAGGATTACTTCAAACGCAAATAAAATGAAAATCACCGACACTGTGTCGGTGATTTTTATTATTCGTTACTTTTTGATGCGTTTTCTTCCTTGCGTCTTTTCTTTTCCTCAGCAGTAATTCTATCGGGATGAAAGCCATCTATTTCTCCACGCTGAATAGCGCCTAAAATTCTGTGATATAGCCCTTTATGCTCCTTGTCAAAAATAGATAAATAATCCTTCATTTTAGCTCTTTCGGTGTTTCCGTCAGCGGGACATTTCGTCTCTGTCACTGGTAGAGATGCACCCTTAGAGAACGAAAGAATTTCCTTTTCGTGCGTATAAACGAATGGTCGTATCATAGTCAAATCCTTCCTTGAAAGGTATGTAACAGGACTAAACGACCCAATCCTTCCTTCAAAAAAGAGATTTAGCATAAAGGTTTCAACAACATCATCAAAATGATGCCCCAATGCAATTTTGTTGCAACCAAGCTCCTTTGCAGCATCGTGGATTGCTCCACGTCTCATTCTTGCACAGAGCGAGCAAGGATTTTTTTCCTTTCTCACATTAAATATTATTTCATAAATTTCGGTTTTAACAACGTGGTATTCGACCCCTATCTCCTTCATAAGCTCAGCGATTTTGGAAAAATCATTTCCCTCTAAGCCCATATCAATGGTTAATCCGATAACCTCGTATTTTACAGGTAAAAATCTTTTTAACTTTGCAAGCGCGCATGCCAAGGCAAGAGAGTCCTTTCCGCCCGAAATTCCAACAGCGATTTTATCGCCGTCTTTAATCATGTCGTATTCCTCAATAGCCTTTCTTGCGTGGCTAAGAATATTTTCAATATTGCTAAATTCCTTCATTTTAACCTCTTTTGAAATAATGCATAGAATGTATTTAGAGTTATATTACCAAGGGGGTAAGCATGGCAATTAAAATTTACATAGACCAAGGACACAATCCTACAGCACCAAACACAGGAGCAGAGGGCAATGGCTACAGGGAGCAGGACATAACCTACGAGGTAGGCATTAGATTGGCCGAGCTTTTAAGACAAAATGGAAATTTCGAGGTGCGACTATCACGCCCGACAAGAACAACAAAGCTTGGTACATCTAACGCTTCAAGCCTGCGCGAAAGAGTAGATGGCGCAAATTCGTGGGGAGCAGATTATTTTGTCAGCATTCACACAAATGCCTCAACTCAGTCAAGCGCGAATGGAACAGAGGTGTTAGTTTACCGAATCCCGTCAGCTGCTTCTAATCTTGCAGAGGACATTTTAAGAGAGGTAACCGAAATTACAGGGCTTAAAAGCAGAGGAGTCAAGGCAAGGCCAGGACTCTACGTATTAAGAAAAACAAATATGCCTGCTGTTTTGGTGGAGCTTGGCTTTATTTCAAACCCAAGCGATGCAAATCTTATGGCAAATAATCCCTCGTTGTTCGCGCAAGGAATATACAGGGGAATACTTGACTATTTAAGTTTATCATAAAAAGCCACTAACTTCAATACAAATTTTAAAAAGGGGATGTTGCAATAAGCTTAGACCAAATAAGGACACATTCCCTCTTGAAATTAAGTATAAACAATTATTTTAGTAAAATTTTAAGGTTGAGAGCTTGCGGTTTTGTTGCAAGCTCTCTTCTTTTAATGTCTGTTTTTTAGGCGCGACCTCGCACTCTACCGTACGAAGTACGCCTACGTGTACGAGTTCACCGCCTTGGGCACATATTTCACTATCCCCCAAAAAGGGGCGTCGCTTAATGCGACAGCCCCTTTTTAATTTTAAAGAATTACGTTCTTTTCCAGGTTCTGTAGCTGAATAGAACGAGTACAGGTAAAATTTCAAGTCTGCCAATTAGCATAGTAAAAGTTAAAACTAGCTTTGAAAAATTGTTATAAAGTGCATAGCTTGCATATGGGCCTACTGCTTCAAAGCCTGGACCAATATTGGATAGACAAGCAACAGAGGCAGAGAAGTTAGAGAAGAAGCCGTGTGTGACCGTATATTCTCCTGCATCAGATACTACTGTAACCGCTTGGCCGTTTATGGGGTCGAATGATAGCAAAAGGATGACAACCAAAAGAATAAACAGATACATAGTTATAAAGGCGAAAACGTCATTCCTTGTCTTTTCCTCAAGAGGCTTGCCCTCAAATTTTGTTTTAGGAACATATCGTGGGTTTATAAGCTTTCTTATATTAACGTAAGCGCCCTTTACAGCAATAACTATTCTCGATAGCTTAATACCACCTGCGGTTGAGCCAGCCATTGCGCCAAAGAACATAAGCACCATTAGCACCGTTACAGCAAGCATTGGCCATACGTTAAAGTCCGTCGTTGAAAAGCCCGTTGTCGTCATAATCGAGGCAACCTGGAAAAGCGAATGTCTAAAGGCTTCCTCGACCGTATATCCAATTGACTCGAATTTTGTTAAAAGGCTTATAAAAACTAAACCTATTGAGGTTAACAAAATTATAAAGTAGCTTCTGAACTCCTCACTTTTTAATACAGATGTTACCTTTCCTATCAAAATTAAATAATAAAGGCTGAAGTTAACACCGTAAAGTATTAGGAATATCGCCATTACATATTGTGAAAACGGATTAAATAGCTCCATACTACCTGGCAAGAAGCCAAATCCCCCCGTGCCTGCACAGCCAAAGGTTGCGAGCAGGCTAAAGAAGAACTGGTCGTTTTCATAGCCGACAATAGGGCTATCAAGCATAAGAATAATAACCTCTAAAACAGTCATGCCAAGGTATATAAGATAGAGTATTCTTGCAGTCATTTTCATTTTTGAAACTATTTTGCCCACCTGTGGACCGGGGCTCTCTGCGCGTAGAAGGTGCATAGCAGAGCCATCATCGCTCTCGGGAATGAAAATAAGCACAAATACAAGGATTCCCATACCGCCTATCCAGTGAGAAAAGCTTCTCCAAAATAGTATTGAGCGAGAAATAGTAGTAATATCAGTAATAACGCTCGCTCCTGTCGTTGTGAAGCCCGACATTATCTCAAAGCACGCGTCAATATAATTTGGAATATCACCGCTTATAACAAACGGTATAGCTCCAAAAAGTGTCATTACAATCCAAACCGTAGCAACTAACGCAAAGCCCTCCTTTTGATAAAGTGACTTCCTTTTTGGCTTGGGTATTTGTAACAAAAATCCAACAATACCTAATGCAAGAATAGGAACGATAAAGGCAAGCTGGTGAGAAAATGGCTCACCGTAAATAATGCTTACCAAAAGTGGAGCAAGCATCAAAATAGCCTCTAATATCATAATCTTGCCTAAGATTTTGCCAAGTGATTTATAATTCATATAGCCTTACCTTATTCAAAAATATCTGTTAAATCATCAAAATTCTTATGAGTAGTTACGACAATTACATTATCCCCAAGCTGAATATGGGAATTACCATTTGGAATAATAACCTCATTTTCTCTTATAATAGAAGCAATAAGGCAATTTTCCTTCGTCCTAAGCGTTTTTAATGGCTTGTTGTAAAATTTTTCATTAGTTCTTGCAGAAAATTCAAGCGCCTCAACCTGATTATTAACAAGCCTGTAAAGAGTTAAAATATTACTTCCTCTCTTGTTGGCGATAGCGCGAATATAGCTTATAATTCTATTAGCAACAATGTTTTTAGGAGAAACGTTATTATCAATTCCAAGCTCATCAAGCATATCATAAAGGTCATCGCTCTTTATTTGAGTAATGGTCTTTTTTACGTTTAGCTTGTTAGCAAACATAGAAACTATCATGTTTTCCTCGTCGATATCAGTAAGAGCAACAAAAGCATCCATTGCCTCAATGCCCTCCTCAATAAGAAGGTCGTGCTGAGTACCATTACCGTGAATAACTGTAACTCTTGGTAAAAGCTCAGCTAAGTCCTCAGCAGTATCCTTGTTGCTTTCTATGAGCTTGATATTATATTTCTTTTTTGATAGCTCCTCGGCAAGATAATAGCCAATCTTTCCACCACCAACAATCATAACTCTTTTTAGTGGAGACTTAACTAAATTAACCTCGTCTAAAAATTTGTTAAGAGAAGAAGCGTCAGCGGTAAGGTGGACTCTATCGTCCTCCTCAAACATAAAGTTACCTGATGGAATAATTACCTCGCCGTCTCTTTGCACAGCGCAAACAAGCACCTTAGAGGTCAGCTTTTTTCCGAGCGAAATAAGGGTTTCGCCAATTAGCTTACAGCCCTTTTCAGCGACTATTTCAACAAGCAATACCTTGCCCTTAGCAAAGTGCTCAACCTGAGCAATTGAGGGGAGGTTAATGAGGTTAAAAATTTCAGTAGCAGTTTCCTTTTCTGGGTTAACTATCATTGAAATTCCAAGCTCATCCTTAATAGCGATAATTTGCTGTCTGTAATCAGGATTTCTTACACGGGCAATAGTATTTTTAACACCTGCCTTTTTAGCAACAAGACAAGCAAAAATATTCAACTCATCACTATTAGTAAGCACAATGGCTAAATCAGCATCCTCAATTCCTGCTTCCATTTGAATATCAAGACAAGCGCCGTTACCCACAACTCCGAAAACGTCATACTTTTCAATTAAGCTCTCAACCGTATCCTTATCATCATCAATAATAGTGATGGTGTGTCCCTCACCCGAGAGGGACTTTAGTATGGTTTTTCCTATTGTTCCAAGACCAATTATAACTATTTTCATAAATAGACTCTCCCAAGGCTCAAAATAAATAATCTCAAATATTAAATAAGGCATTTTTATAACGCCTAAAATAATGGCATATTATAAATATTATAGCACCTTTTATATAAAAAAGGAAGAGAAAAAGAAAAAATATTTATAAAGAGACAAAACGGTGCAAAAATTGTGGAATATTTTAGATATTTGTCATAATATATAATGAGCGACGCTCAGAATGGAGAACAATATGAGATTTGATTCAAATACGAGAAATTCGCAAAGAAGCAATTTCGAGGATTTTACTAATTTTCTCGGTATGACAGGCTCATATCGAAAAAATAATCAGTCATCATGGGAGGAAAACAGCTCGGGAATGAGAAGCCTTGCTATGGTGTACGCAGAAAAACAAGCATTCAGAAGCATTTTTGATTCTGAAATTGCTCTTTTACATGGAACAATTTTTACAGAGCTTCATAAGCCCTTTAATCGTTCCTCCTGCACAGGCAAAAACTTCGGGGAGGGATGCTAAGTATGCTTAACGACAGAAACAATTCAAGAGAAAAAATGCTAAGAGCAGTGCAAACCTATGGCTTTTGCGTATATGATGCACTTTTATATCTTGATGCTTATCCAAATTGCAAGGAGGCATTAGATTATTATAACAAGTACAAAAGGCTCGAATGTAAGGCAAGAGCCGATTACGAGCAAAAATACGGACCATTAACGGCACCTATGGAGGCGCACGAATGGAATTGGACAAACGGACCCTGGCCCTGGCAATTGGAAGGAGATAATAAGTAATGTGGCAATATGAAAAAAAGCTTCAATATCCTGTAAAAATCAAAAATCCCAACCCTAAGTATGCAAATATAATTATTTCACAGCTTGGTGGACCAGATGGAGAAATTGGCGCATCTCTTCGTTATCTCACACAAAGAATAGCAATGCCATATTCAAAGGTGGTTGGCATTTTAACCGACGTAGGCACGGAGGAGCTTGCGCATTTTGAGATGATAAGCGCGATACTTTATCAGCTTACAAGAAATCTAAGCTACGACCAAATAAAGAAGAGTGGCTTCGACACGTATTTTGTTGACCATACAACAGGCATATATCCGGTAGCAGCCAGTGGCTACCCATATACAGCAGCCCAATTTCAATCAAAGGGCGATGTGCTTGCAGACTTAAACGAGGACTTAGCAGCAGAGCAAAAGGCGAGGGTAACCTATGATAACATTCTTCGCTTAGTTGACGACCCTGATGTTTGCGATGCGATTAAATTCCTACGTGCAAGAGAGGTAGTGCACTATCAAAGATTTGCAGATGCATTACGTATAGCTCAGGAGAATATGGATTCAAAGAACTTCTACGGCTATAATCCCGCATTTGACAAGGCAAGCAAATAAATTAAATTGAAAATGGCGGTGAAAACCGCCTTTTTTGCTAATTTTGTAGTAATATGTTATATACTAACATTGACAAATTAAAATTAAAGTGCTAAAATAAATATTATTATAAATTTTATAAGACCTCAAGTGATAAAATTTGATGCAAGGAGGGTGAGATTTTGAAAAAGGCTATAATTATTCCCAATTATTTAAAAGAGGAAAGCATGGAGTTTTCGAACACAGCCACAAGGCTTTTAGAAAATAATGGCTACGAGGTTGTAATTTTAAAGGAAAACGAATATCCCACCGAAAAGGCAAATTTTGCGCTTGTGCTTGGTGGCGACGGAACGCTGCTTCGCGCCTGCAAAAAAATGTACAAGCTTGATATACCTATGCTCGGTATCAATTTTGGGCATCTTGGCTATCTTACTGAATGTAATCCCGATATGGCAATTGAAGCAATTGATAAAATTGTAAAGGGCGAATACAGAGTTGAAAAGCGCCTTATGCTCACAGGCGATGTCATAAGAGATGGCAAAAGCGTATATAATTTCACAGCGCTAAACGAGGTTTCCTTGTATCGCTCCACGCTTTTAAAGGCGTTCGCTATGGAAATGTACATAAATGGCATGCACACACAAACTGTTGTTGGTGACGGACTAATTATTGCAACCCCAACAGGCTCAACCTCGTACAATTTGTCAGTTGGAGGCCCCGTTTTAACACCGAATGCAGATAACATAGTTTTGACTCCTGTTTCTCCGAAATATTTTCCTCGCTCCTCGCTTGTAGCAAACGGAAGCGATGAGATAGAAATCAGAGTAATGGTGGATAGCATTACTAAAATAGGCAACTCTGCTATTCAAATTGACGGAGATAGCGCATTTGATATACATCACGGCGACATAATAAAAATTAAGCGTAATAATGAGTACGCAAAAACAATAAAGGTAACCAATACAAGCTTTTATCAGGTTTTGAGAAAAAAGCTTTCTAAGGCTACCTATGATAACACATAATTGGATGGTTGATAAAATGTATAAAATTTTGGTAAAAAGGGCTCTAAATCCAACGGTTGTTTTGATGGAAATTGAAGCTCCAATGGTAGCAAAAAAGGCAGAGCCTGGACAGTTTATAATACTTCGTACAGATGAAAACGGAGAAAGAATACCACTAACCGTTGCCGACTACGATAGGGAAAAGGGAAGCGTAACCATAATTTTTCAAACCGTAGGTGCGACAACAGATAAGCTTGCAAGAATGAACGAGGGGGATTATATTCACGATTTCGTTGGACCCCTTGGCAAAAAAACACACACAGACGGGCTTAAGAGGGTTGCAGTTGTTGGTGGTGGCGTAGGATGCGCAATTGCGTACCCTGTGGCTAAAAAGCTCCATTCTCTCGGCTGCGAGGTTCACGCAATTTGTGGCTTTAGAAATAAGGAGCTTGTTATTTTAGAGGATGAATTTAAAAAGGCATCATCTAAATTTGTGCTAATGAGTGATGACGGTAGCGCAGGAGAAAAGGGACTTGTTACCGATGCGCTTAAAAAGCTTATAGAGAGTGGAGAAAAATATGATGAGGTTATTACAATAGGACCTCTTATTATGATGAAATTTGTTTGTGCTCTTACTAAGGAATATGGAATAAAGACAGTAGCATCTATGAATCCTATAATGGTTGACGGTACAGGAATGTGTGGTGGATGTCGTTTAACAGTAGGTGGCAAAACAGTATTTGCTTGTGTTGACGGACCGGAATTTGACGGACACCTAATAGATTTTGATGAGGCTATGTCACGCTCAAATATCTATGCCGACTTTGAAAAGCACAAAAGAGAAAGAGACTGTAACCTCTTAAAAAAGGAGGTAGAATAAAATGGCAAATATGCAGTTAAATAAAACTCCAATGCCATCACAGGAGCCAAACGTAAGAAATACGAACTTTAACGAGGTTGCTCTTGGTTATACAGAACAAGAAGCAATAAATGAAGCAAAAAGATGCTTAAATTGCAAAAATCGTCCTTGTGTTGGTGGCTGTCCTGTCAAAATTTACATACCCGATTTTATAGCTAAGGTAGCAGAGGGAAAATTTGAGGAGGCATACGATATTATTTCAAAATCCTCATCACTTCCTGCTATTTGCGGACGTGTTTGCCCACAGGAAAATCAATGCGAGGGCAAGTGCGTAAGAGGAATAAAGGGAGAGAGCGTGGCAATAGGCAGGCTTGAGCGCTTTGTTGCCGATTATCATAATGAAAGATGCAAAAAATGGCCTAATGAAACTAAGAATAACGGACACAGGGTGGCAGTTATTGGCTCAGGACCTGCAGGACTTACATGTGCGTCTGACCTTGTAAGAAGGGGATATAGAGTGACAATTTTTGAGGCGCTTCATACACCAGGTGGCGTTTTAGTTTATGGTATCCCTGAATTTCGTTTACCAAAGGCGATAGTTGAAAAGGAAATAAAGGGTCTTGAGGCTCTGGGCGTTGAAATAAAAACAAATGTTGTAGTTGGTAAAACCGTTTCGATTGAGGAGCTTCAAAGCGAATATGGCTATGAGGCGATATTTATTGGCTCTGGCGCAGGGCTTCCCAAGTTTATGAATATTCCTGGCGAAAATTTGAAGGGCGTATTCTCAGCAAACGAATTTTTAACAAGAATAAATCTTATGAAGGCATACACCCCTGAGAGCGACACACCTATCTTGGCATATAAAAAGGTTGCCGTAGTAGGTGGTGGAAACGTTGCTATGGACGCTGCCAGATGCGCAAAGCGCTTAGGTGGCGAGGTTTATGTTGTATATAGACGTGGAATGGAGGAGCTCCCTGCAAGACACGAGGAGGTTGAGCACGCAATAGAGGAGGGTGTAATATTTAAAACCCTTACAAATCCTGTTGAGATTATTGCAAGAACCACCGAGGATAAGCGTGACCCTAAAAACAATAGCGTATGTGGTATGAAATGCGTTGAAATGGAGCTTGGTGAGCCTGATGAAAGTGGCAGAAGAAAGCCACAGGTTAAGGAAAATAGTGAATTTGTCCTTGATGTGGACTGTGTAATTATGGCTCTTGGAACATCACCGAATCCACTTATAAAATCAACCACAGCTGGTCTTGAAACTCAAAAATGGGGAGGCATAGTGGTTAACGAGGACGGACTTACCTCTCTTGATGGAATATATGCCGGTGGAGATGCTGTAACGGGCTCTGCTACTGTTATTTTGGCAATGGGAGCAGGCAAAACTGCTGCCGAGGCTATTGACAAATATATTCAAGCAAAAAACCAATAACTATTATAACAGCCACTCCTGTGGCTGTTTTTGCTTTTTTTGGCGGGCAAAAACGCGATAAAAGATAGATAAAAATCTTATATTGACTATAAATAAAAAATATGCTACAATAAAGTATAACGAATAATTCTTTATGGAGAATAAGATGCTTAAAAGAACAAAATTAGTAATTTTAATGCTTGCAATAGCGCTTTTTTCTATAGCGCTTGTCGCGTGTGGCTCAGACTCTGCTGCTGACCATACACACGATTATTTGCAAACAACAGTACCACCTACCTGTAAGGATAGTGGATATGTAAGAAATATTTGCAAGATTTGCGGTCACTCAAAGCACACCGACTTCGTTCTTGAAAAGGGACACACAAGCGGCGAATGGGAGATTGCGACTGAGGCAAGCTGCACAACCAGCCTACAAGAGGTAATAAAGTGTACAGTATGTAACGTAGTCCTTGAAAAGCGCGAGGGAGCAAAGCTACCACATAAATACGAGGAGTCAATAGTTAGCCCAACCTGTAAGGAGCAGGGCTATACAGTGCACACCTGTGTTGACTGTGGTGATACCTACAATACAAATTACACTCCTGTGTCGACAGAGCATATAGCAGGCGACTGGGTAACAACAAAAAATCCAACCTGTATAAGCACAGGCACGAGGAGCAAATATTGCAAAATATGTGCAAAGGAATTAGAGACAGGTGTAGTTGCGCAGAGCACCCTGCACGATTATTCAACTCTATACTATGAGGGCGAAAATAATGTAGGTAGCTACATTAAATACACCTGTAATATTTGTAAGCACGAAAAGACAATAGACCAGACCTCAACTATGGCGCCATCTGAAATTTACGAGCTTATTGCAAATGCTACTGTAAGAATAGAAGCATATGACAAGGATGGTAATCGCATAAGCACAGGCTCAGGCTTTTTTATAACTGACGACGGAAATGTGGCAACAAACTTCCACGTTATAAGTGGAGCGCGCTCTGCCAAAATATTTACATATAGTGGAATTGTTTATGATGTAGTTGACGTTTTGGGCTACGATATTGTTGAGGACGTGGCTGTAATTAAGACGAATGCAACAAAAGCTGCATATCTTGAGCTTGCAACAACCACAAACATAAAAACAGGCGACTACGTGTACGCGCTTGGTAATCCAATGGGCATTGACAATATATTCTCATCAGGTATAATTTCAAACACATCGAAAATTGTCGCTGGCTGTGATATGTTCTCATATACAGCGCCAATTTCAACAGGTAACAGTGGTGGTCCGCTTGTGAATGACGAGGGCAGAGTAATTGGAATAAACTCAAGAACAGCATTAGATGCACAAAATCTTAACTTTGCTGTAAGAAGTGAAAGAATTAGCGAGTTAGAGCTTGATAAAAACCAGACGCTTGAGCAAATTTATCAGGCAACCCTTATGTCAAATGCATATCAAATTATTGCAAACTATATAGCTGTAAATAAGCACGGAGCGCTTAATAATGGTGATTCTGCCTACATTTATAAGCTATTAAATGTTGGTACAAGCACGACATATGGTAGAGAATGCTATTTTATATACGATAGCGAGGCAAAAAAGGTCATTTTAAGGCTCAATATTCTCTCATATGAGGCGGTAAGATTTGAGGTGCAGATAGAAATAACAGCAGATTCAAGCGAGTACAAAATAACCCTCTTTGACTACAATATGGGACAAATAACAATTGATGCTGATGTTATTTCAGGAGTAGCTCCCGATGGCGAAAATATTGATGAAACGCTTATTTATAATTTCGTAAAATATGTAGATTCCGAGACAGAGAAGAATTTAGTTTCAGCGATGAAATCAACTGTGTACAAGAGCTATATATACATTATGCAGGAATTTAAGGAGCTTCTTGAAAATTCAGGCACAGATTTAACCCTTGAGCACTTTAATTTTGATGCACCAACCCTAAAATAAATGAAAAAAGTCGCTTTTTGGCGACTTTTTCTTTATTAAATAAAATAATATATTGAAATAATTATTTTTAAGTGTTATAATAGAATGAAAAGGTAAAATTTACAGGCAAAATTATAAAATATTAAGGAGGCTTTTTATGAAAATTGGAATTTTGGGCTTTGGCTCAATGGGTAAAGCTCACGCATACTGCATACAAAACCTCCCCTATTTCTTTTCTGACTCACTTGGAGCAAGCATAGGTGCAGTGTGCACTAAAAATATCGAAAATGCAAAAAAAGCAAGTAATAGATACAACCTCGGCTTTTTTACAGATAACGAGGACGACATCATATATAACGACGATATTGATATAATTGATATTTGTACGCCAAACATTTATCACTATCAAACAGCGAAAAAGGCTATTTTAGCAGGCAAGCACGTTTATTGTGAAAAGCCACTTGCAGTAACGTACAAGGAGGCTAAGGAGCTTAGCGACCTTGCAAAAGAGCATAATGTAAAATGTATGATAGTTTTCAATAATCGCTTTTTGTCTCCAATACTAAAAGCAAAGGAGCTAATAGACGAGGGCAAAATAGGGAAAATACTCTCATTTTCAATTAAGTATCTTCACTCAAGCGCACTTGATACAAGCAAAAATGCAGGCTGGAAGCAAGACAAGGACATTTGTGGTGGAGGCGTGCTTTTCGACCTCGGCTCACACGCGCTTGACTTAATATACTATCTTTGTGGCAAATTTGCAAGCGTGTATGGCAAGAGCCAAATAGCCTACCCAAAAAGAAAGGGAGTTGACGGGCAAGAATGGCAGACAAATGCTGACGAGGCATTTTATATGATAGCCACGCTTGAAAACGGAGCGCACGGAACAATAGAGGTCAGCAAAATTACAACAGGAGCAAATGATGATTTGCGCTTTGAAATTCACGGTGAAAAGGGTAGTATTGCCTTTGATTTAATGGAGCTTAACTTCCTTGATTTTTACTCGGTTGATAATAGCGACGGAAATTATGGTGGCACACGTGGATATACTAAAATCGAATGTGTAAATCGTTATCCAAGTCCTGGTGGCGTATTCCCTGGAATAAAAGCGCCGATTGGCTGGCTAAGAGGACATATCGGTAGCTACCACGCATTTTTAGAGTCAATAGTAAATAACACCTATAAATCCCCCTCGTTTGATGACGGAGCGTACGTTCAAGGCGTGCTTGAATGTGCATATCGCTCCGACAAGGAAAAAAGAGAGGTAATGATAAGCGAGCTATGAAAAAAATAGGAATATGTGGCTCAAGTGGCTCGGGGAAGGGATATGTGTGTAGCATATTCAAGGAATATGGCATAGCTCATATAGATACCGACCTTGTGTATAGAGAAAAAACGGTAGTGCCTAACTCACTGTGCTTAAAAGAGCTTGTTTTTGCATTTGGTAATGAAATACTAAATAATGATGGCACGTTGAATAAGAGCGAGCTTGCAAAAATAGTTTTTGAAGGTGAAGGCAAGGACCTAAAGCGTGAGCTTTTAAATCAAATAACTCACAAGCATATAAAAATTGATACTGAAAATATTATTGCCGAGCTTGAAAAGCAAAGCATTAAGGCAGTACTAATAGATGCGCCATTGCTTTTTGAAAGCGGCTTTGATAAAATGTGCAATTTTACCATTTGTGTAACAGCAAATGACGAAATAAAGCTTGAAAGAATAGTAGAGCGCGACAGAATTTCAAAGGAAAAGGCATTAGCAAGGCTTGTAACACAGCTGCCGGATAGCGAGCTTAGGTTGCTTTGCGATTATGAAATAAAAAACGATAGCTCAAGTGATATACAAGAGCAAATTGCTTTAATACTAAAGCAGGAAAATTTAATTTGTTAAAATTTAAGGTGGGGAAGCCCACAGAATAGGAGTATATATGAAAAAGAACGAGCTTCAAGACTTAAAGAAAAAACTCTTTTACAAAAAAGAGAATGTGTTTGAAAACCAAACAAAAAAGGATGCAAAGGAAGTAGAGAAATACGCAAAGGGCTATATGAGCTTCCTTGATAGTGCAAAAACCGAGCGTGAGGCAGTAAGAGAGGGCATTAAAATGCTTAGTGCAAATGGCTTTAAGCCATACACGCTTGGCGATAAAATCGTAGCAGGCGAAAGATACTACTATGATAATCGTGGAAAGAGCCTTTTTGCATTTGTTGCAGGAACAGAAAATATCGAAAACGGTATTAGAATTTGTGCAGCGCATATCGACTCTCCACGTCTTGACCTAAAGCAACACCCACTTTTTGAAAACGAGGGCTTTGCATATCTTAAAACCCACTATTATGGTGGAATTAGAAAATATCAATGGGTAACAATTCCATTAGCAATTCACGGTGTAGTAACAACCATTGATGGCAAAAATGTAGAGATAGTTATCGGTGAGGACGAGGGTGATCCAATCTTCTGTATTACAGACCTTCTCCCACACCTTGCAAGAGAGCAGTCACAAAAGCCACTTGGCACAGCAATATCTGGTGAGGGACTTAATCTTCTTATAGGCTCAGAGCCAATTAGTGGCGAAACAGACGAAAAGGTTAAATTTAATATGCTCAAGATTCTTAACGACAAGTATGGAATTACCGAGAGCGATTTTGTAAGCGCAGAGCTTACAGCAACTCCTGCTGGCAAGGCAAGAGACCTCGGTCTTGACCGTTCAATGATAGGCGCATATGGACACGACGACAGAGTTTGTGCATATCCATCACTTACATCTATCATCGAATGTAAGGATAGCGAGCACACAATTATGTGTATCTTGGCTGACAAGGAGGAAATCGGCTCTGAGGGTGTAAGTGGTATGAGATGTCGTCTTATCGTTGACTTAATTGAGGAAATTGCCAACAACCTTGGTGGTAATCCAAACGTAGTAAGAGCAAATTCAATGTGTCTTTCTGCTGACGTTAGTGCAGGCTATGACCCAATGTACCCGGAGGTATATGAAAAGAGAAATAGCGCAATTGTTAACTGTGGCGTAGTAATGAATAAATACACAGGTGGTGGTGGAAAGAGCTCCACAAACGATGCAAGCGCAGAGTATGTTGGCTATATAAGAAAGGTATTTAACGAGAACAATATCACATGGCAAACAGCAGAGCTTGGTAAAATTGACGTTGGTGGAGGTGGAACGGTTGCTATGTATATAGCAAATCACAACATCAACACAGTTGACCTTGGTGTTCCTGTGCTCTCAATGCACGCTCCACTTGAGGTTATCTCTAAAAACGACCTATACGAAACACACAAGGCACTTTGTGCATTCTGTAAATAAAAAAATCAGCCTGAGCCATAATGGCTCGGGCGAAAAGAGGACAATATGGATATTATAAAAGAGCTTCACGACTTCGGGCTTGTTCCCGTTATCAAAATCACAAATGTAGAAAACGCACTTCCATTAGCTAAGGCATTAAAGGATGGTGGACTTAACTGCGCTGAAATTACCTTCCGTACCTCCTGCGCTAAGGAAGCAATTGCTATAATCACTAAGGAGCTTCCTGATATGCTCGTTGGCGCAGGAACTATTTTAACACCCGAGCAGGCTGACGAGGCAATTGAGGCAGGCTCAAAGTTTATAGTTAGCCCCGGCTTTAACCCAAGAGTAGTAAAGCATTGTCTTGAAAAGGGCGTGCCTGTGCTCCCAGGATGCGCGACACCAAGCGAGGTAGAAAGCGCAATTGAGCTTGGCTTAAAGGCAGTTAAATTCTTCCCGGCTGAGGCTGCAGGTGGAATAAATATGATAAAATCTATGTCTGCACCATATTCACAAATTCAATTTATGCCAACAGGTGGTATAAATGATGAAAATATGCTTGATTACCTCTCATTTGGCAAGGTAATTGCCTGTGGTGGTAGCTTTATGGTAAAGGACAGCCTAATTGACGCAGGAAACTTTGAGGAAATTACACGCCTTACCAAAAATGCAGTAATGAAAATGCTCGGCTTCAAGCTCGTTCACGTTGGTATCAACTGTGAAAACGAGGAGGAGGCAAAGTCAAGCGCTAAGCTTCTTTGCACGCTTTTCGGACTTGAATATAAGGAAGGCAATAAATCAACCTTCGCAGGTGCTGATTTTGAGCTTATGCACAAGCCATATCTTGGCAAGAACGGTCACGTTGCAATAGCAACCAATTTCCCAGACAGAGCAAGAGCATATCTTGAAAAGCAGGGAATTAAGTTTAATGAGGAAACTGCTGCATACGACCAAAAGGGTAACCTAAAGGTAATTTACTTAAAGGACGAAATCTGTGGATTTGCTATCCATTTGGTTAAAAAAGCATAAGTATGTTTCATAAATTAAACGAGGCAGAAAAAAGATACGAGGAAATAGAGCTTGCTCTTCAAGACCCCGAAACAGCATCAAATCCCACCGAATTTACAAAGGCTATGAAGGAGTACAAAAGCCTGACTCCTATAATAGAAAAATATCGTGAGTATAAAAAGAACGAGTCCGATATGCAGGGCGCTAAAATGCTCATGGAGGAGGAAACGGGCGAGCTTTATGATATTGCACTTGAAGAATACAAGGAGTGCAAGGAAAAGATAGAAATAATAGAGGAGGAGTTAAAAATCCTCTTAATACCCAAGGACCCCAACGATGACAAAAACGTAGTTGTCGAAATAAGAGCAGGGGCAGGTGGCGAGGAGGCAGCGCTCTTTGCATCTGTGCTTTACAGAATGTATTCGATGTATGCCGACTCAAATGGCTTTAAAACAGAGCTGACAGGCGTTAATGAAACGGGGCTTGGCGGCTTTAAGGAGGTTACCTTCTTAATTTCTGGAGAGGGAGCATATTCACGCTTTAAATTTGAAAGTGGTGTACACAGAGTACAAAGAGTTCCCGAAACCGAAACACAGGGTAGAATCCATACCTCAACAGCAACCGTGGCAGTTTTGCCAGAGGCTGAGGATGTTGAGGTTGAATTAAATATGAGTGATGTTACCGTCGAAACCTGCAAAAGCAGTGGCGCAGGTGGACAGCACGTAAACAAAACTGAATCGGCTATTCGCTTGATACACAAGCCAACAGGCATTGTGGTTGAGTGTCAGGACGAGCGTAGCCAGTTCAAAAACAAGGACAAGGCGTTTAAGATATTAAGAGCAAAGCTCTATGATATTAAGGAACGTGAAATGAACGAAAAAATCGCATCAGAGCGTAAGAGTCAGGTTGGCACAGGTGACAGAAGCGAGAGAATAAGAACCTACAACTATCCTCAGGGCAGAGTTACCGACCACAGAATAGGCTTTACAATTTACTCCTTAGAGGCATTTTTGAATGGCGATATAGGAGAAATGCTCGATAAGCTTGCAACTGCTGATGCAGCAGAAAAGCTGAAAGGAAATCAATGAAAACTCAAATTTTCAAGGTAGATAAGGACAGTGTGGATATACTTAATATGGCAGCCGACATTATAAAAGATGGCGGAATTGTCGCTATACCTACCGAAACGGTGTATGGCTTAGGCGCAAACGCCTTAGATGGCGAGGCGTGCAAGAGTATATTCAAGGCAAAGGGAAGACCGAGCGATAATCCTCTGATAGTCCATATTGCCAAGCCCGAGCATGCCGAGAAAATTGCTTATACAAATCAGCTTTATTATAAGCTTGCAGAAAAATTTATGCCTGGCCCCTTAACTATAATTCTTCCAAAAAGAGATATAGTCCCACCCCAAACAACAGGTGGACTTGATACCGTTGCTGTAAGGTGTCCCTTAAATGAGGTTGCAAGGGAGCTTATTTCGATAAGCGGCTTACCGATAGCCGCACCCTCTGCAAACACCTCTGGCAAGCCCTCACCAACCACAGCCAAGCACGTTTTAGACGATATGGACGGAAAAATCCCACTAATCTTAGACGGTGGCGAATGTAGTGTTGGTGTTGAATCAACGGTTATTCAAATAAAGGAAAATGAAATCGTTCTTTTAAGACCTGGACAAATTACTCCAAGGGACTTAATGAGCGTTTGCGAAAATGTAACCATAGCAGGCGCAGTTAAGGAGGAATTAAAGGCAGGAGAAAAGGCACTCTCCCCTGGAATGAAATATAAGCATTATGCCCCAAAGGCAGAGCTATATTTAATAGATGACAGGTACATAAATTTTGTAGAATTTACAAAAGCAAGGCAAAAAGCCGAAAATTGCGCTATAATGTGCTATGACGAGGAAATAAGCCTATTAGAAAGCAAAAATCTTTTACCTATTGGTAAAAAAGAGGACATAAAGAAGCAGACACAAAAACTGTTTGATCTTTTGCGTAAAGCGGACGACCTTGGTGTCGATACCGTGTATGCTCACCTACCGAGCGATGAGGGTGAGTCCTTGGCAATTTATAACAGAATGATTCGCGCGTGTGCGCACAGAGTATTAGGAGGTATAAATGGCAAAGGTTAAGAAAAAGCAGGAAAAGGAAACATACATTGAAAGAGAGCCTGTGGTTCAGCCAATAACTGAAACGATAGAGTCAAACTATATGCCATACGCAGTAAGCGTAATGGTATCACGTGCGATTCCTGAAATAGACGGCTTTAAGCCCTCGCACAGAAAGCTTCTATACACTATGTATAGAATGGGACTCTTGCATAACAGACGCACCAAAAGCGCCAATATCGTTGGCGAAACGATGAAGCTAAATCCTCACGGAGATATGGCGATATACGAAACAATGGTTCGTTTGTCAAGAGATAACGAGTCCTTGCTTCATCCATTTGTTGACTCAAAGGGTGGCTTTGGTAAGCAGTATAGTAGAGATATGGCGTTTTCCGCATCGAGATATACGGAGGCAAAGCTGGAGCCGTTTTGTGCTGAAATTTTCTCTGGGATAGAGAAAAATGCAGTAGATATGGTAGATAACTACGATAGCACAATGAAGGAGCCAAGGCTTTTGCCCACAACCTTTCCAAACATCTTAGTATCAGCCAATTTGGGTATTGCAGTTGGTCTTGCCTCGTCAATATGCTCCTTTAATCTTGCTGAGGTATGCGATGCAACAATTGCGCTTTTACGCTCACCGAGAACAGATATAGAAAAGATACTTGATATAATAAAGGCGCCCGATTTTCCTGGTGGTGGCTATGTGGTTTATGACCGTGAGCAAATGAAAAAGATTTACGAAACAGGAAAGGGACCCGTTAAGCTTCGTGCAAAATATCGCTTCGACCCCGAGGCAAACTGTATTGACGTTTTGGAAATTCCTTATTCTACTACAATAGAAGCAATAATGAAGGAAATTGCCGATATGTCAAAGGCGGGCAAGCTCAAGGAGGTTACCGACTGGCGTGATGAAATAGGCTTAAATGGCTTTAGACTTACAATTGATGTAAAGAAGGGCACAGACCCTGAGCAGCTTATGCAAAAGCTCTTTAAGTTCACTCCATTAGAGGACAACTTTACCTGTAACTTTAACGTTTTAATAGGTGGCTCTCCAAAAACTCTCGGAGTACGCGACATATTACTTGAATGGATAAAGTTCAGAGCCGAGTGTCTAAGGCGTGAATTTTACTTTGACCTTGACAAAAAGCAACACAAGCTACACTTGCTCCTCGGCCTTGGAAAGATACTTCTTGACATAGATAAGGCTGTAAAAATAGTAAGAGAAACAGAGAAGGACGAGGACGTTGTCCCCAACCTTATGCGTGGCTTCGACGTTGATAAGGAGCAGGCAGAATATATAGCAGACATAAAGCTCCGTCATTTAAACAGAGAATATATAATGAATCGCTTGAAGGATATTGATGAGCTTCAAAGGGACATCGACGAGCTTAAATCAATTCTCAACGATGAATTAAAGCTGAAATCTTATATGATAAGACAGCTTAATGATATAAAGAAAAAGTATGGAAAACCAAGAAAAACACAAATAATGGAGTCCGAAAGCGTTAAGGAATTTAACAAGGAAATAATGATAGAGGACTACACAGCGTGGCTTTTCTTTACCAAGGATGGCTATTTAAAGAAGATTACACAGCAGTCACTGCGTGGTAATTCCGAGCAAAAGATAAAAGAGGACGACAAAATAATTCTCGAAACAGAGATAAATAATAAGGACGAGGTAATATTCTTTACCGACAAATGTCAGCTTTACTTTGCAAAAATGTCCGACTTTGAATTGTCAAAGGCGTCAGACCTTGGAATTTACGTGCCCAAGCAATTAAAATTTGATGACGACGAAAGAGTTGCATTTATGCAAATAAATCCGTCGTTTAGTGAGGAGCAACGTGTAATATTTGTCTTTGAAAATGGAAAGGCTGTAAGAGTGCCAATGAGCGAATACGCGACACAGGGTGCGAGAAAAAAGCTCAAAAAAGCATATTCAGATGCTTCCCCAATAGTAGGAATAATCTACGAAAAATCGGATGATTACTTTATGATAATTAACTCCGAATCAAAGGCAATTTTAATAAGACCATCACTAATACCTATAAAAACAACAAGAACCTCAATTGGTACAACAGTCTTTGCAATGAACCTGAAGAAAAATCAAAAAATAACTGATGTAATAACTGATTACGAGGGTAAATATCCTGATGCAAAGGAGCGCTATCGCAAGATAAAAATTCCTGCAACGGGTGTTTTAATGAGTGATAAGGACATAAAGGCTAAGCAAATAAAAATAGATGGTTGATAAACGCAAACATAATAAAAGGAGAACAAAATGAAGAACAAGAATAACAAAAGCCAGTACACGCCTAAAAGAAATCTCGGCACAATTATACTAATATGGGTTCTTACAGGACTAATGGTGTCAGGTATGGCTGCAGGCTTAATTTACTACCTCGTAAATCTATAAAAACAACAAAAACAGCCACGTCAGTGAAGTGAACCCTATTTAGTTCACAAAAAACAAAAAACGAAAACCTCTTATGGTATAATGAAACCATAGGAGGTTTTTAATTATGGCTAAAAAGGGACAAAAATTTAAAAAGTATACATTTGAAGAAAAAATGATTATCAT